>DJWB01000003.1 GCA_002441425.1 Patescibacteria group bacterium UBA6241 | reverse complement strand
GATAACTATAATCGTCCTAAGGTTCTGCGTATGAGCAATCGTACGCAGAACGGATTGGGGCGGTTATAGGAGACCGTAAACAGTGTTGAGAGACTTGCGTCATGAAAAGCTACCTCTTCAAACCGAAAGGTTTGTTGGATCCACGACTCATATGAGAGGCCATACGTCGTGCCCCCAAGCAATTGGGGTGAAGATATGGTCCTGCTTGAAGGAATAGTAGAGCGTAATTCCTTGTCTGGTAAGTTCAGACGTGCACGAATGGCGTAATGAGTGGAAAACTGTCTCGAGGACTTGCTCGGTGAAAATGCAATACCGGTGAAGATGCCGGTTACCTGTAGTTAGACGAAAAGACCCCAGGAGCTTTACTACAGCTTGGTATTGGGGCTGCGTGATATATGCGTAGCATAGGTGGGAGACTTTGAAGCATACCTCTTGGGGTGTGTGGAGTCGCCAGTGAAATACCACTCTTATATTGTGCAGTCTCTAACCCGCGTAAGAACTACGTGGGAACAGTGCCTGGCGGGTAGTTTTGGTGGGGCGCTATCCTCCTAAAAAGTAACGGAGGAGTCTATTAAGGTTGGCTAGGCGCGAATGGAAACCGTGCCGATAGTGTAATGGCACAAGCCAGCTTAACTGTAAGGGGTACATCCCGCACAGATGCGAAAGCAGAGCATAGTGAACCGATGGTACGCCTTAGATGCGGCCAGAGATTAACGGATAAAAGTTACCCTGGGGATAACAGGCTAGTTCCGCCCAAGCGTCCATAGCGACGGCGGAGTTCGGCACCTTAACGAATCGGGGTGCCATGCGAGTAATCGCATGAGTCTGGCCACAACTGTTTTGGCTCAAGGCAGTTGTGGTTGAAAAACATGGCTTATAACGGTGAAATCCATTGTAAAATGGACAATACCGTGGGAAGTCTAACCGAATTACAGCGATCAATAATTATTGGAACCATCCTTGGCGATGGATATCTGAGAATTGTTTCAGGAAAGAAGAACGCTCTTCTTGAAGTCAATCATGCGTTTTCGCAGAAAGCGTATGTAGACTGGAAATATGAAATGCTTAAAGCATTTTGTAAGAGCGGTCCCAAATCTCGTAAAAGTAACGGAACGCGTGTAGCGTATCGTTTCAATACGAGACAGCATCCTGAAATAACAAAACTCCACACTGCCTTCTATGGAGAAGGTAAGAAGAGCATCCCAGAGAATCTTGTCTTGGATCCAGTAATGCTAGCTGTATGGTTCATGGATGATGGAAGTCGATGCCGAGCAAGCGATGTGTACTTAAATACACAGCAGTTTGCTCAGCACGATCAAGAAGTTTTGAGAGCATCGCTTTTGAAACTCGGTATAGAGAGTTCACTCAATAAAGATAAGGTGTATTCAAGAATTCGTATTAAGAAATCTTCAATACCCATACTCTTTAAAAGTATTTCTCCATATATTGTTCCCTCCATGACATACAAAATTGGGTTATGACCCCGTAGAGACTTGTTCTTAACTGAACTTAGTTGCGATGCTGAAATGTATCGTGGCTAACACGCCATCTCCTCTCATGTGATCGAGAGGATGAAGATATAGTCCGATCCTTCCAGTAATGGAAGAGTGCGATACTGACAGCGATGTCGGCTCACCTTAGCGCGGGGCTGGAGAAGGTCCCAAGCGTATGGCTGTTCGCCATTTAAAAAGGTACGCGAGCTGGGTTCAAACCGTGTGGGGCTCAAATCTTCGGATTTGTTCCTCACACCGTTTGAATCCCTTCGAGATTTCTGTTATCAGAACCGATAAAGTGCGATGTGAATGTCTTTTCGTCTTGAAACTAAGATAGAACCAACCATGACACGGCGGTTGTATGCAGCAATGTATACAAGCAAGCTGACTCATATCGGTGGAACCCTACTCCTAACGGAGGGGCAACACCGAGGGAAACGAAAGTGCCCGTAGAGACTGAACGTCAGACATCCGTAAGGATGAATTTACAGTCCGATCCTTCCAGTAATGGAAGTTAACGAAATGCGTGAGACAGGTTGGTCTCCTATCTACTACAGGCGTTGATTCTTGAGGAGACTTGCCCCTAGTACGAGAGGACCGGGGTGAACTGACCTCTGGTCTACGAGCTGTCACGCCAGTGGCATCGCTCGGTAGCTATGTCGGGAATTGATAACTGCTGAAAGCATATAAGCGGGAAGCAAACTCCAAGATTAGGAATCGTTATGAGGCTCCTAGAAGATTACTAGGTTGATAGGCTTTAGATGGAAGCGCAGTGATGCGTTGAGTCGAGAAGTACTAATATGCCCAGACTTCTGTGCGGAACTTTGTACGTCACTTTCTAGCGAAGTGATCTGTGATAGTCCTATTTGCATATTCGTCCGTCCATGAGGACGGAAACGTGCGCATGATGCTGGTGATTTATCGGAAGGGCCACACCCGTTCTCATTCCGAACACGGCAGTTAAGCCTTCTTGAGCCGATGGTACTCGTAAGGGGAGAGTAGGTTGTCGCCAGCATCATGCGCGTGTTTCTTTTACAATTCAAAAGCCGCCCCACTGGGCGGCTTTTGTGATTTTAGGCACAGCTACTTTTCTTATATACTAGGGTGTATGGCTTTAACGTGGGCACAAAAACGAAGATCACTAATCATTGGTGGAGCCGCTGCGCTCGCACTTGTGCTTTTGTCTGCGCTCGTCTTTTCTGTAGTGTACGAAACTCCTACGTGTTCAGACAGAAAGCAAAATCAAGGAGAAACTGGTATTGACTGTGGGGGAGGATGCGCACGCATCTGCTCCATTACACTTGATGCACCAAGAGTGTCTTTCGCGCGCGCACTGCAGCTTCCAAATGGGAGAACTGATGTAATCGCATATATAGAGAACAGGAACAGGGATGCAGAAACGAAGCGAGCAAAGTACACCATAGAACTGTATGACGAGAGTGGTCTTTCGCTTGCAACAAAGAGCGCAATAATTGATTTGCCCGCACAGTCTATAGTTCCTGTATTTGAGTCCGGAATGTATGCCGGACCACTAAACGCAACGAGAGCGTTCGTAACCTTTGACGAGGATATTGTGTGGACGAAACCAAAGGCAGAGTTGATAGTCCCGATTGTGTCTAGCGCTGAATTTACACAGGGAGCAGAACCAAGAGTTACCGCAGAGCTTCAAAATTCTTCGCCGCATGCGCTCTACAATGTACGGCTTGTTGCAACAGCATTTGATAGCCAGGGGAATGCGATTGCCGCTTCTCAGACAGTAGTACGAGAAATTCCTGCGCAGGGAAGTGCAACTGCAGTATTTACCTGGAGTAACCCTTTTGGCGACCCGCTTCGTGTTGAGGTTGTGCCTGTGCTGCCACTTCCATGAGCGGGCTTCTTAGGCGCGGTCCACTACGCGCTCTGAAGTCTGAGTGGCCACTTCTGTTAATTCCACTGGCACTCTCATTCCTCGGTGTGCTTACAATGCATCCCTTTGGGGAGGCGGCATCTTTAGCTCCTCGCCAGCTTATTTGGATAGGGATTGGAACGGTAGCATTTCTTATTTGCGCGTCTATAGACATGCGCTTCTTGCGACGTACACCTATTATTCTGACAGGGTATGCAATCTGTATCGGATTGCTCATGCTTTTGTTGGTTGCAACACACGCAGTTCAAGGTGCAAAATCTTGGTTTGATCTAGGAGCTTTCTCCTTGCAGCCTGCAGATCCCGCAAAGATTGTATTTATTGCACTTATGGCGAAGTACTTCTCTCGCCGCCATATGGAGATAGGGGACTTCAGACATATTATTGTGTCTGGTGCGTATGCGGCCGGACTCATACTCCTTATCCTCGTAGAGCCTGACCTTGGAACTGCAGTTATTTTCAGTATCGTGTGGTTCGGCATGATTCTTGTGTCGGGTATATCAAAGAAGCATCTCGCAATTATCATTACTTCAGCTGCTATTGCAGCGGCAGGTCTGTGGACTTTTGCACTCCATGATTACCAACGAGCACGCATCGTATCGTTTATTAACCCCGCCAGCGATATTCATGGGGCAGGGTACAACGCGTACCAAGCAACGGTTGCCGTTGGTTCTGGGGAACTGTGGGGGAAAGGTATTGGATACGGAACACAATCTAAGCTGAGATTCCTTCCGGAGTACGAGACAGATTTTATCTTCGCCTCGTTCTCAGAGGAGTGGGGATTTGCAGGGATTGTACTTGTGCTCACGCTCTATGGGCTCCTCTTGGCACGGCTTTTGTATATTGCACGTAGGAGCGCAACGAATTTTGATGCGCTCTTTACGCTTGGAGTAGCCATACTTCTTATGGCTCACATTGGTATTCATGCGGGAATTAATCTGGGACTGCTTCCCGTTACAGGCACCACCATTCCATTCATGAGCTATGGAGGATCACACCTCATTGTTGAATTTGCCGCTCTCGGTATTATCGCCGCTCTCGCACGAGATGCGAGAAGTGTTCCTCGCGAAGCGGCGGGGCAGGAGTATGTCGGCTAGCGCGTATACAGCGCAAATGTTTCGCGAAGCATTTTCTCTTTCGTAAATACGCGATTTACGCGCTCATGCAGTGCCTTTCCAAGGCTTTCTCTCAGTGGCTCATTTTCACACAGAAGCGTAATGGCATCTGTTAGCGCATGCATGTCTTCAGGAGCAACCAGTATGCCGCTCTCAGTGTCTTTTACTACTTCAGGGATTCCACCCACACGACTTGCAATTGAGGGGAGAGACGCAGCACCTGCTTCAAGAAGTGCGTAGCCAAGGGCCTCGCTGCGGGAAGGGAGAACAAAGATATCAAATGCAGAAAGATATGAGGCAGCGTCTGGGACAAATCCCGCCAACACTATACGGTCTGACGCATCTCCAATCTGTATGAGTTTTTGCAAATGCCCCCATTCTTGGCCGTCTCCAATGAGCACAAGTACGGCATCCTGAGGAGCAGCACTGAAGCTTTTAATGAGCACATCCAGTCCTTTAGTGTGGTGCAGTTCTGCGAGAGCTCCTACCCAAAGCGCATCGGGGAATTCTTTCACTAGTTCAGGAGCAAGATGCTCACGTGCTTCTGTCTTTTGCTTGAGTTCAGTTGGATCTATACCAACATGTACCGTTCGCAGTTTTCGCTGCACAAAAGGCATCCATGCTGCCTGCCTATGTACTGCATCAGATACGCAGATAGTGGTGTGTGAAAGAAAGACTGCAAAGAAATGGAACAGGGCAATAACAGCACGTTGCCACCAGGGACGGTTTTCGTTAAATGCCCACCCGTGTGCAGTAAAAATAATTGTAGGCACTCGTGCAATACGTCCTGCACATGCAGCAAGTCCGCCAGCCTTTGAACTGTTCCCGTGAATTATGTCTGGCGCGAAGCTGCGAATCTGTACGAGTAATTCTTTAAACGAGTTCCACTCTCCAATGAGCTTAATGTCTCTCTGCATGCTTTGGATGGTGTGCACAGGTATCCCTGCCTGTGTAAGGCGGTCCGTGAGGACTCCCTTAGTCCCTGAAATAACTAAAACAGAGTGGCCTAGAGCTTGGGCGCCCAGGGCCATATCGTATACATAGCGCTGCGCACCACCCCAGTTTGCCTTGGTTATAACGTACAGGATGCGTTTCTGCTGTCCTTGGAGCTTTTCGGGTGCGACTTCCATGATTGTCCGGATGTTCTATAGTATACCGTGAAGACATGATCTACGGCCGCAGGCGCGCACCAGCGCTACTTTTCATAGGCGATATCGCCGTCTTTACTGCGTCATTGTATGTGACGCTCATTTTGCGTACCGGCGCGCTGCCGTCCATGGACTCCGTAGAGGACCACATTGGTCCCTTTGCATTGCTTTTCATAATCTGGACGATTGTCTTTTACATGTCGGGGCTCTATGGGAAGGGGACTATCCTCTTTAAGAGCCATCAACCGCAAGCACTCGTGCGTACACAGGTAGCTAATATTATTCTCGCTGCGCTCTTCTTCTTCCTCGTTCCAGGTGTAGGCATTGCGCCAAAGACTACACTTGTTATCTATCTTGCCGTGTCTCTTGTATTCATATTTATTTGGAGACTTGCCGTGTATCCAAGGATTTCCATTCGCCGCTCGCGAGCTAAGGCAGTGCTCATTGCTGAGGGCACTGAGGCTGCAGAACTTGCAGAAGAGGTTAACAGCAATCCTAGATACCACATCGCGTTTTCTTCCGCGTACACTCCTGAGGAGTTTCTTGCATTTCCGCCTGAGAAGCGCCGTACCTGTTTGCCTGACGGAGTTGAAGTTGTCGTTGCAGATATGGCAGCGTGCGATGCGCGTGGGCTTCTGCCTGCACTGTATGATCTTCCAAACGCGGCGCGCGGGTATGAACTTATAGATTTTGCAGACTTGTATGAGGAGGTCTTTGACCGTATCCCGCTCTCTCTCCTTGATCAGGGATGGTTTCTAGAGAACGTTACTACTGAAGATCCGCTCTGGTACACCATTCCGAAACGGCTCATAGATATCGCAGGCGGAGTGCTTATGGGATTCATTACGCTTATAGCAGTTCCGTTTGTATGGATTGCACTTAGATCAGAAGGGAAGGGTCCTCTATTTATATCTCAGGACAGGTACGGAGAACGAGGATCTCGTATAAAGGCGTATAAATTTAGAAGTATGCGTACTGTAGAAGACGGTGCGTGGGAGGGAGAAAGCGAGAACAGAGTTACGCGTGTTGGGAAGATTCTGCGGCAGACCTCTCTGGACGAGTTTCCGCAGTTCGTTAATGTACTGAAAGGAGAAGTGTCACTCATTGGTCCTCGCAATGACGTAGTAACGCTAGGCAAGAGATTGGCAGAAGCACTTCCGCACTACAACATGCGCTACAGCGTGAAGCCGGGTATTACTGGCTGGGCGCAGATAAATCAGCAATATGAGCCGGGCAACATGAGTCCTCAATCTGTACGAGAGACGACGGTGCGCCTTGCGTATGATTTTTATTATCTAAAACACCGCTCACTCGGACTTGATTTGGTGATTGCTCTCAAGACGGTGAAGCGTATGTTGTTCAGGCTCTCAGCCTGGTAGAGTGGACCTATGCAACACACCGTACTCATTACAGGGGCAGCAGGATACGTAGGCACCATGTTGGTGGAGCGTTTTGCAAAGCGCAGTGATGTAGCGCGTGTAATTGGTCTTGATAAGGAGCCTCTACCAGATCTTATTAAGGACGAGCCAAAGCTTACCTATATACAGACAAACACTGCAGATGATTGGGAAGAGCATGTACGTGCACTTGCTCCGGATATTGTTATCCATACTGCGTGGCAGATCAGAGAGATATACGGGAACCGTCCTCTCTCGTGGAAATGGAATATAGAGGGTTCAGATAAAGTATTTGAGTTTGCGTACGAGGGATCTTCAGTGAAGCGACTCATTCATTTCTCAACGGTAGCTTCGTATGGAGCATTTCCTGATAACACAATTGAACATCGGTTCACTGAGGAAGAACCGTTTAGGAAGACAGACTATTTATATGCAGAGGAGAAACGCATAACTGAGGAGCATCTTGAAAAGCTTTTTGCTGAGGCAAAGGAGGCGGGGAAGGCAGTACCTACTGCTGTGGTACGTCCTGCGGCAATAACCGGACCTCGGGGTAGGTTTATGCGTATACGATTTGGATTGCAGGCAGCACTCGCGGGTCAATTGAAAGATTCTTTTGTGTACAGATTGATTTCAGTGCTTACACGATTTGTCCCTGTTACTCCTCGCTGGGTACGCCAATTTATTCATGAGGATGATGTGGTTAATTTGGTTGAGTTGCTTGCACTCAGCGAACCAAAGGGAACATACGAAGTCTTTAATATTTGTCCGCCTGGAGAAGTAGTGCGCGGCAAAGACATGGCTGCTGCAGTGGGAAAGAAAACTATTATGATCCAGCCTTGGATGGCACGACTTCCGTTTGCATTCTTGTGGCATGCAACTCGTGGGAAAGTTCCAACTGCTAAGGGAAGTTGGAAAGGCTACTCATATCCTATTGCTGTTGATGGAAGCAAACTCACTCGTGTGTATGGATACGAATACCAGTACGAAAGCCTAGACGCGTTCCGCTATACGGATGGTATCTATGAATCTTTTGTGCCAGACGAGGCACGTAATCCAAAGCCATGAAGATAGTTGTAACAGGAGGTGCGGGATTCATAGGTTCACATGTTGCAGACGAGCTTGTTTCTCGCGGGCATGAGGTGCATGTAGTTGATACGCTAATAAATGGAAGAAGGGAGGACGTACCAGCAGAAGCTTCGTTCCATGAATTGGACGTTCTGGACACTGATGCGCTGCGAACTCTGTTTCAGGGAGCAGATGCGGTATTCCATTTTGCAGCACTTCCGCGTGTTACGTACTCCTATGACTATCCAGAAGAGTCTCACCGCGCCAACATAGACGGAACCTTTTCTGTGCTCATGGCAGCGAGGGATGCAGGTGTGCGTAGGGTTGTGTACGCAGGATCAAGTTCTTCCTACGGCACCCAAGACACACTTCCTTTTACAGAAGACATGCAGCCGCGCCCAGTTAGTCTGTATGCATTTCAGAAGTTCGCAGGGGAAGAGTATGCGCGCCTTTTTGCAGAGAACTATGGAATGCAAACAGTGACGCTGCGTTTCTTCAGTGTGTATGGTCCTCGCATGCGTCCTGATGGCGGATACGCACTTGCAATACCTAAGTTCCTTTCATGTCGCAAGGAAGGAAAGCCGCTCCCTATAACAGGCAACGGTTCTCATACGCGCGACTTTACGCACGTGCGTGACGTGGTTGAGGCGTGCATGTCTGCAATGGAAAGTGAGCTTGTAGGGAAGGGGGAGGTTATAAATATTGCGGCAGGACGTAATGTATCTGTGGATGCGCTCGCAACACTTATCGGAGGGGAGCGAGAGTACCTTGACCCACGCCCAGGAGATGCGCAGGACACATTTGGAGATACTGCGAAAGCCCGTGAGCTATTGGGCTGGGCACCGACTGTAACGCTTGAGGAAGGCATCCAAGAACTCAAGGAAGAATGGGGAATACAGGTATGAACATTGATGGACGCGCGATTGCTAAAGATATTTTAAAAGAGACTCGTGAATCTTCTTCACGAAGTGCCGTAGTGCGTGCACTGGTAGTTTCTCCTTCTCCTGCTACAGAATCCTATTTATCTATTAAGGAAGCGCGTGCTGAGGATGCAGGTATGCATTTAGATATTGTGAGGGTTTCAGAAACCGCTTCCACAGAAGAGGTTGTGGCTGCAGTGCAAAGAACAGGATGCGATGCACTTTTAGTCCAGTTGCCACTCCCGAAGCACTTAGATTCTGAAGAGGTATTAAATGCCATACCGGTAGCGAAAGACGCAGACGTACTTTCAAAGCAAGCATATGAATTGTTTAAGAGCGGTGCAGCGGACGCATTGTTGCCTCCTGTTGTTGCAGCAGTTAAAGAGATTCTCGCTCGTGCACACGTTTCTGTTGCTGGAACACGTGCTGTTGTTATTGGGCAGGGAAGGCTAGTTGGGGAACCAGTTGCGCACTGGTTGCGTATGCAGGGAGCAGATGTTTCCGTAATAACGCTTGAATCAGGAAATCTTTCTCTACTCAAAGATGCGGATATTATCGTTTCGGGTGCAGGCTCACCAGGACTTATAACTCCGGAGCTCATTTCTGAGGGAGTGGTACTTATTGATGCGGGAACCTCAGAGCAGGGAGGGGCGATTGTGGGAGATGCACACCCTGAATGCGCGCAAAAGGCTGCGCTCTTTACGCCAGTGCCAGGAGGCGTTGGTCCAATTGCTGTTGCCTGTTTATTTCGCAATGCAGGAGTGCTCTTGGAAAGGGCGTTGCAGGCGTCTTAAAAAGGCGTAGACTATGTCTATCATGCGTTTTCTCCCAGCCCTTGGCGTCCTCCTTATTTCTGGCCTCTTGGGCTGGTTTGCGATCTCCACCAATGCGCCAGGATCTTTTCCTATAAAGCTCGGACTTGATCTAGCGGGAGGTACTGAGCTTATCTATCGTGCCGATACAAGCGCTCTTGCAGAAGACAAGCAGGGAGCGCTTAACTCACTTCGTGACGTTATTGATCGCCGTGTGAACTTGTTTGGTGTTGCAGAGCCCTTGGTTGAGCTTGAGCGCTCAAGTGCTGTAGCCGGAGCGGAAGAAGATCGCTTGATCGTGCAGTTGCCAGGCGTAACTGACGTACAGGCTGCAGTTGATGCAATTGGGAAGACCCCAACACTTGATTTCCGTATTGCCTCTGGAGAGATTGCGAGCGGTACACCTGTGTTTGTTCCTACTGAGCTTACGGGGCGATACCTTAAAAAGGCAGATTTGCAGTTTGGGAGTGCAAGTGGGGCAGGGGTGAACGAGCCAATCGTAGTACTTACTTTTAATGATGAGGGGGCAGCGATTTTTGAGCAGCTCACGAGAGACAATATTGGAAATACCCTTGCAATCTATTTGGACGGAGAGCCAATCTCAACACCAGTTATACGTGAGGCAATTTCAGGAGGTACGGCAACCATCTCAGGAAATTTCTCTCCTACAGAGGGAAGAGAGCTCGTGCGTAACCTTAACTTTGGTGCACTCCCTGTTCCTATTGAACTTGTTTCAAGCAATACCGTAGGAGCAACACTTGGAGCGAGTGCGTTTGAGGCCGGGCTTATGGCAGGAGTGATTGGCTTTATGCTTGTGGCGCTCTTCATGATCGTCTGGTATCGCCTTCCAGGATTTATTGCATCAGTGGCACTCGTAATTTACGTACTCATTACAATTGCGGTAATCAAGGGAGTGCCTATTACACTGACCGCATCTGGTATTGCAGGATTCATCCTTTCTATTGGTATGGCTGTGGACGCAAACGTGCTTATCTTTGAGCGCATGAAAGAAGAGATTCGCCGAGGCCTTGGCGGAAGGGAGGCTGTACGTATTGGATTCTCTCGTGCGTGGCCTGCTATTCGTGACGGACACCTCACCATGCTTATTTCCTCTGTGATTCTCTTTTGGATGGGCACCTCAATTGTGCAGGGATTTGCACTTGTGTTTGGATTCGGTGTGATTGCCTCACTCGTTTCTGCAGTCTTTGTCTCGCGTGTCTTCTTGATCGCCATTGTTCCTGAGGAGACTACTAAAGTGTGGCACCAGTTACTTGAGGCTGGGTTCGGGAAGCGTACTTCTAAAGACACGTAATATGCCTATCATTACTCACCGCCGGATATTCTTTATACTCATTGGAGCACTTACTGTTGCGTCTATCGCTGCAATTGTGTTCATTCGCCCGCAGCTCTCAATTGAATTCACAGGAGGGTCTCTTGTTGAAGTTGCGTACGAGACTGAGCGCCCACAGCTAGCTGAAGTACGCGAACGCGTTCACGCGCTTGGTTTTGATGAACCCTCAATTCGTGAGAGCGGAGAGCGCAACATTACGATCCGCACTCGCACACTTTCTCCAGAAGAGCATGATCAGCTCCTTGCTGCTCTCTCAAATGATGGAGCAGAAGCAATGACAGAACTTCGCTTTAATTCAATCGGCCCATCTCTTGGAAATGAGCTTGCTATTAAGGCGCTCTACGCAATTGCCGGAGTTATCCTTGCCATTGTGTTCTATATCGCCTGGGCATTCAGGCAAGTATCTCGTCCCGTTACTTCATGGGTATATGGCTTTATTGTGGTCGCCATTCTCATTCACGATATTATCGTGCCGACCGGATTTTATGCAGTGTGGAACTACTTTACTGGAGCACAGATAGACTCACTCTTTGTGGTGGCACTCCTTGCGATTCTTGGATACTCCGTTAACGACACTATCGTTATCTTTGATCGTGTCCGTGAGCATCTACGTAAGAATGCTGAAGACGAGATAGAGCAGCCGTTTGAAGAAGTAGTTGGCTCTGCAATTTACGAGACTTTGGGACGCTCCATAAATACGTCCGTTACGGTTATCTTGGCGCTTGTTGCACTTGCGGTGTTCGGAAGTGCAGTTACGCTCAACTTCTCACTGGTGCTTCTTGCGGGGGTTGTTGTGGGAACATACTCATCAGTTCTCCTTGCGGCACCGCTCTTGATTCCAATGGCACGGTTGTTTGCTAAAAAAGAAGAGATTCAGTAATCATGATTATTGGGGTTACCGGTACCATTGGCGCAGGAAAGGGAACACTCGTTGACTATCTCGTTGAGAGGCATGGATTCACGCACTACTCTGTGCGTGAATTTCTTATTGAAGAAATAGAGAAGAGAGGTATGGTTCCAGATCGCTCGGCTATGCGCTCAGTTGCTAACGAGCTGCGTGCAGCACATGGTCCTGCGTACATTATTGAAAGCCTGTATGCGCGTGCACTAGAAAATGGAGGAGATGCGCTTATTGAATCCATTAGGGCCATTGGGGAGGCTGAATTCCTAAAGGAGAAAGGTGCAAAGATTCTTGCTGTTGATGCAGACCGCAAGATCCGCTACGAGCGCATACAGCAAAGAGGCGCAAGCACAGACCAGGTTGATTTTGATACATGGGTGATGCAGGAGGAAAGAGAGCTCGCTTCCGTTGAGCCGTGGGATATGAATGTGCTTGGAGTTATGGCAATGGCGGATGTTCGTATTGAGAATGATGGGCCGCGAGGAACCTTTGAGGAGTTAATAGATGGTGCGCTAAGTGCACTTCTGTAGCTATGCCACATATTCATGAGCAAATTGATTACGCTGCAGATACTTACATTGTAGAGGGAGACGCAGTGTTGCTGCGATTGCATGAGAAATACCACACCTGGTTTCCGCCCGGAGGACATGTAGAGCTTGATGAGGATCCTGAGGAGGCGGCGTTGCGCGAGGTACAAGAAGAGGTGGGGCTTGCCGTTACGCTTGTGGGGGAGCGAGCGCCTACGTATGACGATGGGGAGAAAGAGGTATTAGTCCCGCGCTTCATTAATCGTCATGCAATCAGTGATACGCATGACCATATCTCTTTTGTGTATTTCGGACGTGCAGAGACGAGAGACGTTGTGCAGGGAGAGACTGAGGTGAGCGATGAAATTCGCTGGTTTACTCGCGAGGAACTTTCAGATCCCAGCTATAACGTTCTTCCTCGTGTACAACACTACGCACGCGCAGCACTAGATGCACTCACTTAGGAGATCGTAGTTCCAGTAAACGGTTCTCCGTTTAAATACTTCTTAAATTCGTCCAGCTTCTCGCCGTTGATGATTGCAACTTCAAGTCCGAGTGCCTCAGCTTCTTTTGCGGCAACTGGGTCAAACGGTGCAGAGAGGCCTGGATCCCATTCTGAAGGAATAAGTTTGCGGAAAGATTCCCAGTCTATAGTTTCAATCTTTGTTGCGTCAGGATTGGTGCGTGGGTCTGCAGTGTATACGTAATCTATGTTGGATAGGTTTACGAGTTTCTTTGCTCCCAGTGTTTTTGCTGCCATAACAGCGCAATAATCTGTAGACCATCCTGGCTTCCACCCGGCTCCTATAACGACACTCTCTCTACCGCGTAGACGGTGAGTTGGATTTTTAACAATGCGTGCCTGTGCCTCTTCAATAAAAATAGTACGAAGAAGATGTGCATTCAGACGGGTTGAATGGATGCCTAACCAGTCCATATCCTCTCGCTCAAGTGTGTCTTCGCCACGAATCTCAGCTGCAGCTTCCTGGTAGTTGCGAGCTAGTCTGCCGCCACCTGCGATTATATAAAAAGAAGACCCCTCCTGGGTCTTTTCAAGCACGAGCGAACGCAAGTTTTTTAGAAAGGAGGTATCAATGCCCTGAGGAACTATAAGCGAGCCTCCAACGGAGACGACAATATATTCGCGTTTAGTTCTAACTCTCATGCAAAGCTTTGACGGCTCCCTCTATTGTACGCCCCTGAGAGGGGAGTGCAACTTTAAAATTAGAGGAGTTATGTCATAAACAAAACTACCCGACAGAACCGAATAGTTCTGTCGGGTAGGGTGAGCATAAGCTCATTTCCTGGTCCCGATTACGCCTCGGACCGCTCCCTCTTTTGGAGTTTGCGGTAGATGAGGAAGGGAAGCAGCAACCAGAGCCAGAGGCACTGGAGCCACACGACGGAATCGCCGAAGGCGTTCAACCAGCTGTGGAGGAACATCTTCTCGCGCAGGCTGCGGTAGAACATACCGGCAGCCTGTTCGTCGGCCATGCAGCCGAACTCATGCGCTGCGCACTGCCAGTCCACGCCGTTGTAGATGGCATGAACCGTGCCGAGAGACATGACGACGGCGATGGCCGTGACGAACGCAGGCACGAATAGCCACGTCCTCTTTTTGGAGGGGTCCGTGGCTTTGTGCGCCCGGTTAAGACACCAGGCCCACCAGCCAACGAAGAAGACCCACCAGAAGAGGCGCGCGATGTCCAACACCGCCGAGAAGAAAACGTCCATATTTGTAGCTCCCGAAAATAACAAGTCAGTGTGATTATCTCACCATATATTGGTATTGTCAATGGCTGCGTACGGATACTTTATAACCCTTATTTTAGGGGCAACTGTAATGCTTGACGGTGCATTCTAGCTCAGGTACTATGCCTGTACTGCCTCCTGAAGAGGAGGCGGGGTTTGTTTTCGCTCTTCGAAAACTGAATAGTGCTAATGAAATTGGTAAGAACATGAGTTTTCTTGTGTTCCGCCTATTCTTA
>DJWB01000001.1 GCA_002441425.1 Patescibacteria group bacterium UBA6241 | reverse complement strand
CCAGAACTATTTCCGCATGTACGAAGCGGTTGCGGGTATGACCGGTACCGGTATTTCCTCAGAAGAAGAGTTCTTTACCGTATATGGTCTTGAGGTAGTGCGTATTCCAACACACCGGCCGATTGCTCGTAAGGATTATGACGATCTTATTTTCCAGACCGCAACTGGTAAGTACCAGGCACTTGCAACGCATGTAAAGAATATTCATGAGACAGGACAGCCAATCTTGATTGGTACGGTTTCTATTGAGGACAACGAAGTAATAAGTGCATACCTACATAAGGCAGGAGTGCCTCACGAAGTACTGAACGCAAAGAACCATGAGCGAGAGGGAGAGATCATTGCCCAGGCAGGACGTAAGGGCGGTGTAACCGTTGCCACAAACCTTGCGGGACGTGGAGTTGATATCAAGCTCGGAGGAGCAGTAGCGACAGAAGAGGAGAGAGAAGAGATACGTTCTGTAGGTGGTCTTGCGGTTATCGGTACTGAGCGACACGAAGCACGTCGTATTGATGATCAGCTACGAGGTCGTTCTGGTAGACAGGGAGACCCTGGAGAAACTCGTTTCTATGTATCTCTTGAGGACAAGCTTATGCGCGTGTTCGCTTCAGACATGGTTAAGAAGGTTATGGGATCTTTCAAGATTCCTGAGGACGAGCCGATCCAAAGCTCCCTTATAACCCGTGCACTTGAGACGGCACAGAAGCGTATTGAAGGCTTTAACTTTGACTCACGTAAACAGGTGCTTGCGTATGACAATGTGCTCAATACGCAGCGTCTCTCAATCTATGGAGAGCGAAGGACTGCCTTGCTTGGAACAAATGAGCAGATAGAAGCCCTCATTTACTCAATGGTTGCGGGGAATAAGGAAGCTGAAGCAGCATTTGCTGCAAAGAAAGAAGAGTTTGGAGATGAAGTGTTTGCGACGCTTATGCGCAGACTACTCCTTCAGGTTACTGATGCTTTCTGGCTTGAGCATCTAGAAACGATGGATTATCTCCGACGGTCAGTATCGCTACGTGCGTACGGACAGAGAGATCCTCTTATTGAGTATCGCAAGGAGGGACTTGCTCGCTTCCAGCATATGCAGGCTTCTATACGTGAGTCTGTTATGGAAGCTATTGGCAGGATTAGGCCTGCAGACGATGCACGAATCCGTGCAGAGGAAGAGAAAACACGTGCGAAACTTGTTGCGGCTTCTGAAGGAGGAGATGCATCTACCGAACAAAAGCCTATTGTGAACACACAGGTATATGGAAGAAACGATGAGATCACCATACAGAAGGGAGAAGAAACGCAGACTCTCAAGTATAAAAAGGCTGAGCCGCTTCTTGCTCAGGGTTGGGAGATTGTTACGAAGTCTTAAGAGACTGCATATAGGAGTACAACAAGCGCACTGCCTCAGGTAGGGCGCTTGTTGCTACACCAATAATGATACTGGTGCCAGTTCCACTTTGTTCGTGCCAATAGATCTTTGGACTTCCTGACAAAGGTTCCAGAGACTGTAAAAGTCCTCCCACTACATTGGGGTGCGCACCAAGCTCAGTACCTACGATACAAATACTTGCGAGGTTGTTGGTAATGGTTACACGAGCCTTACAGGCTTTCTTAATAGCTTGAGCGATTTCTTCTGTCCTTTCGCCTAACTCCTTAGAACGTACTACAAGAGACAGAACATTCTTTCCCGTGGCGATATGGTCATACGCAACTCCATACTCACTTAGCACGGCGAGTAAGTTAAAGGTGAAGTGTCGGGAAGCATTCATGCCTGCGCGCTCTAGTTCAAACATAGTGAAATTCTTTTCTTCACCAATGCCGATGAGTATCCGCCCACTGACCGCGCGCGCGTCATCGTCAGGCACAATGTAGGTGTCTAGGGAGCCAGCTGGTTCAGTAACACTGAAGATGCGTACAGGTATTCGTGGACCCTGTAGTAGTGAGATTGCTTGGTCGTGTAGTACTGATTCTCCGCGATAGGTCATCTCTTCTGCTTGCCCATAGGTAAGAACGCGAATGGGTTCCTGTGGACCCTCAACTATGGTTGGGTTGGCAGGGAAGATTCCAGGAACATCCTTTCCAACCTCATACAGATCTGCCTTCGCGATAACAGCCACACACGCTCCAGTGATGTCAGACCCGTCTCGTGGGAGTAGCCATACTCTCCCGCGTTGGTCACTTCCATAGAATCCAGGAATAACTGCTCGGTCTGGGAGGGTAATTGGTTGCAGCTTCTCTATAAACTTTCCTTGAATGCTGAAGCGTACGATCGTTCCCGCATCAAGGCACGGCCAATCCAATGCGGCAGATAAAATATATGCAGACAAATACTCTCCACGACTCATAACAAAATCCATGCAGTTTTGGGTGGGATCTTCTAGTTGCTCCAGTATGTCTGCGCAGGTTCTCTCTATTTCTTCGGTAACAGAAGTAGGTAGGGAAAGTCCGTTGGCGATACCTATGAATCTTTCTTTAATAACGGTGATGGCTTTTGCCCGCCCAGAGGGCTGTGCGAGTGATGCAAGCAAATCCGTTACTTTCGTATCAGTACTACTTCTTCTTCCTGGTGCAGACACAACCACGTAGCGACGAGAGGGGTCACTCGTAATCAACTGAATGGCGTTCTTGAAACCCGCTGCATCAGAGAGGACTGCTCCCCCTAGTTTCGTAACGACGGTGCGCATATCAATCTAGTGTCGCCAACAAGCATGACTACGTCAATTGATAATTATTAGGCGCTACACCTATATATGGTAGGGTGTGGCTATATGGCATTTATTGATGAAATGAACGTACACGCAGTCGCCGGAAAGGGCGGCTCGGGCGTCGTACGCTGGCTCCACCTTAAGGGTAAGGAGAAGGGGGGTCCCGCCGGAGGAGACGGTGGGCGAGGTGGCGATATCTTTTTGGAAGGGGTTAGAGACCTCGCGATACTTTCTTCGTACAGATATACAAAGACATTTAGAGCAGAAAACGGAGGACCTGGCGAAGGCAACAACAGGCACGGAAAAGATGGCGAGCCGGTCATCATTAAGGTTCCTGTAGGGACAGTAGCTCAGGTTTCTGGGAACCCAGATCCGTACGAGGTGTTGTCTGAAGGACAGCGGATATTGCTCCTCAAGGGAGGTATTGGAGGTCTTGGGAATGCGCACTTCAAAGGGGCTACAAATCAAAATCCAGTGGACTTTACGCCGGGTAAACCCGGGCAATCTGGGGATATCCATATCACCCTAAAACTGATCGCAGATGCAGGTTTGATAGGGTTTCCGAACGCAGGCAAGTCCTCTCTTTTGAACGCCCTTACCAGAGCACAATCAAAGATTGGTGCGTATCCGTTTACGACCTTGGATCCCCACCTCGGAGACTTCTATGGGTACATCTTGGCAGACATACCAGGACTTATTGAAGGTGCCTCGGAGGGACGAGGTCTCGGTTCTCGGTTCCTCAAGCATATAGAACGTACTGGTTTCTTAGTGCATCTCGTCTCGGCTGAGCAAGAAGACCCCATTTCAGCCTATAGGGCCATACGGGAGGAGCTAGCAGCATATGATCCTGCCCTAGCCGAGAAACCTGAGCTCGTAGTTCTCTCAAAGGTAGATATTTTGGGTGATGCAGAGAGAGAATCGCTAGAAAAAGCACTTTCTAAGGCAATAGGGAAGAGGGTAGTGCCGCTTTCTCTGGCAGACGATACCTTGTTGAAGTCTTTCTCAGACATCCTCTCTCAGGAGCTCTCACAGGTCTCAAAGTAGACTGGCGCCCTAGAGCGCACGTGCTAGCATCAGGGGAATGAGCGACTATCGTCCCACCATCGGTTTGGAAATTCATGCGGAGCTCGCAACCCGTACGAAGATGTTTTGTGATTGCGTGAATGCTCCTGAAGGGGCTGCCGTAAACGCAAACACATGCCCTGTGTGTGTCGCACATCCAGGAACCCTGCCTACGATAAACAAGGAAGCCGTCAGGCATGTATTGCGGGTTGGTACTGCGATTGGAGGAAAGCTCGCAGACTTTGCAGAGTTTGATCGCAAGTCATATTTCTATCCGGACATTCCGAAGGGGTATCAGATCAGCCAGTACGAACATCCTCTCATCAAAGGAGGAGAGCTTGCAGGAGTTGCGGTCACTCGCATTCACTTAGAAGAAGACACAGCACGTTCTTCGCATGACACAACGAAGGGAGCAAGTCTTGTTGATTTCAATAGAGCTGGAGTGCCGTTGATGGAGTTGGTAACAGAGCCGGTTATTCATGATGCAGAAACTGCAGGGAAGTTTGCGCGTGAACTTCAGTTGTTGCTCCGAACACTTGGAGCATCACATGCGAACCTGGAGAAGGGAGAGATGCGAGTGGAAGCAAATATTTCTGTTTCTAAGGATGAGAATTTTGGTACGAAGGTTGAAGTGAAAAACTTGAACTCGTTCAGATCAGTTGAGCGAGCGATCGCATTTGAAGTTTCGCGTCAGTCAAAAATCCTTGATGAGGGAGGAACGTTTCCTCAAGAGACCCGAGGATGGGATGAGGGAGGTCAAAAGACTTTCTCTCAGAGAGCAAAAGAGGGAAGCGCAGACTACCGCTATTTCCCAGAGCCAGACCTACCAAAGCTTCTTCTTTCAGAGGTACCGGATCTCTCACCTGAAACTATTAAGGCCTCAATGCCAGAGTTGCCCTGGGACAGACGAGCGCGATACGAAACATTAGGACTTAAGGAAGCTGATGCAGTACACCTAACTTCATCAATCGCACGCTCAGTGTTTTTTGATAAAGTTGTTGCAATTTGCGATGCACAAAAATCCTTAGTCCTGCTCTCGGCTAATTATCTGATATCAGATGTTGCTGGCTGGTATTCAAAGACAGGAAAGGAGGAATTCATAGGATTGGATGAAGAAGACTTTGTGGAGCTAATGAGAATGGTTGAAGCCAAAGAGCTCTCGTCTAGAGGCGCCAAAGACATCCTGCTGGTGATGCTAGAGAATGGAGGCTCACCGAAAGCTATTGCCGAGAAAGAGAATCTACTCCAGGTCAGTGATGAAGGGGCTTTGGTGGAGGCTATCAAAACAGTGTTGGGGGAGAATCCGGGTGTGGTCGCTGAGTACAGATCAGGAAAGGAAGCATCCCTCCAGTACCTCGTGGGGCAGACCATGAAGGCAACAAGGGGTGCAGGGAACCCGGCACTCATCAAAGAGCTCTTAGTAAAGGAGATAAGCTAAAGAAAAGACCGCCCTACTGGCGGTTTTTTCTTTTCTCCAATAAGTGTTAATAGCGATAGTAAACGAGCCGAGATGTATATATAATACAAGCATGGAAGAGATAACTATTGAAGACAAGATTTACATCTCGTCAAAGCGCGCGGCAAAAATTACTGGTTATGCAAAGGACTATGTGGGGCAGTTATGCAGAGAAGGGCGAGTGGAGGCCAGGTTAGTTGGCAGAAGCTGGTATGTTCTTGAAGATTCAATACGAGAGCACCGCTTTGGCGCAAAAATTGAGGAGCCAGAGCCCGTTAGAGAGGAAATAAAGCCAGAGAATGATGTTTTGCAGACATGGAAGCGCCCAGAGTACGCGGCTATGGAGCCTGTACTAGTACCTGAGTTCGCCCCAAAGACCCAAGAGCAGCTTGGAGAGAGCAAGGCTGTGGCTGATATGCAAAGCGCCTGGAAGGAATGGTTCTTGGATAAGGGTAAAGAGCAGCAGAAGGCGCTTCCTGACGGTTCTGATGACTTTAAAGACGAGTATCTACCTGTTGTAGAAGAAAATCTCTCTACAGAACTCCAAGATAGCGCAGACGAAGAGGTTATCATTTCAAGAATAAAGGAAGAGACACCAGCAAATGAGGACAATAGTGGCGAGGAGATTGTTCCGATACACCGGTCGTATGAAGCTGTAAGGCCAAACGAAAGCATCAATGCTGTAGATCTAAAAATTCATTCGCCAAATACTGAAGGAAGTAGAAGTCTCGCCTCTCAGAGGCCCGCAAAGGGAAGTAGCACAATCGTTGCTCGCAGCGCCTTGCTTGTAGTGGCGTTTGTTGCGCTAGCAATTGCGTTCATAGGTACAGGTTCAGCAGAACAAATATTGTCTGGAACTAGCCTAAAATTTGGGCCACAAGAAGCTGCAATTGATTTTCTCGGTGGAACGAGAACGCTAAATAAGTAAGTATATAAAGTATTTCTCGTCTCGTTAAGTAAAATAAACAAGGAGACAGCAAACAAGAGCGAGATTGCTCATCACTAGTGCGTATAGCAGATATACACCTATATATAGGTGTATATCTGTATATTACGAATTGCTTTGTAAACGCATTGCTTTCTGATCAATAAGCTGCGAGCTACCATTTCTATTTTAACTGGTGAAAAATGCTCATAAACCCTGCACTGGAGACTTCATCGGTGGAGTGAGCTGCACTTTGCATGTGGCAATTGAGCTTCTATATCCGACATACGTACTATTTATTAGCTTTTTCGCGTAGACGACATAGCTGTATATATTAATGTGCAAATTGTATTTTTCTGGGCTCGCAGACAGAAGTTTGCTCCCGTAACTTCATTCAAATGCGTGACATGAGTAATTTTGATTGCGAGCAAGATCATTTTCTTGCTCAAGAGGCCTCTTTACTCACAATTATTTTTTGTTAGTGGTGTTTTATTTTTTTCGCGATAGATCTCATGAATTTTTTCTAAAGACTATCCACACAAAATGTTCTATTAATCTGAAATAAACAGCTAAAATGTAGTTAATTCGGATATCCGACCACTGCACCTTGAAGCCACTACTAGAAAAAAATCTTATCTCTACCAAAGAAGCTTCAGAGCTTTCTGGGTACAACTCTGATTATCTTTCACGACTCTGTCGCGAAGATAAAATTGAGGCTACTCAAGTTGGAAGAACGTGGCTTGTTTCAAGAAGCTCTCTAGAAACTTTTATGCGTGCTCAAGGTGAGCGCAAGAGAGAGCTTGCTGAGTCATTGTCTAAGGAAAGAGAAAAAGAATATCGTAAAGCTGCTGCCCCAATTTCAAGAGTCGCACGTGCCACTGAAAATGTTCGGGGAAATATAAGCCAGGCACTTAAGACAAAGAGAATCCCCAATAATTTTTATGAGCGCGGGATCAAGCTTTTTGCTAAAGGGGCTCCGGTTATTGCTACAAGTCTAATACTTGCCGCAAGTGCGTACGCTGCAGGAACAGGAGCGTTGGGAGATTTTGCAACCAACACTGTTAACTCAGCGCTTTCTGCACGTGAATCTTTTATAAACACTCTGGCAACTCTTGAGAATGACCGAAGAGATCTTAGAAATGATTTTGCAATCAAGCACGCGGGAGAAGTTTACGCGCTGAATGATTCAGCGACCAAAGTTTCAGAAGAGGTGTACATATTTTCACCAGAAGATTTTATTGAAACTGTTACGCTCGCCTCTGACAACTCTGAGGTTAGGAATTTAATTGCATCTCAAAAAGCTGAGAAAGTTTTTGTAGTAGCGCCGGAAAAATCCAAGAGCAATTTTTCTCTCGCGTACCTTATACAGCATCCTAATGAAGTAGGTCCATCTGTTCTTCGCGCGTACACGCAACTCGGAAACAATCTCTATGGAGATATTTTTGCTGTTCTAACTGGGTACACAGACACAATCAATTCGCTCGGTGGCGGATCTTTGTCTGTAGCATCTCAGACAAGAGACTTTAGTGTGCAGACACACGCTGCTATTGGTACTGAAATAGTTGCAGCATCGGAGCTCATTACAAATGCGTATGCGGAAGGTCTTGTTGCTTGGGCAACGTACACACCAGAGATTCCTCGTGTACTTGTAACTAAGGCAGGACAAATCGGAAACGTAGTAGGAGGAACCATCGCAAGCGGGATTGTAGAAGCTCCTATTGTGTACGACGAGGCGGTACTTGCTTACACACAGGCTGCACCAGAGCTTGCACGAAGCATCACAGCCACACAGCTTGCTGTTGGATCGCAGGCAACTCAGCCAGTAGAGAGAATGCTCGTTCAGCAGGATGCAGTGATCGCAGACTCTGTTTTTGTGGCAAAGCAAAGTATTGCGAAGCTTGAGACAGGAACCATGGCTCAGCTTTTGCCGAGCAATCTCTCAAACACCATCCTCGGTATTGCTGGAAAGACTGCAGTAAACCTTGAGGCAGCGCCAACAAGATTGGCAACACTTCTCGCGTCTCCACTGGCATCCTTAAACTCAGGCTGGATTCCGGCGCCACTACGCTCTTTGAGTGCAGAAATTGCACGAGCAACCTACGGTGCATTGAATGGAGTGGTTGGTCCTCTTGCAGATCTCTTTGCGCCAAAGGACTCAGGTCTTGCGGTAATTCCGGTGAGCGACACAACCATACCTCGTCCGGGTGACTCAGCTCCTGTTGTGACTCCTCCCTCAACAGGAGGTTCAGGTATCTGGTATGTTCCTGTACCTTCCGCACCGATTACGTATGCGGGCGTAACTCAGAATTATGTAGATGCACAGATTGAGCGCTTGCAAGGAATAATGAATCGCAACTACGATGCACGACGCGCCAGCCACAACTTCAGCGGAGATATAACAAGAAGTGTCATCACCGATAGTGAAATCAGTGATAGCACCATAACAGACTCTGCATTTGAAGGAGGGACCATAAATGGCAGCGTACTCACCGTTGCGACAACAACAATTGACGGGCTTCTGACAGTTAACGGAGACGCAAGTATTTCAGGAAGTCTTACGCTTTCAGGAATCTCTTCAACAGGCTCAGTAACTGCTCCATACTTCACTGCTACCTCAACGACGGATGTTTCTACATTCCCAAATCTAGTCGCCACAAATTCAACTACGACGAACGCAACATCTACAAACTTCTTCTCAACAAATCTCTTTGCAACAAACGCAACACTTCAAGAGTTGCTCGGCACGAACGCAACCATCACCAATGCGACAACTACGAGCCTCTACTCAACGATCGCAACTATTGTTGATGCATTCTTCACGAACATAACAGCGACACTTGCAACGCTCACAAACGCAGTTATCACGAACCTCACTGCAACAAACTCAGTACTCACCAATGCAACTACAACGAACGCAACAACAACAAACTCACTAGCGCTTACATACGTAACTCCGTCACGCCTTCTTTCAGTTAATGCAAACGGAACTGTTGTTTCAGCAGACTTGTTCTCTTGGGTCTCTGGAACCTCTAACCAGGTAACGGTTACAGACAATGGTATTGGAGGCGTAACACTTTCGTTGCCTTCTCAGCTTTCACTCGCATATGCGTCTTCAACGGGTGTTTCCGCACTGGACTTCTTCTCTGTAGGAAGAACCTCAACTACAACTATCCGAGGCAACGGAGCTACAAGTACCTTTGCGGGCGGTGTGCAAGCATCAATCATTGAAGGACTTCAGTACATTGCAGGTCCGTATGTGCTTGCAACTTCAACCACAGCAACCTCAGCGTTCTCAGGAAACATTGCAGTTGGACGCAATGCTACCTTCGGCACCACGGCAGCTGACACTCTAACGGTTAACAGCGCAGTTGGTTCAGACCTCATCCCCTCAACAAACAACACCTATGACCTAGGATCTCCGGCCGCATACTGGCGCCGCGGATACATAGACGAGCTTGTGGTTAACAATCTCTCTGCAGCATCTTCTTCAGTGTCTGGAACGGTATCAGATACGTTTACACTCAACTCGGACAACGCAACAAACGATCTTGAAGATATCTCACTTATCTTTAAGCGTGGAAGCGCATCACCAAACGCACTGTTAACTTGGAACTCAAGCACAAAGCGCTTTGAGTTTAATATGCCAGTGTATTCAGAGAATGGCATCTTTACGTACGCATCAACAACTGCGCTCACCGTCTCTGGAGAAGCATCTATTGGCACACTCGCAGGCGCATCAGTGTCTTCACTCACAGACAACTATCTCTCTAAATGGAATAACGGAGTGTTTGCGAATTCAGTTGTATATGACAACGGAACAAACGTAGGAATTGGAACTACTTCTCCTTCACAAAAGCTTTCCGTTGCAGGCAACGCACTTGTCTCAGGTACTTCATACACTGAAGGTCTTGCTACCTTTGTCTCAGGCTTCAACATTGGCAGCAATACGTTTACTTCACTCCTTGGCAACGGTCTTACGAACGTTGGTGGTACGCTCACAGTCTCAACAACTTCTCTCGCCTCAGGATTCTTCCAACAGGACGGAAACAGCTTTGGGGGACTTGCAACGCTCGGCACTACGGACGCAAACGCGCTCCGCTTCATAACTGGAGGCACGGAGCGTGCGCGCTTTGATACAAACGGAAGACTAGGGTTGGGAACTTCAACGCCAGCAGTTTCGTTTGATATCTTCGGAACCGATGCACTCCGCCTACCTACAGGCACTACAGCACAACGTCCTTCAGGAGATATTGGATATGTACGCTACAACCTCACCACACACCAGTTTGAAGGATACGGAGACACAGGAGTATGGCAGGGTCTCGGAGGAGTTATTGACGCAGACCAAGATACGTACATAACAGCAGACACTGCTAATGCTGACGAGGATACACTTCGTTTGTTCACTGCAGGAAGCGAGCGACTCACCATTCTGCCTGGAGGGAATGTGGGTATTGGTACCTCCACACCAGCGTCCACCTTGCACGTATCCGGCTACACAACCCTGCAATCAAGCGTAGCCACAAATACACTTTCGCCATTGTCGGCAAACACACTCGGCAACCCGATTCTTTCGGTAGTGAACCGTGCGGCTTCCGGTAATTACGGCGGAATGCACCTCTACTCTGGAGGACAAACATCAGGAACATATATCGCCAGTTCGGGTGCATCAAAAGGTGCATGGTCGGCAGGTGCTTCATTATTTAGCGGGGCTTCGTGGCGAGGTTCAGAAACCGTAGGGTCAGCGCTTGTGCAAGATAGCGGCGCACTCACTTACAGTGTAAATCTTTCTCAGACGGTAGGTTCGACAGCGTCAATGACGGAGCTTTTCCGCATTACTAGTGCCGGCAACGTCGGGATTGGAACAATTACACCAGATGGCCCGCTGACAATTTCTGAAGGTGTGACTAACGTCAAAACAAAACTTGATGATAATTCAATCAATTTTTCGCGGTCTTCTGACGGAGGGTATCAAGGAAGTGTCTCATTCAACGCGGTCGATACTATGACGTACGCCTCACGAGGCAATCACCGATTTACCTCTAATGGGGCTGAGACTTTTACCTTGTTGACGAGTGGTAACGTCGGTGTTGGCGACGTTACCCCAGCCGCACTCTTTACTGTCGGTAGCGGAGACCTGTTCCAGGTAAACAGCAGTGGAGCAATTGCAGCTGCAACCGGCATTACCTCAAGTGGGATAATTTCTGTAGATGCAGGAGGTATTCAGGATGGACACCAAATCGGTCGACTGGGTATTGATTATTCCGGTAGCGGTAATCCTTCTATATATAGTGTCGGAGGTACCCAAATTGAGGTGGGGGACAATTTTTCCATGGGCGGAGATATATACGCCGCTGCAACACAGGCAAACAGTTTCATTATTGGACACAATAGAACTGGTCAGGATATTGTGTTCCAAACAGCAACCTCAACCAATAGTGTGCTTTCCGATTCTTTAACAATTAAGAGCTCTGGAAATGTAATAGTTAATCAGGGTAACGTCGGTATCGGCATAACCTCTCCCAATGCAAAACTCCAAGTTGCAGGTGATACCTATATAGGAGCGGTAGGTACTCAGGGACAGGCTCGCTTCTATTCAAACTCAGCGTCTGGGACAGGAGCCTATGGCTATATCCAGGCAAGTAACTCAACACTGGGTCAGCTTGATATCGTTGCGGGGCAGGGATCTGCTGCGGTAATTAATCGCGTATCAGTTGCAGCAGCACTCGCTCCTGCAGTTGATGCAACCTATGATCTTGGCTCAAGCGGTCTTGGATGGAGATCTTTGTGGGTGAGTGGGACAAACAATAGCTACATAGGAGGGAATTTGGGCGTTGGTTCCAGTACCCCTTACGCAAAGCTCTCTGTTAAGGGCGCGGGAACTACTACAGGAGTTAACTTCCAGACTACTAATTCTAGTGACTCACCACTCTTCACGATTCTTGATTCGGGTAATGTGGGTATTGGTACGACTACGCCTGAGGCGAAGTTGGTAGTAACAGATGGATCATACAGTGTCCTCTTTGGTGGCAGTGGACTGGGAACAGGAGCAAATGTGTACGCAAATACTAGTATGTATATTGGAACAAAATCAGCTAATAGCTTATTACTTGAGACAGCTGATACTACTCGCTTGCAAGTTGGTTCTACCGGAGACTTCAACTTTAATTCAGGACAAATGTTTGTGCAGCAAAGCACAGGCAACGTCGGTATTGGTACTACGAACCCAGGCGCGAGACTCGATGTAAACAATACAATTAGGGTGAGCAACCAATACTCAGTCGATGAGTTCCCTGCGCTCGCGACAACGATGGTGGACGGGGAGATTACCGCACACTATCCTACTTCTTCAAACAGAGGTGTTCTGAGACTTTCAGCCGGAGGGGGTGGTTCTCTCGTATACAAGTCCGCAATAGATTTGCTCGGATATAACTCGGCAGGACCATCACTCCGGTCCCAGATACGCTTTCTCACGGGCGGTTCGGAGACGATGAGGATTGATGGGTTAGGCAACGTCGGTATCGGTACCACCTCACCGTCGCAACTGTTGTCGGTAGCGGGCGATACGTATCTGACTGGCGGACTTGGGCTCGGTATAACCAACACGACCGATGGGTCGCTGCGCATGCAGCAGGGAGCGGGTACGGCATGGGGCGGCGCAAATATTCCTCAGCTCTATGTGGAGAATAGTGGTAGTTCAGCATCATTCTACGCATTCGGTATCAGCACGGGCGCGGGCAATTCCTTCGCGGTGACTAACGCAGGCAATGTAGGTATTGGAACGACGAACCCGCTCGCAACACTTAACGTCTCAGGCGCGAACGTTGCAACTAACTCTGCCTTTAACGCATACGGGAATCTTTTGGTGAACTCAACCGATACTCAAGCAATTAATAAAGGAGGAATGATTTCTCTAGGTGGCATGGGCTCTGCTGGTGCGGTATATACCTATGCAAATATCGCAGGAAGGAAGGAGAACTCAACCGTAGGAAACGCGCAAGGCTATCTCGCATTTGAGACAGACAATAACAACAATCTGGTAGAGCGGATGCGCATTACAAGTGCAGGAAAGGTCGGTATCGGCACCGCAGCGCCAAGCGCGAAGTTGGAGGTAGCAGGAGGATCTGCTCTTACGGGAGCCACGACTACGGTTATTATTGGCTCTGGCTCAAACGCCGGAGCAAGCGTCCATGGCATCGAGTTTAGAGATAGATACGGTGCTTTTAGTGCTGAAGGTCAAATTGGTGCATTCATCCGTGCTGCCCGAGAAGGCACCACGGGTCACTACGACCTTCTCTTCGGTACAACCAATGATAATGCTCTAGATGCTAGTACTAAGATGGTCCTTATGCAGGACGGGAAGGTCGGTATCGGGACGACAGCACCTGGGTATTTATTGGACGTTAATGGAACCTTTAGGTCTGCTGGTGCTGCCATTTTCAGTAGCACAATCGCCTCAGCAGGCAACATAGAGATAACCTCAGCCACTCCGTCCTTCATCCTGAACGAATCAGATACGGGCAATCAAAGGTGGTCGTTTACGGCTGTCGCTGGGACAGTAACAATGAGGGATATTACAGGCGGAACCTATCCTTTAACCATTGACCCAGCTACTCCAACTAATACTTTGTACTTGAAGAGTACAGGCAACGTCGGTATTGGTATAGCCACGCCATCTGAAAAACTAGACGTAGCAGGCGCGATTGAGATTAGTGGTACTGAAGGCTACCTAAAGTTTACGGGACAACGGTCAGATTATGTTACGGGTGTTAGCGGCTCCGCTATCTTCCAAAGCGATGACGATGGTTCTGGATACCCATACACAAGCGTGGGGAACCTAGTCCTCCAGTCACGGACGGACGCCGCTAAGGATATCGTGTTTGCTACATACAATCCTCTAACAACCAGCGTAGTTCCCCGTATGGTCATTACAGCTAGCGGACTTACTGGTGCTGGACTTGTCGGTATTGGTACCACCTCGCCATCTGAAGCACTTGATATCAACGGCAATCTAAAAGTATCGGGCACAATCGCAACAACAGGTGGATTTGCGGATACCTTGGCTATCAGTGGAACTTCTATACCAACACTTCTACTCAACGAGACAAGCTCCGCACTATTTGATCAGGCTGAGATCGGGAAAGTGTCATGGAAAATAAACGATGGAAACACGGGTGCTACCACCGAAACAGGGAATATCGCCATGATATTTAATGACAACACAGCAGCAGGACCAGCTCAAGCAACGTCAGGAGAGGGAGCTGACATGATTTTCCGCACCGGTCTTGTGGGCACCACAGGAACTGCACAGACACTCACTGAGCGAATGAGAATTACAAAGAATGGATATGTTGGTATTGGTACCTCAACACCAGGCTCAATGCTCGCTATTTACAGCAATACTACGGAAGCGTTGCGTGTAAGTAACCTTACGGCTGGTCGCGGTATCTTCGCAGATAACGGTGGTGCCTTCGGCATATTCTCCTTGACCCGTCAGGATACGGTCGCAACCGGAGATCTGTCGGTTGCAGCATTCGGCGGTATAGGCTTCACAGGAGGCAGCACAGCGTACAACAATGCCGTAACTTCTGGGTATGACATGTACGTAAGCAGCGCAGGTAACGTCGGTATTGGTACAACGACCCCGAATACACGTATGTATATCGAGGGTGCTGGCGCTGGCAACATCCTTAGCATCTCTCGCGACTCAGAAGCAAATGGCTACCTGAAGTTCTCATTCCCTGGCCAGAACGCGACCCTCGATTCTCTTGAAGGATTCAATTTCTCCCGACGAGGGACATCTCGTGTGTATATAGATGCTTCAGGCAACGTCGGTATTGGTACAGCTGCCCCTAGCTACAAGTTGGACGTAAACGGAAACGGAGCTTCTGTTACTGCTGGAATAATATCAGGAGCTGATACCACCAGTGCGACTCTGAATATTGGAGAATTGACTAATAGTTTGGGGTACATCGGATTTGAGGGTACGACCAACGAGTTTGTGTTTGGTACGGAATTAAACAGCGCAAAAACAGAGGCCTTCTATATTAATCGTGGTTCTGCCAATGTCTTGTTTAACGGCGACGTTGGTATTGGTGCAACGGCTCCGTATCAGAAGCTAGAAGTTGTTGGAGGCAATATCGCTGTTGGGGGAGGTGCGGGTGCAGCGAACCTTGGCCTCGAGCTTATCGGAGTCCCCATGGCCTCCATTCCATCGGCACAAGTCCGTGGCTATATCGGGGTAGGAAACTCAACCATGGGCATTGCAGGTGACCTGATAATTGCGCCGCGCACCAATGTTGCTGCAAACGTTCGTTTCATTACTGGTACTACACCAAGTGAACGTATGCGTATCGACTCAAATGGAAACGTCGGTATTGGCACTGCGACTCCTGGATCTAAACTAGAAATTGAGAATGCCGGAGCCCTTGATGTATTGCTCGACAACACAAGTACAGGCAACACCACTCTTACCCTTGATCGCCAGACTTCTGGTGGTGAGTCTAAGATTCTCTTCCAAGATGGCGGTGTTACTCAGTGGGGCATAGGAGCTAAGGCTTCTAGCAATAACTTCGTCATCCGAGATGCGGATTCAACGGAGAGACTCACAATCTTGAAGAGTAATGGCAACATCGGTATTGGAAACACAGCCCCTGTCAGCACGCTTGATTTGGGGAACGCAACTGCCGGTAGAGGTATTGCGTGGAGTACGAATGGAACAGGTAATTACTCAAACATTTTCGCTCCGTACTCTGCCTCGGGTATTGTGCTCGCTACTGGTTTTAGGGGAAGCACGTCATCCGATACCTATCTTTCAAGTTACAGTTCTGCAATAAGAAGAAGCGGTGTGCGCGTTAACGCATTCAATGATAACGGTATACAGTTCTTTACGGATACCGCTGCGGCCATAACTGAGAATACTGCGTATACACCAACTGAGAGGATGCGTATTTCTCCAACAGGTAACGTCGGTATTGGTACTACGGCTCCCGGTGCAGCCCTCGATGTGCGAGGGGCGACTTCTTTGGCGGGAGCTTTTATTTCAACTCCTGTAGCGAAGTTCTATTCAACGAACGCGGCGGCAGTGGGTACGGGAGCTATAATCGCTCTCGGTGGAGCCAGCGGTAACGCATCAGACCCGTACAATTTCGCCTTTATTAAGGGAGCGAAGGAAAGCGCAACGGCATCGAGTTACGCAGGATACCTTGCTTTCCATACGGTTGCTGGAAGTGGTACGAGCGAGGCGAACTCCGGAGACTACGAACGCCTGCGTATAACTTCGACAGGTAACGTCGGGATTGGTACGACGACACCACAGGGCTTATTGGATGTGTATGGGTTGGTTTGGTCATCGGGTTCAACTGCTGGATATACATTCACACAGAGAGACAACTTGGCAACAGGGAATCGATTCACTTGGTACAACCCGGACGGTACAGCGAGGCTCTGGAGTTCGACCAGTGGGGATTTGATGACGGTTACTGCCAGCGGCAACGTCGGTATTGGCACTACCTCACCAGACAAGATCCTCACCGTAGCGGGAGACACAAGAGTAACGGGCAAGATCTTTGCTGGTGCTGATTATTTGCAGGTAGTCAACGTACCTAACCAGACCACTTTCACCGGCTCACTATTTATTGGTACAGGAGGAAGTACTCTTTCTTACACATCAGGCTCGGACGGATCAGGAAATACTGCAGTGGGTATAGAAACCATGCGTGCTGTTACAACAGGTAACCAGAATACGGGTATAGGTAATAACTCTCTGCGCGCGCTCACAACGGGTAACAATAATACTGCAGTCGGATACGCGTCTCTCTTCCAGTTGCAGACCGGTACTGTAAATACCGCCATGGGGCGTCATTCCCAGTACAACAACCAGACCGGTTCAGCCAATACCTCTGTGGGATACCTTACTCTCTACCAGAACAACTCTGGATCGGGTAACACGGGGCTAGGTACACAGGCAGGACAGGGAGGGTCCGTGGGTGGTTCAAACTTTGCCAACAGCACCGCTGTGGGCTACCAGTCAGGTGTCGGTCTTCTGACAGGAGGTGATAGCAACACCTTTGTGGGATACCGATCTGGGTATGGTGTTAGTACGGGAGCTAATAACATCATTCTTGGTGCATACGCAACAAGTGGCGGTATAACCACTGGCTCAAACAACATCCTCATCGGACAGGACGTACGTCCTGTGTCTGCCACGGCCTCCAACCAGATGAATATTGGCAATCTCATTTATGCCACTGGGCTTGGTAGTGGTACGACGGCAGGAACAGGCTATGTCGGTATTGGTACGACTACGCCAGGGAATAATCTCGACGTAACCGTTACTAACGGTTCCAATTCTAATTCTGGTATAAATATAACCAACACCAGTTCAGGATGGGGTGGTTCGCTCACGTTCTCTCTACCGCAAAGCGGGCAGTATAATGCGGGACGTATTGCGGTGACAAACGAAAGCACAGGAGGAAAAATGTATCTGCAAACGGCTGATACATCTAAGACATTACAAAACAGAGTAACGATAAACAATGCAGGCAACGTCGGTATCGGTACCACTAACCCTTCAGGAATGCTCACTGTCGGAGGCTCCCAGAGTGGTAATGGAGGTCTTGAAATTATCCCAGGATCGGGCATTACGATGCAGGCATATAATCGTACTAGTGTTGCCTATGCTTCTTTGAGTCTAGACGGAACGGCAATCAACTTCCGCCCAAGCGGAACAATCATGGCGATAGTTAACGGAAGCGGACTTTTCGTATCAAACCTTGTCTCCTGTGGAGGTGTGCAGACAAACGGCTCAGGACTTATGAGCTGTACTTCTGATGAGCGCCTTAAGGATGTACAGAGTGAATTCACCTCTGGTCTTGCAGCAATACGCGGTATTACTCCACAGACCTACACATGGAAGGAGGGAACTGAGTACTTTGATGGAGGAATCCAGTACTCAGGATTCATCGCACAGAACGTAGGAGCAAATATCCCTGAAGCAATGTCTACCGGAGCAAGTGGATTCAAACAAATTAACACCACGACAATTCTTGCAGCATCCGTGAACGCAATTAAAGAGTTGGGAGATCGCACAGATTCTCTCTCTCTAGCAACCACAACCTTGGCTTCACGTCTCACGGTGCTTGAAGCAGCGTCTTCCACACCTAAGGCAGTTAATGCAACAGAGATTACTGCAACAGGACTCACTATTACTGGAGTAGGATCATTTACTGAGTCTGTAACTGCAGAGCGCTTCACTGTTGCAAACACTGATCAGAGCTTCTCTATTGCAAGCACTACGATTGCAGTTGAACTTCCTTCATCAGTGCTTACCGCAGCAGGAAATGCAGATCTCTTTAAGGTTGCAACGTACGCAATTGCACGAGTGCAGGCACTTGCAGACAGGACTGACTTGCTTGCAACGCGCATTGATTCAATTGAATCTCGTTTAATTGCACTTGAGAACGCGACTACTTCAGTTACAAGTATTGCGACCGGTACCCTTGATCTTGCAACAACCACAATCAAGCAGGCACTCCGCAGTCTCGGCATCATGCTTGAAGACGGTATCGCACAGTTCCAGACTCTCGTGTTCCGCCAACTTGCAGTGTCTCAAGACGAAGACGGTGCATCTTCTGCAGGACAAGAAACCATTCTCTCAGGAAACACAGCAGTTAAGGTTGAGAATCAGTTCGTACTCCCAACTTCAAAGATCTTCGTTACCTTCACGAGTCCAGTTGAAGGCGCATGGTACATAAGCAACAAAGAGCAGGGAAGCTTCAGGGTTACACTTGAGCGCGGACAATCTTCAGATGTAAGTTTTGATTACTTCATCCTTCAGACTGAAGGACAGCTCGCCTCTCCTGCTGGAGCTCCGCAGCCAGTCCAAGCGCCAACTCCGCTTCCTGCAGTACCCCCAACCTCAGACCAGCAGGGAGGAAATGAAGGAGGTACACCAACACCAAGCAATACCTCTGGAGACACCACTGCTCCTCAAATAACACTAAACGGACAGGCAGCGAGAGAGATTACTGTAGGAGATGTGTGGACTGATCCAGGTGCAACAGCAACAGACGAGACTGATGGAGATCTCACCGCAGCTATTCAGAAGAGCGGATCAGTTGATACAAATACAGTAGGCACCTACACAATCTCTTACTCAGTCTCTGATGCTGCAGGAAACGAGGGTCACGTATCACGTATTGTGACTGTTAAGGAAGGCACAACTTCAGGATCTGGAACTACTCCGGCTCCAGCACCCGAGCCAACCCCAACTCCTGAACCGGCACCCGCCCCTGAGCCTACTCCTGAGCCAGAACCAACTCCAGCTCCAGCACCCGAGCCAACACCAACTCCTGAACCAGCTCCAGCCCCTGCTCCTGCGCCAACACCTGCACCCGCCCCTTAGTCCTATTGACATTAGTATAATATACTAATAAGATACAGATAATGATTCAGAAAGTATTAAAAGTGGGTAGCTCTGCAGCAGTTACCATTCCAAAGAAGTCCCTAGACGAGTTGAACCTCAAAATAGGAGACTCTGTAATCGTTTCAATTTCAGGTCAGGAAATGAACGTTCGCCCTTATACAAAAGAGGGAGCTATTGTTGGCGCTGACACTGTGGCATGGGCAAAGAATTTTATTGAAACATACCGCCCGGCACTAGAGGCTCTGAAAGACAAATAATCATGAAGTATCTATCGGCACAGGACGTGCTGGTGCTTCATGCCATGATCATAGACGCCACAGGTGGCAGTAACGGTGTTCGCGACCCACATCTTCTTGCGTCTGTTGTTGAGAAACCCGCTGCCTGTTTCGGTGGAGCAGAGCTATACCCAACACTGTGGAACAAGGCGGCAATTCTGTTTGAGGCAGTAGTGAATTATCACATCTTTGTAGATGGGAATAAGCGCACGGGTCTTGTGGTTGTTGCTCGTTTTCTCGCGCTCAATGGCCATGAGTTCAAAGCCACAAATGAAGATTCAGTTGTAATGGCACTGCGCATTGCGACAAAAGAGGTAACTCTGGACGTGCTTGCTGAGTGGCTTGCGGCTCAGAGTACCCCAATAGGATAGGCACCCACAGAGTCCCAAACTCGCATGGGGATTGCGGAGTGCGTCTCAGTGCTAGACTAAAGGCATATAAGTTAGTGAAATATCTGGTATGGCACTGCGCGTAGCAATCAATGGATTTGGAAGAATAGGAAGAGCATTTGTACGACAATCTTGGGATAATCCAGAGATAGAGCTCGTTGCAGTGAATGATCTTGGGTCTGCAGAGAATCTCGCATACCTTCTTAAGTACGACACGGTCTATGGACGTGCTCCTTTTGATGTCTTCGTGTCTGGAGAGAATTTGAGTATCAATGGAAAGGAAGTGCGATTCCTTTCAGAGAAAGATCCTGCGCTGCTTCCGTGGAAAGAGATTGGTGTTGATGTGGTCGTTGAATCAACCGGCTTTTTCACAAACTATGAGAAGGCGAATGCACACGTAACTGCAGGAGCGCGTAGGGTTGTTATTTCAGGTCCTGTGAAAGAAGAGAATCCTCTTGGTGCAACAGTCCTTATGGGACTAGATGAGAGCAAGATAGAAACCTGTGCAATAACCAGCAATGCATCTTGTACAACGAATGCGTCTAGTCCAGTAATCGCAATCCTGGATGAAGCACTTGGTATTGAAAAAGCAATCCTTTCAACAACACATGCCTACACTGCAAGTCAGTCAATTGTAGATGGTCCTGCAAAGAAGGACTTGCGAGAGGGAAGAGCTGCAGCACAAAACATCGTACCCACTTCAACGGGGGCTGCGGTAGCAGTTACAAAGGCCTATCCAGCACTTGCGGGCAAGTTTGACGGCATCTCTTTGCGTGTACCTGTTCCTGCAGGTTCTATTGCAGACATAACTTTCATAGCAAAGCGAAACACAACAGCTGAAGAGGTGAATGATATCTTGCGAGCTGCAGCTAAGAACGCGCATTGGGAGGGACTCTTTGCAGTTTCGGAAGAGGAGCTTGTCTCAAGCGATATCATTGGCCAGCACTACGCATCTATTGCAGATCTTGCGATGACCCGTGTGGTGGATGGGAACCTAGTTAAGGTGCTCGCTTGGTACGATAACGAAGCAGGGTATACGCATACTTTGGTTGAACATGTGATTAAAGCGGGGAACGCGTAGATAGTTAGTATGATATGCTGTGAGCATGAATCTCGCAGAAATCAAGCAGAAGGCAGAACCAATACTTAAAACGCACGGCGTCGCTCGCGCGTCGGTGTTCGGTTCTGTTGCGCGCGAAGACGCGAATGAGAAAAGCGATGTCGATATACTCGTAAAGTTTTCGCAACCCAAAGGAATGATCGCGTATTCACGCTTTGTCAATGAGCTTACTTCTACGCTTGGGCGCGACGTAGACGTAGTTACCGAGAGCGGGCTGAATCCGCATCTTCGTCCCTACATCATGAAAGATATGCGGATTATTTATGAAAACTGACGAAATATATCTCGCTCAGATGCGGGATGCGGTACGAAAAGTAGAAGAATTTATTTCTGGTATGGATAAAGCCGCATTTGAAGCTGACGCCAAGACCCAAAGCGCAATTATTATGCAACTTACCCTTATCGGGGAGCTTGCGAAGAAGATCTCAGAAGATACCAGACACTCTATAGAACTTCCTTGGAAAGAAATTGCAGGATTCCGCGATAATGCCATCCATGATTACTTCAATCTTGATCTTGAAGTTGTCTGGCAAACGATAATTGAAGACATCCCGGTTTTGAAAGAAGCTCTTAGTTAAACTGGATACGTGCTATCCGTTAGTTTTCATTTGTCCTGAATATGGTTCCTTGAAAATCACATGGGTTTTCACTGCAAACCTGCTGAGTTCTCGAACCATTCCAAAATTGAGCAGGTGCGCGAGCGGGGGTATTTTTTGAAGTGATATACTAAAATCAATGACATGGTACGACAACGAAGCAGGGTATACCGCAACCTTAGTTACTCACGTGCTTAAAGCAGGAAGCGCCTAAGACGCTCACTAAGCCTCAATGAGAGGCAAAAACATATGAAGTCTAAAGGATTTACACTCATAGAACTTCTGATTGTTATTGCCATCATCGGGCTATTGTCTTCAATTGTCCTCTCTTCTCTGAATACTGCACGTATAAAATCTCGTGATGCACGTCGCATTCAGGATTTAACTCAAATACGTACGGCGCTTGAACTACATTTTCTGGATAAGGGTTACTATCCGCAATCTGGCTGTGGGTGGGATTGTAATGGCTATCGTAGTAGCTACAGCGCTGCTTCCTGGGCACTCTTTGCCGCAGATCTCGCCTCTTATATGAGTGATGTTCCGTTGGATCCATTAAATACTCCTGGATGTTCTCCATGGGGCACAGGATGCTATACCTATGCGTACGGAAATGTTGGCAAAGATACATACCCAGCGCAGTATGACCTAACTGCACAGTTGGAAGACCCTGGCAGTTCCTACAGATGTTCCGTTAGAGACTATAGGTTCTATTTCACTAATCAGTCGTGGTGTGGGGGCTATTCAGGACAGATATATGAAGCATCAAGATAGTAAGGACATAAGTGGTATGCTTACTACATGAGTGACGTTCAGTTTGAAGGAGAAAAGTATTTTTCCGGTCAACCCTCTCGCGTACAGAAACAGCAGTTTTCTACAAAATTAGTGTCGTGGGGCATTGCAAAGAACGAACAGCAAGCGAACTACATTCTTGCAGGCGCAGCAGCTGCAGTATTTTTAATTGCAGCATTTATCTTCTTTAGAGGAGGCACAACTTCACTTAATCAAAACCCAGAACTTGTTCCAGAGATTGCCGTCCCTACGGGCCCATAATTTATGACTATTTACATTGCAGCAGATCACACAGGAATTGTATTGAAGACAGCGCTTGTGGAGTATATACGCGAGGCATTGTCGTATGAGGTTGAAGACCTCGGCGCGCAGGAGATTCTCCCAGAGGACGATTACCCAGACTACATGATTCCGTGTGCAAAGAAAGTTGTTGCTACAGAGGGATCACTCGGTATTGTTATTGGAGGCTCAGGACAAGGGGAGGCAATGGCTGTTAATCGCGTACCTGGAGCGCGCGCAGCACTATTTTATGGGCAGGCACATGCAACTGGCCCCATTGATGCACTCGGCGCTCCTGCACTTGATGGCTACGATATTATTCGTCTTGCAAGAGAGCATAACAATGCAAATGTTCTTTCGTTGGCTGCGAGATTCGTAACTCTGGATGATGCAAAAGAAGCTGTGCGTATATTCCTTTCAGCAGGATTCTCTGCAGACGAGCGACACGTACGGCGTATCAAAAAGCTCGGGTAGCATCATGCTGTAGGTATATACTTTATCTATGGCACGCATTATTCCTGCACTCATCCCGACATCAAGACAGAACCTGGAGGAGTCTCTTGCTCGCCTCAAAGGGCTTTGTTCTGAAGTGCAAATAGATGTTGTTGATGGAGTCTTTGCGTCTCCTGCCTCTTGGCCGTATGGCGCGCAGAAGGATGATGTGTCACATATGCTCTCAGAAGGAGAGATGATCCCGTACTGTGGGGAGTTTCGTTTTGAAATAGACCTCATGAGTGCAGATCCTGAGAGAGACACAGGAGGATGGATTGGGCTTGGTGCAACAAGAATCACCGTACACGCAGAGAGCACCCCATATCTCAATAGATTCTTTAAGAACATTCGTGAAGAGTACGGACATGACAAAGACTTCATCTCTGACCTTCTTTCCTTTGGACTTGCGCTAGGTGTTGAAACAGATATCGCGCTCGTGGAGCCCTATTTAGAAGAAATAGACTACGTACAGTTCATGGGTATTCGTTCTATAGGGAAGCAAGGACAAGGATTTGATTCTCGCGTGTTGCCAAAGATACGTGCATTTAAGAAGAAGTATCCGCATATTCCTGTGCAAGTTGATGGAGGAGTTTCACTTACTACCGCTCCAAGCCTGCTTGATGCGGGGGCGTCTCGCCTTGTCGTGGGTTCAGCTCTGTGGAAATCAACAAATCTTGAAGAGGAGCTGCAGAAATTTATTACACTCACTGAGGAATACGGTATCTACGAATAGGCACGTGGTATTCTCTATATAATGTCACGCACTGATGCAGAACTCCGTGCTCTAGAAGAGAAAGCAGAAGCAATACGAGAAACTATTCTTGATATGCTCGTAGCAGCCGGCTCAGGACATACGGCCGGGCCCTTGGGAATGGCAGACATTTTCACCGCGCTGTATTTTGATGTGCTCATTCATGACCCCAAGAACCCAAGCTGGGAGGGAAGAGACAGACTTCTCCTTTCCAATGGACATATCGTACCGGTGCAGTATGCCACCATGGCGCATGCAGGGTATTTCCCCATAGAAGAGTGTCTTACGCTTCGTTCTTTTGGGAGCCGTTTACAGGGACACCCTGAACGAGATCGTCTCCCAGGACTTGAAACAACTTCAGGTCCCCTTGGCTCTGGACTTTCTCAGGCTTCTGGCATGGCATACGCACTTCGTATGGATGGGAAAAAGAACCGTACCTATTGCGCCATGTCAGATGGCGAGCAGCAAGAGGGAAATATCTGGGAGGCAGTTATGTTTGCAGGAAAGAATCGTCTTTCAAACCTGACTGCAGTTATGGACCGCAACAACATTCAAATAGATGGCATGACCGAAGACGTGATGCCGCTTGAATCATTGGCTGCAAAGTACGAGGCATTTAATTGGCATGTTCTTGAAATAAACGGACATAACATTTCAGAATTTATTGATGCTGTAGATACAGCAAAGGCAATCTACGAAAAGCCTACGCTTATCATTGCTCACACTATTCCAGGCAAGGGAGTGCCAGAGATTGAGTTTGATTATCGCTGGCATGGCAAACCGCCATCAAAGGAAGAAGCAAAGCGCTTTATACAGCAATTGCGATCTGGAGCCGGGAGAGTACCTAACGAATATGCTTAAGTATGAAGTATAAAGATGCATTTCTTGTTGAAGATCTTTTCTCTAAAGACATAGACCAAAAACCAACTCGTGACGGCTTTGGAACAGGTACTGTTGAAGCCGGGAAGAGAGATTCAAATGTAGTGGTGCTGTGTGCAGATCTTAAGGAATCAACGCGAGCTGAATGGTTTGAAAAGGAATTCCCAGACCGCTTCGTTGAGATTGGAGTTGCAGAGCAGAATCTCGCAACCGTGGGAAGCGGTATGGCAGCTGTGGGGAAGATACCCTTTGTTGCGTCCTATGCGGCTTTTTCTCCTGGCCGAAACTACGAACAGATACGTACCACAATCGCTTTAAACCAGCAGCATGTTGTTGTCTGCGGTATGCACGCGGGAGTTTCTGTAGGTCCAGATGGCGCAACACACCAGATGCTTGAAGACATTGGTCTCATGCGCATGTTGCCAGGGATGACTGTCCTGGTTCCAGGAGACGCAGAGGAAGCACATAAAGCTGTAATTGCAGCTGCTGCACATGATGGTCCTGTGTACATTAGATTCGGGCGCACCGCTTCTCCCGTGTTCACAACTCCAGAAACTCCTTTTGAGATAGGGAAGGCACTTCCTCTATGGGAGCATGACAAACCACGCGTAGCGATTATGTCTACGGGTACACTTTCATACCAAGCACTCCTTGCTGCTCGCGCACTCGCTTCAGAGGGCATTGAAGTTTCAGTACTCCATGTACCAACAGTTAAACCGCTTGATACAGAAACAGTTGTTCAAGCTGCTAAGCGTGCCGGACGTGTCCTTACGCTTGAGGAGCATCAGGTAATGGGAGGATTTGGAAGCGCTATAGCTGAGTGTCTGTCTGAACGCTACCCAGTTCCTATACGTCGGATAGGGGTGCAGGATGCCTTTGGACAGTCTGGAAAGCCAGAAGAGCTTATGGAACATTATGGACTTTCAGCTACTCACATAGCAGACGCAGCACGCTCTTTTGGTGCTTTATACTAAAAGGGTGAAAGGAAAGAAATTAAGCCTATATACAGCAGCGCTTGTTATAACCCTCTTCGGGGCAGGAGCTACGATGCTCATAGTTTCAGCGGCGAATGAGGTGCCTGTCCCTGAATACGCCAACCTAGACCCCTTTTCTCCTACTGTTGATTTTGGACACTAAAAAGCCCGCGAGAAGCGGGCTTTCGTCTTAGGTTAGTTCTGTGAGTTTGTACTCAGGAGGAGCATCTGCAAGATACTTTTCTAGCACCTCACGAGTTAGGAGTCCCTTTTGTGCGCCTACTTCTTGCACTACAGCCATTGAGTTAATAGGTCCCCAGAGAAGTGCCTCCTCAAGGGGTTTCCCAAGCGCGAGTGCAACTGCAACGGTTGATGCAAATGCATCCCCTGCACCGGTGCGCTCAAATGGTGCGCGCTGATCAGGGTACATAGGAACATGGAGTTTTTTAATTCCATCATATGAATATGCACCCTCACGTCCATCAGTTATTACAACAACTTTAGGACCAAGCGCACGCATGTGCTCAAGAAGGGCACTCATATCATGCTCATCAGGAAGGTCTAGAATACGCTGAGCCTCTTCCTTATTTGAAAAGAAAAGATCGCTGCGCGCATATAAAGGAGCAAGTGCCTCCTTTCCAAGCTTCATCTGGAACGTGCCTGGCTGGAACACGAGTTTAGTATCTGGGTGCTCTGCAAGGAACGCTACGAGTGCTTCGTGATAGGGAAGAGAGTTCTCTGCGAGTGAAGAAAGGTATACCCACTTAGGGCTCTCTGAAACCTCAGGAATGGTATAGGAAAATTCTTCGTGTTTTACGAGAATCGTTCGTTCGCTTCCGTACCAAAGTACAAAATGATGGTTCGTTATTTTCCCTTTCTCAGTAACCATGAGGGAAGTGTCTACACCTTCTTTTTCAAGGGTCTCTAGACACTCTTCTCCGTAGCGGTCTTCGCCAACATATGAGCGGAGAGTAGCAGGAAGCCCAAGACGACTTGCAGACACTGCTGCATTTGAGGCATTTCCAACAGCAACTGCATGTATTGCATACTCGTACGGAATCTTGTCGCCAAAGCGCATACAGAGCTCCTTAGTTTCTGCTTTTATATTTTCTGCAACATGCGCATCAGTAAGGTGGATAAACGGTTCTGTAACAATGTCGCCAATGGCGAGAAATTCAATGTGAGACATGCAGGTAGTATAACAAAAGTACGTAATACAGAGAGGTGGGCTTTAGATTCATGGAGCGCGGGCTATACTACAGACATATGATGAATCTTTCAGACACAGCACAGGAACTCGTTGCGCGAGGCAAGGGAATTCTCGCTGCAGATGAGAGTTTTTCAACAGCAGACAAGCGACTCATTGAGTACGGAATAGAACCAAGTGAGGAAATGCGCAGAAAATTCCGTGACCTGTTTCTTGCAACACCCGGTATAGAACAGTATTTGTCTGGAGTTATCTTGTACGAGGAGACACTAGAGCAAAATGCTGATAACGGAGTTCCATTTGCGAAACTCCTTGCAAATGAAGACGTACTCCCAGGAATTAAAGTTGATCAGGGACTAGACGAGTTTCCAGACTCACCTGAGGAAACCATAACAAAGGGCCTGATTGGTTTGCCTGAACGCCTTGCCGAGTATAGAGACACCTATGGAGCTCGCTTCACTAAGTGGCGGGCCGCAATACGTATTGAGGGAGACCGCCTACCAACCTCTGCTGTGCTTGTTGAGAACGCGAAGAGACTTGCAAGTTATGCGTGTGAGGTTCAGAAAGCAGGAATGGTTCCTATGGTTGAGCCTGAAGTATTGCTTGAAGGAGCACATAGCAGAGTACGCGCACGAGAAGTTGTTGAAACAACACTCCATGTACTCTTTGATGCGCTTGCTGAACAGAACGTAGATCTCTCTGGAGTTATTCTCAAAACTTCTATGGTGCTCTCTGGAAACAAGAGCGGAAGAAGAGACACTCCTGAGGAAGTTGCTGAAGACACTCTTGCCGTATTGCTCGCAACTGTGCCTAAAGAGGTTCCTGGAATTGTTTTTCTCTCTGGCGGACAAGAGCCTGACCAGGCAACAGAGAACCTTGCTGCAATTACGGCTCGTGCAAAAGAGGTGAACGCCCCGTGGCCGCTTACCTTTAGCTACGCGCGAGCGCTTCAAGAAGAGACACTTGCTGCGTGGCAGGGGAAGGAAGACCAGGTTGAGGCGGCTCGTGCAGTCTTTATAGAAAGGCTTAGAAAAGTCTGCCAGGCGCTCGTATAACTTGCCTCACGGGCTGTTTTCAGGCATACTCCATCCACTATGCATAGCCTTACCGCAACCCCCCGTACTATTACTGGAAAGACTTCCGAGCTTCTTGCGAAGGACGGCCTTATTCCTGCAGTTGTATATGGTCCTAAACAGGATCCTATTTCTATATCCCTTTCACTCCACGAGTTTGAGGCAGTGCTTCGCCACGGAGGAGAATCAGCACTTATTGAGCTTTCAGGTCTAGAAAAGCCAATGCAGGTTCTTATTCATGACCTTGATCGCGACCCAGTAACGCACACTCCACGACACACTGACCTATACGCAGTACAGAAGGGATCTAAGGTTACCGTTACCACAGCACTTTCATTCGTAGGAGAGTCTCAGGCAGTTAAGGAGGGAGCAAACCTTGTTAAGGTACTTCATGAAGTTGAGATTGAATCAGATCCAACCAAGATTCCTACTGAGATTGAGGTAGATATCAGTGTACTGGCGACACTAGAGGATCAGATTCGCGTATCAGATCTTAAGGCACCAGCTGGTGTTGAAATCCTTACTTCAGGAGAAGAGATTGTTGCGCTTGCGCAGGCAGTTGAGGAGGAGACTGAGGAGGAAGGAGGCGCTCCAGATATGGATGCTATTGAGGTTGAGAAGAAAGGAAAGGACGAGGAGACAGCAGAAAAGGAGTAAGATTTTTCTCACAAAAAGCCCCGCATGTATGTGCGGGGCTTTTTGTTCGTCTGGTATACTACTACCTGATCTATGCGAAGATTCTTTGTTCTGCCCCTCGTTATTGGTGCATTAGTGCTTGGACCACTCGCACTTGTCGCACAAAGTACTGATTTAACTGCACAGGAGCGTGCGGCTTTAGAGCGACAACTCGCACAGCTTGAGAAAGATATGGCGAAGACGCAAGCCACTATTGATACGCTCTCTTCTCAGGGAGAATCCTTGCAAAGAGACATTGCTATTTTGGATGGAGAAATTAAGAAAGCAAAATTGCAGGTGCAAACCACTGAGGTTGAGATTAAAGCATTGTCTGCGGGAATCGTTGTCCATGGGCGCACCATAAACAGTCTTTCTGCAAAGCTAACTCGCGAGAAAGATTCGCTTGCGCAGATTATCCGCAAGACAGATGCAATAGATGAGTACACACTCGTTGAGGCGGTTCTCTCAACGGAGGACCTTTCTGATTTCTTTGCTGATCTTGATTCCTTCGCCAGCATTAAAGCTGCCATGCGGGAGTCCTTTGAGGAACTTAGGGACACGAGACAGCAAACCGAGAAAGAAAAGTCTGGTTTAGAGGCTTCACGCACAGATCAGCAGATTCTTAAATCAGCGCTCGTATTGAACCAGCAGAAGGTACAAGCAAAGGAAGCTGAGAAAAAGAAACTTCTTGCTGAAACAAAAGGACAGGAGAGTCAGTATCGCCAGCTAAAGTCTGCGCAGGAACAAACTGCTGCACAGATCCGTGCAAAGTTGTTCCCACTGCGAGACACGAGCGGTATTCAGTTCGGACAGGCAGTTGAATACGCGAAGACTGCGTCAAGAATAACGGGTGTACGCCCTGCACTTATCCTTGCAATTCTTTCTCAAGAATCTGATCTTGGAAAGAACGTAGGACAATGTCTCATTACCAGTCTAGAAACTGGAGACGGAAAGGGAAAGAATACCGGGACACCATTCCCGGGAACTATGAAAGTGCCTCGCGACACAGTGCCGTTCGCACGCATTATGAAAGCTGCAGGACGTGATTGGGCAAACACTCCAATATCGTGTCCGCTTCCTGGCGGGTATGGAGGAGCCATGGGTCCTACACAGTTCATTCCATCAACGTGGGAAATGTACGAAGGGAAGATCAAGGGTTCACTTGGTGTTGCCGCAGCAGATCCGTGGAATGCACTTCATGCAATAACTGCAACAGGATTGTACTTGGCAGATGTTGGTGCCGGAGGTGGAACATACATTGCAGAGCATACTGCAGCAGCCAGATACTATGCAGGAGGCAACTGGGCAACTTCAGGGCAGGGATACGGAAATAGTGTGATGTCCAAAGCAGCTGCATTCCAGAAGGACATTGATTTCTTGAACGCAAACTAGGTATTCAGTTGATATTTGTAGATAGTTACTTTGTAAACAATCGCTCCGGCGGCAGGAAAGCCTGATGCTACAATATAGAGGCAACTAAGAATAACTATTACGTATGGAAATACAGGAGAAGCCAGACTCAGCAAGTGATACAAAGACACGAAAGAGAGCCTTGTTGATTGCCGGCGGGATCATCATAGTTCTCCTCGCTCTCAGTGCGGCAGCGTTTATTCGTATTGATGGCTTCACCATGATCCAACGGGTCTGGGCAAGTTTTGAACTACGAGATGTACATGTTGCTGAACGAAACTATACCTCTGTATCAGTGAATCGTTTTGGAATCATGTCGCTTTCTCCAGTTACGTTCAAATCCGTCCCAGGAACATTGAGTGACTTTGCTGAAGCAAAGGGAGTTAAGGTAGGGATAGTGAAACTTGCTGATACAGGTGCACAGGAAGTTGTCTTACTTAACTCTGACCCAGCAGTCCTCACTGGAAGCGGTAGTGCAAAAGCATCACTTGCAGTATCACCTGATGGCAAATTGATCGCGTATGCAGTGCAAACATCAGGGACCCAAGAGTTTAGTCCAGTTCTCTCTACGTGGACAGTACGAATTCTTAACCACGAGACTGGTACTGATACTGAGCTTGGCACCGGGTTCGGTCCACAATTCTTCACACATGACGGAGTGCCGTACCTCCTGTTCACAACTCCTGAGGGTGTTCAAGTTGTTGATACGAGTACGAACGAGTACAGGGCGTACACGACATCATTTGATTTTGATGACCGTATAGAGTTCGCTGCTCGCATTGCACCTGATGGTTCGTATATAGCAATGCGTGACACAGCAACGAAGCAGTTCAGTCTTTATGAGATATATCGGGTAGCTGCAAACATGCCACTAGGTATTAATCCAACTGGAGTTGATCTTGTCGGACTCCTAGACATAGCATTTGCTAACGGCTCAGTATATGGCGTTGATTCATTCAACGCGGGCATTGAGGGAGGAGTTGCTGTATTGCGAGTTGATCCGAAAAGTACTGAAGAAGGGAAGTTGATTTACTTGTTCCCGGCGACATCTGATTATCGGTTAATACAGTAAGTATGATTTCTTCACGCAGCTTTCCATTGCATATAGCATTCCTAATAGCGTCATTGGTTGCTTTGAGTGGCTTCTTTATGCCGCTTACCACGCACGCGCTTGTACCCTCAGAATTTGTGATAGATGATGGTGGAGATGGTGGAGGAGGTACAGAGCCTGGTGGCGACTCTACGACAATGGTCAGCATAACGGCGTCTCCGTCGAGCATTGAAAGCGGTTACTCTTCGCAGTTAAGCTTTAGCTCGTCAAATGCAATACGGTGCGTAATTGATAACGGCATCGGTGCCGTGTCCTCAAATATGGGTGGCACGCGTATTGTATCCCCGACCCAATCAACCACATATAGAATTGCCTGTGACGGACCGGTTGTGGATGTCACTGATGAAGTGATTGTTAGCGTGGTACCTGCACCCACACCGCTTACCGCATACTGCGAAGCGGGCCCAGACACGGCACAGATCAACGAGACTGTGCAATGGAACTCAACATATTCAGCAGGCTCAACATCTGATCTTGCGTGGAAGCGCGGCGCGTCCTTCACGACCAAGGTCTGTTCGGGTGGACAGAATTATACATCACTCAACCGAACCTGCCCTGAGGGGATAACGGATGGAGACGCATGTTCAATAGAGGGGCAACGCTGTCGGGAAAGCTCTGGCTGTGATGGTGTAACGTACACAGACGGAGAGGGACAGCCGAATGCGCACACGCAGTACGGAAGTGTCACACCCTATACGTGTGTCGCCTCTGACGTAGCAGCTACCTATTCATACGCGTGGACCGGTACCGATGGCCTCAGCGGATTATCTCAGAATATTTCCAAGGCGTATGCAACTGTAGGAGCGAAGATCGGTCGCGTGACGATAACCCGAAGCACCGGTGGCTCGGGGGCTACAAGTGGGTATGGGTGGAGGGCAATTGGAAGTCAGTCAGGACCTACGTGTACTGACGATGTTAATTCAGTCACCGGAGGCGCTGATCATAGAAGTCAGCCGATATGCTCTGCCTCAACGGTAGGAACTCGTTATACGCAATACGATATCGAAGCCGCAACTCAAAGCACTTGTCCCTCGGCATACGGGAATAATGGGTACTCGGTCACAGGGCAAGAATATGTGTGTGAAGCTAATTCAGGTTCTACAACAGGTACAGCTAGTGCGTCTTGTACAGCCAACATTAGTGCAAAGACTCCCACTGCAACACTAAGTGCCAATCCATCATCCATAGAGACCGGTTCTTCATCAACACTTACCTGGGGCTCAACAAATGCTGGAGCATGTACTTTGAACGAAAGTATTGGCTCCGTGTCTACTTCAGGGACTCGGTCTGTTTCACCTGATGCGACCACTACGTATACACTTATGTGTACAGCATCCGGTAGTACATCGTCTGCAGGTACCTGGCAGTATTACGACAGCGATATAAGCGACTTCGCATGTCCGGTGACTGATACAAACAAGGCATACTCAAGCGTGCCAAACTGTCCGGGGAATCCTCAAGGCAAGGCATGTACAAATGCACCTGGTATGACGGTATGTAAGGTGAATACAGTAGAAGCATGTAATATCAACACTGACATCTATCAGTGTCAGGGTTCTGCGACTAGTCCTGCTCAAGTAGCGACTGCGTCTGCAACTGTTACGGTAACTAAAAAGGCGCTTCCGGATGTTACGGCTGGAGCTATTACTCCTACTACCGCAAGAGTAGGGCAGACAGCGACCCTCTCTGGAACTGTTACGAACATAGGAGGAGCAGTGGCAAGTGCGAGTAATACGTACTTCCTGCTCAAGAATAGTTCAGGTAAAGCGATATACTCAACTACAGTTAACGTACCAGCTATTCAGCCTGGGGCAGGTGATACGCGGTCCTTCTCGTATAAGTTCACTGCAGAGGGTACGTACCAAGCACAAGTGTGTGGAGATTGGTTCGGATCAGTAGCTGAAGCAAACGAAGGAAACAATTGTGGGCCACTTACTCCAATTAGCGTAACAAGTATTGTGAACGCAAATACTGTTTCGTGTTCAGTAAGTAACACGAGCGTTAATCCGGGTGGAAGTGTTGTGTACACAGCTATTCCGTCAGGAGGAGCCTCTGGCCCGTATACCTGGGTAGCGCCTGATGGAGCTACAGGTTTCGGAAGTGGATCAACAGCGAATCGTACCTTCACCACTGCAGGAAATTACGGAATGCAGGTTTCAGCTACGGGAGCGAGTGTCGCAGCAACATGCCCCGTTGTTTCTGTAGCTGCATGTACTGGAACTCGCACGGTTGAAATAACTGCAGTCCCTGCACGTGTGCGACCTGGAAATTCAACCACACTCAGCTGGAGTGCAGGCGGGATCAACACAAGCTGTGTCATTACAGGCCCAGGAGTATCTCAGACGGTGTCTGCGGCCGCATGTACTGTTCCTGCAGGAAGCAGTCCCACTGGCACTATTACTTCTCAAAGCACCTATACTATTAGCTGCGATAGTGGAGCCATCACAGACTCAGTAATCGTGAATGTGATCCCTGAGTTTGAGGAATTCTAACCGAATTCTCACTTTCTCAAGCAACCACCGGAAGCGGTGGTTGCTTGGTTTTAGGGCCTCTGGTATAGTCACAGAACTATGAAAAAGGATATTCACCCAGCCGAGTACCGTACTGTTCTCTTTGAGGACATGTCTTCTGGTGCCCAATTTTTGGTTGGTTCAACCATCCGCACTGATCAGACCGGTACCTACGAAGGGAAGGAGTATCCTAAGTACGTAATTGAGATCTCAAGCCAGTCACACCCGTTTTATACTGGTGAGGATCGTACTCTTGATAAGACTGGACGCGTTGAGCGCTTTAAGCAGCGTGTAGCCGCAGCCAAGAAGAAGTAAGGGAGCGTCATGAACGCCCCGCCCGCCCGGGCGGGGCGTTCATGCGTTACTATGAGCCCTATGGAATACTCTCCAGAATTTAAACAGAATCATCAGACGGCATATTTAGCCGAGGAATACGAACGTTTGGATAAAGAACGAACTGAAGCCCGAGAGGCAGCAGGCGGTGATGCTGAGCTGCTTGAAATGGTCAAGGAAGATGAGGAGCGTATAGACGAAAGACAAAAAGAGATTCTCAAAGAGATTGAGCAGATTCTTGATAAGGACAAGGAGGAGGCTGCGCGCCCAAAGGCTATTGTGCTTGAGTTTCGCGCAGGAGCGGGTGGAGATGAGGCAACTCTCTTCGCACAGGAGCTTAAGGATATGTATCTTAAGTACGCTGAATCAAAGCGGTGGAGAGTTCGTATCATTGATGAGCTCACCCTTGAGATTGATGGTGTTGCGGCGTATGACGCGCTCAGATATGAGACCGGTGTACACCGTGTGCAGCGCGTGCCCGTAACGGAGAAATCAGGCCGTATCCATACCTCAACGGCATCAGTGGCAGCACTTCCTATACGTACAAAGCCGGTTGTTGAGATTAACCCTTCAGATATTGAGATGGAGTTTACTCGTTCAGGAGGAGCAGGGGGCCAGAACGTAAACAAGGTTGAAACCGCAGTTCGTCTCATTCACATTCCTTCTGGTATTGATGTCCGCTCCTCTAGCGAGCGTAGCCAGCTCGGAAACCGAGAGAAGGCTATGGGCATCCTTGCGGCAAAGCTTGAGGCCATTGCTATTGAGGAAGAAGCTAAGACGCATGCAGACTTGCGTGCGGGCCAAATTGGTACAGGGGACCGGTCAGAGAAGATTAGAACCTATAATTTCCTACAAGACCGCGTTACCGACCACCGTATTAAGGAGAGTTGGCACAATTTACCCAAGATTCTCCAGGGAGGAATTGACCCCATTATTGAATCCCTTCAGCAGGCTGCTGAGCAGGGAGGAATTGGGGCGGCAGAGGAGGATGATTGAAAGCCAGAACAGCCTGTGATATCCTTCTAAAATCATGACTGAAGCAACTAAAACCGGACAAACCGGACCGGGCGTTGAGCGCTTGTTTGGTGCTGGTGCACACTTTGCGCAAGTAAAGAGCCGCCGCCACCCAACCATGCGTTCTTTTGTGCTTGGAAACAAGGCAAATCTTGAGATTTTTGATCTCCAGAAGACAGATGCACAGCTTGCAAAAGCTAAGGAGGTAATGGCAACGCTCGCACGTGATGGGAAGGTAGTTCTTATCGTAGGAGGGAAGCGTGAAGCTTCTGATGCGGTAAAGGCAACCGGAAAGCGCCTTGGCGTTCCGTACGTTGCTGGACGCTGGCTTGGAGGAACCATCTCAAACTTTACTGAGATCAAGAAGCGTATTGATCGCCTCGCTGATCTCTCAGAGAAGCGCGATACGGGAGAGCTTACAAAGCTTTACACTAAGCTTGAGCGCGTTCGTATTGACCGCGAGATTGATAAGCTTACAGAGCGCCTCTCAGGCCTCAGTGGTCTTGCTCGTCGCCCAGACGCGATGATCATCGTTGATACTCGCCATGAGGCACACGCGTCCCGTGAAGCAAAATCAGCAGGCATCCCTGTTATTGGGATCATGAGTTCAGACTGCAATCTTAAGGATGCAGCATACCCTGTTGTAGTGAATGACGCGTCTCGTTCAGTACTAGAGCTTGTACTCAATGAGCTTGCTGATGCATACGAGGCAGGTCTCAAGGGGTAGGAAGTAGTTGCTTCCAGTTTTCTTATATTTAATTGGCTAATAGTATCCTGTCATGGACATTTCTATTGATGTAGTTAAGGAGCTCCGCGATCGTACTGGCGTCTCAATCATGCAGTGCCGCAAGGCGCTTGAGGAGGCTGAGGGAGACATGGACAAGGCGGAGGTTATCCTACGCAAGCGTTCAGGAGCTGCAGCAGACAAGAAGGCAGACCGCGAACTAGGCGCAGGCGCTATTGGAAGCTATGTACATGACGGAGCAGTTGGTGCCATGGTGCTTCTTTCTTCAGAGACTGATTTTGTGTCAAAGAATGAAGAGTTCGCAGCTCTTGCGCGCGACATTGCGATGCACGTTGCTGCAGCGAACCCAACCTATCTTTCAGATGAAGATATCTCACCTGATGCAAAGGAAGCTGCACACGCAGTATTTGTTGAGGAGGTGAAGGACAAGCCAGCTGATATGCAGGAGAAGATTCTTGAGGGGAAGATGGCCTCATACTTTAAGGATCAGGTGCTTCTTGCGCAACCATTCATTAAAGACGAGAGCAAATCAATTCGTGACCTTTTGAATGAAGCCGCACAGAAGTTTGGTGAGCGTGTTGAGATTTCAAAGTTCGCACGCTTCTCCTCGCGTTAGTAAAAGAGCGGCGAATGCCGCTCTTTCTGCCTATGATTTATCTCATTCTCATCGCGGTCTCATTGCTCCTCTTCGGAGGGTTCTTGTTGCTCACTGCTGTTGAAAAAAAACGCGGACTTCGTGTTGCAGGCAAGATTCGCAACCATCTGGATGCGCGAACCTCTCGGACACTCTTCATTGTGTCTCATGTGGACTGGAGTGCCTTTATAAAGCACCTTGTTGTCTCTGTAACCGAGCGAGCTGCGCATGACATAGCACATGCTGTACTGAGCGTGGTGCGCACGCTGGAGCGTCTTCTTACGAGGGCAGTTAAGTCTTTGCGAGAGCGCAGAGGCATTTCAGCCCCTCTTGAAGACGCTGAAGACGGAAAGCTATTTGAACGTGTACTTACGCGTATGCGCCGCACCATCAGAAATACACGTCGCTTGAAGAAAGAGGACTAGGGTGTTAAAAAGGAGGAACCAAGTGCCGGGATAGCTCAGTTGGTAGAGCAACGGTTTTGTAAACCGTAGGTCGCGAGTTCAAGCCTCGCTCCCGGCTCCAAAAAACACCCGCCAGAAATGGCGGGTGTTTTGTATTGCGAGTGCTATTTCTTTGCTTTAGTACTTGTTGCAGTTGAGGTTGCAAAGAGCTCCTCAGGGAAGAGTTCCTGGAAAGCCTCAAGATCCGTAAATCCATAGGAACGCTTCCCGTTGATAACGAATGCAGGCAAGTCGTCCTCAATCTTCTCTACAGCAACGAGAGTCTTAAGTGCGCCGAGGTCTAGGTTGTAATCAAATGAGTACACACGTAGAGAAGGGTATGTCTGGCGGAGGTAGGAAAGCGCATATCCTGCACGATCGCAATTCTCGCACTCGCCCTCCACGTTTGAATAGAAGTATAGCGCTGTGATTGGCTCAATATCACATGTTGCTGCAAGACGTTTGGTGAGGAGATAGTCTCTAATCTGAAGGAGGGTGTACTGCTTCTTAAGCCGCAACACCTCAGCATTGGTGCTTCCTAGGCGGCTCTCAGCTGCATCCAGACGATCTCCAAGGCTTGATACTTCCTGCGTAAGCTGGGTCCCTACAGACAAGTCTTCGCAAGGAGCCTCTTCCAAAAGAGAGAACTGGGTCTCTAGAGACAGTGTGTCTGTTGCGAGCTGTGACTGAAGTGCGTCAAGCTCCCGTAAGCGTTCCTGGTCTAGCTGATGAATGGTAAACACAATCGTTCCAAGAATGGCGATTGTGATGAGGAGAGCAAACAGTGCGTTACGAGCAGGAAGAGGCATACGGGTAGAAGTTAAGAATAAGAATTAGCGCCATGCACGGCGTCTGCCGGTTAGTACATCAAACAGTGCACGAAGAAGCCAGAACGGCGCAATGAGGGCATACACGAAAGTATATCCAATAATGCCTAAGAATACCTTAGCGGGAGTTCTTGAGACATTTCTTCCGATAAGCACAAGAGAGATGGACAAGACACCGACCACCACACTTGAAAGAAGCAGGAAGGTGATTGGTGCGTAAAACCACTCAGGAGAGAAGCGGGGTACGAGCGTGTAAGACAGAGGTACTCCGCTTGTAATGATGATTCGTTCAATAAGTCCCACAAGCCCAGCAACAAGAGCCACCACAAAAAGGAACACGCCTCCCACAATGGCCACAAATCCTAGTGGAAGCACCATGAGTCCCAGGGTCCCGTAATGGGGGTTTCCTACAAGGTCCCGATAGTCAGTCATTACGTTGCGTAGGAACCCTGTGGTCCAGCGTGTGCGCTGCTTAATGAGTTTTGGAACCGAGCGGGGAACTCGTGTAAACACACGGGCCCTCGGAGCATTCTCAATTTCATACCCAGCCCGCTGCATGCGAAGTGCCATCTCCATATCTTCTGCTTGATGCGCATGGCGGAATCCACCGAGCTCATCAATAACGCTTTTTCTGTAGAAGGAGAAGGGACCAGGAGTTACATAAATACCGTTCACTGCAGAGAGAGTATGTCGCAATGCAATACCAATGATGTACTCAGCATTCTGCATTTGTTCCAAAAGATTCCTTGGCTGATGCACAGACATTGCGGGAGTTGCAGCGGCAACTTTAGGATCATCAAAACAAGGAATAATTTCCTTGAGTGCACTCGGTGCGACAAATGAGTCTGCATCAAGACAACCGATAAACTCAGCATCATGAGCGAGCGCTATACCTGCATTGATTGCAGTGTGCTTACCCTCGTTCTCTTTATGAAGCACCGTGATCTGAGGGATCCCCGTAAAGGAGTCCATAACTTCTCGCGTGTTATCCGTAGATCCATCATTTACGAGAATGATACGGAGCTTATCCGCTGGATAGTCCAAGGCCAAAAGTGAGTCTACAGTGCCTCCAATAGTGTCCTGTTCGTTCCAGCAGGGAACAACAATAGCAACCATAGGAGTCTCTTCTGTTGCCTTTCTGGCCCTGCGCTCTTTTGCGGCTGGAGAAAGGAACGTGAGGAGCATAAACACCTCAAAATAGAGACCAAGAAAGATGAACGGATACGCTAGTATCTCAAAAGACATAATAAGCCGAAGTTCTCTGAAGTATAGCAAATATGCCTGTTTTTTACATGAGGAGCCCTGTATACTATGAAGCAATGCCTCCTGGTCGCCTGCACCCCATATCAGTTGCGCTGCGCGATATTGCGTCCATATTCGGACGCATGGGATTTTCTGTTGCGTACGGTCCTGAGCTTGAAGAGGAGCACTACAACTTCAATGTGCTCAATATTCCTGCGGACCATCCAGCGCGAGACATGCAAGACACTTTCTGGACGAAAGAGAGTCCAAGGAGAGTTCCGCGTACACAGACAAGTCCTGTACAGGTGCGCTACATGGAAGAAAAAATTGCAGAAGGTATTCAGCCTCCGTATCGCATCGTAGTGCCGGGAAAAGTTTTCAGGAACGAGGCGACTGATGCAACACACGAAGCACAGTTCTATCAGAACGAAGGGCTCGTTGTTGGCAAGGACATAACACTTGCACATCTAAAGGGAACTTTGGAACAATTCTTCAAGGAGTACTTGTCTGAAGGCGCACAGGTGCGATTTCGTCCAAGCTTTTTTCCTTTTACCGAGCCTTCAGTAGAAGTGGATGTATGGTTTGAGGCTCCAGGCAAAGAAGGGCGCTGGCTTGAGGTCATGGGAGCGGGAATGGTACACCCTTCGGTATTGAGCAATGCGGGGATAGATCCTAAGGAATACCAAGGCTTTGCATTCGGCGGAGGAATTGAGCGGCTCGTTATGGTTAAGTACGGCGTGGATGATATCCGCGGATTCCATGGCGGAGACATCCGCTTCGTGTATGGATTTGATGAAACAACTGCATAGCATATGAAAACTTCTCGCGCCTGGCTGCAAAACTATTTTAATAAAGAACTCCCAAGTACAGAGGTGCTCGCGAAAGCACTGACCTTTCATACAGCTGAAATAGAGGAGACCACTGAAGATCTTCTTGAGGTTAACGTGCTTCCAGACAGAGCCGCCTATATGCTCTCGCATCGTGGGGTTGCAACTGAAATTAGTGCCACTCTGGGTATTCCTTTAAAGCAAGATCCCTTGCGAGAAGCGCTGCCTCAGTACGAGGTCTCAAAGAGACTTACCGTTACTCGTGATGCGGAAGGGAAATGTTCTCGGTACATTGGTGCACTTATAACAGGAGTTTCTGTTGGCCCATCTCCAGAATGGCTTCGTGTCGCACTTGAATCAGTGGGGCAGCGATCAATCAATAATGTAGTAGATGCTACTAACTTCGTGATGCTCAACCTTGGCCAGCCATTGCATGCTTTTGATGCGCACAAGCTTACAGAGCGAGAAGGGCAATATGCAGTTGGAGTACGTCCAGCAGAACAAGCAGAGCGAATTACTACGCTTAGCGGCGAAACGTATGACCTGGAAGAGGGGACTTTGCTTATTGCAGATATGCATGCAGACGGCGCACCACTTGGTATTGCTGGAATTAAGGGGGGAGACCGCGCAACTGTTTCAGAAACAACGACAGACATTATCCTTGAATCAGCACACTTTGATGGAGTCTCTGTTCGCAAGACAGCACAGAGTCTTAAATTGTTTACGGATGCTTCAAGCCGTTTTCAGAACAAACCGTCAGTAGCACTGCCTGCATATGGAATGCGCGACATCATTGCGCTTATTCAGGAAGTTGCAGGAGGTGTTCTTGAGGGAGTTGTTGATTCACACGAAGAGCTTTTGCCTCCTGATCCTGTAGTCGTTACCCTTGATCAGATAAATGGAGTACTCGGTTCTACATACAGTGCACAAGATGTCTCAGGAGCTTTTGATAGTCTTGGATTCTCATACACTCTTGCAGAGGAGACTTTCTCAGTACTGCCACCATTTGAGCGTAAGGACATTAATATCCCTGAGGACCTTGTTGAGGAAGCAGGACGCATACTTGGATACGAACATATTGAATCAGTCATGCTTCCGGTGCAGTCCATTGCGCCTGACCAGGCTAAGTTCAGAGGCATTGAGGCTATAAAGGACTTCCTCGTGGCGCGAGGATTCACAGAAATATCAACACCCGCTTTCGCTAAAGAGGGAGAGATTGAATTGCAGAATCCTTTGCAGGAAGATCGTCCATTCATGCGCGCTTCCTTGTTGCCTGCACTTGAAGACGCACTAGGGCGCGCCGTACACGTAGCCCCTCGTGTGCTTGGACATTCGCGTTACATAAAGCTCTTTGAAGTTGGAACTGTATTTACAAAGCATGGGGAGTCACTTTTGCTTTCAATGGGCGTAGTAGACACGTCCGGAAAACTAGCAGCTGAAGCTCTGAAAGAGAATGTAGCAACGCTTGAGCAGGAGTTGCTACGCATTCCTGCTTCGGCGCACTTTAATTTAACGGGCACGATAATGGAACTTAATCTAGGAAAACTAAACCTAGAAAAGCTTGGAGCAGAGTATGCGCCTGTGTCTGTACGTCTATCTGCATATCGTCCGTTCTCATCGTATCCTTTTGCACTACGAGATGTTGCGGTCTGGACTCCTGAGGGCACTAAGGAAACAGAAGTGGCTATGTGTATCCAGGAGGCAGCAGGGGAGTTCCTGGTTCGTACTGATCTCTTTGACCGCTTTGAAAAAGAGGGGCGCGTATCTTATGCTTTCAGGCTTGTCTTTGAGTCACTAGAGCGCACACTCTCAGATACTGACCTGGATCCTGCTATGGAGCGCATAACAGAAGCGCTAAACCAAAAAGAGGGGTGGGAAGTCCGCTAAATACCCTTATTTTATCGGCCGTACTGCAGTTGTGTGGGGAAACACAGAGGTCGTGAGGAGTCTGGTTTCGTGATACAATACAGGTAACAACATGGCTAAAGCAGCAGACAATACTGGAAAGAAAAACGCCGCTAAAAGCGGCGCGTATGATGCGTCTTCCATTACCGTTCTTGAGGGATTGGATCCCGTTAGAAAGCGACCGGGTATGTACATCGGGACTACAGGTCCTGATGGTCTGCATCACCTTATCTGGGAAATCTTTGATAACTCACGTGACGAAGCCATGGGCGGCTTCGCTGACGATATTGAAGTAGCGCTCCTCCCAGGAGGATACGTGCGTGTCGTTGATAACGGACGCGGTATCCCGGTAGGCATTCATCCAAAGACTAAAGTCTCAGCACTTGAGACCATCATGACTACGCTCCATGCAGGAGGAAAGTTTGGTGGAGACGATTCTGGATACAAGGTTTCTGGAGGACTTCATGGAGTGGGTGCATCCGTAGTGAACGCACTTTCTGAGCACACGAAAGTGCTCGTACACAAAGACGGGGCAGTACACATGCAGGAGTACAAGATTGGAAAGGCGCTCAGCAAAGTGAAGCAGGTTGGAAAGACGGATAAGAATGGAACGATCGTTCTCTTTAAGCCAGATATAACTATCTTTAAGGATGGTATTAACTGGAATTGGGACAAGATTGTGAGTCACTTGCGACAGCAGGCATATCTGGTAAAGGGAACACGCATCACTGTTATTGATGCACGTGAAGAGAGCACTGCGGACGCGGAGGGATCATTCTATCTACGTACTGATGGGCTGGATTGTCCGTCCATGTCTTTCTTCTTTGAGGGAGGACTGCGTTCACTCATCGGGTTCTATAACAAGCATCAGACTGTAGTACACAAGAATATATTTTATGTTGATGCAGCTGAGGGAGATGTCGCAGTAGAAGTTGCATTGCAGTATGTGGATGATATTTCTCCACGATTGCTTGCGTTTGCAAACAATATCTACAACCCTGAACACGGAACGCACGTAACTGGATTTAAGACTGCACTCACGAGAACTATCAATACGTACGCGCGTACCGCAGGAATTCTTAAAGAGAGTGATGAGAATTTCACCGGAGACGACGTCCTTGAGGGCATAACTGCAGTGATTTCTGTAAAGATGCCCGAGATTCAGTTTGAGGGTCAGACAAAGGGAAAGCTCGGTTCCGTTGAAGCTCAGGGAGCGACGGCAACTATATTCGGTTCAGCATTCTCTTCTTTCTTGGAAGAGAATCCAGATGATGCACGCTCTATAGCAAACAAAGTATTGCTTGCACTCAAGGCAAGAAAGGCCGCAAAGGCTGCAAAGGATTCAGTACTTCGCAAGGGAGCACTTGAAGGAATGACACTTCCTGGAAAGCTTGCTGACTGCCAAACTAAGAACGCTGAGGAATCTGAGCTCTTTATTGTAGAGGGAGATTCTGCGGGTGGTACTGCAAAAACTGGACGAGACCGCCGTACTCAGGCAATCCTCCCGCTTCGTGGAAAGATTCTAAACATTGAGCGCGCGCGCCTGGATAAGATGCTTGCATCTGAACAGATCAAGAATCTTGTTGTTGCACTCGGTACCGCTATTGGCGATATCTTTGATATCAGCAAGTTGCGCTATCACAAGATTATTATCGCGACAGACGCCGACGTGGACGGTGCCCACATTCGCACCCTATTGCTCACGCTCTTTTACCGTCACTTCAGACAGGTGATTGATGGAGGATTTATATATATTGCGCAGCCACCTCTCTATAAGATTAAGCGCGGCAAGGAAATTCTGTACGCATACACAGAGGAAGAGAAGGTACGTCTTCTTGGAGATGATGACACGCTTGATGATGTAGTTGATGAAGAAACAGAAGAGGAAGAGGAAGAAGAGGCTGTGGCAAAGAAGGGAACACCAAAGACTTCTATTCAGCGTTATAAGGGTCTTGGAGAGATGAACGCCTCAGAGCTCTGGGAGACTACGATGGACCCTGAGCACCGTGTGCTAAAGCGTGTAACCGTTGATGACGCACAAGACGCAGATCGCATCTTTGATATTCTCATGGGTACGGATGTTGCAAGCAGAAAAGCTTTCATTCAATCAAACGCGAAAATGGCTACACTTGATGTGTAAACAAAAAGCCCCGGCAGTGCCGGGGCTTTTTGTTTAGGAGGTTAATCCTCAATGTCTACAGTTACTGAGCGAGAGTTATTTCCCTCATTTGACTCAGAGATGTCTCGGTCTGGGTCAACGGTGATAGTGATCTCACGATCATCTCCTTCGCGCGCCTGGTCAAAGCCAAGTACGTAATCAATACGCTCTCCAGGCTTAAGAGACTCCTGGTTTCCAGAGTGGTACGTGTAGCTACGACTTGTTGGAAGCTCTGCATCAAACTCAAAGCGTCCTGAGATGTTTGTACCGCGGTTAGCGATAGTGAACTTGATTGCTCCACGCTCTCCATCTGGCACACGACTTGATGCACGGAAAGTGTCTGTGTCTGAAGAAGTAAGGTATCCCGTAGTGATGTTTTCAATCACGAGGTCTGGGAGACCAAAGAGGGGAGCGGGAGTAGTGCCCACCTGAACTACGCGAGTTACTGGTGTTCCAGGTGTTGGAGTAACAGGAGTAGTTGTCTCCGGTGTTGATGTTGCAGGAGTGCTTGTTGCTGCAGGAACATCGTCACCAAATGGCACGGTCTCTGTAGGAGGAACTACGATGAGATCAGTGTCCTCTCCGTTTTGCTGGAATACTGAAGAGAGATACACCGCTGCTGAACCTATGCGTGAGATAGCAGTAGGAACAAAAGTCGCTGCGTATATCGCAAGCGCCATACCAATAAGGATAAGCACGATAAATCCAACGATAGCTAACCCGTTTACCGCTGCGCGGCGAACAGGTCCCTGGGAAGTTCTAAAGGTGGTCATTTCCATATGCGCATTGTTTACCACACCCCTCATTCTTTGTCAAATAGGGGAGGCGTGTGCCTTCAGACTATATTCAGGTACCTGTAGGTATGCTGAAGAGCAGAACGCTGTACGGACTTGACAATACGGGCGTTATGGTGTAAATATGAATAGGCCTATGGCACTGGTTACACATACCGTACAGCTAATTCGCGCTTCAGGGCGCGCCTATGCTAAGAAATGGAGCTTTCTACTCGCTTTTTTGGCGGTGTTCTTTGTAACATTCTCGGTTCTTGCGAGCCTTGATTTGGTACCAGAGACCCCCGCAAAGATTGTGGAGGAACCAGTAACCGTGCCACAGACTGCATTGGTCGCCTCAGTTGCCTCAGCGACACCGGAGAATCCGGTACGTGTTGAGATTCCAGCTATTGATCTAGATGTCTCAATTGAGAATCCAGAAACTACTGATGTTAAGACGCTGGACGCTGCACTTCTTTCAGGAGCAGTGCGCTATCCAACTTCAGCAAAGCTTGGCGAAGAAGGGAATGTAATTCTCTTCGGACACTCAAGTTATTTGCCTGTGGTTAACAACAAGGCATTCAAGGCATTCAATGCAATTCAGAACCTTTCAGAGGGAGATCGCATTCTTGTTCACAGCGAGGGTATGACGTATGTGTACGCCGTAACTGAAGTAGCGTCTGCAGATGCTGAGTCTGCTGCTATTCCACTTACAAAGACAGGGCACACGCTTACACTCGCAACCTGTGACTCGTTTGGAAAGAAGACCGACCGTTTCGTTGTGGTCGCTGATCTTGTTGAGAGCTATCCGCTCGGAAGCTAGGCTTCTTGGCTGATAGGTCGCTGCAAGTAAGCAGGCAGGGCCAATTGTTCTTCAACCGCCGCCACTCAGGCGGCTCACAAAAGGAAGGAACTCGCCATGCGAGATCTTAACCGACGTGCGCTGCTCCTTGCGGGCGGCGCATCCTGCGCACTGGGCGTCACTCCAGGCTTCGCCGGGCAAGACCCGACGTGGCAGAACTGGGGTGGAGCACCCTACGGAACCAGTTTCAGTGACGTGACTTCGGACACCAAGTTCGATTTCGCGCTGCAGGAACTCGGTATTCCCGAACAGCTCCGCCAGTCCTTCAAGGATCTGGTGCGCGCAAACCCGACTCCCGAGCCGCTCGTGTACCTGGTTCCCAACCAGGTCCTGAACGGCATGATGAGCGGCACTGATTCGCGGCACCCGAGGCCGCACGTCATGCGCAACGTCACCGTCGGCCGGACTGTCATCTCCCGGGGTGTCGTCCGAGCAGCGGAAGCCTGGGAATGGCGTCTCTCTCACGAGGGTCGCCTGTATCGGCTGATTCTTCCCAAGGTCTGCTTCAACTGGTCTCTGATCATCGAAGAAGAACCCGGAGAAGAACGCTGCGTCGAGCTGCACTTTAACGCCTTCGTCGGCGGAAATGTGCGGTGGGGCGTGGGCAGTTTGAACGGCGCGCTTGCGCCGAGCGAATGCAACGCCATCCGGCAAGGCGACGGCGCGTGGAAGGCCTGGGGCGGGGAATGTGACGAGTGTGTGCCGGCGATTGGCTATATCAGTCAAACGCTGCGCGGCACGGCACAGGTTCCGCATCGGTACCTCTACGACGTCACGGAACGTCATCAAACGATCCGGTTTTCAACCGAGATCTGGGAGAAGACGGTCTACATCTGTCTGGAGGACGCGAACGGGAGAAGGTCTTGCGGCGTGTACATGCACCCGGAAGACTGGAACGGTCGCTACTCCGCCGAGATCTCGGACTCGCTCTGGATCCTCGACGACGGACACTGTCCTGCATAAGGACATCGGGTTGGTCGGGTGCTTTCCCAAGCATCCTTCCAACCCTTTTAATACGCCACTTAGGTGTGGCAGAGGAAAATTATTTATTGAATCGTTAGATTACAAAGAAACCACATTGTTTATGGAACTTATGAAAGAACACATCGCGTACGCAAAGACACGACCGATTGCGGTTGCGGTATTTGCCGTGCTCGCCACAATCTCAGTTGGTATGGCAGTTGCATATGCGACCGGTTTTACCGTACCTGAGGTAACACAGGCGCAGGTGATCGGACCTCCGTGTTGTACTCCACCGCCACCACCCCCTCCTCCGCCACCGCCGCCACCGCCACCACNNCCACCCCCGCCATTGCCTATTCCGCAGTGTGAGCTCTCTGCAGCACCAACACAGGTAGCTATAGGAGGAACCTCAACACTTACGTGGAGTACGGTTAATGTAACCAGTGCTACTCTCGGTATGGAGGGTGCTGGACCAGGAACCCCTATAGCAGTCCCTGTCGTAGGCTCGTTGCCCCTTACCGTTACGGGTAACACTACCTACATACTTACGGCGACTGGCCCCGGAGGAACCGTAACCTGTACAGCAGCGGTAACCGTGCCCCCGCCACCAGATGAGATACCAGTGTGTACGCTCGTTGCTAACCCAACAGCTATTCAGATTGGAGAATCTTCAGTACTTACGTGGACTACACAGAACTCTGTATCATTTGTAATTGATCGTGGAGTTGGATCAGTTACTCCAGTCTCTGGAGGATCAACATCAGTATCTCCGCTCGTTACAACAACGTATACGGGAACTGCAACAGGTACGAATGGCCAGACGGTAACGTGTGCAGCAACCATTACGGTTACGCTGCTTCCACAGCCTCCTGTTTGTACGCTTGTCGCAAACCCAACAACCATTAATCCAGGAGGAAGTTCAACACTTACGTGGACTACTGGACGTGTAAGTAGTGCAGTTATTGATCAAGGTATTGGTGCAATTACTCCAGTCTCTGGAGGATCAGTGTCAGTCTCACCGTCCGTTACAACTACCTATACCCTTACGGGTACAGGATCTAACGGCCAGACTGTGACCTGTCCTGCGACTGTTACCGTAACCACTAATCCGGTGCCAATGTGTACGCTTGTCGCAAACCCAACCACTATTGATAGTGGAGACAATGCAACACTTACATGGACCAGTTCTAATGTAACTTCTGGATCTATAGATCAGGGAGTAGGAAACATCACTCCGGTAGCAGGAGGAGACGTAACTGTCTCTCCAACAAGTGACACGACCTATACCGCAACCTTCACGGGTCCATACGGAGATGTCACCTGTACTGCAGCGGTTGATATCCGCAGTACCACTGGAGGAGGTGGAGGAGGTGGAGGACGTCGTAGTCCTCGCGTTGTCCTAGACTCACTCAAGCAGCCACTTGAAGAGCCACTCTCATTCGTGTATCTCTCAGAGACTCCATACACTGGTCTTGATCTAGGACCATGGGGAACTGCGCTCTACTGGCTCATGCTTATCGGATGGAGTGCAGCAGCAGCGTACCTCGTACTCTTCAATGCACTTCCATTTGCAGCTGCAAGAGCTAGGAACTTTGGCGGAAACGTAAAGCAGGCACTTAATGCAGAGCCGGCAGCGCCAACTGTACATGCAGCTCACGCACCTGTGCATGACACGCACACTGCACATCCATCTGCGCCGACTCCGAGTCGTCCAGAAGGATTCAATCAGCGTGATGGGTTCCGCTCATTTGCAGCAGGCGAGGGTCTCACCATTGATGACATCGTTAAGGGACTCTCTCGTCAGATTGAAGAGCGCGCACCAGCTCCAGTGGAAGCTACGCCAGCATACACACAGCGTATTGCTGAGGAGGCACCAGCTCCAGTAGCAGCACCTGCTGCGCCAAAGAACAGCGAACATCAGCCAGTATCTGAGAACGTGCGTGACTTCCTCGCAGCACTGCTTGCAGGAGACCGCGACACCGTCTTTGGTATGATCCGCAATCTTGCACGTGAAGGTGAGGACACTGAACTCTTCGTCTCTCATGCAGCGTGTGCACTTGATGACGCGTACCGTGCATGTATTGATGGCACTACCTGCCACCCAGATATTGCGGAACTTACACAGGGATGTCACCCATCATTCCTTGAGCGCATCGTGTCTTCACTTACGACTGCCGTTGATGGAAGCTATTCATCCGGTATTACCGGTGTGAAGATGGCTCTCACCCGTGCACTCGGTGTAGTGGCTGGATAAAGAACTAAGCAATACAAAAACCCGGAGACACGTGTCTCCGGGTTTTTGTATTGCTTGACCTCCTAATCTAAAAGCGCATAGTGGATCCAGACTTGTCCGAAGGGAGACACATCATGTCCGAAGACCCGGAATCCTGGAAGGCAGAACAGGATAGGGGAACCGTGTTCGGTATCCCTGTTTGGCTTGCCTGCGTTTTTGGCGTAGGCATTCTTGCCGCAATCGCAGCTGTGTACAGCGGCTGGCCCATACGACTCTCATAAGACGCCCCCCCAAAGGCGTCTTTTTATTTAACTACGAGCACGAATTTCCTCAGCAACCTTCTGTGCAAATTCAGAAACACCTAGTGCGCCTTCAGGACCGCGGTCCCTGCTCTCAACTGAAACTGCATTGCTTTCAATTTCTTTATCTCCCACAACTAGCACATATGGAATCTTTTCTTGCTTTGCATTGCGGATACGCTTCCCAAGGGATTCGCTCGCTCCGTCTAGGTCTGCACGAATACCAGCTTCTTGAAGCTGTGTAAGAGTATTGAGTGCATATTCGGTATGCTTTTCAGACACAGGAACAATACGAGCCTGAACAGGAGCAAGCCATGTAGGGAAGGCGCCTCCATAGTGCTCTATAAGAATCCCAAGGAAACGATCAGGAGAACCAACAAGTGCACGATGGATCATGACCGGTGTTTTCTTGGTGCCATCCTCTGCAGTGTATTCAAGTCCAAAGCGTGTTGGCTGCACGAAATCAAGTTGAATTGTTGAGATCTGCCACTCGCGTCCAAGCGCATCAATAGCCATAATATCTATCTTGGGGCCATAAAAGGCGGCTTCTCCGGCTGCTTCTCTGAATTCAATATTCTTAGTGGTGAGCAAGTCACGCATAACATCCTCGGCACGATCCCACGTAGCGTCCTCACCCAAATACTTCTCCTTGTCTTCTGGGTCGCGCAGAGAAAGACGCATCCAGTATGAGATGCGATAGGTGGCAAGTGCCTCTTGAATTGCGACAAGCACATTGCTCACTTCGTTTTCTATCTGATCTTCTCTGCAGAAGATATGTCCATCGTCTTGGCTAAAGGCACGTAGACGTGTGAGGCCAGAAAGTTCTCCCGGGCGCTCGTCTCTATAGAGCACTGCGAAATCTGAGTACCGGATAGGGAGGTCACGATATGAGCGAGGACGAGAAGCGAAAATCTGTGTGTGCTGCGGACAGTTCATTGGCTTCAAGAACATCTCATCAGCAACATACTGTGACCGTACTGAAAGCATGTCCTCTTTGTATTGGTCGTAATGACCCGAGGTCTTGAAGAGTTCAGCTTTGTTCACGTTCGGTGTATGCACTTCTCCAAATCCAAGTTTCTTATTGAGTTCGCGAGAATAGCCAACAATCTCGTTTCGCACCGTTGCGCCACGAGGCGTAAACAAAGGCATGCCAGGGCCCACAAGATCAGAGAAGGTGAATAGGTCTAGCTCCTTTCCAAGCTTGCGATGGTCTCGCTTTTTCGCTTCTTCCTGCTGTTCTTTGTATGCCACGAGTGCTTCTTTGGTATCAAAGGCAAGCCCATAAATACGGGTGAGCATTGGATTCTTTTCATCTCCTCTCCAGTACGCTCCCGCAATACGCTCAAGAGCAAAGGTCCCAAGCTTAATATCATGTGCAGGATGTTCTGCATGCCCTCCACGACACAGATCAGTAAACCCGCCAGCAGTGTAGAGCGTTATTGGCTCGTGTGCGGACACAATTCCTTCAATAAGCTCAAGCTTGAACGGATTGGTTGCAAAGCGTGCGCGTGCGTCCTCAGGGGAGATTTCGTTGCCCGTCATAGAGCTCCAAGAAGGGAGCATTTCTTCCATGGAAGACTGCAATGCTTCTAGATCTGCTTCTTTCGGTGCGGGGCCTCCTGAAAAATCAAAGTCGTAGTAAAAGCCATTGTCTATGGCAGGGCCAATAGTTGGCTTTGCGTGCGGGTAACGCTCTAAAACAGCCGCGGCAAGTACGTGGGCCAGAGTGTGGCGCTTTTCTTCAAGGGAAGCCATATGTTTAGGAGAATACCATACTGGCGTGCTCGTATCTCTAGGCCTGAAGTGCCTTTAGATTCTCTATAGATAAAGAAGTCTCGCCGTTCCTAAGAGAAACGGTTGCCTTTAAAAGAAGACAGGTACCTGCTGTAAGGAGTGGAGCATGCTCGCTAAACAGCTTTGGGAATACAACAGCTTCCATACTGTCTGATTTGTCAGAGACGCGCACAAATGCCATCTTCTCGCCCTTCTTCGTAAGTAGTGTGCGCACGTCTTCCATAAGCACAGGGAGTATAACGGTAAGACCCGCTTTCGGATCAGACTTAATTTCAGCAATTGTCGTGCCTGCTTTGCTCATGGTTTCTGTATGTGCATCAAGCGGATGCCCTGATACATAAATTCCAAGAAGTTCCTTTTCCCAGAGAAGTTTTTCTGAGAGGGGAGTTTCTTTTGTAGCAGGAGGAAGTACGAGCGTGGGTGCAGAGAACGAGGAGCCAAATAATGAATCCTGGGGCGCCTCAGCTGTTGCATCCTTATGAAAAGCAAGGAGTGTCTCAATATGAGAAAGAAGGTATCCGCGATCTCCGAACGAATCCATAGCTCCAGATTTAATGAGTGCCTCCAGAGACTTCTTGTTCAGGTTTCGTGAAGCAACACGGACGAGGAAGTCAGAGAGAGAAACAAATGGACCGTTTGCAGTACGCTCTGCAATAATTGCTTCAGAGATTCCTTGGCCGAAGTTTTTAATGGAGGTGAGTCCAAAGCGAATAGTGTTTTTCTTTTCTCCTGCAACGGTAAAGTCTGAACCTGATTCGTTAATGTCTGGCGGAAGCACTGGGATGTTGAGTCGTTCTGATTCTGCTACAAGTATAGATATTTGTTCCGTATCTCCTGCGTCAGCGGTGAGGAGTGAGGCCATATACTCAACAGGGTAATTGGCTTTCATGTATGCCGTTTGATAGGCAACTTTTCCGTAACATGCTGCGTGTGCTTTGTTGAAACCATACGCGGCAAATGGCTCAATGAGTTTCCAGATTCGCTCTGCCTTTTGGTCAGTGAGTTTCCCGTATTCTTTGAATCCCTTAAGAAGCTTTTCTTTCTGGGCCTCCATTTCTGCAGGGATTTTCTTTCCCATAGCCTTGCGCAACATGTCAGCTTCAAGCCATGAGTATCCTCCAAGGGTTATAGCCGTAAGAAGCACGTCGTCCTGGTACACCAGAAGACCGTACGAAGCGTCCAAGTATTCCTTCATGCGTTCGTCTAGATACGCAATCAAACGAGGATTCTTTTTGCGCTCAATATACTGAGGAATAGTTTCCATTGGACCCGGGCGGTATAGAGCAACCATGGCGTTAATGTCATGGATAGATGTTGGCTGCAGTTCCTTTAGGTAGCGCGTCATTCCTGAACCGTTTAGCTGGAATGTTCCCTCAGTTTCTCCGCGGGCGAGCATCGCAAAAGTCTTCTGATCATCAATAGGAACATTCTCAATATCAATCCATGTGTCTCTCGTCTCACGCACACGCTCAACAGCGTCTGAGAGAATTGCCAGGTTCTTAATACCTAGGAAATCAAATTTAAGGAGACCCGCATCTTCAACTGCATGCATATCAAACTGCGTGATGCGCTTCTCAGGATGCTTGGGATCAAACTGCACCGGAGTCCATTCTTGAAGCGGAGTTGGTGCAATAACCACACCAGCAGCGTGCACTCCCGTGTGGCGTACACAGCCTTCAATACGCTTTGCAAGGTCCACAATTTCTTTTACGTCTTCGTCTTCGTCATAGAGTTGTTTTAGCTCTGGCTCAAGCTCAAGTGCACGCGTGATGGTCATGGGGAAACCCTGGCTTCCCATAGGGATTAGTTTTGCGATGCGATCTCCAGTTCTATATGCGTGTCCAAGTGCGCGGGACACATCGCGCACAGCTGCACGCGCCATGAGTGTTCCGAATGTACCAATCTGCGCAACCTTATCCTCTCCATACTTTTCGCGTGCATACGCAATCATCTCGTCACGACGATTGTCAGCGAAGTCCATATCAATATCCGGTGCTTTCGGGCGCTCAGGGTTTAGGAAGCGTTCAAAAGGGAGTTTGTAGAACAACGGGTCTACGTTGGTGATACCGCATAAATACGATACGAGTGATCCGGCTGCTGAACCACGAGTTGTGGACATAATGCCTGCAGACTTTGCAAACGTAAGGAGATCAGATACTGCAAGAAAGTAAGGGGCGAAGCCCTTAGAGATGATGACATCAAGTTCATACTCAATACGCTTTTCAACTTCTTCCGTCTTTTCCATGCCGCGCATGGAAAGTCCCGCATAGGTTTTCTTACGGAGCTCCTCCTCATGGCTTGAGCCTTCAGGTACCTCAACATGAGGGAAGTTCCAACTTCCAAGCTTCATAGTTACGCTGCAGCGGTCCGCAATTTCTCCTGAAGCATCTACTGCCTCAGGAATATCTTTGAACCATTCACGCATCTGAGCTTCTGTAACAAAAGAGAAGTCCTCTTCCTCATTTCTTCCGCGCTCTCCTTGTCCAATACGACGCAGTACTTCAGTTGCTTCTCGGTCTTCAGGTTTTAGATAGTACACATCATGCTGCGCAACCAAACGTACTCCTTCTTTTTCTCCAAGTGCTTGGATGAGTCGCATGCGCTCTGTGTGGCCCTCAACTTTTGGATGGTGTGTAACCTCAAGGAATACATTGTCTTTCCCAAAGATGCTTACGTATTCAGCGAGTACTGCAGCAGCGCCGTCTTGGTCGCCAGCCTTGAATGCAGTTGCTACATCGCCTGCAAAGGAAGGCAGGATGGCAATAAGTCCTTCGCGATGCTCTCGCAGAAGTTCCTTGTCCATGCGTGGACGCTCCAAGAAGCCTTCCAAGAAGGATTTAGATACAAGAGCCATAAGGTTCTGGTATCCTGCATTATTTTCAGCAAGTAAGACTACGCGAGTACGAGTTGTATCAAGCCGCTCCTTATCAAAACGAGAATGAGGCGCGAGGTATGCGTCTACGCCAATAATTGGCTTAATGTCTGCTTTGGTAGCAGCCTGGTAGAAAGAAATTGCACCGTGCATATTTCCCGCATCAGTAAGTCCAAGGGCTGACATGCCTTGTTTCTTAGCCTCCTGGACGAGCTCTTTTATCTTTGGAAGCGCCTGCAAGAAGCTGTAATGGCTGTGCGTGTGGAGATGTACGTAGCGTCCCATATAGACAGTATATCTGTTTCAGAGAGCTCAATACAGGGGAGAGTAAGGTATCATATATATATGCAAAGTGAGTCAACTATACGAGGGTTTACCCTCATAGAACTCCTCGTCGTTATCGCCATCATAGGCCTTCTGTCTTCGGTGGTGCTCGCAAGCTTGAGCACGGCAAGAACTAGGGCTATGAATACTGCTGCACTTTCTAGCGGGAAGGGTCTTCTTACGAGCATCCTCGCATGTGATATTGCGGGTGGAAAAGTGGTTGCGCCGAACTCCACAACCGTTCCCACGAACGCGCTCTGCACGCTCGGCTCTAGTTACGGTATGTGGCCGAAGGCTCCTAATGGATGGGTCTGGTCTCAGACTGTGTGGGTGGGTGGGGACCAGAACATGATTTATGTCATCAGTACATATAACGGAAATAGAATGTACTGCGGCTACTATCCTCAATGGCCCTCAAGCTATTGTTCCTCTGCCTCTACGCCAGGGTTATGCCGCGGTTCAAAAGATTTCAGCTGCACCATGTACAATTCTTCAACTGGCGTTTGGGAGTAGGTGCTATATTTATAGTTATATGAGCGACATTTCATTTGACGAAGAGAATACGTCGGTACGCGCGGCTCCACTTGCAACTCAACAGCCCGCGCTCGTTAAATTAGTGATTCGTTGGGGACTCGCTAAGGATCAGAAAGGAGCCGAGATAGTGCTCATAAGCGTCGCAATTATTGCAGCAGTGCTCGCTATTGCTATTCCGTTAATGACGGGTGGTGTGGACAGACCCCCGCCACAGGTAGTGCCAATGAATCCGGCAGTTCCCTATGGAGGATAAACGTGGTTTTACCCTCATAGAACTCCTCGTCGTTATCGCCATCATAGGCCTTCTGTCTTCGGTGGTGCTCGCAAGTTTGAGCACTGCGCGCGCAAAAGCAAATAACACTCGCCGTGTTGCAGACCTGCAACAAATCCGTACTGCGCTTGAACTGTATTACAGCAGCAATAATTCTTATCCAGTTCAAACAAACTGGAGGGGCACGACGCCCAATTGCTACAGCACGGGTTCAGATGGTAATACTGCTATCCCTGGTCTCGTACCGAATTACATATCTAGTATGCCGAAAGATCCAAAACCAGTTCTTCCAAGTTATTGCTATCTCTACACTTCTAACGGTGTGGACTATAAAGTGCTTGCGTATGGAACAGTGGAGGGTGGCAGTGTAGCGCCTGGCGCTGCATTTGCTCGATATCCTGCAGGGGGATGTGGGACTTCAGAGAACTCATACGCGGTATATACGCCCGGTGCAACATGTTGGTAGTTGGTGTTGATGAAGCGGGCCGCGGCCCCGTCGCAGGGCCCGTAGCGGTTGGAGTAGTGTGTATACCTGAGCAGTATCCAATTCTGGATATCTTCCCAGGGCTTAATGATTCAAAGAAACTTTCAGAGAAGAAAAGGGAAGCGCTCTTTCTTCTTCTTCAAGAAGAAATCCGCAAAGGAAACATCTCGGCAACCGTGTGTCTGTCTTCAGCAAAGATAATTGACGAGCAGGGAATTGCGTTTGCAGTGCGTCATGCGCTTTCGCGTGGAGTGCAAAAACTCCTCCCAGACCCTACGAAAGGAAAGGTCTTTTTGGACGGGTCTCTCCATGCACCCAAAGAATATGAGCAGGAAACCGTAATTGGGGGAGACGGGAGTATTCCTGTAATCATGCTTGCCTCAGTTGCAGCTAAAGTAACCAGGGACCGGCTCATGAAAAAGAAAGCATTGGAATACCCGCAGTATGGGCTTGAAACGCATAAGGGATATGGGACCAAAGCGCACTATGAGGCACTTCGTATTCATGGGCTTTCCCCAGAACACCGCTCTACATTCATACATTTATAGGAGTAGGTGGGTAGCCCCTTCCGCAAGAAACCAGGCTGTGGTATGGTGTGCCCACTATGTCTGTACGAATGCGCCACACCCGTTCTCATACCCGCAACCGCCGAAGCCACCATGCGCTTACGGACGGGGCTCTTGTTGTTGATAAGGAGTCAGGAAATGTACGCCAGCCTCACCGTATTGATGAGGCTACTGGTATGTACCGTGGCAAGCAGATCATCACTCCTAAGGTGAAGGCTGAGAAGAAGGGTAAGAAGGAAGGACGTGCAGAGCGCTCTGCAGTTGAGATTGCAGACACTACTCCAGAGGGTACAAAGAAGGAGCAGAAGAAACCATCTCTCCTTGGAAAGGTAACGAAGGCTCGTTCAAACACACGTTCAGGATTTGGAGGAGGAGCGTAAACCAAGCAACTCAAAATACTTATACACACTACGCGCCCCTGGCGCGTAGTGTTGTTTTTAGGGTATCCTGTCTATAACGCTCTTTTCATTATGGCTAATCGGCATCTTGCTCGTTCCGTTGTTCTGCAAACCCTCTTTGAGTGGGACACGTCTAATGCGTCTATTGAGGAGGCAGAGACTGCGCTTCAGAGAAACGTTGAAGAGTTTGGAGGAGATGATACGGACAAGCCATTTATGGAACTGCTCCTTCAGGGAGTGCTCGCAAAACGCCCTGATCTTGATTTGGTAATAACAAAGGCTGCACCAGATTGGCCGCTAGACCGTATTGCTCCTGTTGATAGAAACATTCTTCGTATTGGTTTGTATGAGCTTCTGTTCTCAGATCGTTCTCAGGTTCCTGCAAAGGTTGCTATTAACGAAGCAATTGAACTTGCCAAAGTATTTGGAGGAGATTCCTCAGGGCGTTTTGTAAACGGAGTACTTGGAGCCGTGTACAAAGAACTCGGAGAGCCAGGGAAGGAAGAGACAGGAAAGAAAGAACGAGTACGTAGGGAAGACCTGCCCTTGCAGCAGCTTGGAGGCGCTATTGTGTATGCGCATCATGAAGGCCAGTACTATCTTGCACTCGTACACGATGTCTTTGGGCACTGGACCCTTTCTAAGGGAAAGATTGAGGAAGGAGAGAATGTTGAGGAGGGAACCGTTAGAGAAATTAAAGAGGAACTCGGTCTTGATGTAACCATACGCAGCAAGATTGGAGAGAATGAGTACATTGCTTCACATCCTGAACACGGAAAGATGCGCAAGCATGTATCCTATTTCCTCGCAGAGTCTGAATATGAGGAGATCAAGCTAGAAAAGAAGGGAGGACTGGACGATGCGCGCTGGTTCAGACTCACAGACATCCTGGATCTTAACTTTTATGACGATATGCTCCCTATTGTTACTGAAGCAGTACAGAAACTCCTAGACACTGCTCGCACTCGTGCCTAGGTTCCTATTACGCACTTTTCTGGTATAACGGACTTATGTCTGATTTTGCCGCACATGCAGCACTCCTCGGAGTCCAGTTTAAGAACCTTGATCTATTGATTGAGGCTCTTACGCATAGGTCCTACCTAAACGAGCACCGTACTGCCGGGAATCATAACGAGCGTCTGGAGTTTCTCGGAGACGCTGTCCTTGAGCTTGCAGTTACTCATTTCCTGTACACCCGCTTCCCACACAAGCCTGAGGGAGAGTTAACTGCGTACAGAGCGGCGCTGGTTAATACCTATTCGCTGGCTGAAGAAGCAGAGCGTCTTGGTGTTAACGATATGCTCCTTCTCTCTAAAGGAGAGCGAAAGGACACGGGGAGAGCCCGCCAGATTATTCTTGCGAATGCGTTTGAGGCAATTCTTGGCGCTATTTATTTGGATCAAGGATACGAAGCAGCAGAAGCATTCATAGCTAAGAACCTGAATCCAAAGATTGAGGAGGTTATAGCAAAGCGAACCTGGCAGGATGCGAAGAGCCACTTCCAGGAAGTTGCTCAGGAGAAGAAGGGAATTACTCCTACATACAAGACGCTCGCAGAAGAGGGTCCAGACCACGACAAGCGATTTACCATAGGTGTATTTTTGGGAGACAAAGAAATTGCACGAGGCGAAGGTCCAAGCAAACAAGAAGCAGAACAGATTGCGGCGCAAGGAGCGCTTGACAAAATGTCATAAAGTAGCGTATTGTATACGTGGATTGATCCCACTCCGCTGTGGAGTGCCCTTGGAGGGAAGAAGATGAATACGGTTAAGTTTCTTGGAATGTTGCTCCTGATGCTCTGCATCGGAGCTGTCTTCTTTCTGGGGATGGGTGCGGGCCAGTTCGGCTTTATCCAGCACATGGCAGGCAATCTGCCTGAGCACGCGTCGCTCATCATCGCGTGGGCCATGCCGGCCACCATGCTCTTGTTCCTGCTGTACGGAACCGGAGTCCTCGGGGAATTCCTCAAGCCATTGGAGGAGCGCGGCCCCGTCCTGCTTGGAGCCGGCATTTCAGTCCTCGTGACGGCGCTCGTGTCCTCCACGATCTTCATGGCTGCGCGTGCGTCGCTCGGAGACGCATACTTCATGGCCGGAACGCTGGATCTGGTGCTCGTTCTCTGCGCTCTGCTCTGGTTTCTCGTCAGGCTTGGCGTGGACAGACAGGGTGGGTTTCAAAACTCCACCTGAACCAAGTTGCAATTCAATCGCCCCAGCCTATCCAGGCTGCGGGCGGTTTTCTCTACATATCCTGCTCCGTTCTCAATCAATCGCACGGTATACTAAATCACAATGCTAAAGCGACTAGAGATCGCGGGATTCAAATCGTTTGCAAAGAAAACGGTCTTGGATTTTTCTAGTTCTGTAACGTCAGTGGTTGGACCAAACGGGTCAGGAAAATCAAACGTTGCAGAGGCGTTCCGTTTTGCACTTGGTGAGCAGTCCATGAAATCAATGCGCGGAAAACGCAGCGAGGATCTTATTTGGTCTGGTTCAAACATAACGCCTCGTGCCAATCGCGCTGCGGTAACAATCGTATTTGATAATCGTGCGCGCATATTCCCAAAGCTTGAGTTTGATGAAGTTTCAATAGAACGTGCAGTATTTAGAGATGGCGCCAGCGAATATGCAATTAATGGGTCAAAGGTGCGTCTGCGTGATGTACAGGAGTTATTGGCATCAGCAAACATTGGAGAGACCGGACACCATATTATTTCTCAAGGAGAGGCAGATCGTATCCTAACCGCGCAACCGCGGGAGCGACGTGCGATGCTGGAGGATGCACTTGGTCTAAAAGTATTTGAGTTTAAGAAACAAGAAGCAGAACGTAAACTTGAGCGAACTGAAGAGAATGTTGCGCAGGTAGAAGCTCTTCGCAGAGAGATTGCGCCACATATTCGTTTTCTGCAGAAGCAAGTAGAAAAACTTGAACGAGCAGAGGAGCTAGCTAAGGAGTTGAGAGCAGCTTCGCAAACATATTTTGCAATTGAGGAGGCATACATTCGTATTGAGCGGGAGAGAACAGAAGCGGCAACACAAGAAGCAACGGGTCGCTTACGTGCAGTTGAGGCAGAGCTTGCCTTGTTTGAAGAGCGAGCAACAACAGATAGCGAAGGAATGAAGCGCTCAGAAGCGGTGCGTCAGGCGGAGCGCAATCTAGACCGTATAACTGCAGAGCGCTCAGTACTTGCGAGAGATTTGGGCCGTATTGAAGGCGCACTTAACGAAGCAAAGAAGCGCAGTGTTGCGGTTGCAAGAGACCCGTACGTAAAAATACCGAGAGAGGATCTGTCTGCTCTTAAGGAAGAGGTAGATACTCAAGTAGCGCTTGTTGAGGGCGCTGAGCCTGGTGCAATTCACGCCGCAATACAGAGCTTGCGGAACGCTATGGCTGCATTCTTTGAGCGATACGCGGGACCCGCTGATGATTTCATGGCAGATGAGGAGCTCATGGCAAAGGAGCTTGAAGGGAAGCGAGAAGACATGGTGCGAAAGGATGCGGAGCTAACGGAAGAAACTGAACGCGCACGCTCAGAACTTGCTAATGCACGCGAGCGAATGATGGCGCATGAAGAAACAGGGAGAGAGCAGAATCGCCGTCTCCTAGATTTGGCTGAGAGCAAAGCAAAGGTTGAGTCTGAGCTTGCACGACACTCAGCACATTTGGGTCAACTTGATTATCTCGCTGAAGAACTTGAGCAGAATCGCAGGGAAGCAGTTGCACTTGTGGGTGTGAATGCACTTTCGTATGAAGCTGTATCTGAGCTTCCGCATGAAGACCGCAGAGTGCAGGAGGATCGCAAGCGCGCGATGGAGAGACTTAAGATTCGTGTTGAAGAGGCAGGGGGCTCTGGAGAAGATGTCCGCAGCGAATACAAGGAGGCAACAGAACGTGAGTCCTTCCTTGCAACAGAGCTTGAGGACTTGGCCGCATCCGCTGCAGGTCTTCGTTCGTTAATTGCAGAGCTTGATGGAGAACTCCAGAAGAGCTTCGCAGAGGGGCTTGCAAAGGTAAACGCATCCTTTGGAGAGTTCTTCGGACTTATGTTCGGAGGAGGAGGCGCAAAGCTCGTGCTTGAAGAGTTTGCGCAACCTGGAAGCGAGGACGAGGAGGATGAGTACGAGACAGAGGTGAAGCGAAAGCCAAACCAGAAACCAGGTATTGAAATCTCAGTGCATCTGCCAAAGAAGCGCGTGCAGTCTTTGATGCAGCTTTCAGGAGGAGAGCGAGCACTTACATCAATTGCACTTATCTTTGCTATGAGTCAGGTGAACCCGCCTCCGTTCCTTATTCTGGACGAGACTGATGCGGCGCTGGACGAGGCTAATAGCCGCAGGTACGGGGACATGATTGAGAATCTCTCTCATAAGTCTCAGCTCATTGTTATTACACACAATAGAGAAACCATGAGCAGGGCAAGCATCCTATACGGTGTAACTATGGGTGCAGACGGTATTTCCAAGCTTCTTTCAGTTAAATTTGAGGAGGCACAGGCAGTTGCGAAGTAATCTTCTCCACATGGACGCCTGCAATTTGAGGCGTATGCTTTAGGTACTAATCCAAATATCTATGGCAGCATTTGAATACTTTAAACAGAACGTAGGCAAAGCAAGTACGCTTCTTGGGTTCTCGGAGGAAGTTCAGAAAAAGCTCATGACCCCTAATCGGGTATTGCGAGCAGAACTTACTATCCCGCTTGAGGCGGGAGGTACAGGAACATTCCCCGCATATCGCGTGCAGTTTAATAATGCGAGAGGACCCTACAAGGGAGGCATTCGCTTTCATCCTGAGGCGGATGAAGACGAAGTGTCAGCGCTCGCTGCCATGATGGCAATTAAGTGTGCGGTTGTGGGTATCCCGCTTGGAGGAGCAAAGGGAGGTGTTGCAGTTGATCCAAAGAAACTTTCTCAAAAGGATCTTCACTTGCTAGCGCGTGAATATGTAAAGGCATTCTCTGATCACATTGGTCCTGATCAAGATATTCCTGCTCCTGATGTGTATACCAACTCAGAGATTATGGGAGTGATGCTAGACGAGTATGAGCGTATTACGGGCAAGAGCCAGCCAGCAATGATTACTGGCAAGCCTCTTTCTCTGGGAGGTTCTTTGGGAAGAGACACTGCAACTGCAGATGGCGCAGTAGAAGTACTGAAGGCACTTCTTGAAGACAGACACCTGGAGGCAGATGTTCTCACAGCAGCAGTTCAAGGAGCAGGGAACGCTGGCGGGCAGGCTGCGCATCTCCTGTACTCAATGGGTATGAGCGTTGTTTCAATCGCAGACAGCAAAGGGACGCTTTCCTCAGTAGACGGACTTGATATGGATAAAGTGCTTGCCTTTAAAGAGGCAGGGAATCACATACCTGATGCAGGAGCGCACATGGAGGGTGTAACGGTAGGAACTGTTGAAGAAGTATTGTCTGTTGCTGCTGATGTCTTGGTACCTGCTGCGCTTGAAGAGCAAATAACTAAAGAGAATGTTGAAAGCATACAGGCGGGCATTATTCTTGAAGTAGCTAACGGACCTATAACACCAGAAGCAGACGCAGCACTTGCGGCACAAGGTGTGGTGGTTATTCCGGACGTGCTTGCGAACGCTGGCGGGGTTACCGTCTCATATTTTGAATGGGTGCAGAATCGTTCTGGATATTACTGGAGCGCTGATATTGTGCGGGAGGGAATGCAGACAACAATGCGAAAGGCATATAAGAGTGTTGCAGACTTTGCTGCTGAGCGAGGCATTTCTCTCAGAGACGCGTCATACGCAGTTGCACTGGAACGGATTGCAGAGGCGATGCGAGGGAGAGGGCTGCTTTAGGAAGCTGGTATGGATTTTGAAAAGGAACTTGAAGCAATACAGGAAAGGAATGCTCGCGTAGAAGCGGACAAAGCTTGGGAGACCAGTCTTTTTAGAAAGCTTTTAGTCTCGGCAATTACTTATATAGTTGCGTCTTTAGCTCTCTACGTGATTGGTGTGTCCGATTTCTATCTTGGAGCTATCATTCCAACTTTAGGATTTCTTCTTTCAACACTTACAATTCCTGCTATTAAGAGGTGGTGGATACGGAAGAATATAAATTAGCAGGGGATTACTCCAGAGTATAAGCAAAAAGCCCAAGGGTTTCCTTGGGCTTTTGCTAGACAACGAGTGCAAAATCTAGTTCCCGTTCAGCGAGTCGTGCCGCAAGCAGCTTTACACGAACCGGGTCGCCAAGTGCGTATACGGTTTGTGTCTTCTCGCCAACAATACGATATCTCTTTTCGTCATATACGAAGTAGTCGTCTCCAAGGTCACGAATGCGAATCATACCTTCAGCACGGCTCTCTGTGAGTTCAACAAAGATACCTCTGTCAGAAACTCCTGAGATAACTGCAGCAAACTCTTCTCCAATGTGTTCGCTCATGTACTCAACCTGCTTCATCTTTATAGAGTCTCGCTCTGCCTCAACAGCAGCAGTTTCTCTCTCAGAAGCATGTGTAGCAAGCTGATCTAGCTCTGCGTACTCGTTCTTTCCAAATGCAGCGCTAATAGTGTAGTGCTTGGCGAGTCGGTGAATAAGAAGATCGGGGTAGCGGCGGATAGGGGAAGTGAAGTGCGTGTAGGCTTCAAAGGCAAGGCTAAAGTGTCCAAGGTTCTTGGTGCTGTACACCGCCTTTGCCATAGAGCGAAGTGTCGCCATTTTAATGAGGTATTCCTCTGGCTTTCCCTCAACCTGCTTGAGAAGCGTATTCACATCGTCTCCCTTAACTTTTCCTGCAGCAACAGGCAGGTTGTATCCCATAACCTGAAGGAACTGAGCGAGATTCTCTATACGGTCTGCGTCTGGAGAATCATGTACACGGTATATAGTCCCTCCCGTAATATGCGCCTTCTTCATTTCAGAGGTAAGAAACTCCGCAACTGCCTCATTTGCTAGAAGCATGAAGTCCTCAATAAGAAGGTTCGTATCTCTACGCTCCTTAAGCACTATCTCTATTGGCTTACCTGTCTCATCAAGAAGAATCTTTACCTCAGGAGTATCAAAGGCAATAGCCCCTTTCCGTGTTCTGCGTGCGCGAATCTTGTCTGCGTACGCCTTGAGAATATTTAACTCCTCAAGTAATTCTCCTGCTTGCTGATCAAGTACAGATTGCGCATCTTCGTACGTGAAGCGCTTGTCTGAGTGAATAACCGTGGGACCAAACCAACGAGAAACTATTCCAGCTTCCTGGTCTAGTTCAAAGACGGCCGACATTGCAAGACGGTCTTCGTTTGGATTTAGGGAACAGAGATTCGTTGAGAGAACATGAGGAAGCATCGGAATGGTGCGGTCTACGAGATATACCGATGTTGATCGCTTTCTAGCCTCCTGATCAATTGAAGTACCGGGACGTACAAAGTGTGAGACGTCTGCAATGTGGACTCCTACCTCTACGTTTCCATTTGGAAGCGTGCGTACAGAGAGTGCGTCGTCAAAATCCTTTGCGTCAAAGGGGTCAATGGTGAAGGTGGTTACATCACGGAAATCCTTGCGAGTTCCGGCAGCGATACCTTCATCGGCACCATCCTTGAGCATCTGCTTGCCGTGCTCTTCCAAATACTGTGCTTCCTTTTGTACGCCAGGCGGGAAGTCAGAACGGAATCCCTGAGACAGGGCGAGTGCGCGCATCTCAGTCTCGTGCTCTCCAGCAGGACCGATAATCTCCTCAAGTTCTCCCCAAGGGTATGGCTGATGCTTGTTCCATCCCTTAAAGCGAATCACAACTTTATGTCCAATAGGAAGCGACTCTCCCTTAACAACAAAAGGTACGTACATCTTCTTCCAGTCTGGAGCGAGCATAGTGAGGTTCTCCTCCTTGTTCTCAAAAAGCTTTCCAACAAAGGTCTCGCGGTTGCGCTCTATAACCTCAACAACGCGTCCTGAAGGGCGCTTCTTGCCTGTGCGGCGGTCTAGCTCATAGCCTGTAAACTGAACTTTAACGGTGTCTCCAGGGAAGGCACCTCCGAGTCCCTCTCCAGGAATAAAGAGATCGTCCTCGTTTGGGTCGTATGAAAAGAAACCCTTTCCGGTCTTAATAATGGTAATCGGGCCCTCGTAGATAGTGTCTTTCTGTATCGGCATGTTCTCTGAACTGTAGCAGATTGAGACGTTTATGCTATGCAGGGTACTGAGCTATTAGGGAATTCTTTGACGGCAAGGCATTCCTTTGGTACTCTTCCGCCTACATATGTTGATGATCCGATTCCAGCGCATTGGTCGTAAGAACGACGCCTCTTTCCGTATGGCAGTCCTTGAAAAGACTGCTGGCCCTAAGGCCGGAAAGTACGTTGATCTTGTGGGTACCTACAACCCAAAGACTAAGCAGATTACCTACAAGGCAGAGCGCATCCAGGAATGGATTGCAAAGGGAGCTCAGGTATCTCCATCTCTAAAGAACCTTCTTATCAAGAACGGTGTTCTTTCAGGAGAGAAAGTTGCTGTTATCTCAAAGAAGAACTTGGAGAAGAACGTAGCTAAGAAGGCTGAGGAAGAAGCAGCTGCAAAGGCAGCCGCAGAAGAGGCAGCAAAGGCTGAAGCTGCAAAAGCAGCTGAGGCTGTAGAAGCACCTGCAGAGGAAGCTACTCCTGAGGAGACTCCAGTAGAAGAGGCGGCTCCAGAAGAGCCAAAGGAAGAAGAGGTTGCTGCGTAGTGCAGTATAGGCGCACGAGCGCCTTGATTACCATTCCACATATATTCCGATTTCAGTAACGACACGACCTATGGAACAAGATCACGCATTTCTAGACTTCACGATTAAAGCTCTGGTTGATAACCAGGAGGCAGTAGTCATTACCCGTTCAGTAGACGAGATGGGAGTACTTCTTACTCTCACGGTTGCTCCTGAGGACATGGGTAAGATAATTGGACGTGATGGCAACATAGCTAAAGCACTCCGCACCCTATTGCGTGTGGTAGGAATGAAGCACAACGCGCGCGTGAACTTAAAGATAAATGAGCCTTCAGGAGGAAAGCGCTTCCAAGAAGATACTAAAACTCTTGAAGACGCACTTGAGGGCATACAATAAAGCGGCATCTCTGCCGCTTTTTGGCTTATGTTGAAATTTCATCTCATAACACTTTTCCCAGAAGCATGTGATGCATATCTCTCTGCATCAATATTGGGCAGAGCACGCACAAACAAAAAGATCTCCGTCTCGTATCAAAGCCCGAGAGATTTCGTAACAAACAAATGGGGAAAAGTTGACGAGCGACCGTACGGGGGAGGTCCAGGTATGGTTATGACGGCACTCCCTGTAGTGAAGGCAGTTAAGAAAGCCTTTGGGAGGAGAAAGGGAACAAAGCTTATCGTCTGGTTCAGTCCTTCTGGAAAACAGTTCACGAACAAAGATGCAGATCAGCTCGCCACTTATGACGAAGTTGCATTTGTTTGTGGGCGTTATGAGGGTATTGATGATCGTGCGCTCAAGATGCTTAAGACTATGGCACCCGTTAAGACATTTGCCGTAGGTGAGGCAGTGTACACAGGAGGAGAAGTTCCTGCGCTTGCGATGGTTGATGCGATAACTCGTAGACTTCCGGGAGTACTCGGGAAAGACGAATCGGTTGAGGAGAGACGCGTGGCTTCGCCTGCGGTGTACACACGTCCTGAGAATATTGAGTGGGAAGGAAAGAACTATCGTGTCCCTAAAGTTCTACAGACAGGAAATCATGCCAAGATTGATGAATTCAGAGCGAAACGAAAGAAGTAGTCAAAAAGCGTTTTATATAGTTTAATCGGCTCGGAAAGGGGGGCGCCATGTCCTTATTTGACGAAGTCTACGACACGCTCTCTGGGAAATCCTGGAGCAGTGTCTCAGAAATTCAGGAAGCGGTGCGAACGCAGCGCTATCTGAAACGGATCCACAAGCCTGTCTCGCTTTTCCGGAGAATACTCCCGGCCTTTGCGGATATGTTTGAGACACCCACTGAGCTTGCTGTGCAGCTTGTTCTTCAGGACTTCAATCGCAAGACGTGGGTTGCCTGCCGCGAACGTGTCTCTGGGAACCTGGAGTACTCGCTTACCCTCAGGGGACAAATGAAGACAGGCCCAGTGCAGATACGCAGGGACGATCTCGGGAGACCCGAGGACCCAAGCGGCTATGCCTAAAGGACGGAATCTCTCCGTCCTTTTTCATTGCACAACAGAGAGTTAAGATTGACAATATCCCTATATTTGTTATAGTTTAAGGGAACCTGGCGTTGTGCCAGGATGTCAAAATTGTTCCTGGGGGATCTAAGAATGCGACTACATGCACTGTTTCTGGGAGCGTGCGGCATCTTTGCTGCGCTTCTCATCGGCCAGGACGATCTGAGCGGAATTATCCTGACGGGCATCGCGATTGCGGCGCTCTTCCTGTGCTTCTTCCTTCAGACCGACACGGCCAGCAGCTGGACGGATATGGGCAAGGGGCCGACGCCCTACGCCTTCTCGTTCCTGACCATGAGCGTGGCGTCCATGCCCACCGACGGAAGTCTGTGGATGGGGATGTTCACCTTCGCGGTTTCGCTCGGCCTGATGCTGGCAACTGCGGTCGCCATTTATGCGCAAGGTGCGTGCACCTGCGAGCGCATCGGCTGGCGCGACGTGGGCCGGATCTATCGCACGCTCGGCCTGCCGATCATCGGCATGGTCCTGGTGCACTATCTGGTCGCCACCGATCGCAGTGTGGCCTCGGGGTGCGTCGTCATCGCCGGCCTCACCTGGCTCGCGATGAAGACCGCTCCGCGGGGACCCTTCGTTCGGCTGCCCGCGCGCTGGACCATGCGAACCGCATCTTGATTGCATCTCGCAATCCCCAAGCGGCTCTCTTCGGAGGGTCGCTTTTTCCTTTCCACAGCCACCTTGACCGCTTCTGTGTCTTCACGGTATATTTAGGGAACGAGATTGAGTAACGGGGGATAGAGGGGAAGAGAAAACCAAGTGCGATTTTAAAAACAGCGTCTCCATAACGAGGGACGCGGCTCATGCATACATGAGCCCGTTTGGCGTTTGGGGCCAGATAATACAGACCTGACATGCAGCAAAAAAAGCTCGTGCCAAAGACATTCGGCGCATACCGCGCTCCGCGTGTTGAGTTTCCTGACCTGGTAGGCCACCAGCGGGAATCTTTCAATTGGCTTTTGGCCGATGGAATCAAGGAGCTCTTTAAGGAGTTCTCTCCAGTCCAAGATTATTCAGGAAAGAAATTTGAACTCCGCTTTGACGGATTTGAGGTGGGTGATCCTAAAGGAACTGAAGAGGAAGCGCGCGAGAACATGCGTACCTACGAAGCTCCACTTAAGGCTTCAGTTACACTCGTAAACAAGACCTTTGGTTCAGAGAAGACTCAGGAGATTTTCCTCTCTGATATTCCGATGATGACGCCACACGGTAGCTTCATCGTATCTGGAGTTGAGCGCGCTATCGTGCCTCAGCTTGCTCGTTCATTCGGTGCATTCTTTGTTGCGGAGGAGACTAAGGGACGCAACTTCTTTGGAGCGAAGATTATTCCTGCACGTGGTGTATGGATTGAGATTGAATCAGATTCAGACGGTGCAATCTTCGTTAAGATTGATCGCAAACGTAAATTCCCTGTTACGCACCTTCTTAGCGTATTTGGCGCTGGAACCCGCGAAGACATTCTAAAGAAGTTCATTGGGGACGAAGTAGGAACCAATGCACTTACAGCAACACTCGCGCACGACACCGCACAGAGTGTTGAGGACGCATATGTTGAAATACACCGCCGCATGCGCGACGGTGATTTGGCGACCCCAGACAACGCAAAGCAGTATGTGAACGCACTCTTTGCTGCTGATCGCTATGACCTCTCAAAGGTTGGACGCCATCGCTTGAACGCTCGTTTCTCTCTTCCTACAGACAAGAAGTCACTTGAGCAGCGCGCACTAACTCTGGACGATCTTCTTCGCATCGTTGGAGAGATCGCACGCATGAACCAGGACCCGAACGCTGTTCCTGACGATATTGATCACCTCGGCTTCCGCCGTGTGCGTTTCGTTGGAGAATTGCTCCAGGCACGTATGCGCGTTGGTATGTCTCGCATGAAGCGAAACATCCAGGACCGCATGTCTACGATTGAGTCTGAGACTTCATTGCCAATGGCATTTGTGAACCCCCGTCCACTATCTGCTTCAGTGCGTGAGTTCTTCACTGCTAACCAGCTCTCACAGTTCATGGATCAGCAGAACATTCTTGCTGAGCTTGAGAACATGCGTACGCTTTCAGCGCTTGGACCGGGAGGTCTAACTCGCGAGCGTGCAGGCTTTGAGGTGCGCGACGTGCACCCATCGCACTACGGACGTCTCTGCCCAATTCACACTCCTGAAGGAGCAAACATTGGTCTTATCCTTCGTCTCGCACTCCATGCGCGTACGAACGAGTTCGGTGTTATTGAAACTCCGTATGCAAAGGTAACCAAGGGAACTGTTACTGAAGAAATTGAGTACCTCAACGCGCTTGATGAGGAGTCACATGTAATAGCGCACGCAGCAACTCCTGTTGACGCTAAGGGACGAATTATCCCTGACACTATTGAAGCTCGTAAGGGAGGAGAGCCAGCTGTGGTTCATCGCGATGAGATTGATTACATTGATGCGTCTACGTATCAGATGTTCTCAGCTGCAACAGCGATGATTCCTTTCGTGGATCATGATGATGCGAACCGTGCACTCATGGGTTCAAACATGCAGAAGCAGGCAACACCGGTTCTCATTCCAGAGGCACCGCTCGTTGCTACGGGTATTGAAGGACATGCAGCACGTAACACAGGTCGTCTCATTATTGCTGAGGAAGCGGGTACTGTGTCATATGCAGATGCACGTCGCATTATTGTTACTCCTGCAAGTGGAAAGGATCATGAGTATAAGCTTCAGGGTCTTACTCAGACCAACCAGAACTCTGCATTCATGCAGCGTCCTATCGTAAAGACAGGAGACAAGGTTAAGAAGGGAGACGTACTTGGAGACGCTTCTTCATCAGACCAGGGACAGATGGCACTCGGACAGAACGTTCGTGTTGCATTCATGAGCTGGAGCGGCGCTAACTATGAGGACGCGATTATCGTGTCTGAGCGTCTTGTTGAAGAGTCTAAGTTCACCACCGTTCACATTGAGGACTTTGAGTGTGCAGTGCGTGACACCAAGCTTGGTGCTGAGGTAACCACACACGACATTCCTAACGTTGGAGAACTTCGTTTGAAGAACCTTGATGAGGAAGGAGTAGTGCGCATTGGAGCTGAAGTACGTCCTGGAGACATTCTCGTTGGAAAGGTAACTCCTAAGGGAGAGACGCAGCTCACTCCTGAAGAGCGACTCCTTCGTTCTATCTTCGGAGATAAGGCGAAAGACGTGAAAGACACCTCACTTCGTATGGAGGGAGGAAAGCGTGGCCGTGTTATCGGCGTACGCGTCTTCAGTCGCGAGCAGGGAGACCAGCTTGAGAGCGGCATCATCAAGAAGATTGTCGTAACGGTAGCGCAGGTTCGTAACGTATCAGTGGGAGACAAGCTCGCAGGACGTCACGGAAACAAGGGAGTTATCTCTCGCGTGCTTCCTGTTGAGGACATGCCATACGACAAGGACGGAAATCCAGTGGACATCATTTTGACTCCACTTGGTGTGCCTTCACGTATGAACCTTGGACAGATTCTTGAGCTTCACCTTGGTCTTGCAGCACACACCCTTAACTATCAGGCTATTGTTCCTCCGTTTGCAGGAGCAACTGCTGACGAGATTCGTGGAGAGCTTGAGGCAGCAGGGTTTGATCGCTCAGGCAAGATGAAGCTCTTTGATGGCCGCACTGGAGAAGCCTTTGCGCAGCCAATATCAGTGGGCTACATGTATGTGCTCAAGCTGCATCACATGGTGGAGGACAAGATCCACATGCGCTCAATCGGTCCGTACAGCCTTATCACCCAGCAGCCGCTTGGAGGAAAGGCACAGAACGGAGGACAGCGCTTTGGAGAAATGGAAGTGTGGGCGCTCCTTGGATATGGAGCTGCCTACACACTCCGTGAGATGCTCACCATTAAGTCTGATGATATTCAGGGACGCTCTGCGACCTTTGATGCCATCGTGAAGGGTGAGCCTGTATCGCATGCGGGAACTCCTGCATCGTTCGCAGTACTTACTAATCAGATCCGCGGTCTTGCTCTTGATATAGAGCCTATGGAAGGCCGATCGGACGTCTAATCCTCTTGAACTAATATGGCAACTCCCATGAATTCCTCCGGAAAGCGTCCGATGGCACCACGTTCCCTAGATTGGAACGCGCTTCGCCTATCGCTCGCTTCACCTGAGCGCATCCTGTCGTGGTCTCGTGGAGAAATCACGAAACCAGAGACAATTAACTACCGCACCCAGCGCTCTGAGAAGCACGGACTCTTTGACGAAAAGATCTTTGGTCCTGAGCGTGATTACGAGTGTTACTGCGGAAAGTACAAAGGTATCCGTTACAAGGGTATTGTGTGTGACAAGTGTGGTGTTGAAATCACCCGTTCAATTGTGCGTCGTGAGCGTATGGGCCACATTGAGCTCGTTACACCTGTAGCGCACATCTGGTTCCTTCGCTCCATGCCAAGCCGCATGGCACTTATTCTTGGTATTCCTTCTGCAGACTTGGAGAAGGTTGTGTACTTTGCGGGGTACATTGTGACGAAAGTCGCTGAAGACGTGAAGAAGCGCATCCTTGCTGAGCTTGAGAACGAGTACAAGACTAAGCACAAGGCAGCAGCAACTGACCAAGAGCGCGACACGCTTAAGGAGAAGATGACTGTAGCGAAGAACGAGATTGAGAGCGTGGTTGTTGGAAAGGTATTTGATGAAGTGCAGTACCACCGCTTCTCAGTTCGTTACGGAACTCTCTTTGAGGCAAAGATTGGAGCTGAGGCTATCTACGATATCTTCCGCACTCTTAAGCTTGAGGACCTCAAGGCAACGCTTGAGGAGCGTTATCCAAAGGCAGCAGCAGCTGAGCGTGAGAAGCTTGCAAAGCGTATCTCGCTCATCTCTTCAATGATTGCATCAAAGGTACGTCCTGAATGGATGTTCCTCACGAAGATCCCAGTTATTCCTCCGGCACTTCGCCCGATGGTGGCACTTGAAGGAGGACGACACGCAACCTCAGACGTTAACGATCTGTATCGCCGTGTTATCAACCGCAACAACCGTCTTAAGAAGTTGCTTGATATTCATGCACCTGAAGTTATTCTCCGCAACGAGAAGCGTATTCTTCAGGAGGCAGTTGATGCATTGCTAGACAACTCAATCCGCAAGGGAGGAGCGTCAGCAGGAGCACTCACGCCATCACAGCGCCGTCCGCTTAAGTCACTCGCTGACTACCTTAAGGGTAAGCAGGGATACTTCCGACAGAACTTGCTTGGAAAGCGTGTGGACTACTCAGGCCGCTCAGTAATTGTAGTGGGACCTGATTTGGAGCTTGATGAGTGTGGTCTTCCAAAGCACATGGCACTTGAGCTTTTCCGCCCATTCGTTATTGCAGGACTCTTGCAGCGCGAGCTTGCGTTCAACATCCGTGGTGCGGGTCGCTTGATTGAAGATGGAGTTGCTGAGGTATGGGAGATTCTTGAAGAGGCGATTCAGGGCAAGCACGTATTGCTTAACCGCGCGCCAACACTGCACCGTCAGGGTATTCAGGCATTCCGTCCTCGTCTTATTGAAGGTGATGCGATCCAGCTTCACCCGCTCGTATGTCCTGCGTTCAACGCGGACTTTGACGGAGACCAGATGGCGATCCACGTACCGCTTTCAGAAGAAGCACAGTGGGAGGCTGCAAACGTTATGTCTGCAAACAAGAACATTCTCAAGCCAGGTTCTGGCGAAATGATTGTTATGACGCAGAAGCCGCTTGATATCGTGCTTGGAACCTACTGGCTTACAAAGGCTATGCCAGGATCTAAGGGAGAAGGAAACTACTTCCAGTCTCCAAACGCTGCGATTCTCGCACATGAGTACGGGGCAGTTGATCTACGAGCTGTAATTAACGTTCTTCCGGTTGCAGGAAAGGCTAAGTACTCAGTTATGGGTGACGGAATCTTTGAGACAACCGTAGGACGTCTCTTGTTCAACACCGTGCTTCCTGCTGACTACCCGTTCGTGAATGACGCAATCAGCAAGAAGGTGATCACTGGCATCATGAATGACTGTATTGATAAATACGGCATTGATGCAGTACCGGGAATCGTAAACAAGGTGAAGCGTTTCGGCTTTGAGTACGCCACTAAGTCTGGTGTCTCATGGTCTCTTGATGACGTGTCTGTTCCTGAAGGAAAGGGGGCAATTGTAACCGCAGCACGTACTAAGGTTGAGCGTATTGAGGGAGACTTCCAGGACGGACTTCTCTCTGAGGAAGAGAAGCGCCGCATGGTTATTGAAGTCTGGCACGGTGCTAAGACTGAGGTAGAGAAGCTTGTTGAAGACGCGCTTGATCCAACAGGATCTGTGCATGACATGGTACGCTCCGGTGCTCGTGGTTCTATCGGAAACCTAACCCAGATGGCTGGTATGAAGGGTCTGATCCAGAACACTGCGGGAGAGACCATTGAAGTGCCGATTGTGTCTTCAATGACTGAGGGACTTAACCCAGTTGAGTACTTCATGTCCACACACGGTGCACGTAAGGGTCTTACTGACACCGCGCTTGGAACTGCACGCGCAGGATACCTTACTCGTCGCTTGTTTGACGTAGCACAGGACTCAATCATCACTGAGAAGGATTGTGGTACGAAGCGTGGCGTTGCAATCAATCGCGTATCAGCATCAGGAATCAAGATTGATTTCGCTGAAGCGATTCGCGGACGCACGCTTGCGCTTGAGGTTGCAGGCTTTAAGAAGGGAACCTATCTTTCAGCTGAGGATGCGCAGACTATTGCTGCAGACGAATCTGTATCAAGCGTGTCTGTTCGTTCTCCAATGGCATGTGAGACTCGCTATGGTATCTGTGGCACGTGTTACGGAATGGATCTCTCTACGCAGCTCCCAGTTGATCTTGGAGAGGCAGTAGGAACCATTGCAGCACAGGCTATTGGTGAGCCAGGAACGCAGCTCACTATGCGTACCTTCCACGCTGGAGGAACTGCATCTGTGGGTGGAGACATTACCTCAGGTCTTCCTCGTATTGAGGAAGTGTTTGAGAAGCGCTCTCCAAAGAATGCCGCAGCAATATCTAAGTTTGATGGCTTGATTGCGGAGATCCGCGAGCAAGGCAGAGACAAGGTTGTTGTGGTAACTCCAGAGGCTGGACAGGGTAAGAAGGATGGCTCTAACACTGAGTACGTACTTACCTATCCTCGTCAGGCACTTGTTAAGGAGGGCCAGACTGTAGTGAAGGGACAATTCCTTTCTGATGGTTCTGCAGACCTTGATGAATTGTTTGAGCGCGCCGGCCGCGCCGCAGTTCAGGAGTACATCATTGCTGAGACCAGCAAGATCTATGAGCTACAGGGTGCATCTGTATCCCGCAAGCACTTGGAAGTTGTGGTGAAGCAGATGTTCTCACGTGCAAAGATTACAGAGACAGGTGATTCAGATTACTCTGTTGGAGATGTAGTTGAGCAGTGGGAGTTTGAGGAAGAGGTTAAGGAGATGGAGGGAGAGGGCAAGATTGCACCAAAGGCACGCGAAATGGTGCTTGGTATCAAGGAGTCTGCACTTTCTCGTCGCTCATTCCTCTCAGCTGCGTCCTTTGAGCAGACTACGAAGATTCTTATCAACGCATCTCTAAAGGGATCGGTTGATACACTTCGCGGTCTTAAGGAGAACGTTATTCTTGGACGCCTTATTCCAGCAGGAACTGGATTCAACGGCTCTAAGAAGCACGCTGCGATTGATGGAATGCAGCAAAGACGAGCTGCACAGATGCGTGCCCTTGAGGTAGAGCGTCTTGCAGAGGAACCCGCTGCATAATCTAAAGACCGTTCAGGTTGCAAAATCCCTCTCAGAAATGAGAGGGATTTTGCATATAAAAAGGACCCCACTTATACGGTAGGGGTCCTGATTAATCTGTAACTTGGTGGAGATGAAGCGTCAAAGATATAGTAGAGATCTTCTGGATTCTTCACCTGCGCATTCCAACTGAGAAGTTCGCTTGCGTCTGGTGCCTTTCTGAAGCGAGAAGTGAAGATGTAGCGCCGGAGGCCCGCCTCGTGGGATATTCTTGGAGTTTTTGATCCAAGCTCCCACTCAACAACTTCAGCTTTCGTAACTCCAAAGAGGGAAGCAAACTCCTTTCTGGTGAGATTCAGATGCATTCTCAGGAATGTAAGCTCCTGAGGAAGCATCCGCCTTCTTTGCTGTACGATGCTATCGGCGATCGCAAGCTGCAGAGAGTGCTGGTACGGTATCACGCAGCACTCGCTGTCTTCTTGTAGGCCGCGAAGATATATAAGAATCCCGCAAGGCCTATAGACATGGACAAAGTTTGCCATTTCAAGGCCTCTCTAAGGACAGATAGAAGGAACGTATGAACTTTTGTACTTCACTTTTATGGAATTAGCAAACTTCCCGTGCGTAAGGCTAAGGAATCTAAGATACGGTACACTAGAGCTATCCATGGATACTGTCCAGAAAATAAAGGAAAAACTCTCCATTCTTGAGGTTGTTGCACCCTACGTAAAGCTCACAAAATCGGGCCGCAACTATAAAGGCCTCTCTCCTTTTAACAAGGAGAAGACCCCTTCATTCTATGTAAATCCTGAACGCGGAACGTACTATTGTTTCTCTTCAGGACAAGGCGGAGACCAGTTTGAGTTCGTGCAGAAGATGGAAGGTGTTGATTTTAAGGGGGCGCTCAAGATTCTTGCTGAGAAAGCAGGGGTTGAAATGGTGTATACCGGAAGCAAACAAGACAAGGGAAAACAGGACCGGCTGTATGAAGCAATGTCACGCGCACAGGCTTTGTATACTTCTTTGCTTGATTCAAAAGGAGATGCATATACATACGCGCGGTCTAGAGGGTTGTCCGAGAAGAGCATTAAAGATTGGAATTTAGGATTCGCTCCGGATGCGTGGCGTACTGTGCTTGAATCTTTGAGTGCATCTGGGTTCAGCACGGAGGAATTAGTTGCTGCGGGACTCATAAAAGAAGCTGATGAGAAGAAGGGAACATGGTACGACCGCTTTAGGAACAGACTTATGTTTCCGATACAGGATACTGCAGGCCGTACGGTTGCGTTTACGGGCAGAGCACTTGATCCAAACGATCAGGCAAAGTATCTCAATTCTCCGGAGACAGAACTATACAGGAAGTCTGAGATTCTTTTTGGCATGCACAAAGCAAAGGATGCGATACGTACGAGAGGGTTTGCACTGCTTGTTGAGGGACAGATGGATCTCCTTATACTGCATCAGATTGGATTTACAAATACCGTTGCGCTTTCAGGAACGGCTCTCACCCCAACCCATCTGAGTCTTATTAAGCGGTACGCAGACAATCTTATGCTTGCGCTTGATAGCGATAGGGCAGGACTGAACGCTTCTATGAAGAGTGCACTTGTTGCGCTTAAGGCAGGACTTCGCGTAAAGGCAGTGCGCTTGCCTGAAGGAAAGGATCCGGCAGATTTAGCAACGGAAGATCCGAAGGAGTTTACTAAGCGTGTGTCTGAGGCGCTTCCTATTATTGAGTTCTTCCTTTCTGTACTCTCTGAAAGCGAAAAGGACTCACACCGTCTTATTATTAAGGCGGAGCAAGTGGTACTCCCCTTGATAGCTGCAATTCAAAGCCCCATGGAGCGAGAGCACTTCGTTGGTATTGCTGCACAGCGTCTTGGATCTACACCAGAAGCGCTCCGCCAGGCACTTGCGCGCCTGCCTAAGGAAGGGGAGGAGAAAAAGCCCATACCCGCTGTAGTAGCCCCAAAGAAGGAGGCCTCACGCACAAGTGTGAGTTTGGACCTCTCAATGCGTGCCCTAGTTGCTTGTTATCCTGAAACAGCACTTGCAAAACGGCTCAAGGACGCGTACGCTCGTATTATCGGCGCACCGTTTCCGGACGAGCCTCCTCCCGAACAGGTTATATTCGAGGCAGGGATCGCTTATGGCGAGGCACCGGAAGAATTGGCGGCGGACGACCTCATAACAGTGTTTGAGAAAACAATCCTCACGGAGCGTCTTGGTGACGCAACCGTGCGTCTTCGCGTAGCGGAAGCCTCTCAAAACAAGAAAGAAATACAAGAAGCGAGTGAAGAATGCCGCTCTCTCGCACAGGCGCTTGCCACTTTTACATAGTGTTTTCCATTATTCACTTTTCTTCACAATTCCATGGCCCCAAAGAAACCTGCAAAGAAGGTAGTTAAGAAAGTTGCTGCTAAAAAGGCAGTAAAGAAGACTGCACCTAAAAAGGTTGCAAAGAAACCAGTTGCTAAAAAGACTGTTAAGAAAGTTGCTGCAAAAAAGACTCCAGCAAAGAAGCCTGTAAAGAAGGAACAGATTAAGAATGTAGTACGCGCTGCAGCTAAGGGTGCTAAAGCAAAAGCTGCTGCACAGAAGCTTGATAAGGCAGAAATGCTTATTAAGAAAGGTAAGGAGCGCGGGTACATCACCTACAGTGAGATCCTCAAGGAGTTTCCTCATGTTGAGGACGACATCATGTTCTTGGATGAGCTATACGAGCGCTTCACTATTGCAGGCATTGATATTTTGGAGGGAGGTATGCTTGAGGATGCTACAGATCAGTACCTCGCAACTCGCAACATTAAAGGAAGAGATTCAGCTGCGTATGATTCTATACAGATTTATCTGCGTGAGATTGGACAGTACCCACTTCTAACTGCAGCTGAAGAGCGTGAGCTTGCTCAGCGTATTGAGCGCGGGGATGACGAAGCACGCAATATTCTTGCGCGTTCCAACCTTCGTCTCGTTGTATCTATCGCAAAGAAGTATGTAGGTCGCTCTCCAGACCTCACACTCCTAGACCTTATTCAGGAAGGAAATCTTGGCTTGTTCAAAGCCGTTGATAAGTTTGATTGGAATAAGGGATTCAAGTTCTCAACGTATGCGACGTGGTGGATTCGCCAGGCTATAACTCGCGCACTTGCAGACCAGTCTCGTACCATTCGTATCCCTGTGCACATGGTTGAGACCATTGCTAAGTACAAGCAAGTTTCAAGACGACTTTCTCAGGTACTTGGACGTGATGCACAGCCTGAAGAGATTGCAGTTGAGATGGGTGTTGAGGTAGATAAAATCTATCAGATTGAGAAGATTAATCAGGATACACTATCACTTGAGAATCCTATTGGATCAGATGATGATGATCGTTCAACTCTTGGAGACTTTATTGCGGACGATAAGATACCATCTCCAGTACAGGAGTCTTCAGAACGTATTCTTGGTGAACAAGTTCGCGATATCCTTGAAGATCTTAGCCCTAAGGAGCGAAAGATTCTTGAGATGCGTCACGGACTTCTTGATGGGGTCTATCACACCCTTGAAGAGGTAGGAAAAGAGTTTGGAGTTACGCGCGAGCGTATTCGCCAGATTGAGGCTAAAGCTCTTGAAAAGATTAGAACGCATGACAAGAGTAGGAGACTGAAGAGTTACTAAATAAAAGCCCGTATATGCGGGCTTTTGTTGTGCCTTTCTTAGACTGCCTTAAGTCAGGTACACTATCTCTATGAAAGACCCCGTGGCCTTTAAAGACGCATACGAATCACTCAATGAAGGCCAGAGACTTGCCGTAGATTCTATTGAAGGACCTGTCTTTGTGATAGCGGGACCTGGAACAGGAAAGACTCAGGTACTCACGCTCCGTATTGCGAATATTCTCCAGAAGACTGACACGCCTCCGGACGCTATTCTCGCCCTCACATTTACAGATGCTGCGGCAGCAGAAATGCGAAGTCGCCTTGCAAAGATAATTGGAAGTACTGCATGGAAAGTGCGTATACATACATTCCATGGCTTTGCGGAAACACTCATTGCGCAGTACCCGGACCAATTCCCAAAGATTGTTGGTTCAGAAATTGCTTCAGATGCTGAGCGGGCCGAGATACTAGACGAAGCCATTCTCACAAGTGAAGTTAAGCACCTAAGGCCATATGGAGATCCTCTGTACTACCACGGAGCAGTAGCACGGGCTATCTCTGTTATGAAGCGAGAGCACATAACACTAGACGTGCTTGAGGAGCGAGTAGATGAAGAACAGAAAATATTTGATGCAATCCCTGACAAGGTACATGAGAAGGGAAAGTACCAGGGCAAGATGAAAGGAGAGTACGAGAAGCTACAAAAGAAGATTGAAAAAACAGGAGATTTGCTTTTAGTATATCGGGCGTACGAAGAGCAACTTACAAGGAAGAAGCGCTATGATTTTGACGACCTTATTCTTGAAGTAGTGCGCGCGCTCAAGGAAGACGAATCCTTCCTCAGGCAAGTTCAGGAGTCACTCTTGTATGTGCTTGCTGACGAACATCAGGATGCAAACCGTTCACAGAACGCCTTACTTGAACTTATTAGTGACTATCATGAGCGCCCCAATATCTTCATTGTGGGAGATGAGAAGCAGGCGATCTATAGATTCCAAGGAGCAGATTTGGACAATGTGCACTACTTCAGGCAGAGATATGAAGATACTAAAATTGTTGCCTTAGTTGAAAACTATCGCTCTACACAGACCATCCTAGATTCAGCACTGTCTCTTATTGAAAAGTCTCCTGATACCAGACTTTCTCGTGCAGCGTTAGTATCTAGGACAGATCATACGCCTAAGCCAGTTTTACTCGTTACGTGCCCATCACCTGAGGCGGAAATAGCGATGCTCGTTGACCGGATTAAGGAAACCATAGAAGAGGGAATTCCTCCTGGCGATATCGCAGTGTTAGTCCGGCGTAACAGAGACGTATCTGATATCGCAGAGGCACTTATTAGGAACGACATTGCAGTATCAGCAAAGGGCGAGGGTAATGCACTCCATAACCGATATGTGCTCGCGCTTCTTCGCTTACTTGTTGTAGTAGCAGAGCCAAGAGATGAGTATTTGTCAGGTGTGCTCACGCTCCCTGCATTCCCACTCTCAGCAGCAGACGTATGGCGTGTCATGCAGTATGCAAAGAAGGAGAGGAAGCCTGCAGTTGAAGTTCTTCGCTCTCTTGATGACCTGACGCATGCAAAGGTAAACTCTCCCGAGAATGCAATTGCTCTTGGAACTCTTATTGAAGAATTGGCGCGGGAAGCCTCCATTGAACGCCCTGCTGTTGTTGCGGAGCATGCACTCATTCGCTCGGGAATTTTAAAGGCGCTCCTTGGAAGTTCTGATCGGGCTGAGGGTCTTGGAGCTGTCCGCTCACTCTTATCTCTATTTGAAGACTTAGTTAGACGCGAACACACTGCTCAGCTTCCACGCGCACTTGAGCTTGTTACGTTGTATGAAGAGCGAGAAATGAGTCTTTCAGGACGGGTCTTTTCTGACGAAACTCGCGTAAAGATTATGACCGTGCATGGTGCAAAGGGGAGAGAATTTAGAAGAGTATTTATTCCTCGTGTGACAGAAAGTGTATGGTCTACCCGAGCACGCGCAGAGCATTTCCACCTACCAGACATTCTTTCAGGAAGTGCAGGACTTGAGGACGAGCGAAGACTTTTCTATGTAGCTATTACGCGAGCCAAGGAGCATGTGGTTTTGTCTTACTCAGAAACTCGTGGAGAGGGACGCGCTGATGAGCCATCAGTACTTCTTGAAGATCTTGCACAAGAGATTGTGGTCCAGGAGACAGCACCCGAAGCTGACGACTTCCTTTTGCAAGAAAGGGGTATACAAAAGGATGGTCCTTCCGAAGACGAGCGCGCAACACTACGTGCTGCATTCTTCGCACAGGGACTTTCTCCTACTGCACTCAATAACTATCTGGAGTGTCCGTGGCACTACTTCTACGTAAACCTGTTACGAATACCAGAGGCTGAGAATAAGTTCATGCTGTACGGAACAGCAGTACATGCTGCTTTAAAGAGATATGCTGATGAGAGAAGCCAGAATACAGACATAGGCCCAGAGGGGTTGTATGCAGTCTTTGAGCGGGCACTTGAGCGTTCTCCATTAACTGAGCGAGAACTGCTTGATCTACAAGCAAAGGGAAAGCGTTCGCTCACCCTTTGGCATAAGGAAAGAAGTGGTTCATGGCCAGAACAGACTCAGGCAGAGCAGCCTATTGAGGCGTACTTGCCTTTGTCTGGGGATGAAAGTCTCTTGGTCCGAGGAGCACTGGATCGTATGGATACGACACCACAAGGATTCCGTGTTGTTGACTACAAGACGGGGAAGTCAAAGAGTAGGAACGATATACAAGGAGAAACAAAGGAGAGCAACGGAAACTACTATCGCCAGCTGTCTTTCTATAAAATGATTCTCTCTCGTGCAGAAACTCCGCAGCACATGCATGAAGGAGTTATTGAATTTGTAGAGCCTGATGAGAAGGATCGTATAAGAACTGAGGCATTTGAAATATCCGAGGAAGAAGTCACTGCGCTAGAGGAGCAGATCAAACAGGTTGCTTCTGAAATACTTTCTCTATCCTTTTGGAATGAGCCCTGCAAGAACCCAGATTGCGAGTGGTGTAGTGTACGGTTTGGATAACAAAAGAGCCCCGCGAGGGGCTCTTTTGTTACGCTGCTTCGCGTCTATCCTCTGATGCTTGGCGAATTAGATCCGCTGCTTCCTCAGGTGTGGAGGCGCTCCCAAGTACTTCGCCTGTTCCTGGATGAACAATAACGCCAGGAGCCTTAAGCTCAACTACATTAGATGGCTCAGGTTTCTTTGCTTCCGGATTCTTAAACATTTTTTCAAACATAGATCTATATGCTAGTGAGTGACAATACCTTAATTTTCACACGTGAGAACTGACTGTCAAATACTACTGTGCCTTCACAAGAGCATCCTCTATAACCTGCTTCATGTTCTCATATGTGAGCGCACCGTTAATCGCTATAGGCTTCTGGCCTTCAATTACGAGAACAGTATAAGGGGCACCTTCTGCACCAGACGCAAGAGCGTTAGCTATATCGTCATAGACCTTCTTAGTAAAACGTCCGTTGGTAAGACAGAGATTAAACTCGCCTGGAGGTAGTGCAAGTTGAGAAACAATAGCTGGATATCCTGAAGGAGAGAACTGGTTTTCTCGAGGAGCGGCAGCCTGAACAGCGTCAATAAAGCGCCAGAACGCATCATTGTCTCCAAGGAAAGCAGCACATTCGGCTGCCTCAGCATGAGAGCCTGCCGCGGCGTGTCTATCCAGAAGTGGGAAGTGTCTGTACACCCATGCAACCTGCCCGCCTGCAGCATACTCACTCATAATCTGCTGCATGGTTGCTTGGAACTGCTTGCTGTACTCAGAATCAATATCGGCGTACTCAACAATCTTTACCTTCGCTTCAGGGTTTCCAATAATATGATCTGCTGGAGTTACTGGACGAACAGCTTCAGGATTGCCTCCAGTTAGTTTAGGAGAAGTGTCGCTACGTACAACGTATACCGCTGTTGCGAGTATAAGTCCCGCTATAACAATGGCGCCCGGAAGAAAGTACTCACGACGGATTCGCTCTGTGTCTACCATATACAAAAATCATAGCATGTATGGAAATGAAACTGCTCTACGCGCGGGGTGCGTAGAGCAGGGGATTTAGGCGGCGGCGTCCTGGGGGTGTATTCGCTCCTGAACTCGGTGAAGATGCCTCGGTCGTGCTTTACGACCACAGTGGCATTGGGAATGATCTGTACGAGGCCAAGCCCGATCAGTTCAAGAACGCTTACCTTGGCTTGCTGGTTTGCGTCTTGTTCTTCACGGGTCATTCCGCCGACTGTAGCAGTGACCTGAGTGACGTCCGAATCGTGATCAATAAACTGGACGCGGAAGTCTCCCGGCAGCTCCTTCCTCACATAGAGCTCGGCGATTGCGTCATCGGGATTTATGGGCCCAACAACGTGGATATATGTACGCATGTGGTCCTCCAAAGCAGCCAAAAGGTACTATGGAAGTAAAATAACACACTATTCAAAAAACTCAAGCTACAGCTCAAGTGTATGCGTAAATGCAGGAGGAGCTTTCGGCTCCTGCCATGAAGAAGTATTTATCTTCACGTCTCGTATATCTTTAAGGTCCTTGTACTTCAGAACACCCTTCTCAAGGGCGTAGTCATATAGCTGACGTGTAATACGTACATCCTGAATGCAGTACTCACGTACTTTGTCGTATAACCCTTCTTGCCACCAGCGCACAGACTGCAACCCGTCTCCAGATTTCCCAACTTTTAGTGTAGCTTCCGCAATAGACTGAAGCCTGAGTCTGCGTCCAAGCACTTGCTGAACCTCAACCATAAGATCAACTGAGTGTATCTGGGTTAGATCTCCGGGGTAGTAGTGATTAAGAAGGGGAATATCAAAAGAGTTGGAGTTGTATCCAATGAGCGTATCTGCCTTTTCAAGAATGGGCCAAAGTTTTGGAAGTTCCTCCTTTGCATATGAGGAAAATTCTCCAGTCTCAGAATCGTGAATTGCAACAACCGCAAGCTCAAGACGAGTAACATCTTGCCTGGCTAGAGAGGGAAGTATATTCGCAGTTTCAATATCAAACGTTATCTCCCGCATAGTTATGAGTTCTGTTCCTTAGCGTATATATGCTGCATAACAATATCTTGCAAAAGCTCCTCTTCCTTTCCTGTTGCTAGTTCTTTAAGACGAACTGATTTCTTCGCAGCTTCCTCAGAGCCGTATGCAATAAAGTAAGGAATCTTTCTTTTAACGGCATCTTTAATCTGGTCTCCCAAAGACTTCTCCGTTAAGTTAACGAAAGTACGGAACATTGTTTTCTCTCTAAGTGTTGCGGCATATGCCTGTGCACCAGGAATATCAGCAGGTGTTGGAGTTCCAATATATAGATGAGGAACATTTGCGCTCTCAGGGAGCAAGTTATGGGTAGTTAGGAAGTCCATAAGTCCTACATCTCCAAATGCAAACCCAACTGCAGGGAGTGGATCTCCTCCAAACAGAGATACGAGTCCGTCATACCTGCCGCCTCCAAGCAAAGCTCTTGGATTTTCAGGGGAAGTATCCTGAATCTCAAATACGATTCCGGTGTAGTAATCAAATCCGCGTACTATCTCAGGCTCAAATTTAATATTTGAAATACCTCTAGACTTAAGTGTCTCAATACATGCAAGCAGTTTCTCTTTCTCCTCCTTAACAGAAGGATCCGATGCTTCTTCAACTGCGCTTAGTGGATCTGGTCGTGATCCCCGAGCTAGTGCAAATTCCTCAGGAGACATTTTCGCTTTGCGGTCTAGGAGCTGCCAGTATTCACGCACTCCTTCCTCGTCCGTGTAGCCAGTAGCCTTACATGCAGCAGACAAGAGCGCACGGGAATTAACCCGTATAACAAAGTCCTTCTCTGTAGCTCCAAAGGATCGGAAGATGGCATGTGCGAGCTGCACTATCTCCAAATCAGCTTCGCCTTCGGGAAGGCCTACTAAATCAACATCAGTCTGGAAGAATTCTCGCAGTCGTCCTTTTTGTGGACGTTCATACCTAAACCTGTTTCCAATTGAAAACCAGCGAAGTGGAAAGGCAAGCTCACGCCTTTTTCCTGCAACCATTCGTGCGAGCGTTGGTGTCATCTCGGGACGAAGCGTAACCCGACGTCCGCCGCGATCCTCAAAGCTATAAGTCTGGTCTCGTATAATCTCCTCGTTTCCTTTGCTCTCATACAATTCAGAGCGCTCAAGAGGAGAGGCCTGGTATTCCTCATACCCCCAAGAAGAGAGAACCTCTCGTACTTGGGCAAAAGCAGCGGACAATCGTGCCCAATCGCCTGGGTAGAAGTCGCGTACGCCTTTGTATGAATCAGTTGTTAGGGACGGCTTGCCGCTCATAGAGTGATTTTAACAGATGAAGCGAGGGATAGGGAGCCTATCTGCCTAGAGACCAATATGTGTAGAGTTTCTTCTCTTATACAGCTCAGCAATTTCTCGCATAATAAGATCGCGCATACCTTGCGGATCCTCAATACCGTCCATTATGAAGTTCTTGGACGCTGTTCCTGCAGTTTCAACCTGAACAGATCCGTATCCAAGTAAGTCTGCAAAAATACCATGCACGTTTGTTGTTACGTCCTGGACATGAGAGAGCAAGAAGCTAGAAACATCCCTGCTAAAGAATCCATGTTGACGGATGCGCACAATACGAAGACTCGTGATAACCCAATGATTTAAGTAGTACTGCGTAAATGCATTAAACGCTCCGATCCATATAAGGAGCCACCAGAGTCCCAAGAATAGACGAAACCAAGGACTCTCTGCAGTAAGTAACGGCAGAAGCGGGAAGGCAGACTCAGACATACGTGCAAGGATCCCCGGGATAAGTGTTGGGAGCCAGGCGAGGAGCGCAAAGGGAATTGCTGTTACAAGCAAGACAAACCAATGCTTGCGTACCGTGCGAATCACGCGCTCATCTGGTTCTAGTTCAAATTCCTCCATACATTAATACGTAAAGCCGCTAATGGCGTATAGCGCTAGAAAGCCTGATACGAGCACGTGAGTAATGAGCGCAGGAATTGCTACAGAACTTCTATGTCCATAGCGTAGCCAGTGATAGCTCGTTACGATCGTATAGATAACCCAGATAATAAAGAGCACTACAAAAAACAGTGAGACAACCTTAGAGGGGTCAATCTGACTTAGAAAGGGTGGGAGAACGAGCGGCTCAATGGGCTGCATTACTCGTAGTATCCCACGACGAGCCGTGGTCTGCCATACTGATCGTTGCGTAGATCAAGGCGCGTAGCCCCATGCTCCTTAAGCAATATGCCTGTCTGTGCAACATTTGATATATCGGCCTCTACCCAAAGTTCTCCAGGAGTCTGTATATACGACGGAGCCTCTCTCGCAATTCTCTCAATAATTTCAAGTCCCTCTGTGCCTGCGTAGAGTGCTGACGCTGGTTCATAAAAAGTCACACTCTTCTCAAGAGTTCTTTCGCTCGGGACGTAGGGGGGATTGGATACGATAATTGAAAACCTCTCTCCTGCAAACGGGGCAAAAAGATCTCCAGAACGAATGTCAGCGCGTGCAGGACCAATATGATTCTCTTTTAGGTTCGCTCCAATAAGTGCTGCATGCTCTGGAACAAGTTCTCCGAAGGAAACATGCGAGTGAGGTAGGTGCTTTAAAACACTTAATCCAATAGCTCCAGACCCCGCACACATATCAAGCAGTCTAAATGGAGTATCTCCAAACAAGTCTTTAAGATGCGCAATCAACTCTTCAGTCCACCACTCAGTCTCAGGGCGGGGAATAAGAGGATGTGAATCAAGACGAATGGTGAGTCCTAGAAAGGGAATCCATCCAATCACATACGCTAAAGGTTCCCCGGCATCAAGCCGGGCAATATCTTGTGTAAGGTCTGCTTTCGGATCTCCCCCATACTTATCTCTAAGAAGCTGGCCAATCTCTAGTGAACGATGCGAATCCATAAGATGAGCATACGTGAGAAGGAAGTAACGTAAAAGCCCCTCCTTAATGGAGGGGCTTTTACCTGCGAAACTACTGATTAGTAGCCGCCCTGGTAGCCACCGCGGTCACCGCCGCCGAAGCCGCCGTTTCCTCCACGATTACCGCCACCAAAGCCTCCGCCGCGGTTTCCACCACCGAAACCACCCTCGCGAGGAGGTCGGTCTCCCTGTGGGCGAGCGTTAGAAACTGAGAGCATGCGCCCGTCAAATTCCTTTCCGTCCCAACGGTCAATAGCAGCCTGGGCACCAGCCTCGTCTGCCATTTCCACGAAACCAAAGCCGCGTGAACGGCCGGTCATGCGGTCGCTAATAATGCTTGCGGATACAACTGCGCCTGCTTCTTCAAAAGCGGTGCGGAGCTCGTCCTCGGTTGTGCGGTATGGGATACCGCCAACATATAGTTTGCTTGTTGCCATGAGGGCTTGTAGATACGTAATAACCTCGCTGATGCCGAACGCTTAGGGGCAATTTGGAGTTTCGGCGAGTTATTTGCAGTATGCTACAAACAGCACGGAATAACAAGATGGGAAGGGGATAAAGTAAATCTATTTTTGACTTAGAGGATTTTTATGTTATTCTATGGATAGAAATCCTAAGCATTGTGGCTGGGATATTTTGTTCACGACAAGGGAATTTACATGCTGCTGAATCGCAAAGAGCCAGGATACCCTGAGGGGTTTGAGGGGCTCTTGCCACTTGAACTTCAAGCGGAGCGGCTCAAGGCCGTCTGCGCACGCCTCGGAATGGAGATTGATATATCCTCCGTTCCGGAGTTCGCAAAAAAAATCGCCGATATACCTCTTTCCGAAGGAGCTGAGGGCTGGGCGGTTGTGTTGCGAAGAAATCTGATTGATTCGCGACCAGATGCGCTTACGGCGCGCGAGCTTCTTGCGGAGGGTGTGTCCAGAGAGATGGACAACCGCATTCTGGAGATTGACGAGCACGCGGACAGATTCCGTGTATCGGAAAGAACCCAGGAGATGTTCAACCATCTGTGCGCCACTCAACCCGAGAGCGATATCTGCGTGATGCAGGTTCAGTTGGGTTTGCGCAATGCGAAAACATCGGATGCAGACGCACTGCAAAACCTCGCAAAGAACGAGTTCGGATTGAGCTTCCTTTCGGGTGCCTCCATTCTTGCGACGCACCCAGAGAGACTCGGAAAGTATTTTGATCTCGGGATAAGTTTTCCGGGAGAAGAGTACGACTACGACGGCGACAAGGCATATAGCCGAACCGTTCTGGGGAAGACAAACCAGGGCAGGCTGATGCTCATGCACTTCCCGCCTCGGATACCGTGGATGAATGACCACGGAGCAGCAACTGGATTCGTCTGGGAGTAATCCCAAAGCCGCCGGCTCACCCTGGCGGCTTTTTTATTTGAGTCTTGCCTGAAGTTCGCGAATAGAGCGATTCCTATGTATGAGTTCGTCGTTACGAACTGACTCAAAAAACTCATATTCATTTCTTGGGTTCCTTCCATAATGCACAAGGAAATCAGACATAATAGCGGTGTCTCGCAACCGCTCTCCATCCTGAATTAAGAATTGTTCGTATTGATGGTACGCATGGTTCTCAAATAGATAATTTAACTCAAGCGCAGACTTTCTTGAGAGCATGTACAAAACGTATACAGTCCAAAAGTAAAAGAAAGCAAATAGGAGGGGAATGAGCACGTGTCTGAAGAATCCTTCACAGCGCAGCTTTTTAACAATCTGTGAAAGCACAACCACATGCATGGTCTCGTTGTCCTGTGCGTGTCTGCTGAATGCACTTGTCTTTGTGAGCTCTATTGCGCGCTGCTCGTTTGCATAGAATCCTGTGAGAAGCGTATAGGATGCAACTTCCCAAGACTGGTATGGAATGCGCGCAATAACTTCAATCGCTTTAAACTTTGCGTAGCAGGGGTACTTGCCGTATACCAGAGTACCTGAAGATACGAGAAGCCATCCAAACACATTTGCTACAAAGCCAGTGCGGTAATTGTCAAAAGCGCGCGCGTATTCAGTACGTAGCGCAGGATCGTTTAGTTCTCGTACAAGCGCCTCGTGCGCGTCGTAATCTTCTTGCATAGAAATAATCTAGCACGCATTAGATGCTCCTGAGCATATCGCGTTCAATATCTGAGAAGGTGCCATGAACCTTTTTCCCTGGATTAAAGAGATTAAGAGGATCAAAGATACGTTTTGTGTCTTCAAAGAGCTGTACCATTTCCTTTCCAAAGAGCTGGGGAAGGTACGGAGTTCTTATAATCCCGTCATTATGCTCGCCAGTGGTAGTGCCTCCATACGAGATAACAAGTTCATACACTCGTGGCGCAAGATCTAGAATAACCTGTCGCACTTTTGCATCCTGTAGGTTCATCAAAGGGATAATATGGAAGTTTCCGTTTCCAATGTGACCTGCGATTGTGTACAGCAAATCATATTCGGCGAGCAGGGCATTAAGCTTAGGGAGAAACTCTGGATAGCAATCAGGCGGTACTACGAAATCGTCTATAAAGGGTGCCGCATATAATCCATGTGCATTCTTTCGCAGGAGCGCAAAGCTTTCTCTGCGCACTTTCCAGTATTTTGCAGCTGCCTGCTCGTCTCGCGCGATACGTGTTGAAAGACCAAGTTCCTTGAGTGCCGCTTGTGCTTGTCCAGCCTTAAACAAAGCTTGCTGGTGTGTATCCTCTGAAAACTCAGCCATAAGCACAAGCTTGGGCACGCCCCCACGCAATACCATACCAACCTCAGGCAAGAAGGACAGTCCAAGTTTAGTTGCTTCTCCAAATCCCATCTGCGAAAGCATTTGTGGGAGAAACTTTATGGCAAGTCCAAAGGTGTGGTCGTCATAGGATTCAAAAGATTCGGGATTGAAAGGCAGCACACGACGAACAACTTCAGGAAGTATTTCTAAATCATTCAAAAACACAACGAGCATAGATCGGTACGGCTGCTCCTTGATCAGGCGGAGTTTCGTACGGGTCATAAGTGCGAGTGTTCCTTGCGCGCCACAAATCAGTTTCGCAAGATTCATCCCGCCGTCTTTGTCCATAACTTCCCATAGGGCATATCCTGCAGAGTTCTTAGATACATGCGGACGCGCTTTTTCAATACGTTCTTTGTTGTCTTGTATGAGTGTTCGCAGCTCTTTATAAATGCGGCCTTCAAGCGTATCAAACGAAGCAATACGATCCACCTCTTCTTTAGTGTAGTGCTTACATGTAATGAGGCTCCCGTCAGCAAGTACCACATCTATCTCCTCAACATAGTCGCGAGTCTTCCCATACTCAAGCGTTCTCTCGCCTCCTGAATCGTTATTAACGATTCCTCCAATAGCAGCAATATCTTTTGATGCTGGATATGACGGCATGAGTTGTCGGTCATGTGCGAGCGTGGCCTTTTCAAAGTCGCGATAATACACGCCAGGCTCAGCAATAGCGTAGCCGTCACCAACTTCAACAATGTGGTTCATGTACTTCGTAAACACGGCAACCACAGAATCAGTTAACGGGCCGCCAGACATATCGGTTCCAGCAGAGCGGGCAGTAAGCGACGCTTCTATACCGTCCTTGCGAGCGCCGTTCATTGTCTTAACCATTGCAGACACGTCTTGTGCATCCTTTGGGTACACTACGAGCTCTGGTGTTTTTTCAAACACACTCGTGTCTCTTGAAAAGAGTTTTCTAGTTACTGCGTCATTACGCACTTCTCCTTTGATTGATGCAGCAATTCTTTCTTTAAGTCTTTCATCTGCCATACGTTGTTTTCAGTATAGCGCGCAACTCTCGTTATGTTCTTAGAAAGGCCTCAATACGTGTGAGTGTTTCGTCTGGGTTTGTTACTGCTTCAGTATGAATTCCTGTCTCCTTAACAACTGCATCATTTCCGCCTGGAAAGAGTGCGTCTCCTACGTACACCATGTCTGAAATAGGAACTGAAAGATGTTCGCTTAACTTGCGTACGCCGTATGCCTTATCAATACCAGGCTTAGTTATGTCAAAAGAAGTTGTGCCTCCCATCTTAATGCTGAACTGAGGCAATTCATCTACAAGTGCCTTCATGAGCATATTTCTTTTCGTACGTTCAGGATCCCAAAGAACCTTTTCAGAAAGAGGTGCTTCTTGCCCGAGAGCTGAGAGTGTTATTTGAGATCCTCTGCGCTCAATGCGCTCTCCATGCGAAGGCTCGTTCAGATCTATAACGCCTGTCTTCTCAATTGCGCGCAGTATGCCGCGCTCAATAACTTCCACATCAATATCAGAGAGGAGCTCTGCGTATACGCTCTGCCATGAGTCATTTCTGTGTTGGTACAGTGCTGCACCACACGTGGGGAGGATGTAGAGATTCTCCATGCGAGTGCCTTCTGGAAGTCTGTTGGCTACATTCGCAAGAATAATGGAGAGCTTGCCACCCGAGATAACGGCAACAGGACCTTGTGCCAGAAGAAGGGCAAGTGCGCCACCCATTCTCTCTGAAATAGGCTGCTTACTTTCTGCGAGTGTTTCGTCTAGATCAAATATGTATGCGCGATACTTCATCTATATAGTTGTAGCAGAAAGAAGTTTTCGTGCACGAAGACTTGACCAGTACGCTGCAAGCACAAAGGCAAGACCGATTGTCCCTGTAATCACTTCAGGTACATGGAAGAGAAGGTCAGCAAACATGCTGCCGGCGAGTCCAAGGATTGCCCAGTGTGCACCGTGTTCCAAGTACGTGAGTGTATCAAGCGTCTTTCTCTGTACGAGATAGATCGTAAGAGAGCGAACGAACCAGGCACCAATACCAAGACCCGCTACGATAATAGGAATTGCAGTCGTAAGTGCGAATGCACCAACAACGCTATCAAGTGAGAAGGCCGAGTCTAGAATGTTCAGATAAATAAAGAGTGCGAGTCCGCTTCTAGTTACGTCACCCGCTTCAACAGAGAACGCATGCGCCAGTCCCTGCATGATGATGAAGAGAACGATACCGGTGATACCTGCAACAAGTACCGTTGCTTGCGCGGCTGCAGGCACAAAGAATGAGATGCTCACAATAGCGATAAGTGCGATGCCAATCTCAACTGCTGCAATACGTCCCCAACGAGAGAGTGCGCTCTCAATGATGTGTATCCAATGCACTTCCTTAGCATCGTCCAGGAAATACTTAAGAGAAACCATGAGCAAGAATGCTCCACCAAAAGCATAAATCCCATAACGTGCTCCCTCTAGGAGGTGTGCGTACTCATCAGGAGAGAATGCTGCTAGCTTCGCAACAGCAAGAGGAGAAAGTGCTACAGATACTGAAACTATAAGAATAGGGAGTACGAGGCGAGTTCCAAAGACTGCAATGAGCATGCCCCAGGTAAGGAATCGTCTTCGCCACTTCTCACTCATTCCGGTGAGCACTCTGGCATTCACCACTGCGTTATCAAAAGACAGCGTTACCTCAAGAATAACCAAAAGCACTGCTGTAACGAATGCGGCAAAGCCAAGCCCGATCCACAAGCCAATAAGAATGAGCACAGAAATAGAGACGGGCAACAGGAAGAATTTCATAAGAGCAGATTGTAGCACCTGCTACGGATGATGCCCTGCAACTCTAAAATTGAAGTGGAGGTTCAGGAGATAGTTTGCAACTCCAACGAACCCTGCAATAAGTACTCGTGCGAATAAGTAGTACAGTCCAAAGAAAGAAACGAGTGCCGCAACACCTGATGTTGTTACGAATGCTCCAAGGCAAGCGAGCGCAATGAAGTACAGGTATCCGTGATGCACGGTACGCATAGTTCCGCGAAAGACATGCATACGAGAGAGAGCATAGTTAATTGAAACAGCGATAAGGAATGCAAACGGAGTTGCTATGTAGTAGGGGACACCCACAAGCTCAGTAAGGCCTGCAAGGAGCATTAAATCAAACAGAAGTGTAGACACGCCAATAACGGCATAGCGAATAAATCTTCGTGTTGAGGGGGTCCAGAGGCGCTGCATATCCACATAATAGCCTCCAAAGTACCTTCGGTGCTATACTCCTCCTGACTATGGCTACAATCGCACTTAAAGTTGAGGACGTTAAGAAGGTGTACGCGAAAGACGGGAAGGAAAAGGGCACAGAAGCCCTCAAGGGAGTATCACTTTCAATAGAAAAAGGAGAGTTCTTTGCACTCCTTGGGCCAAACGGTGCAGGAAAATCAACACTTATCGGTATCCTTTCAGGACTCGTTCTAAAGACATCAGGAGTTGCTGAAGTTGCGGGAATTGATATCAGTGCACACCCAGCACAGGCAAAAGCACACATTGGTCTTGTACCTCAGGAGTTTAACTTCAACATCTTTGAGAAGGTTGAAGATATTGTGATTGATCAGGCTGGATACTACGGACTCACGCGTGCAGAAGCTATTCCACGTACAGAGAAGGTCCTTAAGGATCTCGGTCTTTGGGAGAAGCGAGGAGCAAAGGCTCAAGCTCTCTCAGGAGGTATGAAGCGAAGACTCATGATTGCGCGCGCCCTTGTGCATGAGCCAGAAATTCTATTGCTAGACGAGCCAACGGCTGGAGTTGATGTTGAGCTGCGTCGCGGTATGTGGGATTTCTTGCGAGAGCTCAATCAGAACGGAACCACGATTATTCTCACCACACACTATTTGGAGGAAGCAGAGATGCTCTGCAAGCGCGCAGCTATTATTAACAAAGGACAGATTATTGAGCAGGGAAGTGTAAAGGAACTTCTTACCAAGCTTAATTTCGTAACGCTGCTTTTGGATGCTGCTGAGCCAGTTACTGATGCGGCACTGGTTCTGTTGCGAGATCTACAACTTGAGCGTGTTGATGAATCAACACTCAAATTAACGCTAAATCCAGGACAGACAGTTAACGAAGCAATTCGCAAGATTGGTGCAACCGGTATTCAAATAGCGAATATTCGTAACACAGGAAGTCGCCTTGAAGAGGTGTTTGTAAACCTTATTGAAAAAGATTAAGCCTATGAATCGCGCACCAATTCTCGTCGGGTACTACACCATGGTTCGCAAGGACTTCATGCGTATTGTACGCATTTGGTCTCAGACCCTACTTCCTCCAGCCATAACGATGGCACTCTACTTCGCTATCTTCGGCACCTTCATCGGAAGCCAAGTAGCAGCCGTTCATGGATTCCCGTACATTCAGTTCATCGTGCCCGGCCTCATCATGATGTCAGTTATTACGAGTGCGTATATGAATACGGTATCTACCTTTTATTTCGCGAAGTGGACACGGACTATTGATGAGTTGCTTGTGTCTCCTATGCCAAGCTGGGTTGTTATTGCGGGATTTGTTTCAGGAGGACTTATCCGCGCAGGACTTGTGGGAGTTATCGTGGTTGCGGTGTCGCTCTTCTTTACTAAGTTGTCCCTCTTTTCTGTGGGGATCATCTTCGCTGCAGCACTCTTAACGGCACTCCTGTTCTCATTCTTAGGACTCATTAACGGAATCTTTGCGAAGTCTTTTGATGCAATTAGCATCGTACCAACTTTCGTCCTTACACCACTAACGTACCTAGGAGGAGTGTTCTATTCAGTAGAGCAGCTCCCTGAGTTCTTCAGAAACCTCTCGTACTTCAATCCAATTCTGTACATGGTTAACGCATTCCGTTATGGCTTCCTCGGAGTATCTGATGTACCGCTTTCGCACGCCTTTGCCGTTATGGGAACTCTGTCGGTTATTGCCTTCGTAACAACTATCTGGCTCTTCCATAAGGGCGCAGGACTCAAACAATAAGGCTTATGATTCACACAGCAAGTACACGTTCCTGGTCTAGTTTCGTATAACTTTTCTTAAGTAGATTTCAGGCTCAAAGAATAAACATTCTGGGAGTATACACATGCAATATCGCGCAGTTGCAAATAGATGCGCATTTGATCTTTCGGAGATAGGAGTTGCTCAAGGCGAAGGTACACAAATTCTTGCGAGCCTCGGATTTGGGGTGCTGGACGTAGACGTTGTTTCTCTCGCAAGAGAGCAAGTTGGGCGAGCAGTCTATACGCGGGGCGTGTCCTTTCAGGAGGCTCCCCACATCGTAGACTGCTCATCCTTCATAAAGTGGCTCTTTGCCCAAAAGGGTATTTGGCTGCCACGTCTGTGTGTCCAGCAGTACCAGTACAAAGATTCAGTAACTCCAGACGAGGCTCTTCCTGGAGATGTCCTATATACAAAGGGCGTGCTGAATCTGTATGGGCATGACCCAGAGGAAGGAGTTGGTCATGTAGGACTCGTAACCGGAGACGGAACAGTCATACACGCCGCAGGGAAAAGAGCGGGCGTTATTGAAGTTGGAATGGAGCGCTTTTGCAAAGCAAATAAGCCCCAGGGAGTCCGCAGGTTTTTTCAACCAGAGACTTTCACCCTACAGGTTCCAAGTTCGTATCAGATTGAATGGTCTGACGATATAACGTGGCTTCTGTTGAAACATGCGTCTAAATAAGTCGCTCTCGCAAGAGGGTGACTTTCTATATAGGGAGCAGACACTGCTGAAACAATAACTAGACAAATGATTCTATTTGTTGCATGCTCTTAATTGTATAGCCTCATAAGGAGATAGGCATGACCACCCAGCAAGTGTTCCGCTGTCCCTTTGAGGTGAAAGGGGAACAGGAAGGAACGATACTAGACGTTGATTTGGGCTTTTATCGCTCAGACAGGCTGGAGGCTATTAAGCAAGCGCTTTCTGTGTTTGCAGAGTCTCCCCAAAGCCCTGGGATTAGATTCCGACTTGATCCCTCGCTTACGTATGGGTGCAAAACATTCTTTGCGCTCAGAAAGGCCCTTGTTCCTTTTCAGTCCGAAATACTGGGTACCGAACTTGAGCTTAGGCTTGATCCTTTTCTTCCGTATCAGATCAATCATGCACCAAAAGAAGTAACTGATGCGGTGCATAGAAAAGACCCGTCCCGCCTCGCCCTTGCGTATGCTTTAGTTGAAGCAGTTGTGCGGAGTGGCATGGAAGTGCCAAGGGATCTTGACTCCCTAATTAATTGGGTAGAGGAGGGAATACGAGCAGGTCAAGAAAGAGGATTTAAAAATCCCAGCCTGATTGTTAGGGGAGCGTACACTCCCCTTAAGGTGACATCTGCAGTTTTAGACTTGCTGAGTATTTCTCCATCGGGGATTGATTTCCTCTTGGATAAGCTTCTGTATCCTTCTAATCCGTACGCAAACAGGAGCACTATATCTATAGTAAGGTGCCCCTTTTATCCGGAAGCGTTTGGCCGGTATAGCGAGGGGGTTGAGATAGTGCTCACGCGCAGGGCAGACTTCAATGCCTTGTCCGAAAAGACGGTACTCCAGGTGCGCAGGCTTGCAAATGCTGTGCACCGGAAACATGGGGTGAAAATGTCTGATCCTGATGAATTTCAGGCCAACATGGGTCTCTGGGTACCTAAGTACAGACTTCGTTAAATGGCTGGCAGAAGAAATTCTGTCGGCTTTTTATATAGTGCCGGGGCCGCTCCCTGTTTTACAGGTGCGGCCCCGGCAACTAGTAGTCTCTTAGTTTCTGTATCATACTGGCGCTTTTGGTTATGAGCGTCTTTCTCTGGCCCGTATGCCGCACATCTTTTCCCTAAAGATGCCGCGGCGAAAAAGGAAGAAAGAACTTATGAGGTCTCGGCGAATACCATCCTCATGTGTGCACAGTACCTAAAAGGCTATGAATACGAAGTGAACGACTTCATGAAAAGTCTACGGATACTTCGTTTGTCTTTGTCTCTCCGTCTTCTAACGGATCAGGAATGTATTGCTTGCCGGCAGCAGGAAGGATAACGCGTATTTCTGTACCAACTCCTGGAGTACTACGGATACTAATAGCACCTCTATGGATACGCACAATCTCGTTCACGATAGCGAGCCCCAAACCTGAAGTTCCAGTGCCTATGCCGCGTGCACGAGAAAGATCTCCTCTATAGAAGGGTTCAAAGATATGAAAGAGATCTTTCTGGTTAATACCAATACCAGTATCAAGAACTCGTATTGCTATTTTGTTTCCGCTTTCGGGTTCTATATGCACAGTTACAGAACCGTCCTTATTCTCAGGCGTGTAGTTAACTGCATTCTTAACGAGGTTTGTTATGACTTGATCAAGCGCGACAGCGTTTCCATGTGCATGTCGTACTTCGCCAGAGATAACGGACAGTGTTATGCCACGAGAATCAGCTAGTGCGCGATGTCTGTCTGCAACAATCTCTGCAATCTGCGCTATATCAACTGGTGCGCGCAGCATGCGGCGCGGGCGGGTGAGTGTATCAAAGGATAAAAGATTATTAATGGTCTCTGAGATACGATCCAGCTCAACTACAATTTGTTCAAAGGTTTCTCTTGTTGCTTTCGGAAGAGTTGGATCAAAGAGCGCAACTTCCGTATTGGTTTTAATAATAGCTAGTGGCGTACGTATCTCATGGGCCACGTTCCCAATGAAGCGCTTTTGGAACTGAAGAGAATTGCGTGTAGGCCACAGCGCAAAGCGCGCAATAAGAAAGCCAAAGAATGCATGCATCAAGAGAATGCCTATAAATGCATACAAGAATGTCTGGTCCCGCACATCTTCAATAGACTGAGGGAGTGTAGCGTCGGTGGTGGTCGCTCCATTTATAAGAGCGGTTTGAATCTGAAATGTTATTGATTCAAGTGTTGTTTCCTGGACATACTTTATGCCAACCAGGAATAACACTATAGAGATACATGCCAATAAGACCTGCAGGAATACGACATTCGTTGCAGTCTTATAGAACGGATTAAACCGGTACTTATCTATTAAGTCGGTAGCCCACGCCGCGGACGGTTTCAAAGAGGGGTGTATCTGCATAGGTATCTAGCTTCTTACGAAGATTCTTCATATGTACATCAAGAACGTTAGAGAAGCCAGGGAAGTCAAAGCTCCACACATGATCAAGAATACTCTCTCTCGTGAGTGCCTCGTCAGGATGTCGCATGAAGTATTCAAGCAAAGAATATTCTTTGAGTGTTAGCGCGATAGGTTCGCCATCCTTTGTTACCGTTCTGCTTCCTGGGTCAAGCGCGATATCTCTCGCTTCCAAAGTTGTCTGAATAGATTGTTCTGGACGGCGCAAGACGGCATTGATGCGTGCCACCAACTCTTCAAAGGAGAATGGTTTTGCAAGATAGTCGTCTGCTCCGGTATTGAGGAGCTCAACTTTGTACTCAGTTTCATCTCTTGCGGTAAGTACGATGATTGGAGTAGTCACTCCCGCTGCGCGTGCTTCTCTCGTGATGGTCGCGCCATCAATACCTGGAAGCATAAGATCCATGAGGATCAGGTCATACTCATCGCGATACAGCATAATGCGAGTCTTTGCTTTCTCGCTCTCCGCAATCCAGTCAACAGCGAATCCTTTGGATTCAAGCCCTCGCTTCAGTGCCTCTGCAAGCTTTGCTTCGTCTTCAACGATAAGTATGCGCATAGGTGAGTGATTTAGGGATAAAACTATGTACTTACTTATATACCATTATGCATGAAGCCTTCATGAAGGAGGTTCTGGTATGGTATACGCATGGATATTTGGAAACATGGTAGGTGGGTGGACGCGTGGTCTGTAGTGCACTTCCTTTCAGGATTTTTTATCGCACTTCTTTTTTATACGATTGGATTCTCGGTGTTGCTAACTATGCTTTGCACGCTCGCCGCACTGATCCTGTGGGAAATATATGAATGGCTATTAGGTATTTTAGAAACACCATATAACGTAGCTACAGACATTGTATTGGGCGCTCTGGGTGCTGGAGGTGCTCTCTATCTATACTTTTTCCGTGGACAATCGCTCCCAGAATGGCTTTTGCTCCTCCTATTTTTCTTCATGCTCTTTCTTTCTGTGTGGGGGTTCTGGGACCAGTATAAAAATGGATATCGGTAGCTATTTTTAGCCTGTAGGTACAGGCTCGTACGGGCGCGGGGTTGAAAGTATTTCAGAACGTTTTCTGCTCCTTTGTCCACACGCAAAATTAGATGAAGAGAGGTACTATTCATAGGCAAAGACAGCCGAATGCAGAGAGGACAAATGCACTACGGTGCGTTCTCTAGTGGAGCGAAATCCCTGCTGGCGTCACGCCAAGGCTGATTATTACTGTGCGGAGTAACCTACGGGATTACCTATGATGAAACAGGTCAAAAAGCGGAACGGGAGCATTGTTGAGTTTGAAGACGTAAAGATTACTGACGCATTACGTAAAGCATTCGCAAGTTGCGATACTCCAATAGAGGAAGATGCGCTTGCCGCACTTACTACCGGAGTTCTAGAGGATCTCTCTCAGAAATATTCTGACGATCACACTCCTTCCGTTGAAAATGTTCAAGACCTGGTAGAGCTCGCCCTCATGGAGGCAGGGCATATGACCGTAGCCAAGCACTACATTGTGTATCGCTACGAGCACACAAAGATTCGCGAAGAAAAGAAGCAAGAGACTCTTGAGAAGATTGAGGAGCAGGGACTTCTTATTACTACTGCTTCAGGAAAGCAGGAGCGGTTTAATGAAACTAAATTGCGCCAGACGTTGGCGCATTTTGCAGAAGGGGGAGTGACCTTTGATATTGATGCCATCATGAGTCAGCTCAAGTACGAGTTGTATGAGGGCATGACTACTGCTGAAGTTGGCAAGGCACTCATCATGGTAGTGCGCTCTATGATTGAGCGCGATCCTGCATACTCAAAGCTCGCAGCAAGACTCTTGCTCAACCGCATGTACGCAGAAGTCTTTGGTCCTGAGTTTGATAGCAAGGATCCACTAGCGGCTCATGAGAGAGTATTCGTTCGTAACATGAATGATCTTGTTTCTCGCGGAGACCTGGATGAGCGCATGGGAGAGTTTGATCTTGCAAAGATGGCTCGCGCTATGAAGGTGGAGAATGATTATTTGTTTGAGTACATGGGTCTGGAAATCATGTCCAGCCGGTACTGCATGGAAGATCCAAAGACAAAGAAGCAGCTTGAAACTCCACAGATGCTCTGGATGCGCATCGCTATGGGTCTCGCTATTGCTGAAAAGCCAGAAGATCGTGAGCGTGTAGCGCTTGAGTTCTATGATGTGCTTTCAAATTTCTATTACACACCAGGAGGTCGCACGCTCTTCCAGTCTGGATTCAAGAAGGCTCAGATGAGTAACTGTTTCCTCAATAGCGTGCCTGATTCATTGGACGGAATCTTTAAGTCAATTGCAGACAACGCACAGTATCTGAAGTGGTCTGGAGGAACTGGAACAGACTGGACGAAGGTTCGCGCAACCGGTTCTTTTATTAAGGGAACAGGAGTTGGATCTCAGGGAATCGTGCCATTCCTTAAGATTGCAAACGATGTAAATATTGCTATTAACCGCTCAGGTAAGCGCCGTGGTGCAGGATGTGTGTACCTTGAGACCTGGCACCTAGACGTAGAGGACTTCTTAGAGCTCCGTAAGAACACCGGAGACGAGCGACGCCGTACGCATGACATTAACACTGCGAACTGGATTCCAGACTTGTTCATGAAGCGTGTGCGTGACGGAGGGCAGTGGACACTCTTCTCTCCAAACGATGTGCCTGATCTCCATGAGACCTATGGTGCTGCATTTGAGAAAGCCTACATTGAGTACGAGGCGAAAGTTGATAACGGAGAGATTGAACTCTTTAAACGTGTTTCAGCTGCTGATCTTTGGAAGAAGATGATCGGTATGCTCTTTGAGACCGGACACCCATGGATTACGTGGAAGGATCCTTCAAACGTTCGCTCTCCTCAGGATCATGCGGGAGTGGTGCATAACTCAAACCTCTGCACCGAGATCACACTCAACACTTCAGATGATGAGACTGCAGTATGTACGCTCGGGTCCCTCAACTTTGCGAAGTTCGTAACTCCTGACGAGAACGGAACACTTCGTTTTGATCATGAGCTCGTTGCAAGCGTGACCCGCACTGCAATCCGCATGCTAGACAACGTTATTGATCTCAACTTCTACCCAACGGTTGATTCCTACAACGGAAACACACGGCACCGCCCAGTTGGACTTGGAGTGCGCGGATACCATGACGCACTCTACATGTTGAACATTCAGTTTGATTCTCCGGAGGCGCTTGGCTTTGCGGATGAGAGTATGGAAGTTGTTGCGTACTACGCAATCCTCGGTTCTTCAGAACTTGCGAAGGAGCGTGGCACGTACTCCTCATACAAAGGATCTAAGTGGGATCGCGGTATCTTGCCGCAGGACACCGTTGATCTTTTGGAGAAGGAGCGCGGAGAGGAGATTAAGGTGAAGCGAGGAGGCAAGCTTGATTGGGCTCCAGTACGCGAGCACGTGAAAGAGCACGGTATGCGCAACTCAAACACCATGGCTATTGCGCCAACTGCTTCAACTGCAAATCTCGTAGGATGTATTCCTTGTGTAGAACCTATCTACAAGAACATCTACGTAAAGAGTAATAAGGAAGGAGAGTTTGTGGTGGTGAATAAGTATCTTGTTGAAGATCTTAAGAAGGCAGGACTTTGGAGTGCTGGCATGTTGAACCGCATTAAGTATGCAGACGGAAGCATTCAGGACATTGATGAAGTGCCGCTTGCACTTAAGGAGAAGTACAAGGAAGTGTTTGAAATTGATGGCAAGTGGCTTGTTGAAGCAGCTGCCCGTCGTGGAAAGTGGATTGACCAGTCTCAGTCACTCAATATCTTCTACAACGGTACGTCTGGACGTGATCTCTCAGATATTTATTTCCTTGCGTGGGAAATGGGTCTTAAGACCACCTATTACCTCCGTACGCTTGGAGCGTCTCAGGTAGAGAAGGCAACCGTATCAACAGCGGAATATGGATCAACCCACAATCGCAAAGCAGGCGTTGTAACTGCTCAGGCTGTAGCAGTTGAAGTAGCAGAGGTAATCGCTGAGCCAAGTGTGCCATCTGGATTTACTCCGGAAGAGTGGCAGGCAAAGATGGCTCGTGTTGCTGCAGGAGAAGAAGCGGGAGTGTGCGAATCTTGTGAGAGCTAGTTACCGGCTTTGTCCGAATTAGAGGAACTAACCTATATCATCCTATGCCAATCAACCGAGGTGCCGCACCAGTAGACATTAATAACCGCAAGATTATTAACGGAGGAGATGCTGATGTGATGCAGCTCTATCCGATGCGTCATACCTTTGCATGGGATGCGTATATGGTGGGGAACAGCAATCACTGGCTTCCGACAGAGATATCTATGCAGCGCGATATTGAGCAGTGGAAGAGCACTACCGCTCTTACTGCTGACGAGCGCAAAGCATTTGAGACGGTGCTTGGATTCTTCACAACTGCAGACTCTATTGCTGCAAACAACGTAGTGCTCGCACTGTATAAGCACATCACGAGTCCTGAGTGCCGTATGTACTTGCTTCGCCAAGGATATGAGGAGGCTATTCACACGCATGCGTACCAGTACATCGTTGAGTCTCTCGGTATGGATGAGAGCAAGATCTTCAACATGTATCGCGAGGTTGAGTCTATCTACAACAAGGACAACCTTGTTCTGAATCTCAACGAAGGAATCTTTGATCCTAACTTCAAGACCGGAACGTTTGAGAACGATCAACTCTTCTTGGAGAATCTCTGTGTGTTCTCACTCATCCTTGAAGGAATCTTCTTCTATAGCTCCTTTGCAGTTATGTTCGGCTTCCAGCGCCAGAACAAGCTCACCGGTTCAGCTGAACAGATTCAGTACATCATGCGAGACGAGAGCCAGCACCTTAACTTTGGTATTAACATGATTAATGCCATCAAGCAGGAGCAGCCTGAGTTGTGGACCCCTGAGTTCCAGCAGCGTATTGTAGACCTTGTGAAGCGCGCAGTGGTGCTTGAGTACACTTTTGCAACAGAAGTGTTCCCGAAGGGAATCTTCGGAATGAACGCGGCAGGCTTCAAGCAGTACATTGAGCACATCGCAGATCGCAGACTTGCAACCGTTGGACTCCCAGCCCAGTACAACGTAGAGAACCCATTCCCATGGATGGGAGAGGCAGTAGACCTCAACAAAGAGAAGAACTTCTTTGAGACTCGTGTTACGGAGTACAAGACAGGAGGACAGTTGAGTTGGTAGGGTACTAAAAAACCGCCCGGGATACTTCCCGGGCGGTTTTTTACTTCTTCCCCCAGCGCCACTCCGGCTTCTCTCCAAAGCGGGAGCAGACTCTAAAGAGGGAATAGGACAAGAGTCCAATAACTACAACGAACTCCAAGACCCCAAATATGGTCTCTCTTAGGTCTGCACCTGCCTCTGTGGCGGCTCCAGCCCATGCTCCAAAGACAAGGGACGTAATTGTAAATCCTGCTGCGTATCCGGCTGTTATAAGCCATCCCTGCCAGGTAACAGGGTACCAACCCCATCCGTAGTTTTTAGCCTTAAACCAGAGAACGCGCTCTTTTCTAGTAGCTTTACTCATGGTCTGATTATACAGTATTTAAGCCATATTTCCAGCGTTTCAGACCCTTGACTTCCTAAAATGAGGGGCACCCGAATATGAAGAAATTGCTTCACAGCTCTTGACAAGCTATGTCAAGTCTGCTACTATGGCCCTGTTAGGCCGTCCTTCGGGTCGGCTTTCATTTATGCCAGTAATTGCAGTAGTAGCCCTTATGGGCTTCTTGTTTTTACCGGGTAGCGCTGACGCGCCGGCACATGCAGAGACGATTTCTGCGCCGGTAGTCGCTAGCGGGGAGGCTGAAGAGCCTTCTAAACGCCTGGCAACCTCTGAGGAGGTTGCCCAGACCTACACGGTAAGTATGACCGCTTATAATGCCGTCCCGGCGCAAACGGATGCCAACCCATTCGTGACCGCCAGCGGCTTAACCTCTAACCCAGAGGTGGTGGTTGCTCGTTCACGCGACATGGCTGCCGAACTCCCGTTCGGTACAGTGATTCTCCTAGAACGCTCAACGAAGGACACTCCTTCGTGTAGATTCAGTGAAGTTGAACATCTTATTGGGTATCGTGTTGTTGCAGATACCATGCATCAGCGATGGACTCATAAGATTGATGTGTTGCTCCCTACACACGATACCGTTGCAGTTAACGGAAGAGATGTTAACCCTGCTATTGCGCTTGGCATATGTGGGCAGGTAACCGCAACTGTTGTAGGACGCCTTGATCTTAAGGATGTTCCTGAAACTCAGGCAGAGCTAGCAGCAATGTTCAGCGCTCCTTCACTTGCACTAAAGTAGACTAGAGTTTCTCCACAGTTTTCATGAAGACCCGAGGATCCGTAAGGACTCGGGTCTTCGTACGTTTGATATAGTACCTACACACCTATGAACACAAAAACTTTTATCACTGCAGCACTTCTTCTCACTTTTGTGTCTGGAGCAGTGCTTCCTGCAACAACGCTTGCAGCAACAAAGAAGGCAACTACAACACCGCTTGAGATTTCAGGCTGGATTCCGTACTGGAGAACTGAGGCAGGGACTAAGGATGCGAAGGCACACATCTCTCAGTTAACTGAGGTTAACCCATTTGGGTACACCGTTAAGATGGATGGCTCGTTGAACGATGCCATGAAGGTATCTGGAAGCGATTGGCAGAGTCTGTTTAAAGAAGCAAAGAAAAAGAAAGTACGCGTTGTTCCTACCATTATGTGGAGCGATACAAACTCCATCCATGCAGTACTTTCAGACCCTAAGAAGCGGAGAGCGCACGTAGCCGGCATCGTAAAGATGATCAAGGATAATGGCTTTGATGGCGTTGATATTGATTACGAGGGCAAGCTCGCAGAGACCAGACCATACTACTCCTTGTTCCTAAAGGAACTTTCAGCTGAACTCAGCAAGAAGAAGGCAAACAAGTGGCTCATGTGTACGATTGAAGCGCGCATGCCACTTGAGTCTCGCTACGCGGGGACTCCTCCTCCAAACATTGAGTATGCAAATGATCTTTTAGAGGTTAATAAGTATTGCGACCGTGTCCGTATCATGACGTATGACCAGCAGACTGCGGACATAAGACTCAACAAGGAGGCAAGGAGTGCAAAGGAATTCTATGCACCTGTTGCTGATACTAAGTGGGTTGAATGGGTAGTTGAGTACATGGCTAAGGATATTGATAAGAAGAAGATGGTTATCGGTGTTGCTACCTACGGCTACATCTATCAGCTCATGCCGTATTCAGATGGCTCAGGATATTCGTATGACAAGCTTGAGGCCTTTAACCCAGCCTATGCAGTTGAACTTGCTAAGCAGTACGGCATAACGCCAACACGTAACCGTGCAGGGGAGCTCTCCTTCACGTACGTTCCTAAGGAGCAGACCACACTGCTTCCAAGCCAGTCTGCGCTTGCAGCTCTTGCTCCTCGGGGCACAACATCTGCGAACCTCGCAGCAGCTGGGGCACTAGCTCTCGCGAAGTCTAAGAACCGTCAGGCACCGGTGCAAATGCTGTGGTGGAGTGACGCGTCTGCTATTGGAGACAAAGTAGCACTTGCACGAAAGCTCGGTGTTAAGGGAGTTGCTGTCTTTAAGATAGACGGAGGATCAGACCCAAAGATGTGGGACGTGCTTAAGTAGCAGAAGATAACAAAAGACCCGCGAGAGCGGGTCTTTTGTTAGTTGCCTGGAGTGATTTGATTTCTCTCTTCATCAACTTTGTCCAGGTAGGCGACATAGAGAGCGGGCATCTTGCGCCAGTTTTCCTCTGTGCTCACGTTGATTCCATTGATCGCATGCTTGGGAGCAAATCCACTCACCAATTTCCTAGCCTCAGCCAAGGTTATGTCATTGAGCAATTCTGTGTTTCCTGAGCGCGCAATCTCGTCCAGAACGCTTCTGAGCGCGCGCTCCTTAGCTAAGTCTAGACCCCCTTCTTTCTCCTGAATAAGAGATCTTGTGTCAGGACCTTCATTATCGTTGGCAGCCTTTGGCGGTGTTTCAAACATATACGCTAACTATATAACAACACGCTTTTAATCAAAAATATCAGCCAAATACTCATCAATCTCTCGCTGGTCTAGGTCATAGAAGTACTTTTCTTCTCTATGAAGATCGCGGGCAAGTTCCTCTCCAACAAAGCGCCAGTGCCACGGCTCATACTGATAGTACGCATTGTTCTTAGGATAGGAGAGCACGAAGCCGTATCTCCAGGCGTTTTCGGTAAGCCACTTGTACGCATCTGTAGTATCAAAGCCAGAAAATGTTGCACCAACTTCTGGAGTTGTTATATCAACGGTAGTTCCAAGTTGGTGCTCTGAGTACCCTTGGTCTGCAGAGAAAGCATTTGCTCCAGAGCCATACGTAACACGATAGTTATTTTTTAGTGCCTCCTGTGTATCAAAAGATCTGTACGCTGAAATAATTTGTAGAGTAATACCGTCTTCCTTTGCCGCACTCAACATATCTTCAAGATGTGGCTCAACGCTTTTATGCAGCGTTAGAATGCGATCCTTTTGGTAGAGATATTCGTCAGGAATTGGAGAGAGGGCAGGAGGAGAGTAATTTTCGTTCAGGAAGAATACCTTTGAATACTTTGCGAGCAGTTCAGGATCAGTCTTTGCGAGCTTCTCTAGAACTCCAACAGTTCCTGATATTTTAGATATCTGGTTCTCAAACACACTGTTTTTGTTTCGCTCGCTTGAAAGCGCCGTCTCAAGACGTGCAATGTAGTCTTTAGCTTCTTTGAGCTCTCCTGAAAGGCGCGCAGACTGCTCCTCAGAGGCCTGTAGAGAGGTCTCTGTGTCCGCGAGCGAAGCAGAGAGTCTGGAGTATAGATACGCTCCGCCTATAGCGCCTGCGAGAACGAGAATGCCCAGAAGTGCGCTTACAAGTATGCCCGTACGTCCCATATATATCTCATTGTTGCATATCCCGCAGAATGAGGCGACTTGATGGAAGTTAGGAATGCAGTACGATACGGAGACGTATGGCTTATAAGAAGTTTGTTCCAGGAAACTGGAAGCTCCTCGTTAAACGCTCTAGCACCGGTCTAGGGCTTTTTGCCGGCGAGTCTATTCCTAAGGGAGCGTGTGTTATTGAGTATGTGGGAAGAGTTGTCTCCAAAGAGGAGACACTCACGAGCAAGAGTAGGTACTTGTTTGAGATAAGTAAGAACAAGACCATAGACGGAAAGCCGAAAGACAATAAGGCGGGATACATTAACCACGCCTGCAAACCAAACTGCGAGACAGAGATACACAAGGGAAGGGTATTTGTACTCACTTTGCGCACCATTAAGGCTGGAGAGCAGCTAACCTACGACTACGGAAAGGAATACGTAGATGAGTTCATTAAGCCGCTTGGTTGCAAGTGTGATTCGTGTCTTAAAAAGAAGCGTTAAGAAGCGGTTCTCGCATACTCCTGGTTCCAATACGGCTCAGGATCAAACGTGTTGTTCGCATCGTTGCGATCTATATCACGATATCCAATAAGTCCGCGACGCACTCGTTTAGGTGCAATATGTACGTGAGGGCCAGTGGCTCTTCCGGTGTGTCCTCCGTATGCAAACACCATACCAACTCCAAGTCTGGTGCCAGGTGTAACAGATACGCGGGAAAGGTGCATGCAAGAAAGCTCAACGCGGGCACGTACCCCGTCTGGGAAGTCATACGTAGCTGTTGAAAGAAGACAGACAAATAGACCAGATCCCTTTGGCTGGTTTCCAACTAAGGTAACAGTGCAATCAAACGGAGCTCTTATTTCTTGTCCTTCGCCAAGTGCGAGGTCCACTCCGTTGTGCTTCTTAAAGCCGAACTCTTTATACAATTCATCCGCAACACCCCATGGGCGGGTTACCACATGCGGGGCAACTGGATAGAAGAGTGAGAGCGTATTCATACATGAAGCATACAGCCATTCATGAGGTCTTCACACCCTTTCTGCGAGTATGAGTGTATATTCACTAACTCAATTTTATGGATTCATACGTTGCACCTAGCACCAAACCTTTGTATAGAGGGACTCAAGTAGTGTGGTATCTTCTCGGACTATTGGAAGCACTCCTTGCGTTTCGGTTTGTACTTAAACTCCTTGGAGCGAACCCAGGAGCGGGATTCACTAACTTTATTTACTCTGTTACGTACCCGTTCACTCTGCCATTCTCAACGGTCTTTGGCACATCTCAGGTTGCAGGGAGCGTGTTTGAGTGGACCACGCTCCTTGCTATGGTTGTGTACTGGTTGGTGGCGATCGGGCTGCTTAAACTCTTGCTTATGGGCAAGGCAGTTTCAACTCCTGAGGCCGCAGCAAAGCTAGAAGCATCCGAATAAGCCGGAATAGGCACGCATCAGGGAACTTAGGTATACTGAGGGTATGTTAATCCGCTCAAGCCACTTCCTGATTCTCGTAGCGTTGTTCTTCGTGCTCCTTGCCGCAGGTCTCTATTATTTCCTTGTTGTGCTGGCGCCTGAGAAGGAAGTTGTTCTCACTGAGGAAGTTCCCGCTGCACCCGTTGGTGTTGTTGATGGAGAATACTATGTAACGATTTCATCAGTTACAGAGTCTCCAGAGGAAACAAATCTGGCAATGGAACACGTTACGTACTTTGAAGGAGAAGCAGCACGCACATCTGCAGAAGCTGAAGTTGTCTGTGGTGCTGAGATTGAAACATGCGTACCTACGCTTGAAGACGGCTACTATGTGCGCCCAAGTGGAGCACCAGGGTTTGATGTAGCTCTTATTAAAGAAGTAACATTCTCATTCCTAGAAGAATCTGGGAATTCCATTGAAGTCTTGAAAGAGCTTCTTGAAGATACTGACCCGGTCTTTATTGTTACGCTTCAAAGTGGGGAGATAGTGCGTGTTGTGCAGAAAACTCCATAGTGTATATTCACGTTCGCGTTACTGCGGGCGCTAAGAAGGAAGACTGCAAACAAAAGTCTGCAGATCACTTTGTAATAGCCGTTCGCGAAAAGGCAGAGCGGAATCAAGCCAATACACGAGTCTGTGAAATTATTGCAAAAGAGCTACAGGTGTCTGTAGCTCAAGTGCGTATTGTGAATGGGCATCACAGCCCCTCTAAACTACTTTCAGTTACTCTCTAGCGCGCGAGTGTGTGCAGGAAGCCAGTCCATAACTTTCTTGCGGTGCTGGTCTAAAGACCACGTACGAGATTGCTTGAAGAGGGAACTATTCTGCTTCTTAAATTCTTGCAGAAGCTCAAGTGTTGCCTGGGGAAACTGCTCAGGCAGATCCTCGTTATATGCCTTCACAAAGGCAGGAAGATTGAGCTGTTTTTCACAGCGAATACGATCAACATCAGGAGATCTCATTACACGCTATAGTACAATAAATTAGACCATATTGCAAGAACACCACACAAAGACTGTGTGGTGCCAATGGCTTCTTATTTTCCGGCCTCTTTTCTCGCTTTCTTGATTGCAAGACGTTTTGCCGTCTTTTGTGGGTGCTTCCGAGGTTTCTTCGGACTCACGCCGTGACTGTTTGCTGCCATAAGTGGTACGTACTAATAATGATGCCTATACGATACTACGCATTTGAATAAAATGCTCGGGTTTAGAGATGTGCCTCAAGAGCACTCTTTAACTCCTCAACTCCAACAGGCTTTGTGAGGTGGGCAGTGAATCCTGCTGCGAGCGCTCTGTCTATGTGTATGCTCGTACTGAGGCTATACTAAGTTAAATCCGTATGTCTAAAGGTATAGACCATTCAGCTGTACACCCGAACACATCCTCCATTAGGACTCCAAGTATTTTGGCGCACGATCTTACATACCACCCAAAGAAAAGGATGGAGTTGTTCCGAGATCTTTCAGTCTCTGAACAGGCAGCACTGTTTGACAATCTTTCTCCTCACGTCAGGAAAAGCATCCTTGATAGTTTGAAGGACGAAGAGATGGTCAATCTTCTTGATCAGATGGATATGCAGCATGCAGAGAATGCACTCGCGCTTGTTAAGAATCAAAAGCGACGTGAGAGAATCATCGCGAGAGTAAAAAGTGAGCTTAAAGATAAGGCGAGCTATTTCTTACGTTTCCATCCAAAGGCTGCTCTTTCGCTTCTTAATTTTAATTATCTTCTTGTATCTAGCGATTCAACTATTGGAGATACTGCAGACGCTATTGATGAGCATTACCGGGAACTCGGCAAACTTCCTGAGATACTTGTGCATGAAAACGGGGAGCTTATTGGAGAGGCTCCGCTTTCTGTATTGGTGCGAGAAAGCAACCATAAGACACTGAAGCATTTCGTAGTTCCTGTGCGGTCAGTAACATATGAAGCTGACATTCATGAAGTTGTGAGTTCATTTGGTGCTACGAAGCATAGCAAGATAGCAGTGCTTGATAGAGACGGCAGCGTTATTGGCATTGTGTATTCAGACGATGCGCTCGCACTCTTTAGTAGAGAGCCCGCTGCTGCGCTCTATAACTTTGCGGGTGTGGCAGATGCTGAGCGATCTTTTGACACTGTGGGGAGCAAGGTAAAGAGCAGATATAAGTGGCTCATCATTAACCTTGCAACAGCCTTCCTTGCTGCTGCAGTTGTTGGTTTATTTGAAGACACACTTAGTCAGCTTGTAGTGCTTGCTATGTACATGCCTATTGTTGCGGGTATGGGAGGAAATGCAGCGACACAAACACTCGCTGTTATTGTGCGGGGTATCACCATTGGAGAGATCAATCTCAAGAATGGACTACCTGCTATTTCCAGAGAAGTTGGTGCAGGGTTTATTAATGGAGTTATAACCGGAGTACTCGTTGCCGTTGTCGCTACTTTCTGGAATGGAGACCCGATGCTCGGTCTCGTACTTGCGTTTGCTATGGTCTTTAACCTAGTTGTTGCTGGATTCTTTGGGGCACTTATCCCGCTCGTTATGAAAGCAATGGGGAAAGACCCGGCCACGTCAGCAACAATTTTCATTACTACAGCAACTGACGTGCTTGGATTCTTTGCGTTTCTTGGACTTGCTTCGCTGGTATTGTTGTAGACCAGACTTTTGGGCTCTATCTGTATTGATGAAATCCGAACTTCTTGGAGTTTCGCAACAGACTTCGCATTAATTCTATTCAAAATTATTGTTTGGTGAATTCTTTCTGCAAAATAATTATTTTTGAAACACAAACAGATGCTCATGCATTATTAACAAAAAATTGCCTTGTTTAGATTTCTCGACCCAAAAGCCAGTTGCTTTGCAGTTAAATTGGCGCTTTATTATGTCCTCCTTGAGGTTAAATCCTGCATTTAGGAATCGGTCCATAACCCGATATGCAAGTGGCTGATACATCTTTTGTCGGCGTGTATCGCCAATTAAAATTGCACAAAATTTACCAGGCTTAAGAACTCGATACAATTCATTTGCGACTTTCTCCATTTCGTCAGCAAACTCCTCTATTTCATGTATATTTGAAAGGTCCTCGTCAATTTCTCCTTCACTGTATTTGATAATGTCGGCATAGGGTGGGTGTGTGAGAATAAAATCAATACTTTCATTTTCAGCTTTGTTAAGGTTGCGAGCATCGCGCTTGACAATCTTTTGCCACGCTTTGTTTTCAACCTCAAATCTCAAACTTTCTTTCGTTCGTTCTAGCGCAATATCATTCACATCAGAACAGATAATATTGCGATTGAGTATCTTTGCTTCAATCGCTGTTGTCCCACCACCAATCATCGGATCGAGTAAAATATCGCCCTCGTTGGAATATCGGAGAATAAGATTACGTGCAACTTCTGGCGACCAATTTCCGCGCCAATCAGATTTGTGAGTTGCCCAATTTCCACGCCTTGGAAAAGCCCACACCGTTGTGCATTCAAGATCGAATTCTTCGGGGTGTAGTTTTATTTCCCTTGCCATTTGTTTACCAAGTTAGCTCCTCCAAGACCCTATCTTCAAGCATATTAAGATTAAAGATTTCTCCGTTGTTGTGATTAAAGGTTTCTTCTAACGGTCGTTTTGCTGTTTTCCAACCAAGACCGTCAGTAACCCAAACAAAATCAATTCCTTGTTTCGTTAGTTCGCTATACAAACTACGGAATTCACCGCAGACTGCTTTTAGTTTTGAGCCACCTCCGTTATAGAAGTTTACCTCAAACAGTTTAAGCTTCTTTGCTTGCGGATTGTATACGGCAAAATCAAAACTTCGTTCTGATTTATCAACCTCAACATCATAACCCCACCTTGTCTTTATCTCTGTAGCGCGTGCTTGTGCAAGATATTCAAAACCGTGTTCTTCGGCAAAATCTTTGATATACGTTCCAACAATTTTCTCCATAAGCGTACCGCCACGGTTTTTACGTCCATTGCTATCTAAACCAACTTCAACCCCAATAACATAATCAACAAGATTTTTGATCCCGTCCTTTTGAAACAAACGAGCTAGTCCAGACTTTTCAATAAACTCAGAATACTTTTCTGCGTCATCTTTGCCTATGGAAAAATCAAAAAACTCTGATTCCTTTGTAGTTTTATCAAAAATTTCTAACTTGTTCTCTCGTACCGCAAGCAAAACAGGTAATGCTTTTACAATATCGGGATTTGATTCGTAAAGTTTAGCAAATTCATCTTTGAGATTCTCTTTACCAAGTAAGTAATTCAGTTTATTGAGCGAAATTTCAAGATCGGCAGAGTTTGCTTGCACTTTGTCCCAATTTACAAAATAATCCCACGTTTTTATGGAGCTTTTGAAACCATCTATCAGTTCTGTAAATGTTTTATTCATGTCGTTCAGTAGTTAGTTACTAATACCTCGCTAATTTTTCCACGCTTTGCTGCGTTTGAGTTTATCGCACGCCCAGCGGCTACTTTTGATACTTTCACTCCTTTGATATTTGAGTAAAGTTCATTGATTAAAGGAGTATCGGAATTTGAAAGCATGACAAAACAGTCACGCTTGTGTAATTCTATAAATACATCTCGTAATTCCAACTGCTCTTTTTCCAAGAATGTGTCTGCTGTGTACGAAGTGAACGAGGCAGTTTTGCTTACTGGATAATAAGGTGGATCAAAATACACAAAGTCACCTTTCCCTGCCTTTTCAAGGACTTTTTTATAATCCTGATTTTTGATAGTTACTTTTTGTAGTGCTTTTGACGCTTTGATTAAGTTTTCTTCGTCGCAAATTATAGGATTTGTATATTTGCCAAAGGGCACATTGAAACCACCTTTGCTGTTCACCCGGTACATACCATTGAAACAAGTACGATTTAGGTAGATGAACCGAGATGCAACATTAAGATCTGACAAACTTTTTGGATTTTTTGCGCGTACTTTAAGATAGTATTCTTTTTCGTACTTATGCTTTTTGAGTGATTTGATTAGTTCATCAACGTCATTTTTGATGACATTGTATGTTGTTACAAGTTCATTATTTAAATCAGAAAGTTCTGCCTTTTTTGGGAGTAGGTCGAAAAAGACGGCTCCACCCCCGACAAATGGCTCAAAGTAAGTATTTGTGACAGGATCAAAATCATCAGGCGGATATAATCCCATATCACGAAATTGGCGGAGTAACTGTCTTTTGCCGCCCACCCATTTCACGAACGGCTTTGGTTTCTCGTTGACAATTCGTGTTGCATCTTCAAACAATCGTGTCTTATCTGCAGTATGGAAAACATGGCGTGCGTAGATACTATTGATATTCAACTCATTTGCGAGTTTTATGATTGCTTGTTGCGTAGTCATAACTCTATTTTAGCAGTTCTGCGGTACTTAAATCGAGCACCTTGGCAAGTTTAGAAATTGTCTCAAGAGGGGGTGCTATTCGGTTCTCTGTATCGTTGGTACTTCTAAGGCTACTATAGTCCATAGTGAAAATAACATCACCTGAGACACTTTTCGCTTCGCGAGTTCTTCTCAGATTCTTGTCGAGCCTCTATTTCTTATTATGTCTGGCTCGCTTGGAGGGAGAACTTACGAACTATTCCTTGGGAAGACGTATTCCCATATCCTACGGAGTCACTTCGCGAGATACGAGGCTTTCTATCTGTATTCTCGTATTCCTCTACCCGTTGACCGACTGCTGGCTACAGAGAGCCTTAGGAGAGAGTAGACAAGAGCAGCCTCAAGAGTGGGTAAGCCGTGCTTCGAGGTTCTTAACTTATCGCAAATCCGAACACAAGTCCGAATAGGTGGTGGGTGTTTTAATGGAGCAATTTGTACGCGCGGGAGGATGCCCAATATTAGAGGAGAATTTCCTTGGTTTTGAAGGGATATCGGTTTATTGGAATTCTGTATAATAGCCGGAATGGACGAACCAGAAGGACAAATGATGATAATCAGTGCCGAGTGTTGGCAGTGCGATAAACCAATGCTTATTGCGCTGATTGGAGATAACGCAGGAAATCTATATGGAGGACCGGAAGGCTTTTCCAATGAAGAAGTATCGTTGGCAGAGGAGCACGGTGTCCTTCTTAAGACTATATTTAGCAAGACTTCAGAAGAGACCTACTTGGCAAACGTCTGTAAGGAGTGTGGAGCATTTGTAGGACAATTCTTTTTCTTTGCCCACTACTACACACCTGCTCTATACGGTCATTACAAATATCTGAGGGTAAGTAATTAGTAGAACTCGGGAGGTAGTATCTTTTCAAAATCTTCTTCGAAGAGGAAAGAGCACTTCTTCCACTCTTCCGGATACTTGTCGGGTGCATAGGCGGAATAATCCCAGAGCTTCTTGTCGTCATCTCTGCACTTATCAGCAACTACATCATGGATACCTTTCTCAGCTATTACCTGAATTAGGTTCTCAAAAGTCTGAATGGGGCATATCGAATAGGGCATAGCCTCGAGATACCAAAGCGGTAGATTTTCTGTCTGCATCTTTGTCCTTATCATGCTGTCGAGTTGTCCCATAAGATAGTCACCGAATATCATCCAGTCTTCCAAGGTAACTATCATCGGGTACACACGTCGTCTCCATCTGTAAGCCAAATGAGGATACTTTCTGGCTTTGTAGTCTCGGATACTTTTATAAGCTTGTACGACAAAGTCGGCCATCTTTTCCAAGTCCGCTTCCTGTACTTCATTAGAAAGAAGTTCCGCTTTTGCGTTGTGGCGCATTCGCTTGGTCTTACACTCAATAAAAAGTGCATCTCGACCTGCATCCACTATCCAGTCAATAGATTTCTTTCGGTCTCGTTTAGGTCCATATTCTTCCTCTTTTAGAATACTGAAGGCGCCACAAGTTTTCTCTAAGACCTCACCAACATAATTCTCAAATGAAGTTCCAAAAGGTTCACTGAAACCGGGTTTATCGAACAATTCGTAGTAAATGCCGTCGGTAAGCCGCCAGTATAAAATAGTTGGGTCGGGACACACGATACTATCCTTTCCAAAGTACCTCATGCTTATCAGGGGGTATCGGCGCAAAGGATTGAAGTCGTAAAAGAAACGGTCGTCAATTTTTCTCGAGGCGAGCATGTCTTCACGCAGAGATTCGCAATCTTTGGTGAACTTAGATACGAACTTCTCAAAATCTTCTGGCGTAAGATTTAGAATTTGAATCTTTGGTGGATTGTCGAGTGCTGCCTTGTTCTGGAAATAGCCCCATACAGCAGAAGCAAAAATAAATATCTCCTGTATGGTCAGTTCAAAATGGCTTTCAAGTAATGTATCTAGGCCAGGTGCACTAAAAATCTTGTAATACCTCGTAAAAGAGTTCATGGTCGGTTTCTTTATGACCCACATGAACTGCTGGTGCGAAAGACGTGCCATCTCCTTTAGCACATTGTCCTTATTGATATATAGCTTTGAGATGCTCCCATTAATGTCCTTTAATTTATTGACTGCTCCAGCCAGATAGTTGCCTTTGCGAAGCGTTTTCTGGTCCTCATCCCAAGACCAGCCATGAATGATGACTTCTCGGATTAGTATTTCTAAATCCCATTCGGATATGCCACGTCGCTTCTGTATATGGTCGGCTTCCAAAAACTCTTGGCTTACGTCTATGTCAGGAAATTCCGTATTTCCTGAATGGAGATGGCGTAGGTAATGCCAAAGAACTAGGAGTGACTCGGGTACACTGAGCTTCCTCAGATGGTTGCGGAGAGGCTTGTAAGCCCTATATAGCTCGTCTTTCTTTTCCTTCTCGTCCATTCGTAAGAAGGCTAAATGATTTTAGAGTCTTCAAGAAACGTCTTAATCACTAGACTGAACTCTTTATCCTCCTTAGATTCTTCAAGAATCTGTCTTTGTAGGATGTCCTTCCGAGTTTGATTCGTTTCTCGTGTCCAGTTCTCAATAAGATGCATCAGACTTTCCAAGCGCTCCTTCCTTCGTTCGAAAAGTTCTTTTCGATTTAGACCTAAGAGTTTTTCTGTTAAATCGCCCCGGATGCTATCCGTTTTAGGCCAAACCATCGGCCCGTAAGCACGTAAATGGTCAGATGGGTTATCAATGTAAGGATTTATTAGCGGCTCAGTAGGAGAATCGTAGTCTCGCTTGTTGTTATTGCAGACTGAACATACTAACGTCAGGTTTTCCCATTCAAACGTTAGGTCAGGGTTCACGGATTTTGGCCGGATATGCTCTATGTCTCCAAATGCAACGTGCAGCATCTTACTTTCGCAATATGCGCACTTGCCTGAGGTTTCTGTAACGAGCTGCGACTTGATATCTTCGTGGCGATACCGCCCAGCTACTGTTGGAGAGACTCCTCGGCCCGCTGCGACTTGTCTCAGGTACTCAGCCGTCCAAGAAGCCTTATTGCGTAACAGAACGTCTGGCTCGCCGGTTTTGTTTAATTTAATCATCGGTATTCTTTTCAGCTATCCGCGCGATAGTTTCTGGCACCATTCTGTCTAGACCCGACTCCTTAAGTTCCTTCCTGAGCTGCACGAAGGTCTCATCCTCAAACTTCATTGCTGAGTATCTTGAAATAACCTCCTCGAGCTGTTGCTCTACCCATAGAGGAAGAGCAGTATCGAGACCAAGTACATCTCGTAGAATTTCGTTGGAAGAGCCTGCTTTTTCAAATAAATCTAGTCTCTCACTTTCTACTTTATTCTCCTCGTTATATTTCAGTGCAAAGACATTCGAATTCGATAAAGAGGTAACTATGAATGGGTTGTGAGTAGAGACTATAAACTGAACATGAGGAAATGCATTAATAAAATCTCTTAATAGAGTTCTCTGCATCTCAGGATGAAGGTGGTTCTCTGGCTCATCGATAACGACCACAAACTTTTCATCTGGGTGAACCTGAGAGAAGGTATACAACTGCCAAGCGAGGTCGAATACAGCTGTGATTCCCCCAGAAACAGCCTCAAGTCCAAATCGACCAGTCTTCGTAATTAACATTACTTCAGACTGTCCAACTACAATTCCACTAAATCCTAAGCGAGCAGGTAGAACTTTCCTGAGTATTTCTTGAAAACCCTCATACAATCTTTTAGATTCTGGCACAGACTGACGAACTTCACTTCCATAGCCATGAATGCTTAGGGCGATTAAGGATTGTTTAATATGGAAGTTCGGTGGAGTGTTGTCCCCATTCCATAAGAATCTACTTTTTACTCTTTCTGAATAGCTGCCAAAAAGTTCTGTTGCAGACGGCGCCTGTGTCGGTATGTTTGTGACTTTGTTATATGAGAAAGTAGGGCGATGCGAGGGAATAAATATGCCTTTTATACTTATCTGACCTTTCACTTGAACAGAATATTGTTCGCCTACATTTACAGGAATGATAATTTCAGCATGCTCGCCTGAAGAATAATCGATTGTGCCAATAGATATTTCATCATCGGTAAGCACTTCCTGTGTATCAAACTGTCTGCCAAACCAACCGGAGAGAAAGCTCAGCAATCCCGATTTCTTATCAGTCTGAGGTGTGCTGACCAAGTGCATTTGCCAGCCCAAATGTTTATTAAGAATGTTTAGCAGTGTCGTTTTTCCCGAACCGTTCGCACCGGTTATAACAGTAAGTTGAGGGTGAAACTCAATATCAATATTTTCGTACTGTCTCCAGTTTTTGATTGTGAGTGTCTTAAACATGCTCTCATTCTATAACACTGCGCTGCAAATAGAAGTCAAGCCCTCATGAGTGCTTTTCAAGCAAAAGTTATCCACAAGGCTCCTGCCAACTCATGGCTACTCACGCTATCTGACACCCACTAACGACTACAGTGGGAAATTTGGCGTTGTGCCGATAGAGCCCTAGGGTCAATGAAGGAGCACGGCTTCTTCACATGACTACCGCTGACATACAACTGAACAAATTATCTGCTCACACAGAGGAGAGTAATTTGCACGGCTTGCTGACTAGCAAGCAGCTTTCATCTGTGGCTGGAGAAATGGCTTGCTTCTATAGAACGCTACTGGAAATTAGTAATCGTAATCGCGCGCGTAGACGAATTGATGTTCCTAAGGTGCTTTAGTTCTGAGTATCGAACTAAAGCACCTTAGGGCTATTAATTAGCCTTGAACATTACAACTCCATAGAGAGAGGTTGTCAGCGGGTCCTCTATAAAAAACTGGCTCCAACCCATTGGTGTCTAGATATGGCACCCCGCTCTGAGTTGCGATTCTCAACGGGGGACTTCATCTGGACAGCAATTAGGAACTAACAGGCAGACTTGTCAGACAAAAATTCGGGAAGTGAAGGAACCCGACTGGCTGAAGTCCCGCCCGAATTCTATGGCTTTATAAGAGTTTCCGTCTACAGCGGATGAAGGAAATAAAATCGCCTAGATAAATTATGTCGACAAAACAAACAATCGATTTCTCCTCACGGGAAAAGCTAGCAAAGCGTGAAATACGCATCGCTTCTGCCCGGCTAAAGAAGCGTCGAGAGACGAGACAACTACGGATTAGAAAGGATTTGTACCTTAGAATCCGCGCGGCGGCACGTGACTTCGGTATAACCATATCGAAGATGGGAGACAAGGCTGTTTTGGCGTATCTCGGCAATAAACAATCCTTGCCTAAGGCTGGAAAAAGTAGTGGAAATTGATATGCTAAATGGGCATCCCACGGTTCTTGAATATGTGCACGGAGGTTTCTGCTTTCCTAAGGCCCAATTGCGGGTTGAAAGGGGCAGTCGAGACCTCCACAATTGGTTGCCTCCGTGCAATTCAAGACTGTGGGATGCAGGCACCTCGGCTGTCCCTTTTTGCTTTGCCTTAATAACAGAAACAATCATGCTTTCTATAACTAGAGTGTTTACCGGGAGAATTAATCGTAGAGACTGGCTAATGGGAAAGGCGTACATGCTCCTTTTCTTGCTACTATCATTCCTTCTTGGTGGTTTTATTGCACACGTATTTGAGAGGGATGTTGACTTGCTTGGCATTGCAAATATCGCTTGGTTCCTACTCACTGTTTGGATAGTCATGATTAGTCTAAGTCTCGATGTGCGCAGACTTCATGATTTCAATAAAAACTGGCATTGGGTGCTTATATTAGTTATTCCACTCGCGGTCCTGCCATACGTTCTTTTTCTTCTTCTAAAGAAAGGTGATGAGAACGAAAATAAATTCGGTCCTCCACCTGCGCCAAGAGAAAGTCTTAGAATGATTCTAAATAACCCATAAGTCTATGGATACTTGTAAATCGGTTATATACGCACGAGTCTCCTCGAAAGAACAAGAGGAGACCGGATACTCACTTCCAGCTCAAGAAAAACTTCTTCGGGAATATGCAGACAGGAATGGCCTTACGATAAGTAAGGTCTATTCCGTTGCCGAGTCCGCCAGTGGAGCAAAACAACGCGAAGTCTTTGCGCGAATGATGGAGTATATGGAAAAAGAGCGAATTCCTAACCTGTTATGTGAAAAAGTAGATCGTCTCACTCGTAATCTCAAAGAGGCGGTGGTGGCCAATGATTGGGTCGAAGACAATAGCCTTCGCCGGATTCACTTCGTGAAGCAGAATCTAGTAATACATAAGTATGCGAAGTCCGACGAGAAGTTTCGTTGGGATATTGAAATTGTTTTAGGAAAGAAGCATATTGCTAACCTTTCTGAAGAAGTGCGCAAGGGGCAGGAGCAGAAAATTAGCGATGGATGGTTGCCAACAAAGCCGCCCCTTGGCTATAAAACCGTGGGGGAGAAAGGAAAGAAAGTTCATGTGCCTGACCCTGAAGTCGCTCCGCTTATGCGGCGCATGTTCGAGCTATACGCGAGTGGTGATTACTCGCTTGCCCGACTTGAGGTCGAGTTAATGGGCATTGGTCTAAGAAATAGAGCAGGGAAAAGGCTTCTTGCAAACCGAATTCATGTGTTACTTTCTGACCCCTTCTATTTCGGTAAGCTTCGGTGGAAGGGTGTGGTGTACGAGGGCGTGCAGGAGCCACTAGTCTCCAAAGAACTCTTTGACAAGGTGCAGTCAATCATGCGAAGGAGGTCCCATCCGAATTTCTCTAAGCATCTGCCGCTTTTCAAGGCAAAAATGCGCTGCGCGGGATGCGGAGGCATGGCGACTTGGGAGATGCAAAAAGGCCATTGGTACGGACACTGTAATAATCATGGGAAGTCAAAAAATTGTCCCAAGAAGACATACGTTCGCGAAGAGGACGTGGAGTCTCAATTGATGCATCTAATGGGTCAAATTGCTCCTAGGAGCCACGGAATGTTGGAATGGATAAAGGAGGCTATACGAGCTGATTATGAGCAGGACACGCGTTCTAGGGAGGCTGAGACGAATCGTCTTCGTGCACTACAATCTAATGTGCGACAGCAGAAAGATAGATACTACGAAGCGAAGATTTCGGGTACAGCACCCGCTGACTTTTGCGATAGAAAACTGAAGGAGCTGACTGAGCAAGAAGATGCATACGCTGCTAGTCTTGCTCAAGTTTCTACACAGAGCGATAATTATAAAGAATTGCGCTACGCGGTCCATGAGCTTGCGTACCATGTACGAGAAATCTACGAACAAGCAAATGTCGCAGACAAACGACTTCTCTTGTCGCTTATTTTTACGAACTTAGAGCAAGATGGCCTAATTATTACTCCAAAGTTTACTTTGGCAGCTGAATACCTAGCTAACTGGATGCCTAGGCTGTATATGGATTACGAACTCCAAAATATGCTGGAAAATAAAGGAGAAAACACCCTTTCGGGTGCTTCTTCTCCTGTCTTGCTCCGCGGGCAGGATTCGAACCTGCGACCAATCGATTAACAGTCGACCGCTCTACCGCTGAGCTACCGCGGAATGCACTCGTATGTGCTCAGTACATACGAACTAGGCCATTCTAGCTGAAATCCACCATTCGGCAACCAGAGGCCTTGGTATACTGGAGGTATACCAGGTAAATACACACCCCTATGCCTATACTCTATGTTAAAAGTGGCTGCGCATTCTGCGCCAAAGTCCTCCAGGCAGCTGAAGAACTCGGGGTCTCTCTGGACGTTAGGAACGTTGCAGACCCTGGCATTACTGAGGAACTCATAGCGCATGGCGGAAAGCGTCAGATGCCGTACCTCATAGACGAGGAACATAACGTTGCCATGTACGAATCTGATGACATTGTTTCGTACCTTCACGAAACCTTTACGCCAAAACAGTAGAATAAGGAATCACGACCATTACTCACATAAGCGCACCCTACTATGGAGATACATTTCAAAGGAACTAATTATGAACTCCCATCCTCAGTAAGCAGGCACGCGCAACGAAAGATAGGGACCCTTAAGAAGTACGTACGAAAGAGCGAGGAAGTAGTGCAGGTATATGTAGAACTCGCCAAGGAAGAGGCGCACGCATCAGACCGCATCTGGCGTGCAGAGATTAACTTTGATCTAGATGGGTCTTTGTTCCGTGCTGTAGCTATAGAAGACACTATAGAAAAAGCTATAGACGAATCAGTTAACGAGCTCGCTCGTGCAGTTAAAACAACACAGGAAAAGAAACGAGATCTAACGCGTCGCGGAGGCGCAACTATTAAATCTCTGTTGCGAGGATTTAGTTCTTAAAGAGGAGCCCAACCAGAATTCAGAAGATCCTGATACGCCATCTCTTTCTTTCCCTCAGGCACAACGCGCACCGGTATAAAGAGATTGTTCTCAAAGACAGCAGACAACAGCTTCACGCGAAGCTGTTTGTCGTTCTTAGACATAAAGAAATGAGTGCCAGGAGATTCTGCAAAGGCACGATATATATTCCAGTTAGTCCGTGCGTCTCCGAGCAAAGAAAGTTTCCCATCTTCTTTGCGAAGCTTTCCTGAGAAGGTAACTAGAGACTCGTCCTGGGGAACTCCGGCAAGCGTACCTTCCTCAAAGGAAGGAAGAAGATCAATAAGTACCTGAGCACCAATAGAAACAAGACGTGCGCGAAGTTCGCGTGTGGTTTCAGTAGGTTCAATTGCTACAGTCTTAGATCCGAGTACTTCTCCTGCATCAAGTTTAAATACCATTCTTTGCACAGATACTCCGGTCTCAGTCTCTCCCTGTAGGAGGGCAGTCTCAACAGGAGAAGCGCCCCTATATTTAGGAAGTAGAGAATAGTGCACGTTTAGTACACCAAGCGGGAATAAATCTATGAGTGCTTGAGGCAGAATCTTTCCATATGCAACAACAACTGCATACGCACATCCGTACCCAGTAAGTGTCTCTAGGAATGCAGCATCAAGCTTTTCAGGGGTGAGTACAGGGATATGATGCTCCTCGGCCCATACCCGTGTCTCAGAGGGTGTAAGAGTAAGTCCGCGCCCCTTAGGAGCGTCTGGAGACGTAACTACAACAGAAGGCACATACCCGGCTGCAACAAGCAGATCTAATGTGTCGCGTGCAACGACCGGAGTGCCAAAGAAGATAAATGGTTTATGCGTCATCGTGTGAGTTGCGGGTCACTTCCATAAGGTCTGTAGCATGGTCTATGAAAAGAATACCGTTTAAGTGGTCTGTCTCATGCTGGAATATCTGTGCGAGAATACCGCCTCCACCGCGTTCAAAAGAACTCCCGTCTTCGCGACGAGCCCGTACAGTTGCGCGCTCGTACCTCCTTGTCTTGCCGTATACCTTGCGAACAGACAAACAACCCTCATCCACCTCAAGACGTCGCTGAGACGTACGTATGAACTCAGGATTTATATACACACCTACATCAGGGGGAGGCTCAGGAGTTCCTTCTGGTCCTAGAGGAATTAGACGATCGTACCGCACTATAAATATGCGATAGGAGATACCAATCTGAGGAGCAGCAAGAGCAACACCGTCTGGTTCTGCATCTAGTGCAACGCGCATATCCTCAAGGATTGCAGCAAGCTCTGGAGTATTAAAAAGTTCCTCAGGAAGTGCAGGTGCTACTTCTCTGAGAACTGGTTCACCATTTTGAACTATAGAGGCCATATGGGGACTATAGCAAAAAACAAAAAACCGACCATGTGTTGGGTCGGCATGAAAGAACAGTGTGTAGGGCAGGTTGTGCCGCTGAAGGGACCATCGTCTCTCTGGCCGGGTTGGCGTTCAGGAGGGCGACTATCGCAATCAGCGGCACGGGATGCGTGTTCTGGAGGAAGTGACGCATGTCGCGGCCGTTGGCCTGCGAACCCTGACACCAGGGAGGAACTGACGTCCCCGATGCCTTACCTTTGTATCATTGCAGCGAGTCTGGGTCAATAAGGACACGAAAAGAGGGGGGAAGTCCAGAGAGCTTTTTTGAGAGACTCTCCTCTGGCCACACGCCTTCAGGGAGCTGGAGCACCCAGGTACGACTCATACGCCCCGAAGAAATACTTCGCTCTGGTAGTGCTTGCACTGGATTGCTTCCTGCAATCTCTTGTACCCGCTCTGCGGCATCTCTAAGCTGCTCAGAGGTGCCTGTTGTTGCAACGGTAATAAGAGTTCCGTATGGAGGATAGCCAAGTGCTTTTCTGAGAGATCGCTCTTCTGTAAAGAATGTATCTTTGCTTGGATCCTCTGCAGCACTCAATGCCGTGTCGTCTATGCGTCTCGTTGCGACACATGTATGCACTGCTCGCTCGCGGAGCGTAAGGGCAAGACGTACAAAACGCTCGCGACTTCTCCAAAAGGGGAGCGCAAGTAAACTGTCCGCCGAAGCAACAAGCGCAAGCTCAATAGGCTTTTCTGGAGAAAGCCAAGGGAGCATGAACTCTGTACCAGCGGCAATACTGCCTGGAGCTTCAAAAGCCTCAAGTGCTTTCCGTGCCATTGCCGGAGTACGAATCGCATCTGTATCAAAACGAATGAGGGGAGTATCAGGAAACGCAGCACTGAGTTCCTCACATACGCGCTCAACACCAATACCGAGCGGAAGCAGGTTCCAACTTCCACACACGTCACACACTGCATCAGCCTCACGCACCGTCTTCCCATCGCTTGAGCGCAGCACCCGCTCTCCTTTCTGTGTTGCAAGGGTGAGCGCACGTCCTTGTTCGTCCCTTACGCTTGCGCCACACGTCCTACACACCACAGCTGGTGCGTATCCACGCCGTGCACACAAAATTGCAATCCTGCCGCCCTGAGCCAGGGTCTCTTGAATAGAGGTACGAAGTACGTCTGGTACAGCCTTAAAGGTAGTACCTTGTTTTTCTTCTTCTTTCGTAACATCAAGAACTGAGATTGTTCCCAAGGTGTCATTCAAAGAAGCATCTGGAGATCTGTGCTCTAGGGGAAGAGGGAAGTCTCCGTACAGGAGAGGAATGGATCGCTCAGTTGCAACAAGGCGAGCAGCAACAGCAGTATCTATATAGGGGCGCTTAGGGAAACGGTATGCCCCTGCACTAACTCGGTCCAGAATTAAAAGCGTGAGGTTTGGTACAGGTATCGCTACGTACGCAGGAGTAGCAAGTACAAGCTTTGGGGAAGCGAGTGCTTTGCGAAGTGCATTTGCTCTTTGTGCTGCGGGAGCTGCTCCCGAAAGCACAACGGGTTTAAATTCTTTGAGCGCTTCTTTGGCTCGTGTAAGTTCTGCAAGCGTGGGGAGTATAAGGAGTGTTGTTCCTGCTACGTTCTCAATCTCTGCCTTGTATGTCTCTAAACGAGTCAGATAGGGAGCTTCGGTTGTTCTGTGTGTGTACCCAGATCCTACAGCAATCTCCTCAGGTATTTCTTCTGCCATGAGCGCACCAAGCAATTGCAGGTATACAGAACCAAGTGTTGCTGCGTGATAGGTTGCAATGTTCTGTATAGCTCTCTGAATAGGTTCAGGAACTGCACCCAGAACTTCAATACTTCCTGAGAGAGAGAAGTCAGCGCGTTTTATTTGTGCCTTTGCTTCGCGTACTGAGCTGCAGGAAACTACAATTCCGCGTACTCGCTTCTTGCGAAGCGGAATTCCTACCAAAGTTCCTGGCGTAAGTGCATCAGTGCTCCTATAGGAGAGCGCACCTGGAGGTGCCCCTGCTGCAAAAGGAATCACATCTATGACGTACATAGGTCTACTCTACACCCCTTGAGAGCCAAGGACGAAGTCTGACTCTTTTACGAATCCCAGAATACTCTCCCGGTCTTTAGAGCTTCAAAATATGTAGGCATTGGAGCAAAGAGTGGCTCAGGCATATCATCCATATCTCGCCATTCCCACGATTCTAATTTGTTTGGTTCAAGAACTTGTGGCTCTCCACTCGCCCAATCAGAGACCATGGCTATATCTATGTAATGTTTTGGAGCGTACTTAGTTATGTTCATGAGGCGGAGAAACCTAATGTTCTTTATTTCCATTCCAGTCTCCTCGCGTACTTCACGACGTGCGCATTCCTCAATAGATTCCAGGTGTTCAAGGTGGCCACCCGGCCATGTATACTCTCCATCGCCATGCGAAGACTTTCGCTTTCCAATTAAAACCTTCCCGTCTTTTACGATCATTACACCAACACCGACACGGGGGTTCTTGAATTCATCCATATATAAATCCTAGCATTTATATTGCTAGGGGAGAGTACTTACACAGACTCAATATGCGCCCCAATAGCCTTAAGGCGAGGAACTAGATCTTCGTATCCGCGATGGATGTTATACACGTTGCGGAGTGTTGAGCGTCCTTGGGCGCCAAGCATACCAATAAGGAGGATGGTTGCAGGACGGAGTGCTGGGGGCGCTACAATCTCGGCGCCCTTCAGGCGATGAATGCCAGAGATTTGAATACGATGTGGGTCTAGCAGAAGTGTGTCTGCGCCCAAACGATCTAGTTCGGTGTAGTAAATGGCACGTTTCTCGTACACCCAATCATGAATAAGTGTGTCTCCCTCGGCTTGTGTAGCTATAACTGCAAAGAAGGGAAGGTTGTCTATATTAAGTCCTGGGTATGGGCGTGCATGTATTTTCTCTGGGAATGCAGTGAGATCAGAGGGCTCAATCTGAATGTCAGCAAGCTTGGTGATGCCGTTCTCTGAAATACCTGCATCGGTAACGGTAAACGTGAGCCCCATCTTCTCAAGTACAGCAAGTTCAACCTCCAAGAACTCAATTGGTGCATTGCGAATAAGGAGAGAAGAGTGCGTGGTTATTGCTGTTGCAATGAAGAACATGGAATCAATAGGGTCTTCTCCCACAGAGTACGTAACCTCTGTATTGATATCTTTCTTTCCCGTAATGGTGAGAGTAGTAGTTCCAATGCCCTCAATAGAAATACCGAGTGCCTCAAGGAACCCGCAGACCTCCTGTACCTGGTAGTTTGCAGAGGCATAGCGAATAACACTGGTGCCATCAATTCCAGCTGCAGCAAACAATGAGTTTATGGTTGCAGTGTCACTTGATTCATACAGTACAACCTCAGCGGCAGAAAGATCGTCATGAGAGATTTGGAAGCGATCGCTCAGTGTCTCAATAGCAACGCCAAACTTCTCAAGAGCCCAGAGGTGCGGACGCACAGAGCGCTGGCCCAAGGTACATCCTCCAGATTGAGGAAGTTCAAAAGAAGGGAATTGGTGCAGAAGGGGACCAATGAACATGAGAATGCTGCGGGTGCGTACTGCAGCAGCGCTGTCAATAGTTTCCAAAGAAAGCGTATCAGGAGTCTTAATAATCAGATCCTTCTCCTGCCACTCAATAGAGACACCAATAGAGCGAAGCACCTCAATGAGGCGGTGTACCTCCTCAATGCGAGGAACACGTCTGAGCGTGGTTGTTCCTTTATTTAGTAAGGATGCAGCGAGTAAGGCAACGGCTCCATTTTTAGAACAATTAGTAACAACGGTGCCTGAGAGGGTGTGTCCGCCGTCTACGACGAAGCTGCTTTCTTCGGTCTTGGTCATGGGGCGTATTCTATACTGCTTCTTTTGGTTTTCCTACGTTTTGCGTGCACCCGTGGGGACGGGGTATAGTACGTGCTACATGTCTCTGTTTTCGCCCCGTATCGGTATAGACCTTGGTACAACGAATGTGCTCGTCTTTGTTCCTGGAAAAGGGGTGGTGCTCAACGAGCCTTCTGTTGTTGCGGTTTCAACTGAAAACAACAAAGTACTCGCAATTGGTGCTGAAGCGAAAGCAATGGTGGGGAAGACTCCTGACTCTATTCAGGCATACCGCCCTATGAAAGACGGTGTTATTGCTGACTACCGCGTTACTGAAGCAATGCTCAGGTACTTCATTAAAAAGGCACTTGGGAAAAACATATTTAAGCCAACGGTGCTCATTTCAGTTCCTGCAGGTGTAACTTCAACTGAGAAGCGCGCTGTTATTGAAGCGGCAGTTAAAGCAGGTGCAGCTGATGCGTACGTCGTCAAAGAACCAATCCTCGCTGCTATTGGTGCAGGTATTCCTATTCAGGAAGCATTGGGGCGCATGGTTGCGGACATTGGTGGCGGCACTATTGATGTGGCCGTGATCTCACTAGGAGGTATCGTGGCGTCCACCTCAGTTAAGATTGCAGGCAACAAGCTAGACCGCTCCATCATTGATTACGTAAAGAAGCAGTACAACCTTGCTATTGGAGACAAGACTGCTGAGGAGATCAAGATTCAGATTGGCTCTGCTGTCCCTGTTACTGAGGAGCTCACCATGTCTATTAAAGGACGTGATTTAGTTTCTGGACTTCCACGCACTGTTGAGCTGCGCACAAACGAAGTTGTACAGGCAATGAATAGGGAGTTGCGCGAGATGATGAATGCAGTGCGCAAAGTGCTTCAGGATACTCCTCCAGAATTGGCTTCAGACATTATTGATAACGGCATTATCCTAACCGGAGGAACTTCCCAGCTCCGCAATCTTCCAGAGCTTGTGTATCGCCGTACGGGCGTTGAGGCCAAGCTCGCGCAGGATGCCTATTATTGTGTAGCGCGCGGAACAGGAGTAGCACTCAAACATTTAGATACGTATAAGAAGAGTATTATCTCAAAGAAGTAATTAAAAAGGCCCCGACGCTCGGAAGCGAAGGGGTCCTTTTCTTTCATTACTGCACCTCGTCGTTGGTTCAGAAGACGCGACTTGCGCCGATCCCGAAGACCGTTTGCGTGGCCTCGGTGAACTTCGCGCTGAGCGAGAGGTTCCAGCTTCCCATATCTCGGGTTGCCGTCACGTCGCCGCGGAAGACGCCCGTCCCATGCGTGAGGTCGGAGGTGCGCGAAGCATCTCCACGGACAGACCAGTTCTGATCCAGTGGGATGTTGAAGCGAACGCCCGCACGCACCAGGGTGGTGTCTTGGATGGTCTCCACGCCGAGCCACTGCATCGGGCGCACATACGGAGTGACCGTAGCGCTCCCGAATTGAATGGGCCGACCGAAGTCCACATAGACCTGGCCGAAGTCGTCGTCCACGTTCCCGAAGTCGGCGGCGATGTAGTACGCTGCCGAAACCTGGACTTTAACGACGCCGATCGGGGTGTCGCTGATTTCCGTGTCGTAGTTGACCGTCAGGTCCAGCTCGTCACCGTAGCTGCGGTTTCCGTAGGGGCCGTCGGTGGACAGCTCCGTTGAAGTCCACAGATCATAGGTGAATTTGCCGCAGACCTTGCTGACGCCGGCTTGCAGAACCGGTCTGTCGGTCGCGACCACGCCGATGTCCTGGTAGACATAGGCGCTCTGGACGCTGCCGTAGACGACGGTGTCGCAGTCGGCGAGGGCGGGGAAGGCGATCAGGGCAGTAATGGAAGCAGAAAGGGCAAGTGCGATGGGACGCATCTCGGATCTCCACAAGAGAGGGTTAGCGGCTCACATACCGCACTACTGATACTATTATAGTCCATATACAATATTTTGTCAAGTATAAGTAACCTCCACTGTATAGAAATTAAAAGGCCCCACACATCGCTGCGGGGGCCTCTCATTGTTTTTCGGGTTTCGGTCAGTTGGTCGCGACGTTGTAGTAAGCGGCGACCTGGCTGGGTTCCAGGACGGTGAAGCCCTGGGGAACCAGTTCCTCGCGCAGACAGGTCAGATAGATCTGGCTGCGATAGGAATAGACCTGATGCACGCGTTCCGCGCACAGACGCTCGGCGAGCAGAATGCGCTCGTCGCTCGCGAACGGCTGCTGTTCGCAGCCGGCGACGCCGTGCTCGTAGGCGCAGGTCACGTTGTCCATGGCCCGCTGCCGTTCGGCGATGCGTTGCTCGGCCAGGTTGGTCCGGACGAACCGAACCGGCGGCGGAGAAAACTCCTGGCCGGTCGGCTCGTGCACGAACTGGATGTTGGCCGGCGCACGATCCTGGGCGCAGGCGATGCCCGCGACGCCGATGACGGAACCGAAAACAAGAATGGAAAGGACACTGGTGCGCATTGGAATTCTCCCCTGAAGGCGCGGACGATACCTATATTATACCTAACATAGGTACTAGTGTCAAAATACTAAAGGCCCGCATATAGCGGGCCTTTAGTATTCAAGCTGTCTCTTTAGTTAACTCGTGTAAACTGCAGAACACCGTTTCCAGAAAGATATATCATGCTGAGATCAGTCTCAGAAAGACCGGTTATAGCAAAGTAAAGTGCTTCCTCAGGAAACTCAATCTTCAGTACTCGCGCATCTTTAACGACAGGTAGACTAGCAGGTTCCTGGCTGAGATCTGTAACAAAGCTCCACTGTCCTGTCACAGTAGCGTCTGCAATTCCTTCGTAGCTATCAGTTACAGTTCCGTCACTGCTGAAACTCCGCACAAAGTTTGCGTCCTCAGTGCTTCTCCAGGTTCCTACAATCATAGTGCTTGCATTCTCCTCTGAGATAGCGACACCATTCACGCTCTCCTCCGGATTGTTTTCAGTTGGCGCAAGTGCTGCAGGGGCCATCACCGCCCAATACCACCAGCCCACAACTAAAAGTGCGAGCACGACTACTATTCCTGTTACTACTTTCGTGTTCATAGATTTGAGTCCGTTACCTCCTATACAGATAGTCTAGCACCAGGGTATCCTAAGGAAATGACCCACCATGCGTATGTGTATGCAGGCCCTAAAGAGGAGGGAATACAAGCTGCACTCACGTTCAGCGAACAGGAGCTCGGGCTCTCGTCCAAAGGGAACCCTGATGTAACGCTATTTGAGTACGGGCACCTCTCTGTTGATGATGCGCGTCGCATTACGGTCTTTGCCGCTCAAGCACCCGTACAAGGAGACAAGAAGGTCATCATCATTTCCGCAGGAAGACTCTTTCATGAGGCACAGAACGCACTCCTGAAACTCTTTGAAGAACCCGCAGAGGGGACCACACTTATATTAGTTGTTCCTGCTGAAGGAATCGTACTGCCAACGTTGCGTTCAAGACTTATGTCTCTGGGCGCAAGCCCTGATCAAGAAAGAACAGCTGCAGATGAGTTTCTTTCTGCTACGAAAGAAGAGCGTGAAAAGCTTGTAGCAAAACTCATAACGAAAACAAAGTCTGACAAAGATGAGGAGAAGCAGGCAGCGAGACTTGAAGCGCTCGCACTCGTTGAGGGAATTACACGTGCCGCGTATGCAGCACGCGAGAAAACGAGTACTCCAGATTTGGATCTGCTCCTTGAGGAACTCACAAAATTCCTCCCCATCCTTCATGAGCGCTCAGCACCTCTGAAATTAATCTTTGAGCATCTTCTATTAGTTTTGCCGGAGAAACTGGGGAAGTGATACACTAAGGACCATATGGCATCATTTGATTTTTCCCCGCTTGATTCAAGCATTAAGGAGACTGAGGAGTGGCTCGTGCGTGAGCTTTCTAGTGTCCGTACTGGGCGCGCTACCCCTTCTATTTTGGACACGGTGAAGCCTGAAGTATATGGCTCTCGCCAAGCAGTACACCAGGTTGCGTCTGTAACTATTGAGGACGCTCGTTCTCTACGCATCATTCCTTGGGACAAATCACTCACGAAGAGTATTGAAAAGGCAATTTCCGATGCAGACCTCGGAGTTGGTCTCGCTACAGATGACCAGGGACTACGCGTAACGTTCCCAGAACTCACGAGCGAGCGCCGCACCATGCTCCTCAAGGTTGCAGGAGAGAAAGTGGAGCAGGCACGTATTACGCTTCGCGGACACCGTACAGATGCACTCAAAGCTATTGATGCAGCTGAAAAGGAAGGAGGTATGGGCAAGGATGAAGTAACACGCTTCAAGGAGGAAGTGCAGAAGAAGATTGATAAGGCGAATGAGGCACTAGATGCACTCGGAAAACGAAAGGAAACTGAAGTCTCTCAATAATGACTATTGTTATTTTTATCCTCGTGCTCGTTGCGCTCATCGTTGTTCATGAGTTTGGGCACTTTGTAGTGGCTAAACTTTCAAAGATGCGTGTGGATGAGTTTGGTATAGGGTATCCGCCTAAAGCATTCGGAAAGAAAATAGGGGAGACCGAGTACACACTTAACTGGCTTCCATTTGGAGGGTTCGTAAAGATATTCGGAGAAGACCCAGAGCCAGGAGCAGCGAAAGATCCGCGCGCATTCTCTTCGCGTCCACGCATTCTGCAAGCTGCGGTGCTTGTTGCTGGTATTGGAATGAACCTTTTGTTTGCCTACCTTCTTATCAGTGCAACACTCACCATGGGTACGGTGCGCGCACTTTCTCCAGAGGAAGCGAAGTCTGCCCCAGATGCAGAACTTGCAGTTGCAAGCGTGCTTCCGGATTCTCCAGCTGCCCGCGCAGGACTTGTTCAGGGGGATATAATTCTTTCAGCTGAAAGCAACGACACTCTATACGAAGGTGCAGATCCTGAGACGTTCACTACACTAATTACAGAGCAGAGCGGTCCTATTACGCTTTCTGTTGAGCGTGGGGAAGAGGCGCAGGAGATTTTTATAACTGCTGAGTCAGGAGTTATTGCATCAGACCCTGAACGCAAAGCGCTCGGGGTAGGACTCGCAACAATTGGCACCGTGTCTGTCCCGCTTTGGGAAGCACCTATTCAAGGGGCAATTCTCACGTGGGAGCTTACCAAGCAGACAGCAGTAGCACTGTTCCATTTCTTTGCGGCACTCTTTACCTTTAGTGCAGATTTGTCTCAGGTCTCAGGACCCGTTGGTATTGCAGGAGCAGTTGGAAGTGCGTCGTCTAACGGACTCGCATCTTTGCTCTCCATAACTGCACTCATATCTATTAACTTGGCACTTATTAACCTGCTCCCTGTGCCGGCGCTTGATGGAGGAAGACTCCTCTTTGTGATCATTGAAGCTATAACCAGGCGCCCAATCCATCCTATTGTTGCAAACTCATTCAATACTGTTGGGTTTGCGCTCCTTATTCTTCTTATGCTTGTAGTAACCGCAAACGATATATTTAGAATCGTTAGTTAGCTATGAAGCAGCTCGTATTCATTCACGGGGGAGAAACCTTTGATACATACGACGCATACTTGGATGCACTGAAGGAATGGACATACGATCCGTTTAAAGAATTTGGTGGACGGTGGAAGAATTCTCTTGCTGAGGAACTCGGAGATGAATGGTTGGTCTTTGCGCCTACCATGCCTTCCAAATACAACGCCAAGTATGTGGAGTGGTGTATTTGGTTTGAAAAGGTGGTTCCATTCCTTAAAGACGAGGTGAGATTGGTTGGGCATTCATTGGGAGGAATCTTTCTTGCAAAGTATCTGAGCGAACACACGCTTCCTGTATCTATCTCAGCACTGTGGCTTGTTGCTGCGCCATTTGATACCAGTGATACGGACTATTCACTTGCAGACTTTGTACTCCCGGATTCTCTTGAAAAGGTATCTGCGCAGACGTCAAAGATATTCGTGTATCACAGCACAGACGATCCTATAGTCCCGTTCTCAGCGCTTGAGAAGTACAAAGAAAAACTGCCAGATGCAGCAGTGCGAACCTTTCCAGATAAGGGACATTTTCTGCAAGAAGAGTTTCCAGAACTCATTCAAGAGATTCAGTCTATATAAAAAGCCGCCTCCCTTAGGAAAGCGGCTCAATGCCAAGGCGCGTTAGAATGCGCCTCGCGGTGTGTTCGGGGCTCACGTTGTTGCGAACGAACCGGAAGGGAACAGAGCTGTTTCTCGCTTCTCTGAACCAGTCCTTTTCTTCAAAGAGCCGTTCGGCAGTCCGGCGGTCTCGGTACCCCGCATCCGTTGTCCATCTGCGCCGCATCAGGTCCTCTTCTGTGGAGAGAACATAAAACGGTACATAGGATTCAGGATCGCCGGTGATCTCGTGAACCGCCTTGTGAAGCTCGGGAACCATACGCGGCACCACACTCGTAAGCGCTAGAATCGGTTCGTCCTCACGCCCGCGAAGCGCAAACTGAAGCGCGCCTTCCGACATTCCGTAGTCTGCGCCGTCATGACGGATCGTCCACAAGAACGACTCACTCCGACGCATACAGTCAAACGAATTCCGGGTGAGATAGTTGCGAACGTTCAGAAGATCGCCGGGCCGGTAATCCCGATCGGTGTCTCCTCGCGCAAATCGCGCGCCCTCAGCAAGCCGGTGTAGCTCACAAAGGATCTCAGCCTTCTGTGTTCCGGTGCGTCCCGAAACAGATACACAGAGTCTCATCAGCTTCCTCCCTCTGATCTATATAGACACTACACCCTCAGCATATTCAGTCAAAAGTATGGTTTTGCCCTCAGGTGCGGAGAGTCGTATACTGGGAGCATCATGCGCCAGTCCAGCCTCTTCACAAAGACTCGTCGGGAAGCCCCAAAGGACGAGCTTGCCAAGAATGCACAGCTTCTTATTCGTGCAGGATATGTACACAAAGAAATGGCAGGGGTGTACGCGTATCTCCCTCTCGGACTCAAAGTTGTTGAGCGTATCAAAGAAATTGTGCGTGAGGAGATGGAGGCAGTAGGTGCTCACGAACTACTCATGACAAGTCTGCAGAGCAAGGAGCTCTGGGAGAAGACTGATCGTTGGGATGATAAGAACGTAGACGTCTGGTTTAAGTCTGAACTTAAGAATGGATCTGAGGTTGGATTCGGATGGTCCCACGAAGAGCCTATTACTGAACTCATGACTGAGTACCTTGAGAGCTACCGAGATCTTCCTGCATTCGTGTACCAGTTCCAGACAAAGCTGCGAAATGAGCTTCGCGCAAAGTCAGGAATTATGCGTGGAAGGGAATTTGTTATGAAGGATATGTATTCCTACACACGTGACGAGGAAGCGCACCTTAAATTTTATAACGCAGCCATTCAGGCATACCACAACGTATTTATGCGTGTAGGACTTGGAGAGCGCACCTATCTCACCTTTGCGTCAGGAGGCGCGTTCACACAATTTAGTCACGAGTTCCAGACTCTCTGTGATGCTGGGGAGGATATTATTTATGTACACAAAGAAAAGCGACTTGCTGTTAACAAGGAAGTACTTACTCCAGAAGTACTCGCACAGCTTGATATTAAACGAGAAGATCTTGTTGAAGAGAAAGCAGTTGAAGTTGGAAATATCTTTAGTTTCGGAGATGTGAAGTCTCAGCAATTAGGACTCACGTATAGAGACGAAGAGGGCAACGAGAAGCCCGTTATTTTGGGTTCATACGGCATTGGCATCACTCGTCTCATGGGAACGATTGTTGAAGCTTTTGCGGACGAAAAGGGAATCGTGTGGCCTGAGTCTGTTTCTCCTTTTGCGTACCACCTCGTTTCTCTCGCAGGAAATGACGCAGAGATTGCTGCCTTTGCAGAAGGGTTATATGAGGAACTTACTGATGCTGGAAAGTCCGTGCTGTATGACGACCGGGATGCCCGTGCCGGAGAGAAGTTTGCAGATGCAGACCTCATTGGTATTCCGTGGAGAATTGTTATTGGGAAAGAAGCACTCGCGACAGGACAGGTTGAGCTTGTTCATAGGAAGACAGGCGAGGTTACTCGCGTGGGCCGCGCTGAGTTGCTTCAACGATAAGTATGGCTAACCGATTTTCAAAGAACTCTTTGTTCTCAACTGACATTGGTATTGATTTAGGTACCGGCAATACGCTTGTCTATGTTCGTGGCCGCGGGATTGTTATCGCAGAGCCTTCTGTTGTTACCGTTAACGAAAAGACAGGACAGATGGTGGCAGTTGGGCAAAGCGCAAAGCAAATGCTTGGCAAGACCCCTCCGCACATTCGTGCAGTGCGTCCTCTCTCGCATGGAGTTATCTCTGATTTTGAAGTAACAGAAGAGTTACTTGCGTATTTCATTAATAAAGCGCAGGGAGGACGTTCTCGTCTGTTTGGGCCACGTGTAGTGGTGGGAGTTCCAACCGGAGTTACAAACGTGGAGAGTCGTGCGGTACGTGATGCTGCACTCACGGCAGGTGCACGCGAAGTATTTATCCTTGAGGAACCTATGGCAGGTGCTATTGGTGCAAAACTTCCCGTTATGGAAGCATTGGGAACCATGGTTCTTGATATCGGAGCTGGTACAACAGACATTGCAGTTATTGCGCTCGGAGGCACGGTTGCGTCAAAGAGTTCGCAGGTTGCAGGAGATCGGTTCAATGACAACATCATTGACTACGTACGAAGCGAGTTCCAGCTTGCTATTGGCGAGAAGACCGCTGAAGACACAAAGATTGCTATTGGTGCGGTACTGCCGCTTGAGACAGGACTAGAAAAGGCAATTCGTGGCCGCGATCTTGCAACAGGACTCCCAAGAGAGATTGTGCTTACCGATGCGCATGTGAGAGAGGCACTCGCGCCTTCAATGGATTCTCTTATGGAAGCTATGAAGGATGTTATTGAACACACTCCTCCTGAACTTCTCTCAGATGTACTTGAACGGGGTGTAACCGTATTTGGAGGAGGTGCGCTGGTGCGTGGTCTTCCAGAGCTTTTAGCTAAAATGCTCGGCGTGCCTGTACATGTAGCAAGCGACCCACTTACTGCTGTGGTGCGCGGTACTGGTGTAGTTACAGAAGATCCTCGTCCGTGGGCGGACGCATTTATGCATGAAGACGCAATTCTCCCGAAAACGTAATTCGCTCATAGGCAATTCCTGGATAGGTCCTGCCTCGCTGTCTGTAGTGGGTATTGCTGTCCTGTTTCTTATACTGCGCGCAGTTGCGCCTGGAGCACTCGCCGCTCTCGGTACTCCTTTTTGGAAGACGGGCGCTGCACTTTCAGCAAATGTACAAAGCGCCACTTCATTCTTTGGCAATGCAACCACCCTCACCAAAGAGCGTGATGAGCTTCTTGCAGAAAATACGGCTCTGAAGGCAGAGCAGCTAGCTCTTCAGGCAAAAGTGCAAGACTTAACTAAGTTGCTCGGCACACGCACAGAACGCACTGACGAAATACTTGCAGCAGTACTTGTTCGTCCGCCAGTGTCTCCGTACGACACGTTTGTTCTAGATCAGGGAGAGAGCGCAGGAGTTGGGCCAGGCATGCGTGTACTTGGTCCTGGAGGAGTACCGCTTGGAACTATTGAAAGCGTAACTGAACGCACTGCACGCGTACTCTTATACTCAGCACCCGCACGCGAAACGACGAGCTGGGTTGGGGAAGAGCGACTGGCACTTATCTTGAGTGGCAAAGGAAGCGGAGCGTTTACTGCAACTGCAGCAAGAGAGTCAGGAGTTTCAGAGGGAGATTTTGTATATATAGACGGTTCCTCATTTGCGCCCGTGGGTGTGGTTAGCTCAGTAGGGAATGATCCTTCTTCTCCACGCTCTGCAGTGGGCATTCGTCCGTATCTAAATCCTTTCTCAACGACATGGGTAACTATTCTGCCATGATCCGCATAGTCGTCCTCGTGAGTGCGGTGCTCTCGTTCTTTTTCTTTCCGTACCCCGTTTCAGCACTGCTCCTTCTTGCAGCAGCTTTGTTGCTCCCGTTCGCAGGGTTTGCGCTGGGCCTTTTTGCTGAAGCATTGTATTTCTCTCCAGGAGTACATGTGTTGCCGCTATGGGCTATAGGAGGAGCGTGTGCGACGGCTTTTGCGCTCCTCGTGCATCGTTTCGTGAAGACGCGTATCATAGAGTAATGCTATTTGGGAGAGGACGAAGAAGGAGAAGAGAGCGGGAACTTGATCCTGATGAAATATTTCTGGATTCTTCAAACCTGTCCGGATTTGATACGGGACAGCTTGAGGGGCGTCTTGAAAAACCTATCGCACCGAATACATTTGCGGGCATTGGTCTTGTTGCAGTGCTCATACTAACTGCACTTGTCGCACAGGCAGCGAATCTGCAAATGTTGCAGGGAGAGCGGTACTCGGCACAGAGCGAGCGTAATAGACTGCGCCCACAAGTATTGTTTGCAGAGCGTGGCGCTATTGTTGATCGCAATGGAGTTGCGCTTGTGTTTAATGAAGCAGGAGATGATGGGTTCGTAACGCGAAAGTATGAATCTCCAGGATTTGCACACCTGCTCGGGTACGTATCGTATCCAAAGAGAGACTCGTCAGGGAAGTTCTATGATACAGAAATAAAGGGATTGAGCGGAGTTGAGTCTGCGATGAACGACATACTGTCTGGAAAGAATGGAACATTGCTCGTTGAGGAGGACGCGCTTGGAAAGATTCAGTCCTCTGGAACAGTTAAGCCTGCAGAGAAAGGCCAGACGGTCACACTTTCAATTGACTCACGTGCGCAACGTGCCTTTGCACGATCCATACAGGAACTTGCAGACCGTATTCCTTTCAAAGGCGGCTCTGCGATTCTTATGGACGTAAACACCGGAGAAGTACATGCACTTGTCTCGTATCCTGAATACGATCCTAACGTGCTCTCTTCGGGTGGTCCGAGTGAACTTATTGCGTCGTACCAAAAAGATACCCGACAAGTGTATTTGGATAGAGCCGTGTCTGGTCTCTATACTCCTGGTTCAATTGTAAAGCCGATGGAAGTTGCAGGAGCGCTTACTGATGGAGTGGTTACTCCCGAGACCATTATTGTTTCAAATGGGTTTATTTCTATACCCAACCCATATGATCCTTCCCGTCCTTCAATCTTTAAAGACTGGAAAGTGCATGGTCCCATGAACGCACGCAGTGCCGTGGCATGGTCCTCTGACGTGTACTTTTATGCCGTAGGAGGAGGGTATGACGGAATTAGAGGACTTGGGATTGCACGACTTAAATATTGGTACGACTTGTTTGGATTTACCTCGCGCACCGGTATTGAACTTGAAGGAGAGGCGGAAGGATTTGTACCTACTCCAGAGTGGAAGGAAGAACGATACGGAGAACCATGGCGTGTAGGAGATACGTACAACACTGCCATTGGACAGTACGCGATGCAGGTAACTCCACTTGAAGCGGCGAGAGCTGTTGCTGCTGTTGCTAATGGCGGGAAATTGATCCGTCCTACTCTTGTGAAAGATGCGCCACTTGAAGGGAAGAGTATTCCAGTAGATCAAGCTGCACTACAGGTTGCAAGGGATGGAATGCGGTTGGGTGCAACTGAGGGAACTTCCATAGGACTTTCAGATCTCTCCTTTGTTGAACTTGCAGGAAAGACGGGTACTGCGCAGCTTGGGGTTAATAATGAATTCTATAACTCCTGGGCCGTAGGATACTTCCCATACGACAAACCAAAGTATGTATATGTGGTGGTTATGGAGCGAGGACCCTCAACGAATGCTGTGGGGGGTATTTACGCGACATATCATGCGCTCTCGGAGCTCCATAGAACTGCTCCAGAATATTTTGAATAAAGACTATTTGACGGCTTCGTAGGAGCCCGTAGAATACAGCTACAAAGCCCATCATTCATTCACTACATACATGACCGATCAGGAAACCGTCGTTAGCCAGGAAAAGTTTGACGAAATGCTCAAGGAACTTGAGACACTCAAAACTGTGCGTCGTACAGAGATTGCGGAGAACTTGGAGTATGCACGTTCTCTTGGGGATCTTTCAGAGAATGCTGAATACCAAGAAGCACGCGAGTTGCAAGCAGCAACAGAGGAGCGTATTCGCAAACTAGAAGAATTGGTTAAGCGAGCGAAGATTGTTACTGACGGAAAGAAGAAAGATGTAGTTGGATTCACCTCCACGGTTACGATTAAGAAAGAAGGAAGTGCTGAGGCTCACGAGTACACTATTGTAGGAAGCGAAGAAGCTGACATGCGTGTACACAAGCTCTCGCACGTTTCTCCACTTGGCGCGGCACTCATGGGAAAGAAGAAGGGAGACGTCTTTACGTTTGAAACTCCTAACGGAAAGCAGACGTACAGCATTGAGAAAGTGAGCTAAGAATTTATCCCAAGAACCCTTATTGACAGGGTTCTTTTTGGGTATAAGGTTACTAGGTGACTTATTTCCAGCAGATTTACGTGGTTGTCCTATGGACTCTCTTTATGAAGAGGGCCTGGGTCACTGCGTAAAATTTCTGGATAGAGAAACTCCTAGAAAAAGCGCGAGACCCAGCAATGGGTCTCGCGCTTTTTCTAGGGTAGGAAGTTCTTTCTATCAGAAGCAGAAGCTTCTCACATACTCAGCAACGCGTTCAATTATGGAAGGAAGTATTCAATGGACGGAGTTGATTTTCCCGGTGCTGAAGCACCTTCGGGAGCTATCAAACACCACGGCGGCGAGTGGAGAACCAACTTGTCGCAGGAGGTGGAGTACATGCCCACAGAAGCTGTCTTTCAGGGCGTAGAAATCCTGAAAGACTGGTCTCGCGTGTTTCCTGTGGGGAACACCTGGGTCGGCAAGCACTGCGGCGTGCCTTCTCTGATCGTGCGGATTGATTGCGTCGTGGACGTGTACAATCAGATCAGACCCTACGAGATTGAAGAGCGCCCGTGTGGCCTCGGTCTCACGGGACTCTGCAATCCGGCTTTCGCCCAGAACCTGAAAAGGGTTCAAGCGTCGTGGCCAGCAATTCGCTGGGTGCAGAGCAATTATCGGGCGACCGATGACGAACTGCATTTCGGTCCGGGTCTGACGCTTGAAGAAGCGAAAGATCATGAGGGAATGCTTCTCGCGAGAAGCAGGCCCGAGGAAACCGAATTCCACGAGTTGGAGGACCGCTCGGTTAGTTCCATCTCTCACGAGGGGAACAAACAGTACGGACTCCAGTTTGGCTGGTGGGATCTGGTCTCGTCCACACATGACGGAGATCTGGACTGGTACATCTCGCCCGCGCTCGCAAGCGCGAGTGTGCTCAAGCCAGTACAGGGGACCAGAAGCAGGCACATCAAGGTGCACCTGCCTCAGGGCATGAAGCAGGAACTGCGAGAACGGGGTGTTCCGATGCGCAAGAGCGATACGGACAGCATCCCTCAGCTCTTGAAGCTGATTCGCAGTCAACCCACGTCACAGATGTACCGGCAGCCGTTCGTGGAGCCCATGCGTCTTCTGCATGAGCCCTCGCGTAACGCGATCTATCGGATGTTCTACGGCTTTGATCTTGCCACTGGCAAGTGGAGGCCACTGGGCGGAGTGTGGATGGCGCTTGATTCGCTCATCGTCCATGGCACCGACCAGACCGTGACGGGACCGCTGCTGTTTCGCGAGTAGCGCGTAATCTTGCCTCAGGCGGTGGAACATATCCATCGCCTGATTTTTATTAGGAAGCTTAAGATGATACGGTGTGACTATGAAAAAGATTCTCGTTATACAATCCCGCACCCGCCCAGAGATGGTTGAAGGGGAGCAAGGAGAATACACTCGTGCGCTCGCGGGTACTGAGTACTACCCTGTGTTTAAGAATGCTCTTGACGCATCTATCCCTTGGAACATGCCTGAGCAAATTATTGAAGACGCTGCAGGCGTTATTTTCGGAGGTTCTGGAGAATATGATTTTGATGGAGGAAGGGCAATGGAGGACCCTGCTCGTTCCACTTCACAAGCCATACTCACTCAGGTAACTCCTTTGCTTGAGTATATTTTCCAAAATGCTATTCCTACGCTCGGTATTTGTTACGGGCACCAGATTATTGGTGAATGGAAGGGAGGGAAAGTATCGTGTGATCCCACACAGAAAAAGATAGGTTCTCACGAAGTGCTCTTAACAGACACGGGAAAATCAGACCCTCTCTTTACGGGTATGCCTGATGCTTTTATTGCGCAGTATGGCCACAAAGACAGCCTAACTACATTGCCTGAGGGAGCAGAACTTATTGCTACAGGAGCGCAGTGTAAGTTTAGTGGCCTTCGCTATGGTCCGAAGATGTACACTTTCCAGTTTCATCCAGAGCTCACTGCCCAAGATGTCACAAGAAAGTTGCTGCTTTCACCCGGCTACTTGCCAGAGGGTGTTGAACCAACTGATGTTAGTAAGGCCTCTCCAGAAGCTTCCACACTTATACCGAGATTTGCGGCGCTCTTAGGATAAATTTCTCACAAATAGGTTATTAAAAGGCCCTAGATTCGGGCCTTTTGTGATTATAGTTATGCACAATTTCCTGAAGGGGAGATGAGGAGAGTGGGGCAAAGTGTCATATACTTAGCTACTAGTGGGATGAAGTGGGAATATATGTTCTTCATCTAAATCTCGCGCAACTACCTTCTATGTTTATCGGAGAATACCGTCACACCCTTGATGCAAAGAACCGCGTCTCTCTTCCGGCAAAGTTTCGGAAAGAGTTAGGTTCTTCTGTAATTGTGACGCGTGGTTTGGATCACTGTCTCTTTGTGTATCCAAAGGCTGCATGGAAGAAAGAAGCACAGAAGTTTGCACAGCATTCTTCAGGAGGAGCAGCAGGACGAGCATTCGCGCGCCTTATGCTTGCAGGAGCAAATGAAGCAGATGTAGACAGTGCAGGACGCGTGCTCGTACCTGATTACTTACGAACCTACGCAGGTCTTTCAGGAAAGTGTGTTGTTGCTGGAGTATCAGATCGTGTTGAGTTGTGGGACGAACCGGTATGGGAGCAGTACACCACAGATATTGAGAGAGATGCCGATCAGTTTGCAGAGACTCTCGGCCAGAAAGGCCTCACCTAGCGTATGGAAGCTCGTCACGAAACCGTTCTCCTAAATGAATCCGTAGACGCGCTTTTGGTGCAGCCTGACGACGTAGTAGTTGATGCAACTCTTGGAGGCGCAGGACACTTCCGTGAACTTCTAAAGAAGCTCGGAAAGGATGGTGTGCTCGTGGGAATTGATGCAGATGCTGATGCGCTCGTACGAGCTCAAGCAGTAGTTGATGAAACCCCAGAAGAATCACGTCCTGATGTGCGTCTCGTAAATGGAAACTTCCGTGATCTTGCTGAGATTTTGGACGAGCAGAAGCTTACTCCCACGAAGATCCTCTTTGATCTTGGATGGAGTGGGTTTCAGCTTGCAAACGGAAGAGGATTCTCATTTCGTGCTGACGAGCCTCTTCTCATGACGTATGGAGACCCAGAGACTGCAACAACTGCAGGTGATCTCGTAAACCATCTCTCTGAGGAATCTCTCGCAGATCTCCTTTGGTCTCTAGGAGAAGAACGATTTTCACGAAAAATTGCAAAGAGCATCGTGGAGGCGAGGGAAGAAGCTGAAATTAGCACTACGCACCAGTTGGTGAGCGCTATAGAAGCAGGGACACCAGCTTGGTACAAGCATCGCCGTCTTCATCCAGCGACAAAAACATTCCAAGCACTACGCATCGCAACAAATGACGAACTCGGTGCTATTCGCGAGGGAGTAGGAGCGGCGCTCACGCGCGTTCCAGATGCAGGACGTGTTGCGGTCATTACTTTCCACAGCATTGAGGACCGGATTGTGAAAGGCATGTTCCGCGATGCAGCTCAGGCTGGGCAGGGCACTTTGGTGTCTCGTAAGCCCCTCGTGCCTTCAGAGGCGGAGTGCAAAGCAAATCCTCGTGCGCGTAGTGCAAAGTTGCGTGTGTTTGAAGCAGGAGCCCCTGCACCAAAAAAATCTATTAATCTTCATTCCTTTCCTGTGTATGCCTGACCGAACCATTTCAATTCTTGGATATTCTTGTGCAGCTCTGGTTGTGGCATACCTAGCTCTCATTATCGTAACGGTCTCTCTAGCTGCGTGGCAGACAGACCTTGCTGTTGAGGTGCATGTAACTGAAGGGAAGATTGCGCAACTTGAGAATACTTACTACCAAATGGTTTCCGAGATTGACGCCGCGAAGCCAAGCTCTCTAGGGCTCGTTGCACCGGTTTCCGTGAGCTATGCAGTTAAGGCACAAGCACCTGCGCTTTCACGCCGCTAATCTATGCGTAGGGCGATACGAGGACGGCTGCGCATTCTATCCATTGGGTTGATTCTTGTTGCTGCACTTCTCATAACTCGTCTTTATTTCGTACAAGTAGTTCATGGTGCAGATTTTGCACTACGTGCTGAACGACAATACATTTCCGCGAGCCAGGAGCTGTATGATCGTGGAAGTATTTATTTCACCAGGAAGGACGGCACCATCATTTCAGCAGCGACGCTTTCAAATGGCTTTACCGTTGCTATGACACCAAAGAGACTAACCGATCCAGGCGCAGCATATGCTGCGCTTTCTGCAATTATTCCTATTGAGGAGGCGGTATTTATGGAGTCAGCAGCTCGTACGGACGATCCATACGAAGTTGTTGCAAAGCGTGTGTCTGAAGAACAGGGACAGGCAATTGAAGCACTTGAGATTGAGGGTATACAGCTGGAGCGAGAGCGATGGCGATCCTATCCAGGAAGTACACGTGCGGCACAATCTATTGGATTTGTTGCGTTTGATGATGACGATACTCTTGCGGGGCGGTTTGGACTTGAGCGCTACTACAACGATGTATTAAGTCGCGGCTCAGTTGGATTGTTTGGGAACTTCTTTTCAGAACTCTTTGCGAACATTGATAGTGTTGTTGTTGACGCAAGAGAGACACGCGAAGGAGACCTTATAACAACAATTGAGCCAGTGGTGCAAGAAAAGCTGGATCAGATTCTCCTCAGTGTTAATACTCAATACGGAAGTAGAGAGACCGGTGGAATCATCATGGACCCTAAGACTGGGGAGATAATCGCACTTGATACAGCCCCTTCATTTAATGCGAATGATTTTGCGAATGGAGACTCTACGCACTTTGGAAATCCTCTTGTTGAGCACCGGTATGAGTTCGGTTCTATTGTTAAAGCGCTCACCATGGCAGCGGGGCTTGATTCAGGAGCAGTAACCGCTAACTCAACGTATAACGATACGGGGTGTACAACACTTAATAACAAGACGTTCTGCAATTACGACCTTAAGGCGCGCGGTGTAACGCCAATGCAGCAAGTACTGTCTCAGTCTTTAAACATGGGAGCTGCATACATCGCACTCCAGGTAGGGCACGAAAAGATGCGTCACTATTTCAAGGATTTAGGTATGGGGACTGAAACTGGTATTGATTTGCCGAGTGAGATTTCAGGAAGCTTGGACAACATTGAAACGAGTCCTCGCGATATTGAATACGCAACTGCTTCGTACGGGCAGGGTATCGCGCAAACACCCATTGAGATGGTGCGTGCGCTCGCAGCTCTCGCAAATCAGGGACAGATCGTAACCCCGCATCTTGTCCGCTCGGTGCGTCTTGAATCTGGTATTGAAAAGAAGTTGTCATGGGGGCAGCCTGAACGAGTGTTTGGTGCTGAGGCAACAGCAGAAACTACGCGCATGTTGGTTAACGTTGTTGATCTAAAGCTTGCGAATGGAACGGTTCGTATTCCAGAGATGAGTGTCGCTGCAAAGACAGGAACAGCACAGATTGCAGGGCCAGGCGGGAAGTATGCAGAAGGAAGATACTTCCACTCATTCTTCGGGTATTTCCCAGCGTACGATCCGAAGTTCATTATTCTCTTGTATACACGTGAGCCACAGAATGTGCAGTATGCATCTGAGACGCTCACACACCCATTCATGGATCTCACACACTTTTTGATTAACTATTACGAAATTCCGCCAGATAGGGCAGAATACGCATCTAGTCTATGAAAAAGCTCCTAAAAGCTCCGGTAGCAGTATTTCTCGCCATTCTTGCGCGAGCGATTCTAAACAAGTACCAGCCCCAGATAGTTATGGTTACAGGAAGCGTAGGGAAGACCTCTACGAAAGACGCACTCGCCGCGGCATTTTCTGAGACCCATTTCCTGAGAGCAAGCGAGAAAAGCTATAACAGCGAATTCGGACTTCCTCTTACGGTTATCGGTGCAAAGAACCCTTGGGAGAATCCCGCTGCATGGTTCGGCGTATTCCAAGAAGCGCTCGCACTTATCATGCTGCCAAGCCACTATCCAAAGCTTCTAATTCTAGAAGTTGGCGCAGACAGGCCTGGAGACCTAAAACGAATTCTTCGCATTGCAAAGCCTGATGCAGTTGTTGTCACGAGACTTCCCGATGTGCCTGTACATGTTGAGGCATATGAAGGACCACAGGCGGTGCGAGACGAAGAATTCACTCCCGCGTATGCGCTTAACCCGGAAGCTCCGTTGATTATTTGTGCAGAGGATACATATGCAAAGACAATGGCAGCAAGACTTCCTGTTTCCGTAACTACATTTGGATTCTCAAAAGATGCAGACATCTGCATTGCCAGCCCTGAGTTTTATGCTGAAGGAGAAGCGAGCGGTATGCGTGCACAGATTGATAACGAAGAGATTAAGGTACAAGGAGCACTCGGAAGGCCTCAGTTGTATGCGCCAGCAGCAGCGCTGGCACTTGCAAAGGCATTAAACATCTCTCGCGCTGATGTTCTTGCAGGTCTTGCAAACTACGTAGCTCCTCCTGGACGTGCACGAGTTCTTCTAGGTATACACAACTCGTACATTATTGACGACTCATACAACGCATCTCCTGCAGCAGTTGAAGAAGGTCTTTCTTCGCTTTCTCTTATACCGCAGAAGGGAAGACGTATCGCAGTTTTGGGAGATATGTTGGAGCTTGGAAGATACTCTCAGGAAGAGCACGCGCGAATTGGAACTCTTGTTGCCCAAAAGGCAGACATGCTCGTTGCTGTGGGTGTTCGTTCGCGCGCTACCTATGAAGCTGCGAAGACAGCAGGACTTTCTGAAGATGCGGCGTATGCAGTTGATACAGCTCAGGATGCAGCGACACTCCTTGTTGATCTCGTATCAGAAAATGATGTGGTTCTTGTTAAAGGTTCCCAGTCTGTGCGTATGGAGCGGGTATCTGAGGCGCTTCTCAGAAACCCTGAAGATGCATCGCGTCTCGTTCGCCAAGAACGTGAGTGGAAGCGTCGGTAGACCCTAGCGTACGGCACCTGATTCTGGTATAAATGGCCATACGGCCTCATCGTCTAACGGTTAGGACAGATCCCTCTCACGGATCAAATCGGGGTTCGATTCCCCGTGAGGTCACAAAAAGATACTTCCTCGGAAGATAGTTCGGAATACAATCCCGCCCATGGCGGGATTGTATTCATTTTCGCGCGCAGACGCGCGGCATTCTCAGACGGCGGGGATACTCTGAAATGCATGGATTTGTATTCAATACGGGGGTTCGTTCCGACCTTCCTGACGAAAGCGGAGATTTCGTGCAAGTTGTCGGACGAACTCAATTCCATGGCTTGTTTGGTGTCTAGAACCCACGCACGCAAGGGTTCGACCCACTTTTTCTTTCCGTTCTCGAAATCTTTCTTTTCTTCGTTCAGCGAGGCGAGAGCGCGCATAATTTCGTCTTTCCGCTTCAAATAGATTGGCTTGGGGATATCGCCGTCCAGGTATGCGGAAACCAGTTTGTCCATGCGCTCTTCGCTCGCTGATATCTTGGAAGAAAGATTTTGTATCTCGCTCCCGTTGGAACTATTTTCTTTGCGCTCCCACTCGTCCACCTTGTTCAACATCCAGCCCGTATGCCTATCGCGAAGCGAGATGCTTTCGATCCGCTCTTGAATTTGCGCGAGCAATATATCCTCGCGCACATAGCCTGATGTGCAGTTTCCTTTCTTTTTCGTGCAACGGTAGTAGCGATAGCGTCCGCCAGATTTTCCAGTTGTCCATTGCGCCGTGTACATAGACGTACACTCAGTGCAGCGAAAAAGATTGGTAAACGGGAAATCGTTCCTTTGACGGCGTTTGTAGCGATGCTCGCGTTTTGCGAGGATATTTTGCACCGCTTCAAACTGCGTTGAAGTGATAATCGAAGCGAACGAGCCGGGAAAGAATTCGCCGAGGTGTTTCGTAAAGCCGAGGTATGCACGATTCGTCAAAATGCGCTTTATGGACGCTTTGCCGAGCTGTGTTCCGGCTTTGGTCGTGATGCCGAGGTCTTGGAGAAACTGCGCCATGGAAACGAGCGTATATTTTCCGGTTGCGTACTCGTCAAAAGCGCGAACGATGATTTTTGCTTTTACCGCGTCCGGCTCGATATTGCGGGTTTTAGGGTTGTTGGTATACCCGAACGGCGCTTTTGTGAGCCACTCGCCTCTACGCAGTTTCTGCCGCATCCCACGCCTCGTGTTCTCGCCGAGGTTATCTGAATAGTACTTGGACTGCCCGAACGCCACCTGAAGCATAAATAGACCCTGTGGCGTGGGTTCAAACCAGAATGTCGGAAAGCGCAACGACACGATCTTGCCCGTGTCTACGGCGTATATGATGCGCCCACCGTCAATGCTGTTTCTCGCCAACCTATCGGGATGCCACGCGATTATTCCGTTGGCTTCGTCGCGCTCAAGACGCATCATCATATCGCCAAACACATCGCGTCCCGGTGTCTTTGCGCTTTTTGATTCAGTGTACTCACTGACAATATTCAGGTTTTCTCTCCGCGCGAACTCTCGCAACTCAACGAGCTGCGCCGGAATACTCATCGCTTGCTTGTCGTCCGGCTCGGTACTTTTGCGCGCGTAGAGAAAATATCTCGGTGCCATATCTTTGCATGGTATCACTTGCGACGGTATGGCTCGAAAGAGAAGTGCAAATCCATGCATTTCAGAGTATCCCCGCCGTCTGAGAATGCCGCGCGTCTGCGCGCGAAAATGAATACAATCCCGCCATGGGCGGGATTGTATTCCGAACTATCTTCCGAGGAAGTATCTTTTTGTGAGGAACTCCTAACCCTCGCGCGAACCCATTTCGAGAATACTTAGCCCTCTCGCGCCTCGCGGACTCGCGCTCGGGGTTGAATGCATATCTGATTTCTGAATTTAGGAGGGGGGTATGAAAAAATGCATTCGGGAACAAAGCAGCCCGAGACAATGTCTCGGGCTGCTTTGTGGAAAATTCCCACCTTATAGTTTTGAATGGAAGGTTCGATTTACTGATTCCTAAGCTCAAGTTTTTGTTTTATGGCACTTCTAAGTAGCTCTATGCCTAAAATGCGTTCTCCAACCATTCTTAATTCCAGTGAGGTAGGAGGATTCACTGTATCGCTCTGTGCGAGCTCTAATTGACTTGCGGCGTGAGTAATCGCACTTTCAAGTTTTTCTAACAGGGCTTCCGGTTCGTTAACCGTCAAACCATCATTAGTAAGTGATTCTCCCCAGTATTTAAGAGCGGGGTTTTTAAACTGTTCGAATCCTCTGGAACTTAGGGTAGCTGCAGGCGGCAACGGTGACAGGTAAGGATACAGGCGCTTGTGAATGATTTCCTTAAATAGAGAGCTGGCAATATTCCTACTGCCTCCTTCCTTTGGCGCAGTTCTGCTGCCCTGAATCTCTTTTGTCAGCGCATTAGTAAAAAACTGCGAAAGATTATTTGTCTCGTCTATATTCTCCAACCAGTTGTCCCGGATGTCTTCAGCAGATTTAGGATCGAGAAGTCTTTTTACGAGTGCTTCAGCCCTCTGAAGCGAATCCTTCTTCATCTCAAGCTTTTCAGGATTCTCAACAAAAGCAGGACCGCTTACCTCTACTTTTGAGAACTCCGCGTTCTCCTCTTCAAAGAAGCTCTGGATGTTTCCCTTGAGTTCCGCTTCCTTCGCTGCAAAGAATTTTTCTCCTGGCGTTTGCGGGGTGTTTGGATGCTCTTCAGAGGTAGCTTCTGGTCGAACTGGGTCTACCTCAGAAACTGGAATTCCTTGTTGCACTTCGGGAGAAACAGACAGCCCCATTTTTGCTCTGTGAGCCTCAAGTTTTGCCTTGGTGTCTGCGCTCATTTCTCCACTAATATTTAATTTACTGAGCTCCGCAGCTTTGCGACGAAGTTCTTCATCAGTATTAAGAGCACCATGTTGAATTTTTGGCTCCTTTCTCTCTTGGACGCGTTGCTCCAGATCTTGTCTGAGTAGTTCGAGCGCGTATAGACCTTTTCCAACGGCTGCGATTTCCATTGATGTAACAGGGTCACTGCTCTTGCGTGCTCTCCCGATACTGTCCGCTCCTCTTTGAATAAAGGATTCAACCTGACTTAGGAACTTATCAGGACTTCCATTCATGGAACTGTTGGCAGCTCCATGCACAGGAAAATCTTGAAGCCAATCTTTTAGTTCCTTGCTACTGAACTTCATGGCATCGTTCTTAAGGGTTCCAAAAATCGTATCAACATTGTTAGACGAAAGCTCCACTTCAGGATAAAGGCGCTTACCGGTCTCAACAAAAAGTTTTCGGTCATCCTTTTCCGCACTCCTCCACACTTCCTGAACATCGTCAGGAATATTCTTGGCAAGATGCCTACTATCTATCCAGCTCGAAGTCTGTGATGCTAAGAAATACGTAGCATCATTTGCCATAACAGGGTTTGCTTGTAGTAACTTACGTTGGTCTGGGTTACCAATGCTCCCGAGTGTAGCTTCGGTGTTTAGGAGCAAATTTTTCCATTCTATATCATCCTGCTCTTCCTGAACGGTTCGAGGTGCAGAGAATGATTCCTCTCTGTTTTTGTCGGTTTCTACAAAGTCTCTATTTCTCGCAAGGACGCGTTCACGCGCCTGGTCGAAAGCGCTGTCTTCCGCAGAATTGAACTGCTCCTGTTTCAGAGGATCAGACTGTCTCGGAGCACCGTTAAAATTTGACATGGTTGAATTCCGTGAAGCTAAGGCGATATAGGAAGTATATATCATAGTTCTTCATAAAACTCCTCACGATACATAGATTTTTGCTTCATATCCTCTCCTCAGAATACCAGCCGCGCTCGCGACATTTTCTTAATACCAAACAGCCCCGGGCTGTTTATTTCCCGAATGCATTTTTCATACCCCCCTCCTAAATTCAGAAATCAGATATGCATTCAACCCCGAGCGCGAGTCCGCGAGGCGTGAGAGGGCTAAATATTCTCGAAGTAGATTCGCGCGAGGGTAAGTAATTCCTCACCAAAGAAAAAGCGCCCTGTGGCGCTTTTTCACGTTATGTATACTTCCGTATCCAAAGAGGAATCCCAGCTACAGATATTCTTTTCCCAATCTTGGTGCGATGTATGGACAGGGCACAGCCTTTGGTTCCAAGTACGTGTGCAATGCGTCCAGCAAGCGTACGCATGTAAGTGCCAGATCCACACGCAACGCGAAGCGTATACACGCAGTATGTCCTGTCTGGATATGCAGTGAAAAGCTCCCTCCATGATTCTCGGACGGCATCCTGTCTAAAGTCTGCACCCAATTCTTTAGAGGGCTCAGTTGAACGAGGAACAAGGGACAGAGTTTCAGAAATGCGCTTCTGAAGAACAGAGCTTGGTACCGATTCAGATTTCAAAGGGGTGATTGAGAAAACTTCCTCTGTATGTGTGGGAATCTCTATTGAATCCAAATTTCCCTCAAGGGAGTATAGAAACAATGGCTTCCCATTAACAGTCTTTGAGGAGAAGGCGGGATAGGGAACTTCAGCAATTCCCGTTACTTTTGAAAGTGCATCCTTAAGCTCTCCTTCTGTTGGTCTTGAGCTGGTCTCTGTATGAGTTGCCATACCCAATACATCTCCGGTATCAGTTCCGATATCAAGCACGACTTCAATTACATACTCCTTATCCAATCCGTGATACTTCTTCTGCCTTTTGCACTCTTCTCCTATAAGTACTAAAAGCTTTCCCGAAGCCATTGGGTCAAGTCTGCCCGCATAACTCATTGGAATATCTGTATATTCTTGATGCTGCTCCTGATATACACGGATGGCCTCCAGAGGAGTTTGCCCCACAGGCTTCTCTATAACCACATACTTCTTCATACACTCATCCTATAGATAAAAAGAAAACGCACCAGAAGAGAGGTGCGTTTGACTAGGCGGCTTTACGTCTGTAGAACCGGCGCTCAGAAATCGGACTGAGCGTAAGGCCAGTGCACATATCCAGCAGGCAGAGGAAGGTGTTAGCTTCCGCCCATATGTCTATCCCGCGAACTGCGGAACATACATAGCCTTCAATCAAGAAGACACCCTCTGTATATGAGACGACAAAGCGCTGTCCAAGCTCAAGCTGCGCGCGCAGCAGCCCATATGCGAAAGCCTTCGGATCCTTCCGGATCTTGCGGATTCCGCTCGGGAAGATGCGGACCACTAGTTTGGCTCCTTCATTCACTTCCCAGAGCTCGGGGTAAATAACGTATGCGTCAGTCAAAAGTGTGCTCCATAAAAAAGTGGAGACACCCGACCATCACTGTCCCAGAATTCTTTGTTCTGGGTCCGGCGCAATGCTACCACTAGCTCAAAAGAGAGTCCACCACTTCTTTCACATCTCCTCCATCAGCTTTGCCTTTTAGTTCCTGCATCAAGGATCCCATGAAGCGGCCTGCATCTTTTTTCTCTGTAATATCCATAGCGGTGAGCTTTTCAGTAGCAATTGCGCGAATCTCCTCCTTGCTCATAAGCTCAGGAAGAAAAGTCTCAATAACAGCAAGCTCTGCAATCTCAGGCTCAGCAAGTTCTGTGCGACCTGCGGCCGTAAACTGCTCAATTGAATCTTTGCGCTGGTTCGCTGCTCGTTTAAGGACTACAAGAGCCTCCTCATCAGTTAAAAACTCATCTGGCTTACGCTTTTTGCTCACCACTTCATTAGTCATAGCAGTAGCAAGAGAACGAAGTGTACGCAGGCGCACCTCATCTCTAGCGCGCAACGCATCAGGAATTCCTGCCTTAATAGTCTGGTGTATGGTCATGGAAAAATCCTACCATACCGTGATTGGCTTGGTATACTTCTCGTATCTATGCTTATTTCAGAACATTGGCACGCACGTACTATCAAAGAAGTAGGGGAACATCTACGAACAAGTAGTGAAAAGGGACTCACTAAAAGCGAAGCAATTGACCGTTTAAAGGAAAAAGGGCCAAACAGTATGCCAACTCCAGATCGGGACGGCATGCTTATGAAACTGTTCCAGCAGTTCAAGAGTCCTATTACGTTAGTGCTCGTGCTTGCGGTTATCGCTACAGCATCTCTTGCGCACTACACTGATGCAATTGTGATTACCATCGCACTTCTGGTGAACGTGGGTATGGGACTTCTGCAGGAGGGAAGAGCATCAAAAGCATTTGAAGCGCTAAAGAAGGGAGAAGCACAACATGCAGTGGTATTTAGAGATGGAGAGCCTCTAAAGATTCCTGCCGAACAGCTCGTTGTTGGAGATGTCGTTGTACTTTCTGCTGGAAACGCAGTTCCTGCAGACATGCGTCTCATTGAAGTACATGGTCTCACTATTAACGAATCAGCACTCTCAGGCGAGTGGTTGGCCGTTGAGAAAGACACAGAGGCAGCTGCTGAGGAAGCCCCACTTGTTGAGCGAAGTGGTATGGCGTACGCAGGTACACTCGTAGCGTCTGGTGCGGGAAGGGCAATTGTAGTTGCTATCGGAGGAGATACAGAGATTGGACGAATTGCTGTTGAACTTGGGAAGAAAGATGAATCAGTAACGCCTCTCATGAAGGATATTCGTCAGGTTGCGCGATTCATCCTGATTGCAGTTGCGTTCATTATGGTAGGAATTTTTGCACTCGGTGTTATACGAGGACTTCCTTTTGAGGAAACTCTTTTCACTGCAATCGCGCTTGCTGTGGCGAGTGTGCCTGAGGGACTTCCTGCAGCAGTGACAGTTGTGCTTGCGCTCGGTATGGAGCGGATCCTTAAATCAGGAGGACTAGTCCGCAACCTGCTTGCTGCAGAAACGCTTGGAACAACAAGTATTATTCTTACAGATAAGACAGGAACTCTTACCGAAGGTCGTATGACCCTGGAGTCATACGTAAGCATGCACGAGATTAGTGAGAGCGGGCAGGAAGGAGAAGCAAGGAGATTGCTCACCGCAGCAGTCCTTGCTTCAAATGCGTATGTTGAAGAGCGTCCTGAGGCAGAAGGAGACGAGAAGCTTGTAGTGCACGGAAGACCTATTGAACAGGCTATTGTGCTCGCAGGACTTAAGGCAGGTATTTCTCAACAAGCATGTCTGAGTGCGTACCCGCGTCTAGACGAGCTTCACTTTGACTCCTCTCGCAGATTTGGAGGAATGCTCGTGCAGAACGAGAAGAATCCAATTGCATATATTACGGGTGCCCCTGAATTGCTGCTTTCTAGTACGTCTTTAGTTGTTGGCGCTACAGGAGATGCTGAGCCTCTAACAGATAAAACACGCACGTACTTCCTTCGTGCACTTGAGACAGCTGCCAGAGATGGAAAGCGTGTTATTGGTGTTGCGCGTGTAGAGGGTGCAGCTAGAGCATTCCCTGCAGAAAAGGATCTCCAAGGATACCTGAGTACCGGTGCGTTGGTTGGGTTCCTTGTATTTTCTGATGTCATACGCGAGGAAGCAAAAGTAGCGATTCATGACATGCAGGACGCGGGTGCGCGCGTGCTCATGCTAACGGGAGATAACCCTGAAACTGCACTCGCTATAGCAAAGATAGTAGGGATTGCAGAAGAGGGAGAGCGTGCGTATACCGGAGCAGAGCTCTCAGTACTTTCAGATGCAGAATTGCTTGAGATTCTAAACACGCACACCGTATTCTCACGCGTAGCCCCTGCTGAGAAACTGCGTATTGCGAATGTGTTGCGAGATGCTGGCGAAGTTGTTGCTATGACCGGAGACGGAGTTAATGACGCACCGGCACTACGCGCTGCAGCCATTGGAGTAGCGGTTGGTTCTGGAACAGATGTTGCAAAGGAAGCTTCAGACCTCGTGCTGCTTGATAACGGATTCTCAGTTATTACAGCGGCCATTCGTGAGGGGCGTAGGTTGCGTGAGAACTTTAAGAAAATCTTTGCGTATATGCTCTCTACAAACTTCAGTGAGGTTATCCTCATTGGATTTGCGCTTATAGTGGGACTCCCGCTTCCGATCCTGCCAACACAGGTGCTCTGGTCTAATCTTATTGAGGGAGGATTTATGAATTTCGCATTTGCCTTTGAGCCTCTGTATCCTTCTGCAATGAAGCGCAAACCAAAGGACCCTGAGATAGCACGCGTGCTTTCACCAAAACTGATGAAGCTCATTGTGCTGGTTGGTTCTCTCACCGCAGCAATCCTTATTGGAATCTACTTGTTCCTCTTGAACCTCGGGCTCCCACTAGATGAAATTCAGACACTTATGTTCGTTGCTGTGTCTGTGAACTGTATCTTCATGGCATTCTCAATGAAGAGCCTTGGAACTCCGCTTTGGAAGTTGCCTCTGCTTTCTAACCGCTTCTTGCTGCTTGCGCTCCTTGGAAGTACCGCATTCCTCTTCGGAGCACTGTATATTCCATTCCTACAGGTTCTGGTTCATGTTACGGAACCTACTCTGCTGCAGCTCGCAATTCTCTTTGGCTTTGGTCTCATTAACCTAGCAACTATAGAGCTTGCGAAGTGGGTGTTCTTTATTCGCCCTGAGACTAAATCACGTATACTTCCTGCATGAACACGCTTTCAATCGCACTCATAGTTCTTGGACTCGTCTTCCTGCAGGGAGTCGGTCTGTGGCTTATTCTGCGCAGAAAGGAGAGTCAAAAGGATCACGCACAGGAGTCTGGAGGATTGCTTATGCTTCAGAAGCAGATAGAGAATCTGGAACGTTCTTTGGACTCTCGCATGAACGAATCATCTAAACAGGTGAATGAGACCATGCGAAGCCAGCTCGGGGAATCCTCACGTCTTATTCGCGAGATAACAGAGGAGATAACGAGTGTTAAGGAAATTGGAAGAGAGACTGGCAAGTTTGCAGAACAGCTTAAGAACTTGCAAGATATTCTTAAGAACCCAAAGCAGCGCGGAATCTTGGGAGAGTACTACCTTGAGACCGTGCTCAAGAATGTATTGCCTCCGGGTATGTATCGTATGCAGCATCCGTTCAGTAACGGAGAGATTGTAGACGCTGCTGTGTATGTGAATGACAAAATAGTTCCTATTGATTCAAAGTTCTCTTTGGACAACTACAACAGGTACATTCATGCAGAGGGAACAGAGCGAATTACGCTTGAAAAAGCATTCGTGAATGATCTCAAGCTTAGAATCACTGAGACCGCAAAATACATCAGGCCTGAAGAGGGAACCATGGACTTTGCGTTTATGTTCATCCCTTCTGAGGGTATTTATTACGACCTCCTTACGAACCAGGTAGGAGCAGGGGAGGACGAGAATCTTATTCAGCGCGCAGCCTCAAAGAGCAAGGTTATTATCGTCTCCCCAACCTCTTTCCTCGCGTATTTGCAGACCGTTATGCAGGGCCTAAAAGCCCTCCAGATTGAGAAGCAGGCAGAGGAGATACAAAAGCGCGTGGGAGAGCTCGGGAAGCACCTAGGAGCCTATCAGGAGTACTACAGGAAGCTTGGAACGGCCCTGGGAACCTCTGTATCCCACTACAACAGCGGTATGAAAGAGCTCGGGAAGATAGATAAGGATGTGTACCGTATAGCCAAGGAGAAGATTGAGATTGAAATAAACCTTTTAGATAAGCCAGGAACTGACGAGGAGGACTAGCGCCCTACTCCTTGCTTTTTACTTTAAACAGGCTAGAATGGCCCTACTATGGAACTCGCAGTTATAAAGACCGGTGGAAAGCAGTATGTGGTTGCTCCCGGCGCAACCGTTACGATTGAGAAACTCGGTCGGGGTGCTGCTACTCAGGACCTGAAGAAGGGAGATACGGTTACTTTTGATCAGGTGCTTATGACCGACAACGGTACACTTACTCTCGGAACTCCAACAGTCTCAGGAAAGACAGTTACTGGAACTGTTCAGTCTGTAGGACGCGCAAAGAAAGTAGAGGTTGTTAAGTACAAAGCAAAGAGCAACTACTTGAAGCGCCGCGGACACCGCCAGCCATACGTCAAAGTAAAGATTGACGCAATCAAGTAATCAAAAAAGACTCCCGAGGGAGTCTTTTTTGATTAGGTCTCCTTGCGATTGCGAAGCGCTTCGGAAAGGGTAGTGGAATCAGCGTATTCAAGCTCAGCACCTGTTGAGAGGCCTCTTCCAAGCTCTGTAAGAGTCATAGGACCACGCAACGGTGTCAGGATCTGGCGAACACGGTCTGCAGTATGCTCTCCCTCAGACGTTGCTGAGAGGGCAAGTACAATTTCAGAGAGTCCAGAGGCAGCACGCAACTCAACAATGCGTACAAGCTCTCGTTCGCGAATAGTTCCTTTGCCTGAGAGGGTGAGTACGCCGCCCAACACAAAGTATCTGCCTTTATAGGTGTTTGCTCTTTCAACTGCAGCAACATCCTGGTCCTTCTCTACAATCATGAGGACTGAATCATCTCTGTGTGTGTCCGCACAATACATACAGAGGTTCTCGCTATTAGTCTGCGCAAAGCGCATGCAGAGTCCGCACTGGCGAATGTCGTTAGAAAGATTAAGGACAAGGTCTGCAAGACGTGCGCGCTCCTGGGGAGGGGCTGAAAGCAGATGGTATACAAAACGCTTCGCCTGGCGAGGTCCTATTCCAGGGAATCTCGTAAAGGCATGAGCGAGGTCTTCAATACGATCTCTCATACTTAAAACTCAGAAGCCAAGTCCCCGTACCCTGACTTATCCATAGGCATAAAGCTGGTGCGCTTTTCATCAAAGTACAACTCAATCTTTCCTGTAGGACCGTTACGATGCTTTTCAACAAGAATCTCTGCAATGTTTGGTCTATCACTCTCCTTGTTCTGCTTGTCCTCGCGATGGATAAACATAACCACATCCGCATCCTGCTCAATAGATCCTGAGTCACGAAGATCTGAAAGGCGAGGCTTTCCTCCGCGCTGCTCAACTGCACGAGAAAGCTGTGAGAGTGCAATAACAGGAACCTCAAGCTCGCGAGCAAGAGACTTTAGGGAGCGAGAGATCTCTGTAACCTGCTGCACCATTGAGTCTGAAGCTTTGGTATTGGTTGGAGCCATGAGCTGCAAGTAATCAACTACAATCAGTCCAATACCGCGTTCGCGCTTAAGTCTGCGCGCTACAGCACGCATAGAAAGAATGTTCTGTGCTGGCTTGTCGTCAATATAGATAGGAGCCTTAGACAAGCTCTCCAGTGCGTCTCTAATCTTTCCAAAATCCTCTTCCGCATGAATAGCACCGGTGCGCATCTTCCAAGAGTTAACAAATGATTCAGCAGAAAGCATACGATCCACAAGCTGCTCGGAACTCATCTCAAGAGAGAAGATTCCTACTGGTACGTCATGACGAACTGCCGCATTGCGTGCAATATCAAGCGCAAGGGAAGTCTTTCCCATTGAAGGACGAGCAGCAAGGATTATGAGATCAGATTTGTGGAGTCCTGAGAGGAGTCCATCCAAGTCTGGGAAGCCTGTTGAAACTCCACGAATTGCATCTTTGCTCTTTGAAAGTTGTTCAATACGCTCCCATGCATCATCTACTTTGTCTGCAATAGCAACGAACTTGTGTACGGCAGAAGCATTTCCAATAGCGTAGATTGATTTCTCTGCTTGGTCTAAAAGTACAGCCGTGTCAGTTGATTCGTCGTACGCGGCTTCAGTTATGTCATGTGCAGCATCAATAAGTGAGCGCATAAGATGTTTACGCACCACAAGATCTGCATAGTGATTGTAGTTGCCCGGAGTTGGCGCACTTCCTGCAAGTTCCGCGATGTATGCACGTCCTCCACAGCGCTCCAGAGTCCCTTTTGACTGAAGACGTTCTCCAAGAGAAAGAATATCAATAGGCTCGCCGCGCTCAGCAAGTTCGCGCATGCATTCAAATATCAAACGATGCTTCTCAGCGTAAAAGGAATCAGGCTTAACTAAGTCTGCAATATCATGCAGTGCATCAGGCTTTAAAAGGAGAGCACCTAAAAGTGCACGCTCAGAATCAAGACTCTGGGGAGGGACGCGCATCACACTTGAGGTGGCCATTCCCTCTATTCTATCAACCAGGACGGGTGGTGACTATGGGGCCAGAAGGGCCGTCTTCAACATGATATCCACTGTTTGCTATGTGGATACGAAGTGCGTCTGCAGTAGCAAAATCTCTACTTTTCCGTGCTTCTTCGCGCTTTTCTATGAGTCTCTGAATATTTTCAGGTACTTCAATCTTCTGAGCTGGTTCTAGCAGCGAAAGTCCAAACACTGCATCTGCAGCAAGAATAACGGCAAGCTGTTCTGTTCGCTCCATATCTTCGTCACGCACCGCTTCCCATAGAAGTCCAAGAGCTGCAGGTGTTGCAAGATCGTCTCGCAACAATGCAATAACTCTGCGACTCGTGTCTGTAGGAGTTGCCTTGTACTTTGCCTCTTCGTTAATACGGCGGGCAAGCTTTGTCAGTCGCTCTAATGCTTCATTCGCTGCAGCGAGTGCTTCCCATGAGAACGAGAGGGGAGTGCGGTAATGTGCCTGCAAGAAAAAATATCGTAATGCAAGCGGACTGTATCCTCGCTCAATAATATCTGAGAGGTATATATCGTTATTCAAAGACTTTGAAATCTTTTCTCCTGAGAGAGTAAGGAAGGCTTCATGTATCCAGAAGCGTGCAAGAGGTTTTCCGAATGCACATTCAGACTGCGCAATCTCATTGGTGTGATGCACAGGTATGTGGTCCATACCGCCCGTATGGATATCAATAGGTTGTCCCAAGAGTGCACGTGCCATTGCAGAACATTCAATGTGCCATCCAGGGAATCCGATACCCCAAGGCGAACTCCACTCCTGCTGTCTGCGCGCACCTAGCGGAGAGAACTTCCAAAGAGCAAAATCTGCGGGATGCTGTTTATCCTTATTTGTTTTTATTCTTCGTCCAATCTCTGCGAACGCTTCTTCTTTAAGTTTAGGTCCGCTATGATCTAGCGCACCATAATTTGGGTATTTTTCAGTATCAAAATAAATTCCATCTGAGGTGCGGTACGTGAATCCCTTTTCTTCAAGGAGTTTAATAATAGCAATCTGTTCCTTTATATATTCTGTAGCACGAGGGAACTGAATGTGTGCAACATCTACATTAAGATCAGACAAATCGTCAACGAAGAGTTTCGTATATTTTGTGGCAATTGCTTCAGCATTGAGTCCCTCTTTCTTTGCTCCTGCTTCAATCTTGTCCTCTCCTTCGTCACCGTCTCCTTGCAGATGTCCAACATCTGTAATGTTTATAACTCTACGGACACGATATCCATTTTCAGAAAGTACTCGTGCAATAAGATCAGAGAATATATAGGCGCGAAGATTTCCAATTTGAGCCTTGCTGTAGACGGTAGGACCACAAGAATACATGGTCGCCTGTCCCGCTGTTTGGGGAGAAAAGAGATCCTTTTTCCCAGTGAGTGTATTGGTGAAAAAAAGCGGCGCGTCGCTTGTAAGTGGTTTTGGGGCACGCGCAAACAGCTGAGAAAACCAAGACATAATGTCTCTATACTACCGCATTTATAGCCAGCGATTGAAACGTGCTATGAGGAACAAGAATAGGGAAGAGCCGAGCATAATGGCGATAACCCACAGGAAGTCGTTTTGACCTCCGACAATTGGGAGATCCGTACGCATAGCAAAGATAACGGCCAGAAGTGGGGGAGGATAGCTCACAAATGAAAACACCATAAGCCTCCTAATGATCCGATCTTGTGATGAGGTGAGAAGGGAATCATTTGTAATACGTAGCTCTGTTGCCGTTGAGCGGTATGCAGCCACCATAGCTGCAGCATGATTACGACCTCCTTCTATGTGTGCTGCGTACTCATCAAACTTCGTGCCGAAGAACGCAGGAGCTCCGAGGAATGTGAGGAAGTCAGCAAGTGGAGTCTCGTGTCTTGTAAGCGCAGTTTCAAACCTAAGCAAGATTCGTGCAGTGTCTGAAATAGTGCGTACTGCTTCACGCTCTTTTCCAGAAAATATATCCCGCTCAATGCGATCAAGACGGTATCCCACCTGCTCAATCTCTTCACTGATTCCCACATACATGCGGTCCATGATTCGCGAAAGGAGCTCTTCAATTTTGAATTGCTTCTGTGTCTTACCAAGCAATTCCTCAGCTTCAATAATCTTGTGAAGAGAGTGAATTTGATGAATGACTTCGTACCTTGCTGTAATGATGAAGTTTTTCCCTACAATAAAATCAACTTCTTGTACTTTTGCACCGCTCTGTGCGTCTGCGGTTGGGAAGTGAAGCACCAAGTAGCAGTAGCCAGGGAAGGCAATGGTAAACGGATAGGGAGTAGGAGTCAGAATCTCCTCACGTACTCGCTCATCAATCTGAAACTCACCCATTACGGTGAGAAGTTCCTCAGAGGTCGGGTACTCAAGATCAATCCACGTGGTCTTTCCACGAGTGTGTCGCGTTATCATCTTGCTTTCAGTATACCGTTCTAAACACACCCTCCTATACGATATGTGGGCATAAAGGTGCGTGCTACACTACTCGTATGACACCGGAACTTGAAGAAAAAGAATCCCAAGCACGACCACTTGGAAAGTTTGCAAAGATGGGAATTGCATTCGCACTCGTTCTCGCTATTGGTTTTGCGGGAGGAGTTTCTGTGGGTGCTGCAGGAGGGAATAGCTTTTTCTCAAACGTTCCATTGCTAGGAGATGGTCTTGATGCAACACCAGATGAATCTGTAGATCTCGGTGCTTTCTGGAAGGCATGGAATGCACTTAATACTAGATTCGTTGAGACACACGCTTCTTCAAGTAACCCAACGGCAAAGGAAAAACTTTGGGGCGCAATTCAGGGACTTACTGCGTCTTATGGGGACCCCTATACCGTGTTTCTTCCTCCGGCTGAGGCTAAGGTTTTCCAAGACGACATAAAGGGAAACTTTGAAGGAGTAGGAATGGAGATTGGAGTAAAAGAAGGACTCCTCACGGTTATAGCGCCCCTTAAGGGAACTCCAGCAGAGCGTGCAGGTATCCGCTCTGGTGACGGGATCCTTGCAATTGATGGGGCTTCAACCGAAGGACTTTCTACTGACGAAGCAGTTAAGAAGATTCGTGGAGAAAAGGGGACTACCGTTATCTTTACGGTACTCAGAGATGGAGAAACTATGGAGATTAGTGTAGTACGCGACACCATTGCAGTTCCAACCATTGAGAACACGTATGATCGTGAGACGGGAGTCTATAGCATTGCGTTGTACAGCTTTACTGCAAACTCAGGACAACTATTTGCAAAGGCACTTACAGAATTCAAAGCGTCTGGTTCAAAGAACCTCATTATTGATCTTCGCGGAGACCCAGGAGGCTATCTTGAAGCAGCGGTCTCTATCGCAAGCCACTTCCTTCCTCGCGGCTCAGTTGTGGTAACAGAAGACTACAAGGGAAAGCAAGAGAATATTGTGCACCGCAGCAGTGGAAAGGGAGGAATACCTGAGGGAACAAAAGTAGTTATTCTCATGGATCAGGGATCAGCCTCTGCTTCCGAGATTCTTGCAGGAGCATTGCAAGACGCTGGTGTTGCCACACTTATCGGAACTCGATCCTTTGGAAAGGGATCAGTGCAGGAACTGGTTGATATCAATGGAGGAGCGCTCAAGGTGACTGTTGCTCGCTGGCTTACCCCTTCAGGCCGATCTATTTCAGAAGGAGGACTCACTCCAGACATTAAGATAGAGGTAACCAAGGAAGACATCGTTGCAGGAAAAGATCCCCAGAAGGCTCGTGCAGTTGAATTCTTAAGGACAGGGAAGTAATACACAACGTTTGGACGAACAGCTCATAGCATGGTATAATGCTATGAGCTGTTCTTCGTAAATATCCTCAGTTCGTCACAGCAGAAAGCAGCTTCTGGCTTTTTTCTGCTGTGACGAACTTAATCGTACGCAGTGTATTCCTGGAGGAAAATCTAATGAATGCTCTTGCTCTGGTGGCTGACGCGCCCGAAAAGCGTCTGATCAACCGGGCCCATCTGCCGTCGCCGACCTTCAAGGAAGGTGACGGGGTCATGGCCTTGAGGAGCCTGCAGACGCAAGTGCGTCTGTCGCCGGCTCTTCTGCACTGGTACAGCCAGGAGGACAACTGCTCGCCGTTCCTGGCCATGCCGGTGAACGTGAAAGCCCTGCCGCTCTGCGACGACGGTCCGCTTCAAGGACCGGAGCTGTGCGTCAAGGCGGAGCACGCGTGCACGAAAGCCGGCGAGACCCATCTCACCGACAAGATGCCCGATCTGTTCGCGCGTCTGCTGCTGCACGACGCTGAACAGCCAGACGTCATCCTGCGCGACAACGGCCAGCCGAACCTTCTGCTGATTGAAAACGGGGCCCGGGCCATCAGCCTGGTCTTCATCGGCCACTGTCTCCATGTCACGCCCTTCTGGGACGTGGACCTGGTCAAGGTGGACGGTCGTGGCAGCCGCTGGGCTGGTGCGCGTGTCGTCACCATCACCGGCGGCCGTCTCCCGTAATCAGAACGACGGAATACTTTAGCGCCCTCACTTCTTCGGAAGGAGGGTGCTTTTATTTGCACCCAGAGACCTTTCTCTGTAGGATAGTCCTATATGAAAGTCGTACTACTCAAAGACGTGAAGAACACAGGGCGTGCAGGAGCCATTATTGAATGTGCGAGCGGACACGCCCTTAACTTCCTTATCCCTCGCGGCATGGCGGCGCCAGCAACTCCAGCAAACGTAAAGCAGGCTGAGCTTCGTGCACAGCAGAACAAGGATCGTAAGGAGCTTGATGTGAAGCTCGTACAGGACCGCATTGCTGCACTCGCTGAGGAGCGCATTGTTATTCGCAAGAAGGCAAACGAGAAGGGACATCTGTATGACGCAGTTGATGCTGCAGAGATTGCATCTGCTACAAGCCTTCCCGTTGAGGCAATCAAGCTTGAAAAGCCTGTTAAAGAACTCGGAACAATTGAAGTTCCTGTTGCTGTTGGAGAAGTATTTGGAAAGATTTCAGTTATTGTTGAGGCTGAGTAGGAAGCGCGTAGTAAAACAAAAGACCCGCTTTATGCGGGTCTTTTGTTTTAGGTAGGGGAGGTTGTTACGCAGCAACAACGTCTACAACTTTCTTGCTGACGACTCGTCCGTCAAAGTTGGTCTTGCGTCGGTTACGGAATGAAACAATTCCGGTAACTACAGAGTAAAGAGTGTGGTCATGGCCAACTTTCACACCCTTTCCAGCTTCAATCTTCGTACCGCGTTGGCGAACGATAACCATGCCTGGGCGTGCAGCCTGACCATCAGCAACCTTCACTCCGAGATACTTCGGTCCTGAGTCGCGCCCGTTTTTTGTTGAACCCCCGGCTTTTGTATGTGCCATACACGTAGTAAATCAGGGGAGGGGATATACCCCATCACACCTGTTGAAGACTATATACTGATATGCATATGACTATACCAGGCCTTATACAGAGGAGCAAGGCCCTTTTAGGCCGGGTTCCAACGGATGCTTTGGTTGTTATGGTATTCCTTGGGTCTATATTCGCAGCCTTTGGACTTGGGTATGTAACAGGGAAGGACCAGGCTCTTTCAGGGGGAGGGTCCGATATTAGCTTTGAGTTGTTTGAAGTCCCTGCTGTGCCTGTTGGCGGGGGAGGGCCTGCAGCTGTCGGGGCTGCTCCTGCGCAGGCCGCAAAGGCCACCACAGGCACCTACATGGCCTCTAAGAACGGTACTAAGTACTATCTGCCAACATGTAGCTCCTCAAACCGCATAAAGCCAGAAAACAGGGTCTGGTTTGCAACTAAAGCTGAGGCTGAGGCGGCAGGGTATGCTCCTGCAGCAAATTGCCCAGGGCTGTAGGGTACAATACGTGCATGATTGTTCTAGATGTTGAGTCAACAGGACTCGTGCCGGAAACACATTCCATTCTTTCAATAGGTGCTCTGGATCTTGAAGATCCTACTAACCAGTTTTATGAGGAGTGTCGCATCTGGGAGGGGGCTTCTGTGGATGAGGATGCGCTACGTATAAACGGGTTTACAGAAGAGGAAATTGTTTCTCCAGAAAGGCAAACAGAAGCGGGTCTTGTACAAGCATTTGTTGCGTGGGCAACAGACCGCCCAAAGGACAGAACACTTGCTGCACAGAATCCTTCTTTTGATTTAGAGTTCGTGCAGGCTGCATGCAAGCGTGCGGGTATTGAGTGTCCGTTTGCAAAGCGCACTATAGACGTGCATACCCTCGTTTGGTTACACATGACAGGGCAGGGAATTGTGCCGCCACAAAATCATGCGCACTCAGCAATTAATCTTGATGCTGCGCTTCGTTATTGCGGAATACCTGAGGAACCAAAACCGCATAATGCGCTCACTGGAGCGTTTTGCCATGCCGAAGTTATCTCGCGCATAGCGTATACTAGAAAATTATTGCCCGAGTTTAGTACATACGATATTCCATGGGAGACCAACCGATAATTTCAACACCAACAGGAGACATTACTATTCCTGATCACTCAAATACGCGAGAGCGTGCACATGAGATGGGTTCAATTTTGTCGCGCGTAATTGAAGAAGGGAAGCGCGATGTTCCAGAGAATCCTGCGCCTCTTGTCTGTAAGCCTCAGAAGCTTGAGAGCTGGAGAGTATTTAAGATCATGGCCGAATTTGTTGATGGCTTTGATCTTCTTAAGAATTTCGGACTTACTGCAACCTTTTTTGGAAGCGTGCGTACTCAGCCTGGAGATCCATACTACGAGGCAGCCGTTGAGCTCGGAGGAAAACTCGCCAAGAACGGGTACTCGGTTATCACAGGTGGATCAGCCGGAATTATGGAGGCAGGGAATAAGGGAGCATTTGATGCGGGAGGGTCTTCAATTGGTCTAAACATCAGACTGTCTGACGATCAGTCACTTAACAAATATGTTAATAGCTCGTTTACGTTTGATCACTTCTTTGTGCGTAAAGTGATGCTCGCCTTCGCGTCTGAAGTCTATGTGTATTTCCCGGGAGGATACGGAACGCTTGATGAGTTTACTGAGATTCTTACGCTCGTGCAGACCAAGAAAATCAATCCAGTTCCTATAGTCCTGTACGGAAAAGACTACTGGGATCCAATAGTTGATCTCTTTAAGAACCATCTGTTTGCTAAGTATCACAACATTGATGAGGCAGACCTTAACCTATTCCAGGTTGTTGATTCTGTGGACGAAGCATACGAGTACATAGTAAAGAATGTAACCTGTTAAGTATGGGACTTGATTACAGTCAGAAGCGACTTGTGGGTGCTGGCTTTCGCAGCAAGAAAAACAAGAAGCTACAAAAGTATGCGTTTCTAACTGGAGTCATGGGTATGCTTATCTCCCTTGTGCAGCTCATTCTCACTGCACTGCGCTAGCTGTGATATTCTTTTTTGTATATGGCACGCGCCCACAAAAAACGAAGAACGAGAATTCAGCCTGGACTTGAGGTGTACGCATTCTGGACAGGGTTTGCAAGTACTATTATTAGCTTGCTCCATGTGCTTATCGTTGCAACAAAGGGATAGCAGCATATGAGTGCATCAAAAAAGGTTCCAGGCTTCCAGGGCCCTGGTGTAAAGAAAGGCTTCTCAGCAAAGGGTGTTAAGAAGCAAGTTCGCGCAACATACTACGGCAAGAAGGCACGCTAGATAATTGGCCTGCTACTAAATTAAAAGACCGTCGCAATCTGCGGCGGTCTAGTGGTATTTGATTCTCCTGCGCTCTATTAAGATAGGCACAAGGCGGTCCAGGTAGAGACCAAAAAGAATTAAAGGGACGCTTAAGGCTGAAAGTAAAACTTCCCGCACACACTCTTCAATTGGGTTGGCTGAAATGTATGCGAGGTTCAGTAGGCTAAGTATCCCAAACAGAATGAGGACTGCCGAAAGAAAAATGCAAAATATCTCAACAGCAATGAGAAGTGTCTTCATGGCAAAGATCAACCTCCTTCTGCCCATCGCAAGCATGGCAAATAGGGAAGTGAAGGTCAACCCTCAACTATGATCCCGCTTAGGTCTTCCCTAGCGGCAGAATTTGGAAATCGGGGAAGTGGTCAGATTTATGCAAAATAAAGTTTCCTTAACTTTAAAGATAAAAGTAGCGACAAGGATACCGCAGAGAAATATTTTCTTAAGTGTCCAAACAGGGAAGAGTAAGGGACAAATCATCTCAGAGGATAAATCCATTAAAGGCCAAGAAAGAGCTTTGTTTCTAATGTGCGCACAATATACCTTTTACGATAAACAAATAGCCGCTTATATAAGCCGCGCGTTCGCTGATCTGTATTCGTCTGTTGGCAGAAGTTTTCTTTTCCCTGTCGTTGTCTATGGTTCTAGGTCTGATGTAGAGGGTGTGACATTTCTGGTGTCTCCCCTCTATTCCTCCAGTTAAAGGTAGGTATAAGGACTCCCCCGATTGGTCTCAATTTTGAAACCAGTGTCGGGGGAGTGGTACTTCCCTGCTTTCTACATCGCTGAAGGATGAGTTGGAGTTGAAGACGCATTAAGGCGTGCAGTCGCTTCTTGAGCGGTATGCAGGTAGCTCTGAGCCTCTTCCTGGAGGGACTTATTCTGCTTCTTGAGCCTTGCTATGGCCATGCTGCTTCTAATGGCGCTAGGAATTGATGCAAGGAGACTAAAGACAATACCTACGAGTATTGAGAGCATAACTACAATTGCGAGAGAACTCTCAAATTGCCAACCAATAAAGGTAAGTGCAACTGTGGCTGTGTTTTGTAGGATGAAAATAATTGCGCCCGCACCGATAACAAATCCGAAGATAAGGGAAAGAATCATATAGTCATACTCTACACTGAGTATGATGAAGCATTCATGAAACTTATGTCGTTGCTATTTTGCTCGCACAAGATTTTGAGCAGAAGGTACCGTCCTCACTCTGACAGTTTGCGCATGCAAGGAAATGCAGGTGACAGAAATCATTTTTGCAGTTCACATAGAGCTCTGTAGGCTCCGAACACAAATAGCAGGTGCCAATCACACTCCGGTCTCCTCCGAAGTCCATGGTCTTTCTATTATCAAACGTGTAGAGTGCCCCTTCAAAATCCTTCCCGGGGAACTTCTCCATATACCCATGGATTCCATTGTCTAGCTGATACACATCTTCAAATCCGTGTTCAAGCAAGAACGCAGACATCTTTTCGCAACGAATACCTCCAGTACAAACGGTAAGGACCGTCTTCTTCTTAAGAGGCTCTAGCTTAGGAAGCGCCTTAGGAAGATCACGTGAATTTTCCAGCTCTGGGTTTATTGAGTCCTTAAAGTGACCAGACTTGTATTCGTAGTCGTTGCGCATATCAACTACAACAAAGTCACGCTGCTCCTCGTACCACGTGCGCAATTCCTCTGCAGACAATCGCTTGCCGGTTTTCTTTGTTGGATCAATCTTCTTGTCAAAGTGTGTTCCTACAATCTCGTCACGAACTTTAACAGAGAGTTTAGGGAATGAATCTCCTGTCCCTACACTTCGCTTAATACCCATATCAGAAAATAGAGGGTAAGAGAGAAGTGCTGATGCGAATTGTTCTGTGTGCTCAACTTCCCCCTCAACAGTTCCGTTAATTCCCTCGTTAGCAACGAGGATACGTCCAGTTAAAGAGTGTGCAGCAGCAAGATCCCGAATCTGCTCCTTTAGAAGCTCGGGATCTTGGATTTCTACGTATTTGTAGAATAGAAGCACTTGATACGTCATGTGGCCCTGATTCTACCGCAGAAGCCTTGGTTTTGGCTAGAAGCCGAGTCTCCAAGTTGTGCCGCGTATAGGGAAGGCCCCGTATACTTTGGCTCCAGTATCAACAGAATCAACGTCTAGCATAAGAGTGTTCCCTGCTTCCCCACTCGCGTCAGCACTTAGAATACTCTTCAGTGTAAAGATACGGAATGACTTTGGATTGAGTACTGCTGACAAAGGTACGTATGCCTCACGTCCGTCAAAGACAGTGTCGTCTTCGTTGCCTCCAATAACAGAACGAGATCCTCCTTTGTCATCGTTCGTTGCAAATCCAATAACTACATCGGTATCAGCAGAACCATTTTGTACAAGAGTAAACCCTTCTATCTTTGCGGCCTCTGTACTTGTGTTCTCAACCTTAATGTATGCAACTGGCACAGAAGCACCGCGCGCTGCTACACCTCCAGAGAGAAGTGGAATGGAACTAATAGAGAGAACACCCGCGTCCTCATCTATGTCTGAAGTATCAACGGTGTTTGTTTGCTGCCCTCCTGCAAGCTGCAAATTAGCAGTACAGGTTGTTTCGTCTGACCCATCTTTAAAAGTGAAATCGTAAGAGCCGCTCCCTTGCGCGGTAAACAGACGTAGTCCAACAGTAGAAATTGAGGTGCCGTCACGATCCTCACCTGATTCAGCATTGATTCCAATCCATGCAAGGATAATTCGCTCTCCTGAACGAATCTCAATGTCCTTCTCTCCTTCAAATACTTCGTATCCTCTCGGAGTGCTGGTAATGAGTAGACAGCCTAAGTCATCCTCAGCTGCATGAGTTGCTGCTGGTATGAAGCCGAAGCCTAACATTAGTAAAAGGAAAAGTGTGGCGCTTTGTGCGCGCGAAAAGATCGTAGTCATATGCATGTAGTCTATCAAGTAATACTCTTTACGTATAGTAATAAATATCGCGTAATCTTCATGAAGATGAAGCGTTAACGGACAAGGTCCTCCTGCAAATATTTGCAGGAGGACCTTGTTAGCGATGAATCACTAAAGTGATTACACTCCGTTAACGCTGTCTCCAACAACTTCTGAGTCGGTAGAGCTGTTTATGAGCATAACGCCACTGTGTTCATCAATGTTTGGTGCAGTCATAAGTGCCTCGGTAGGTGTTGCTGCTTCAGTAGTCATAACCTCACCTGCCTGATTAACATATGCGAATGTTGCCGCAAGCGAGAGGCTTGGGACTGCGATAACTGCAGCTAATGCAGCGATTCCAAGGAAAGTTGTTTTCATGTGTTGTGTCTTAGGATTAATAATCCTTTGTCACTATATAGAAGACCTCATGAACGCAAGATGAAGCGTTCATGCGGCTCACATGAATTTACACCTGATCCGTCAGATGACGAGTAAAATGCTGCTTAATTGTGGCATCAAGTGCTCTGCTGAATTCAATGGCGTGTTTTGGAGAAAGTGCTATTTCTGAGACTAACTGGCCAGTTTCTGAATTTGGGCGTACATATGCGAACTGAATGAGCACTGCATCATCTGACACCGTAACCTGTGTTGCGTTTACAAATTCTGCCTTTGCGTCCGTAGGAAGGACGATTGATATCTGCTTTTGCTTTACTTCTCCTTCCATATCTAGAATATATTCTTTAGAGACTGAATAATTCCTGCCACCCAGACCACAAGGAGTTCCCAGCCTTCTTTTATGTGTGCCCAGACAAACGTGAAGTTGTCCTGGCCTGTGGGAGACTCAACTATATTTCGTATTGAAATCCCAAAGTATGAGAGTGCCAAGACGAGGATAATGAGCAGGATTATGAACCTAACCATATAGGCCAGTATACTATGGCCATGTCTGTCAAAAAGGAGGAGGGAGTGGATGCAGCACTAAATCATCTGAAAATTGTTGATCCTATTTTGTACGCAGCTGCCCTGCCCCACGCAGAGCATCTGCGTGGAAAGGCAGTTCGCAGAAGAAAGACAGGAAATAAACTCTTTGCGGAGCTCGCAAGTTCAATAACTGGTCAGCAGCTCTCTACAAAAGCTGCCGACACTATCTGGAGACGAGTACGAGACGCATGCAAAGGAGAAGTTACCCCTGAGGCTATTCAAAAACTTAGAGCCCCAACGCTGCGCAAGGCAGGACTTTCTGCGGCAAAAGTAAAATCTCTCAAAGAACTTTCAAAAGCAGTCCTCTCCGGAAAACTCAATCTCCTCCTTCTTACAAAACTCCCTGAAGAAGAAGCAGTGATGCAACTTTCTTCAGTGTGGGGTATTGGACGCTGGACTGCAGAAATGTTCCTTATGTTTGCTCTTCAAAGAGAGGATGTGTTCTCTCCGGGCGATCTTGGACTGCGTAGATCTATTGAGCAGCTCTATGGACTTGAAAAAGATATACACCAAAAGGAACTAGAACTTATCTCCATACGCTGGTCTCCGCACAGAACATTTGCTTCAAGAGTGCTGTGGAGAATTAGAGATACGACATAGGATTCAAGTATGCATCCTTAGGCGCAACAGGCATGGTTGCCCGTGCACATGGAGTGGTTGCCCCTCTGTACTGTGCCAAAGTCATAATCTGAATACCCGCAGATGCATACACTCCAAAGTGTAGGTGAGGACCAGTTGCGTACCCTGTCATACCAGAGTTTCCAAGGAACTGACCTGTACTTACACTCTGTCCTGCGGATACACCAATTGAGGAAAGGTGTGAGTACAGGGTTGAGAGTCCATTTGGATGCTTCACTACAACCCATTTTCCAAATGAGTAGCAGCCAGGAACTGCGTCTGTGTTCCCTGTTGCTGTAACTGTTCCAGAGAGAGCTGAAAGTACAGGAGTACCTGAAGGCATTCCAATATCAATGGCATTGTGTCCTGAACCGTTATATATCTGCGCGTTTGCAGTTGCGAATGCAGTGTTTCCAAAATACTGCGTAATGCAGCGGGTGTTTCCAAGAGCACTCGCCTTCCCTGCGCAGGAAGCTGCGAATGTTGAAGAGTACGGCCACGCAAGCGCGCCAGTTTGCGCAGTTGGTGCAGCTCCCTTTCCGATAGAGGCAAGACTGTTCTCAAGGCTTGAGAGTGCTGATTCAAACACCTTCTGCTCTGCTCGTTTTGTAGCTATTAATGCCTGATACGTGCTCTCTTGGTTTTTGGTTTGTGTAAGGAGTTTGTCTTTCTCGCTCTTTGCAACGTCTAGCGCTTTCTTCTGGTTAGAAAGCTCTCCCTGCAACGAGGTAAGTTCGTTCTTCTTTGCGCTCACATCTTCTTTCTGTCCGGTGAGATTTTCTTTTGCTTCGTTCAGGTTTGCAACGTTCGCACGCAATGCGTCGTTAATTGCCGCAGCGTCATCCATAGCAACCCATGCAGCTGTAAGGTTGTCGGAAGCAAAGACCTGCTCAATTAGAGAAATATCTCCAGTCTCTGCCATGGTCCGAATAGACTTTGCGAGTGTGCGCTGGTCAAGCGCTATAAGTTGCTCAGTATCTTCAATATCGTACGAAAGTTTCTCAAGTTTTAGATTTGTTGAGGAGATTTTGTTCTGCGTAAGATTTATCTGTGTAGAAGTTTGTTGGCGAGAAATATCCAATGTCTTAATTGCAGACTGCAGAGTCTGCTTCTGTCCGGACACAACATTGAGTTGCTTTTGATACTCATTAATCTCTTTCTCAAGAGCTTGAATTTTTCCGTTGTGCTCTTCTATTTGAGATTTAATCTCGTCCACACTCTGCGCAAAAACTTCTCCAGAAATTCCGGAAAGAGAAAGACCAAGCACACAGATTCCTAAAAAGAATAAACGGAACTTCAACATCCGCTACAGTATAGCAAGCGCAGTGCGTAGGCGTGAAGTAGATTCCTCTGTTCCAAGAATAGATACCAAGATAAATGGGTCTGGAGATTTTTCTAGACCCGATAGTGCGTACCGAGCTGGCCACAGCACTGCCCCTCTTCCTCCCTTCCCCTTCGCCTCTTCCGCGTCTGCGAGAGGCATGAGGATCTCCTTCACCTCCTCTACAGAAAGGCTCTCTGGAATGCCGTCTAGGGCCTCCAAAATGGCCTCCAGGGCTGTTTTAGTAAGGTCTGGGCGCTCTGCTGGCTCTTTGGCAATAAGTAGCTCTTTGGCCAGTTTTGGGGCTTCCCACAGACAAGCCAGCTCCCCTGCAAGCATAGCTTTCGCTTCTCCAAATGTATGGGTTCTTTCTTTAAGGAGTGGAACTGCTTTCTTTAATTTTGCAGTGTCAGGCGCCGTTAACCCTCCGCGCTCTATGAACGCTTCATCAGACAACATACGCATGTGCTCTCTGTTCATGAACAAAAGTTTTTCTTCGTCAAAGCGTGCGCCAGATCGCTGAATACGCTCAAGTTCAAATGCGGCTACAAGTTCGTTGCGTGTGTAAATCTCTTTCTCTCCGCCTGGGTTCCATCCAAGAAGCGCCAAGAAATTAATCATAGCTTCAGGCAAGTATCCCTCGTCACGATACTCAAGAATGTCTTTCGCACCGTCTCGCTTTGAAAGTTTCTTAGTACCTTGATCTCCAAGAATTGGAGGGAGTGTTGCAAAAATAGGTGGTGTCTCTCCAAGAGCGTCATATAACGAGAGGAACTTTGGAGTTGAAGATATGAATTCTTGTCCGCGCATGACGTGCGTAACACGCATTTCAATATCGTCTATAACATGTGCAAAGTTATAGGTTGGGTAGCCATCTCCCTTTATGAGAATGAAATCGTCCAGAGCCTCCTCACCTGCGGAGAGAGTTCCAAACACAACATCCTCCCACTCATACCTCTTTATAACCGGCACTTTAAAGCGCAATGGTTTCGTACCATCCCATTCCTCAAATTGGTCAGGGCGATGATCACGGAATAGAAACGGTCGCTTCTCTTCCTCTGCCCTCTTCCTAAATACGTCTACCTCTTCGGGCGTATAGGGGTCTGGATATGCAAAGCCCGCATCAATAAGGCGACGTGCGTAATCTTGGTGTGAGTCTATACGTGCAGATTGGAGGTATGGCTCGTAGGGACCCCCTACATCAATACTCTCGTCCCATTGAATACCCAACCACTTAAGAGACTCCATTAAGTGCCCGATAGCACCCTCAACCTCACGAGCCTTGTCTGTGTCTTCAATGCGAAGAACAAACTGACCTCCGTGCTTTTTGGCAAAGAGCCACGCATACAACGCAGTGCGCGCACTTCCTACGTGTATGAATCCGGTTGGACTTGGAGCAAAACGAGTTCGTACAGACATACTATTTTTCGTGAGAGAGTGCTATGCGAATAGCCTCTTTTGCAAGAATGCTTGCTGCATCAGGATTTGCAAATCCTTGAGCTAAAGAACTCATGCGAGTAGCCACAATAGTGTCTGTACTAATACGCCTTGCCTCGCTCGCAAGTACATGGGGTGTAAGATTCGCTTCTTCTAAAACAACGGCAGCACCTGTGTGCGCATATGTGTATGCATTTGTTCTCTGGTCGTGGCTGATACTTTCTGGAATAGGGATGAGTATTGATGGCTTGCCCCATAGGGAGATTTCCGTAATAGAAGTAGATCCAGCACGTGCGATAACAACATCAGCTGCGCCTGCCGCCTGGACTAATGTATCTGCGTTTAGATACGGGTATGGATGGTAGCGCTCCTTATGTGCACTCTTCCCTAGAATTACACTTGCTGTCTGGCGAGTACTTTCAAAGTGAGTCTTTCCTGTTTGGTGAATCACGTTCGCAAAGGAAACAAGATCAGGGAGTGCATCAAGGACAGTCTCGTTTATGCGTTGAGATCCTGATGATCCTCCAACAATAAAGACTGTTGGTACAAGTGGATCAAGACCTAGTGTCTGTACCGCTTCAGTACGAGGAATCTTCTGCATAAGCCGCTTGCGCACGGGAATGCCGGTCTTTGCAACTTTGTATTGATACTTTTGTGGGAAAGCTTCACGCGCACTTTCAAAGGCAACACCAATGCGCACTGCAGATTTTGCGGCAAGCAAGTTAGCTCTTCCTGGCTTTGCATCTGACTCGTGCGCAATGAGTGGAATGCGCAACAAAGAGGCTGCTATAACCGTAGGGACACTTGCATACCCACCTTTAGAAATAATCACGTCAGGATAAATCCTAAGGAGTATAAAGAATGCCTTAACTACACCGGCAAAGGTAACAAAGATATCTGTTACATTCGCAAACGAGGCGTATCTGCGGACCTTGCCTGCGGGTGCCTTAAGGAAAATAATATCGTTTGCGAAAAGAACCTCTTCGTCATACGGCTTGTCTGCCAAGTAGTACAGGGTTGGAGGAAGTATCTTCTGTTCTGCCACAACATCACGTATTGCCTCAGCAATAGCAATAAGTGGGTAAAAGTGACCCCCTGTGCCTCCTGCAGTAAAAAGTATTTTCATACCAGAATAGCTGGATTATAGCAGAACCTAGGTTTTCCCCAGATGAACCCTTTTTCTCAGAATTGAGAAGACGAGAACGCAGTTGATACTTATGAGGTATATCGGGAACGCTATTTCAGAGAACCGTAGCGCAGTTATGGCTGTAAATGCCGTTGAGGAAGTAAAGAGTCCAGAAAGGAATGGGCCTGCATTCTCTGTCTCTGGATGCTTCCATGCCTTAACAACGGTTGGTATGGCAGCAACAGCGTCACTCAAGATTGCAAACAATATAGCTATAGCAGGCTGGCTCGTTATGGCCCAAAGAATAAGGGCGAGCAAGGAGAATAGTGCACAAACATAATCAAAACGTCCAAGCTTCCAATATGATTCTTTGTTCACAAAGGAAAATAGGAATACCAAAAGAGGTCCAAAGCCTGAAAGAAATACAGGGAGAACTGCCCACCCAACACCATCAGAAATTGCTGCTGCTGTTGCGATAAGGGGCGCGATCGCCCACAGCAGCCATGTAACTCGGTTTGGCTTAACTTTCCCGCGGACGGTATCGCGTATGTAGGAAAAAATTCCTATGCTCGCAACTAAAACTCCAATCATTAAAATTGGACTCGGCATACTTACGCGAAGGTCTTCCTCTTACTCCTGTGTGCTGCGACATTCAAAATAATTCCAACTGAGGCGAGTGCAGCCAACAGTGCAGTTCCTCCGTGCGAGACAAACGGGAGCGGAAGTCCGGTGAGAGGCATGATACCTAACATCGCCCCGATATTCATAAACGCACTAAGCGAAATCAAAAGTGTCAGTCCTGTCGCACTAAAGGCACCAAAGGCAGTGCTAGCTTGTGCTGCTATAGCGAACCCACGCATAGCAAACGCAGTAAACAGAAGCACAAGAAGAACCGTTCCAATAAATCCGAACTCTTCTCCGTATACAGCAAAGACTGAGTCCCCTACTGGTTCGGGTAAGTATTTATATTTCTGCGCGCTCTGACCAAATCCCCGACCAATCATCCCTCCTGAGCCAATAGCTATAAGAGATTGTTGGATCTGGTACCCGCTTCCAAGGGAATCATGCGCAGGATTCACAAATGTCATTACACGGTTCATGAGATATGGTCTCGTGAACAAAAGTGCACTTAAAGCAACGATAGTAATAACTGCAAGAACTGCAAAGTCTCTCCACGGAGCCCCTGCAAGGAAATAGAGCGCTGCAGCAGTGGCCCCTATGATGAGTGTTGTTGAAGTGTTTGGCTGAGCAAGGAGTAGCAATGCAGGAAGGCCCACGATCACGCCAAATGCGAGCAGGCCATAGCGCATGTCTTTAATCTTGTCTTTCATCTTTCCCAAATACAGAGCAAGCATGAGAATTACTGCAGGCTTCAGAAACTCAGCAGGCTGTATGGTTATGGGTCCAAGATCAATCCATCGTGTAGCGCCTCCTGCATGTACTCCAAGTCCCGGAACAAATACTAGTGCAGTTAGAGCCAAAGAAAATATATAAAACGGCACCACTGCTTTCATAATCCACTCAGGAGGAGAGAAGCGTATTGCTGCTAGTGCAAGGACTCCAGGAATAAGTCCAAGCGCAAGCTGAGTCATCGCGAGCCTGCTTATAGATGCGCCGTCGCGAGCAAGTAGCCCAAGAGCTGCAGAAAGAAAGATTGCAGCACCTCCCACTACGAGGATTGCAATAATGAAGGCAAAAATACGATCCCCGGATAGACGCATGATGTCCCTATTCTATCCTATACCCGGTTCTTCCAAAGAATTATTTCAGCAGCGCTAGTGCAAGCCCGAAAATACCCGCGATAAGTGTAATAACCCAGTACCGCATCGTAACTTTGTACGCTGGCCACCCAATTGCTTCAAAGTGGTGATGAATAGGTGCAATTTGGAAGAGCTTTCGCTTGAACACTTTCTTTGAAAGTACTTGGAGCATACTGGTAAATACAGTAACGGTAAGCGGAAGCGCAATAATTGGAAGTACAGAAACTCCAACTCCCTCGCCCAAAACATCTGTAGAGAACGCCACAACCGCAAGCGCAACCGTAAGCGCCATGGTCCCGGTTTCTGACAGATAAAAGCGTGCGGGCGGAATATTAAACCAAAGGAATGCCACGAGCGCTCCTGAGACTGTAGCTGCAAAGGCAGCGAGCGAGATTTGTTCCTGCGCAAACGCGATACCCGCATACGTCATGAAAATAATGGCAAATACTCCCCCCGCAAGTCCATCAATGCCGTCAATAATGCCTCCGGCATACAAGGCAAGCGTCACGAACATGAAGAAGGCAATAAAGAGTATGCCAAGCTGCAACTCCCCAAAGAACGGAATGCCTATGGAAGAAACACCAAGCTTGTAATAGAACCACCACCCCACAAATGCACTAAGGGCAGCAACTACAAAAAGACGCCAACGAAGACGTAGTCCTCCAGTTGATTTAGTTACTTCCAGCACGTCATCAATCAGCCCTGCGAGAGCGCCTATGGCAAGCGCAAATAGAGGAATCCAGGTCTGTCCACGATTCACAAAGTTAAAAGTCTCAAAGGGCTCTCCGAAGAAGAATGCAAAACCCGCAATACTAAGTGCGGTAATAAGCGTTGAACCCCATACAATAATTCCTCCCATGCGAGGTGTAGAAACTTCTCGCTCTCTATGGAGCTCATCAAATAAAGGAGTTCCCTGCGTGTCCCCCATACCTGTCCCCTTTCCCGGCTTCTTTTTCCAAGCCTGATACTTATACAAATAGTGCGTGAGTACAGGTGAGAGCGCTATTCCTATGATGAAGGAAATTACGGAAGGAATGAGGACGCTTGCAGCAGCCAAAATCATGAATCCTATGGTGCGATCCCAATAAAGTACTCCTGGGTCCGATTAATAAGCCGCTCAACATCTGTGAACCTACCCTCTCTGCTTGATCCAAGCACTACAACGGCAACGGGGTGCCCGATACCTGCGTCATACACGACGGCAAGATTTCCTCCTGCGAGATCTGTGAATCCTGTCTTTGAAAGAAGTAGATTTGGAATGTGTACTACATCAGGATTCGTATTAGGAAGCGTGTGTACTGCTCCTGTAGAAGAACGGACTGATCCCATACTAGAGACGGTTGCGTGTGCAATATCAGGCGCCTTCTCAAGAAGAGCCCCTGAAAGACGCGCTACATCATATGCAGACCCGTATCCTCCTGAGACAGAGGTGCTCTCATCAAGTCCAGTTCCATTTAGTGCATACGTCTGAGAGAGCCCAGCTGCAGCTGCAGCCCCTGCAAGAAGATTCTTTCCTGACATTGCCTGCTTTGTAGCGGCAGCTTCTGCAATTGCTGCCGCTCCATCGTTAGAAGAAGAAATGAGGGTGAAGCGCGCAAGATCGTTAAAGGTGAAAGTCTCTCCCTCAGAGAAGCCGCTCTCTCCTTCCGCAGCAAGTGCACTGCTTGATATAGAAACCTGAGACTCAGGGGCAAGTGTGTTGGCGGCTGCGTATATGGTGAGAAGTTTAGTGAGAGACGCGAGTGGAAGCTGAGAGCGTGCATTGCGCTCATAAAGAGTTTCTTGAGTAGTTAAATCAAATACAATTGCAGCCTTCCCTTCCAGACGTAAATCTGCGAATGCATCTGACACTGCAACAGGAGCAAGAGGAGCTGGAGCTTCAACAATCTGACTCTTCTCTGGTTGCATAAAAAGCGGTGCAACAAGTACGGTGAGTGCGAGTACGGCAGTACCTGCCACGAGCGCAGTGGTCGCCTGTTTCTTTTGATGCCGCTTTTCAAGTTTGCGGATTAGTGTCTGTAAATCAGGTTGCTCAGTGGTCATAATTCGCTTTCGTCTGCCTTCGCTTCGTGTGCTGCTAGTGCTGCGCTGAGCTCAGCATACCGCGGAAGTTCTTCTTTTGCTTGTATGCCTAGATGAGCTAATGCGTCTATGGTGGCTTGGTATCTTGCACGGCGTTTGTCTGCAGGATCTTCAATGCGCTCAATTAATCCACGCAAAAGTAGAGAGCGGACTGCTGCACTTGAATTAACGCCACGAACCCAGTCAATCTCTCCACGAGTTGCGCTGCCTCTGTACATAACAAGTGCAAGTGTTTCAAGACTTGCCTTGCCTAAATCGCGAGAAAGCTCGCTTTCACGCAGATGCTTAATATCTTCAGCTGCTGCAGCGGCAGTCCGCAACTCAACATCTCTACCTGTCTGAACGAGTGCAAGACCCCGATCCTGAAGTGTTATAGAAAGTGCGTGAAGGGCGTCCTCAATACTCTCCTGAGACACATTAAGCAGTGTCGCGAGTCTAGTCTTTGCCAACGGCTCGCCTGAGGCAAAAAGAAGGGCTTCTAATCGGGATGAGAGCGCGAGCGCCATATGCTAGTCAGAATACCGCCTCCTCGCTCAACAGCAACCCACCTGACCTGGGGATGGGCTGCTATACTAGCTGCTATGACTTTGCTAGATAGCGCCATCCTGGGAATTGTTGAGGGTATTACTGAGTTTCTCCCTATTTCCTCAACTGGCCATCTCATCTTAACGAGCACGCTTCTTGGACTCCCTTCTACGGAGTTTCTGAAGAGTTTTGAGATTGCCATCCAACTAGGAGCAATTCTTGCAGTTGTAGTCTTGTACTGGAGATCATTTCTAGATTTCTCAATACTTAAAAAGATTGCTGCAGCATTTATACCAACCGCTATTATCGGGCTCCTCTTGCATGACCTTGCGAAGACCTATCTTCTTGGAAATGTTGAAGTTGTGCTCTGGGCGCTTGGAATTGGGGGTGTTGCACTTATTGTCTTTGAACTACTCCATAAGGAGAAGGAAGATGGCGCGGATTCTGTAACTACTATTACCTATCCTCAGGCAATAGCTGTTGGTGTGTTCCAGGCACTCGCTATTATTCCAGGAGTCTCTCGCTCGGCTGCCACAATCATTGGTGGTCTTGTTATGGGTGTTCGCCGCGTAGCTATTGTTGAGTTCTCCTTCTTGCTTGCAGTTCCTGTTATGGCAGCAGCAACAGCTTTGGACTTATTTAAAAGTGCGCATGCTTTTTCCTCTGCAGATGCGGGCAACTTAGGAGTTGGGTTCGTTGTTTCGTTTGTTGTTGCGCTTCTCGCGATTCGTTTCCTTCTTCAGTACGTGAGAAAGCATACGTTCATTTCTTTCGGTATATACCGTATCGTTGCAGCTCTCCTTTTCTTCTTGTTTGTGCTTTAACCGTACCGAGGAACTCCTGTACTCGTATTAGTTATACGAATATCTTCAAACGGATCGTGCTGCAATGCCTCAACTGCGCCTTGTTTAACGAGTTCAAGGAGTGCCAAGAAAGAAACAATAACTTCAACTTTCTCTGCACTTCCCTTTGAGAAGTCTTTAAATGAAAGTGTCATGGCAGTTTGAACGCGCTTTAAAAGTGTATCCATCATCTCTTCAATGGTAACGAGTGGGCGCACTCTTGCCTCTGGCAATTTCTCCTCAGCCTTTTCCAAGGTTTGTAGTGCGCTAAATAGAGCTTCTGAAAGTCTTGCCTGTGTAAAATCACGTGAAGGTGCAAAGAATGGTTCAGGAACACGGTCTCCCGCTGAAACAAGTACTGCAGTTCCAAAAACACGAGAAAGCTCCTTCATAGCTTCTCGTACTTTCTCGTACTGCATCAGTCTCCGTTTGAGATCATCAACGTCCTCCTCCTCTTCTGTAGACAACTCCAGTTCAGGAATCAAAGACTTAGATTTTATAAGAAGAAGTGTGGCAGCTACGCCAATAAACTGCGCAGCATCCTCCATAGGAAATGCTTCGTGGCCACGCACAAACGAAATATAGTCGTCAGTGATTTGAGTCAGTGATAACTCGTTTACAGAGAGCTTCCTTCTATCAATGAGCTCAATAATGAGCTCAAAGGGTCCCTCAAATGATCCGGCACGTATAGTGAATCCCTGAGTGTTAGTTATTTCCATGACTCAATAAAGGAAATAAGCAGGCGAACGGGTGCGCCAACTGCGCCCTTTGAAAGCTCTTCTCCCTGTGCTGCAGTCATACGGGGAGCGATATCTAGATGAACCCAGGGACAGCTAAGCTCCTTGGCAAATTGCCACAAGAACATTGCAGCATTGGTAGCACCTCCGTACTTGCTTGAGGCGCCTCCAACTGAATTCACCACGTCTCCAATAGTGCCGCGCACTGCTGGTTCATATTCGTCCCAAAGTGGAAGTCTCCATACATAGTCCCCGCTCTTTTCAGCAGTGTCTTCAAGGGTGCGTGCGAGCGCATCATCTCTTGTAAAAAGCCCGCTCGCATAATCTCCAAGTGCCACATGACAGGCACCAGTAAGAGTTGCCACATCAATAACTACGCTCGGATTGAAGCGCTTTGCATACGTGAGTGTATCAGCCAAAATAATACGACCTTCAGCATCGGTATGCATAACCTCAATCGTCTTTCCTGAAAGTGTCTTGAGCACGTCATGAATGCGATATGCAGCAGGACCAGGCATGTTTTCAACTGCCGGTACGAGTCCAACAACGTGCTTCTTAAGTTTTAACTTCGCGGCGAGTGCAACTGTACTAATAACGGCTGCGCCTCCAGACATATCCATATGCATCTCATGTCCCCCATCTGTCTTCAGGTTGATTCCTCCAGAATCAAATGTAACTCCCTTCCCAACAAGCACTACAGGCGCACCAGCAGCACCTTTGTATTCCATAACAATAAATGCAGGTTCTTGGCTTGAACCTTTTGCTACGCCAAGAACTCCTCCCATACCCAGCTTCTGCATTTGCGCTTTCCCAAGTGTGGTTACCGTAACAGGAAGATTTGCTACGAGTTTTTTAGCAGTCTTCGCAAGCTGCTGTGGAGGCATGTCGCTTGAAGGAGTGTTTGCAAGGTCGCGGCATGTATTTACATACTGTCCAACTACTTGTCCATCCTTTGCTGCTCGCTCCAATGCGGCAGAGGATTTTCCGTACAAAAGTATTTCTTCAACAGCTACCCACCCCTCTTTAGGCTTTGTCTTGTAGGTAGTGAACTCAAAGTTTGCCATCTCAAAGTTCTCTGCGGCAATTCTTGAAACCTCCTCTGGTGTTACATCCTTTTGTATGCCAGAGAAGTATTCTGGAGAGCGATCAAACTGTAGTGCAATTTTCTTACACTTATTCTCTTTTGCAGTTTTTACGATTGTGCGACACAGCAACACAAACTTCCTACGGTTCATTTCTGAACCTTTGCCTGCACCAATTTCAAGCCACTCAATTCCGTTCTCACGGACTACTCTCTTTGTTCCTCGTGACTCCCCAGTAAGGCGAACACGGGTATAGCCCTTAGGTGCAGAATCAATATCTCCTTTCTTAAAAGTTAGCTTCATACTTCAGTTGGTTCATTCTCCGTAAGGCGAGTATCAATGCGGTTAATATCTCGTGGGAATAGTGTTGCCTCCTTAACGTTTGCAAGATTAAGGAACTTTGCGGTGAGTCGCTCTAGACCCATACCCCATCCGCCGTGCGGTGGAATGCCATATTTGAAAGCCTGGAGATAGTAAGAAAACTTCTCAGGATCAAGACCTTTCATTTTTATTCCTTCAATAAGATTCTCGTAGTCATGTCTACGCTGCCCTCCTGTAGTTATCTCAACGCCACGGAACAAAAGATCAAACCCGTTTGTATATCCCGGATCAGTTGAATCTTCAAAGGTGTACATAGGACGCTTTGAGACAGGATAGTGCGTAACGAACACAAAGTCTGAGTTGTGCTCACGCTTAGACCATTCACAGAGCCAACGCTCGTCTTCCGGCTCAAGATCTGGTTCATTTCTCTTATCTTTGCCAGTCTCTGCAAAAATCAATTCCTGCGCCTCACGCAACTTTAGATTTGGGATACGTTCTGGAACTTCAGGCACCTCAGCCTTAAGAAGCGCAAACTCTTTGCTGCAGTTCTTAGCAAGCTCAGCAGAGACATAGCGCATAAGCTTGTTCTCAACTGCCATGACATCTGTGTGGTCCTTGATGAAGCCCATCTCCATATCCATAGAGGTGTACTCATTCAAGTGTCTTGTTGTGCTGTGCTTCTCAGCGCGGAATACGATGCCAATAGAAAAGACTCGCTCCAATGCCCCAACCATAATCTGCTTGTACAACTGAGGTGAAGTGGCAAGATGCGCAGTCTTCCCATAGAAGTATGGGACTTCAAAAACTTCTCCGCTGCCCTCAGCATCGTCTCCGATAAGTTTTGGTGCTTGGAACTCTGTAAAGCCTTCCTGGTTTAAGAATGCACGGTATGCGCGCACAATCTCAGCCTGCACAGTAAAGATTGCGCGACTGCGCTCGCTGCGAAGTGTGAGTGGGAGATAATCAAGATACGTATCAAGATTAAGTTCTGCGTCTAGCTCAAATGGAAGAGTCTGTGGGAGTGCAAGAATAGTTATTCGTTTGATTTCAAGTTCAATATCTCCGTTTAGCTTATCTGCCTGTACGTTACGCTCTGGACGTTCGTTAACAATTCCCTGCACAGATACAACTGCTTCTGTACGGACAGTTTTAGCTATCTCCATAAGACTCTCATCTCCTGGAAGTACTACACCCTGCACAATCCCGCTCCTGTCTCTGAAATCAAAGAAGACAAGTTTCCCTTGGTCTCTGCGCACGTCAACCCATCCTTGTATGCAAATCTCGCTTCCTTTGTGTGCGGAAAGCTCGCCAATTAGTGTCCGTTCCATAATGTCTATAAAATACCACGCCCCGGACCCTTTCGCTTACAAGAAGCAGTGGGGTCCGGGGCGGACGGGAGCTCAGTGTTCAGTTGCTTGCTCCCGGTAGAAGACCTCAGCGTAGGGCGGGTTGGCCGCTCCGTTGCAGTGGTAGCCGGTGATCTCGGAGTTCATGTTCCCGGATCCCAGGCTTTCGACGAAAGCCATTTGTTGGGCGACATAGTCTTCGCCCTCAAAATGAGCCGTCTTTTCCGGGAGATGGTGGTTAAGCATGGCGAACCTCCCTAAGGTTCAGACGTGGACTTGTTGCCACGCGCGAACTATACCACAGGTGCTATATCTGTAAATATCCCCTTTGGGATAACTTATGCAACCCCAACTGCCCTGCGTACCTCTTCAATTTTCTCCTCAGCACGTGCTCGCGCGAACTCTGCTCCCTTTTCCAAAGTTTCCGAGACAATCTTAGGATTTGCAGCAAGTTCTGCATATCTTTCTCGCATCGGTTTTATGAACGCATCAAGATCTTCTATGAGTGCTTCCTTCAATGCTTTGTACTTTCCTTTATGTTCTTCGTATACAGGTACCAAATCATGCTCAGACTTGAGTAGTCTATGCATTTGATACACATTCTCAGGTCGGTCTCCTGAAGAGTCTGTAACAATACTCATAACTAGCTCTTCAATTTCTGAACGGCTCGCAAAGAGAGGGATCGTGTTGTTGTAACTCTTGCTCATCTTTTGCCCGTCAATTCCAGGGACAATAGCAACGTCAGGAACAATGTATTCCTCAGGAACCGCAAAGGTTTCTCCATAAATACGGTTGAACTTCTCGGCAGTATCTCTCGCGTATTCAATATGTTGCTTCTGATCCTGTCCAACCGGTACTCTCGCTGCGTTATACAAAAGAATATCTGCAGCCATGAGCATTGGATAGTTAAAAGTGCCTACAGATATTTCATGCTTTTTTGCTTCTGCATCCTTGTATGCATGTGCGCGCATAAGGTATGGAACCGTAGTGATGGTGTCAAAAATCCATGCAAGCTCCGTGTGTGCAGGCACATCAGACTGTTTAAAGATAACTACCTTGTCTGGATTAAGTCCTATAGCTAAGAACGTTAAAACAAGCTCCTTAGTTAGCTCTCTCATCTGGCCTGCGTTCTGGACTGAGTTTAATGCGTGGTAGTCCGCAATCATGAAATAGCACTGATGGGTGCCAATAGTTTGAAATTCTACAAATTGACGAAGTGCACCAAAGTAATTGCCAATATGGGGGGTCCCTGTTGGTTTGATACCTGAGAGCAAAATAGGCTTGTCTGATTCCATTGCTAGTACGATACCATATACACACTAACGCCACCCCGCTTTCTACGAGATGGCGCTTTACTTGCCCAGGTCCTCCCTACTTGGGCATCTTGATGTTGGTGAGGGTAACCGGACGGACTTCTCCATCCATGCGCACCAGGACCTTGTGGCCCTTGGATTCCCCCACGAAATGTTTCGCCAGGCCCGCCTCGTAGCAGAGACGTGCTGGCGTCGTATCGCAGTCTCCCTCGCGGAAGCCAACGATTTCGTAGTACCTGCGCGTGCGGCGAGAGGTCTTCGGACCCCCAGGGGTTTTTTCAACCCATGAGGCATAACACAGAGTTATGATGTGCCCGATTTGAACCGTCTTTACCCCTTTCGGTTTCGGCGCAGTTTGCGCAACGCTCAGAATATGCTGGATTTCCTCTACGCGTTGCAGGTAGAGGTCCTCTTGCCGGGCATTTTCGCCCGCCATGCGAGTCCCGCTGCTGGTGTTCCCAGGGGAGCGGGCATCAAGCGACGGCCGATTCTCGCGAATCGTCCGCAACTCAGATTTCAGGCGATCCCGTTCTGCAACGAGACTTGCCTTCCCTCGCGTTGTTAGCAGTACTAGTCGTGGAAGCTCCACAGTTCCCTCCTCCAATACAAAAGACCAGTGCCAGTAGCGGCCATGATCTAAGGAAGAGTATATGCCTATTTACGCAAAAAGCACCCCTTTTGAAGAGTGCCTTTTTGGTGCGCCGGGTAGGATTCGAACCTACGTAGGATAAATCCGATTGGTTTACAGCCAATTGCAATTGACCACTCTGCCACCGACGCAATAGGGCGAGTATACGATACCTCCCGACTATTTCAAAACAAGAACGAGCACATCCCTCTTTCCCTTCTTGAGGAGCGCTATTCCGTCTGAAAAGTCTCCCTCTGTAAGCAGCTGGTCTACCTCGGATACTTGAGTCCCGTTTAGAGAAATACCCTTTGCTTCAATAAGGCGTCGGGCCTCAGATTTTGAGGTAACAAGCGGACTTGTCGCTAGCACATCAAGGACGTTAAGTCCTTTTTTGATATCGCTTGATAATACATGAAGGTTTGGCGCCTCCGTAAGAAGCATTGAGCGTGCCTCCCGAGGAAGATGAGACAACCCTTCCTTCCCAAACAGCGCACTTGATGCAGCTGTGGCTGCGGCCGTAGCGCCCGGTCCGTGAACAAGTTCCGTAATACTTCTTGCGAGTGCTTCCTGAGCCTCGCGGGCTCCTGGATTATTCCGATGCTCTCTTAGAATCTCTTCAATCTGATCCAAAGGAATGAAGGTATACATCTTTAGGTACTTCTCAACCATTTCGTCAGGCTGATTAAGCCAGAACTGGTAAAAACTAAACGGAGAAGTCTTGTGTCCATCAAGCCATACAGCATTTCCTTCAGACTTTCCAAACTTCTTTCCATTTGCGTCAGTAACTAACGGGCAAGTTAGCGCATATGCTTCTTTCCCTTCTTTGCGGCGTATGAGGTCAACTCCAGAAAGTATATTTGTCCATTGATCTGAAGCACCAACCTGAAGATCTACTCCTTTTTCTCTGCTAAGAATCAAGTAGTCGTATCCCTGAAGGAGAGAGTATGCAAACTCAGTGTATGAAATACTCTCGTCCGGTGTTTCTAGTCTTCTTTTGATTATGTCTCGCTTGATCAGCTCGTTAACTGAGAAATGCTTCCCAATATCACGCAAGAAATCAACAAGCTTAACTTTGAGGAGCCAATCTGCGTTGTCTACAAGTGTTACTTTCTTCCCGATAATCTGCTGCATCTGAGCACGTATAGCCTTCTTGTTCCGTTCTATAGTTTTAGTATCTGAAAGAGAACGCTCGCCAGATTCTCTTGGGTCTCCAATCATCCCTGTTCCACCCCCAACAAGAAGCACTATTTTGTGTCCTGCATCTGCAAGTCTTTTCATCAAAAGCACCACAACTAAGTTCCCTGCCTGCATTGAGTCTGCAGACGGATCAACGCCAAGATATACAGTACGAGGAGTACTGAGAATAGTTTCAAGAGGTGCTGAGGTGTGCTCAACCAGTCCGCGTGCCGAGAGCTCTTCTGCTAGGTTCATGCAGACGAGTATACCAGATGGCTACTTCGGGAGCTCAACAATGAAGCTTGCCCCCTTCCCGGCGCCATCTGAAGAAGCCCAGACCTTCCCGTGGTGAGCCTCAATAATATTCTTCACGATGTAGAGACCAAATCCTGTGGATTCAACGTTTACCTTCGCAGAATCTTTGCCGTGTCCTCCCTCAGTAAACAAATGCTCCATGTCTTCTGAGGTAATGCCTACACCAGTATCAGTAATTCTAAAGTGGACTCTTCCTTCTTTTTCACTTAAGTAAACATGTACTTCTCCAGAAGGTGTGTACTTAATTGAGTTGTCTATAAGGTTCTTAAATGCATTAGTGAGCTGCATGCGATCTCCAGAATACATAAGTGGAACATCTCCAGTCTCAACCGTAAACGTAAGTCCTTTCTTGTCGGCGTTTGCTCTCAATTCCCCTGCGATAGAATCAACAAGTTCTTTAAGGTCAATCTCCTGCTTCTCGTACGTAACTTTTCCACTCTTAATATTTGCTGCATTAAGAATCTCTTGAATTGTCGCAACACCCTTTGTGTCTGAATTGAGACCCTCTTGCAACATTGGCTTAACAGACTCGGGAACGGCTCCATAATCTCCATCCAATACTGTTGCAAAGATGTTTCGCGACTTTGTGACGAATCCCTTAATCTGGTGCGTAATGAAATGAATAAGGATAATCTGTTGGCTGTTAGATTTCTCCAAATCTTTTGCGAGCAACTCAATGTGCTCTCTCTGCTCTATTTCTCGTTTAACGCTTTTAATGAGAATGTATCCAATAACAGTGGTCAAGAAGAACGCAATTGCATTCAAGGTGAGATTGGTTGTGCTTCTCGCAAAGGTGAACTGAGCACCAATAAGAATTATGAGCGCAACAATGAGAGCTTGTGCGGCAATAAGCCCAGCATGGAAGGCCTTAAACCTAACTATAAGCACTCCTATATAGACCATGAACACAATCATCCCGAAATACCCATAGGTCTCAATCTGAGAGTCAGGCAAGAATCCTGTAGTTGTTAAATAAGTTCCCAAGAAGCCAATAGTGAAGAATGAGAAGAGAAAGAGCTCAATTCCTGTTCCCATGATTACGATCTGTGATTTAAAGCTTTTAGGGGCTTTGTAGTAGTGTCTTATCAAAAGAATAAGTATCCAAACTAGCGCAACAGCTCCTAGGGCTGGGTAATAGATAGTATTTGCAGGACCTTCAAACCCAAAGGCATCACACACTGACAGATTAAACCCGCTTAGTGTGTACGGAGTCGCAGCAAAGACAAGAATCGGCGCAAGCAGTGCTATGAAGATGGCTTTTAGCTTTGGACCCACATCTTTCTTTTGCAGGAAAACATATGTGAAGTAGATAGAAAGTACTGATATGAATGCTGCGATTGGTCCAAGGAAAGACCATACAAAAAGAAGAATATCGCTATGAATGTTTGTCCATGTGATAAGGGTTCCGAGAGACCATAACGAGAAAGAAAGGCAGAGTCCAAAAAGAAGCTTGTTAAGAAGAGAGTGTCTGTCACTCAGGAGTACAAAAACTCCTGTTAATAGAGCCAAAATAATCGCAGGAATGTGGGAATAATAAAGAATCCCCGGTAGATCAGCTACGTAAAAGAAATAAAGGGGTTCTGGGAAATAGTGGCAGATCATACTTATTGAGGCATAAGTTCCAAAGGTGCTGGAGCATTGCCTCCAACACAAGTATCTACTGAAGAATCACAGTACTCAATTGAGCATTCTCTGTCAGATTCCACGCACACACTTGCGAGCTCACAATCAGTAATATCGGGGCCGCACTGAGCCATCACATCTTGGCTTCTCTTTTGTACTAAAGAGTAATAGTAGGTTTCTGAACAAGAGTCATCCACGCATGCTAGGAAGCAGCTGTGTGTAGCTGGATCGCAGACGCCCTCATAAGTAACCATATAATCCCGAAGGACCATAAACCTGTAAAAGGATGCCACGATAGCAATAACGCAAAGCGGCAAGATGATGTAAAGAATTGGATGCTTTTTAAATCCCATGGGATACGTGTTCGTTTACACTCACTATAGCAGGCCTAGCGGTCGCAATCTTTGACAGTGTAGATAAACTAAAAGGCAAATAGCAAGTAGGTTCCTAGGCAGGTAACTGCAAATGCGATTCCCTTTTGCCACAGATGCTTAATATGTATCTTTTCAGAAATGATTCTAGGAAAGAACACTGTCATAAATACACCAATAAGAATTGCAAAGAGAGGCTGGAACGACTCAGCAAGTAGAACTACTGCTATTGGTCCGAGCAGATATGCAAATGCAAATATAGTGTTCCCTAGCATGTACAGTGTCTCGTTAAGTACATTGAGAGAGAAGATAGCCACAGAGTTCTGCCGAACAGCGATAATGAAATGCTCTCTGTAGGTACGAACAAAGAAGAATAGGCCAATACCTATAATAGTGAGCATGAGGTGCTCCCAAAAAAGCGATCTCACAACCTGCTCTTCAAGAGCTACGGCCTTGAAAATAACTGATCCCAATGCCCAGCAGAAAGACGCTGAGACCATATAAAATATGGTCTTCGTCCTAAGCTTAAACTTATTCTCCGTGTCTACCTCAAATGAAATGATAGAGGTACCAAATATAACTATTGCCATAGCAATAAGTTGAATTGTGGTAAGACTCTCCCCAAGAATAAAGTAGGCCAGTCCGTACGCAAATACGGGAACAAGCTGATAGAAAACAACTGTAATTGAGGCCTCTTCATCCTCTAGAGCCTTTAAATAAAAGAACAGAACCAACACATTAAGTATTCCAACAGCGGCCAATACTAAGATGTTAAAAAGACCAACGCTAAACACTGTGGGGTCAAAAAGAAACAGAATTGGAAGTGCTAGTCCTGAAAGGAGTGCAGAAAAGATAAGAAGTGTACCCACTCCTCCACTCTTGAAGTACTTCTCAAGAAGTGTCTTATCTATAAAATTGGTCATCGCGTACAGGAACGGACCAATGAGGGAAATTAGAAACCAAGTCATATATGTAGTAGTTAGTGTATCAGCTTCATGCAAGCAAGCTCACAGAATACTTTTTAAGTAGGTGCGAGGGATGTAGTGAAAGCTTTGCTGCTCGCAGACCTTCTATTCCCAGATCTTGCTGTATGTTCATGTGTGTATAATTTCTTGAAAGGAGATCTCTCGCCACAACATGATCTAAAGCAGCGTATACACCACGATATGAGGTGTCAGCCTTGCCAAAAAGAGCATTCGCACAATTCCCAGGAGGAAGACTAACAATATGGAATGCGACAAGATCTGCGCCAACGCGTATGCCAACCGCTGAGTATGAAAGTGATGATGCACCTGAAATAAAACGATCGTATGCGAATGCCTCGCTATCTGTAATAAATCCCTTGCCTTCAGTCCACCGTCGCAAGACACCAACAACTTCTTGTTGTGCTTCCTTGGTATCCATCATGAGAGATACCTGTTCAAAATCAGGACTCGCATCCTTGAATATCTTAAGGAGATTCCTTTGGGATTTAAGCTCTTTCCCTGGGTATTCTATGTGACGGTTAATATCACACACGTAATCAAAATGGTCCCGAGACTCTTCAATAGAGAAGAGTTCTTTGTCTAGACCCTTCGCTACAGTTTCTGGAATAAGATGAAGTGTCTCTTCAAAGCCATTTTTCTTAGAGTACGAAAGCAATTCACGTGCTGTGTCGGTAACCTTGTTCTTCCCTAAAAATGCTAGGAATGGATTCCCTGTCGTGTAATCCGTAAATTTAACAACCAGGTTTCCATTAAGCACAGATAAGGCCATCTCCTCCTTAACATCCCATGCCCAAAGGCTCCCAAACTCAAAATCAGAATAAGGAGGGTATTCCTTTGTGAGAGCATCAACGTTTTCTTTGTCTGAAAGTTCAATTTTCTTAAAGTTTGGAAATTCTGCAATCATGGAAACGTATTACTCCCATCCCTCCGCTTTATATACTGCTGCAACTAGAGCACATACAGGTTTTCCTGTGCAAGTTATACCTGTAGTGACGCTCTGAATCTCCCCATATGTTTCTGGGCGGTACTGAACCATAGAGGAGAGAGTTTCATTTATGAGATTTGAAACCTCTTGCTCACTATGCCCTTCATGTTCAGTGAATAGTCCTCTTCCATCTCCCTCTTGCTGTAACACCCATCCAATTCCTGCCCATGCATCCATTCCTGCTTCGTTCTCAATTTGAGAGGCGTATACAAGATATAGTTTATGACCAAACTCATCTGACTGTATCTCAGCCTTACAAATCTGTATTTCTGAATCAGGAGGAATTATTGAAGATAAACGAATTAGATTGTAGTTCGCTATACCTGCATCAAATAAGGCGGCATCAAACGCGCCAATTTTAGTATCTCCGGTGCCTGTTCCTTTAGTGAGTGTAATAATTTTTTTCATAACATATAGTATAAGGGAAATTCACTCCCTTTTGAACCTACTCTTTTGGACGCATGAGCGGGAACAGTTGCGCCTCGCGCACATCCATATTCATAAGGAAACTAAAAAGTCTTTCTGAAAGACCAAATCCAAATGCAGGTGGCATTCCGTACTCAAGAGCCTCAACAAATTCCATGTCTGCCATTTGCGCTTCGGCATCTCCTGCATCACGCAGGGCTTGCTGCTTCATAAACCGTTCGCGCTGATCAATAGGATTGTTGAGTTCGCTGAATCCTTTCCCCATCTCACTTCCTGCGAGAATAATTTGGAAACGCTCTACAACTGCAGGGTTCTGTTCTGATCTCTTTGCTAAAGGCTCTAGGTATACCGGCACTCCAATAAGAAAACCGGGACCAGAAATAGTCTTACGAACCTTCTTCCATAGAAGGTCTACACCTCGCTCAATACTCATTGCTTCTGAATCTTTCTCTATCCCCGCCTCTTTAAGAGCTGAGACTACTTCCTCCAAAGAAGCAGTTAACGGATCAATCCCGTACTCTCGCTTGAGAATATCGCAGAAGTTGTATGTATCCCATTCAGCTGCGAGATCAACCGTGTGATCTCCAATAGTAAAGGTTGTTGTGCCGAATGTTTCTTTTGCAATGTGGCGATATAAATCTGCAACCATGCGCTTGCCCTCCTCGTAGTCTGAATATGCCTGATAAAACTCAAGCTGCGTGTAATCTTGGAGGTGCTCACGAGACATTCCCTCGTTCCTAAAAATACGCCCTATTTCAAAGACTTTAGGGAGCCCCCCTACTAAAAGTTTCTTCTGCCACAACTCGCCGGCAGAGATACGCAAAAAAACATCAATGTCTAGCGCATTATGATGAGTTTCAAAGGGACGTGCCTCAGCTCCTCCTGTAGTGTTTTCAAGCACGGGAGTTTCAACCTCAATGAATCCTGCCTTAAGAAGATACGAACGCATTGAATTCCAGAACAGAGAACGCTTCTTTGCTATGGCAGCTACTTCTGGGTTAAGCAGCATGTCCAGATACCGTCTTCTGAATCGCTCATCTTCATTATGAAGTCCATACCACTCGTCTGGTATTGGACGTAATGTTTTTGCGAGCATACGCCATGTGCTCGCCTGAATACTTTCTTGTCCGTGCTTCGTGCGGAACGCAGATCCGCTCACTTCAATAAAATCTCCGGTATCAACTACTTCTTCAAAGAGAGAGAAAGACTCCTCCCCGATCTCATCCTTTTTAAGAAAGATTTGAATACGTCCAGTCCCGTCTTCAATGTCTAGAAATGCAGATCCGCCGTGCTTACGAATAGCACGAATTCTGCCGTTAACTATAACAACACTCAAATCTGCTGTGAGATTCTCAAACTCTGTTAGTACAGACGAAATCTCGTGTGTGCGCGAGCTCCTGTTTGGATATGGGTTAATTCCCTTCTGTTCAAGCAGAGAAAGCTTGCGAAGCCGCTCTGCTCTGATTTCATCTAGCGCAGACATAATATAGCTATCCTAGCACGCTTTTTTATTAGCGTGCCGTCAAGAAAATACCTACTAATGGAGCAGCAAACCACCAGAAAAAGTAACTATCTGGTGCAAAGAGCGCAGTTAAGCTAGGAGTAAGTGGTATTGCAGCAGATAGTCCAAGCACATGATATCCAATTGCAAGTACAAGGCCGGCAGCAAGAAAAGCGAGTCCTGCAAGCAGCAATGGATTAATGTGGATACTTCCTGATGTTGAGATTCTTCTGAGCAGAACATACGGGAAAAACGTGAGCACTCCAAATACAATTGCATTTGCAACAAAGACAGTCATTGGGGCGTCCCCAACAAGTAGCTTGGTATAGGGAAAGACTGTAAACAGAGCAAACCCTGCATACAAAGACATAACTAATGTTATGAATGCAGCGCGCCCAACTTTAAGCGCAAAGAGGAAGAATATGCCCGCTACAATAAGTAAAACAAGAAAATTCCCAATAAACGTGACAATCTCTGCAAAGCCTCCTGTTGCTGCAAGATTTACGCTATCCATATACGCTCACTGTAGCAGAAAGTAGACTAACTCCCGCTATACAAGCTGTGCATTTAGAGCCCTTCGCTCTTCAGGTCTTCTATTGCCTTCTTTGCTTTGCCCGAGATTTTCTTTGGGAGTGTTGCGGTAAGACGGATAAGAAGATCTCCAGAAGTGCCATCAATCGTTACACCCTTCCCACGAAGACGAAGTGTTTGTTGAGCTTCTGTAAGTGGAGGAATCTTAACCTCAAGCTTCTTCTCATCAATGGTGACAATAGTTGTGGTCGTTCCAAGCAACGCATCAGTCAATTTAAGTGGCATTTGCATCACAAGATTAAGACCCTCTTTGCTATAGATAGCATGAGGCTTTACATGAACTTTCACATACAGATCTCCAGACGCTCCTCCCTTTATAGCTTCACCCATTCCAGGCATACGAATCATTTCTCCGCCATCAATACCTTGTGGAATTGCGATCTTAATCTCCTCCTCCTTGCGCATAACGCCCCGTCCCTTACAGGTCTCGCACTCTTCCTTAGGCACCGTTCCTTGACCCTCACATGTAGGACAGGTGCGAACACTCGTAAAAGCACCAAGTGGAGAGTTGCGAGTCTCGTGCATACGACCTGCTCCGTTACAAGTCTTACACGTCTCCATCTCAGTACCAGGCTTTGCACCACTTCCTTCGCACGTGTCACACTTCCCAACTTTCGTTATAAGGACTGAACGAGAACCGCCTAAAATAGATTCCTTAAAGGAAACCTCAATGTCCATTGAGATATCTCGTCCGCGTTTTGCGCGTCTTCCGCCACCACGTCCCCCAAATATGTCCCCAAATCCTTCAAATAGATCTGAGAAATCAAACTCAACACCTCCCTGTCCAAATCCTGAGAATTGAGATGGGTCAAAGCCACCTCCAAATCCTGAAGCGTTTCCTCCTCCTGCGAAAGTCTGACCGTATGAGTCATACTCGCGGCGACGCTTGTCGTCACTTAATACAGAGTAGGCCTCTGTTATCTCCTTAAACTTAGCTTCGTCACCTCCCTTATCAGGGTGATGCTTTTGCGCAAGCTTACGGAACGCTTTCTTTACGTCTTCTTTAGTGGCTTTCTTATCAACGCCGAGAATGTCGTAATAGTTTTTAGTCATTGAGTGGGTAGTATAACAAACCGTGTGTAGGTATCAAAAAGGGCGGCCGGAACGAGAATGCTCCAGCCGCCCTCATAACCCTCCTACCAGCGGCAGCGCCCGCGGAAGTAATCGTTGTATTGATCCTCCAGTTGGCGCCGATAGTTTCGCGTGTAGCGATCGTATCCGTAATCGCCTTGCAGTGTGAACTGAAGACGATTGCCGTTTAGGACCCAGGCGAGGTCAACCTCAAACTGAGCCACAAGCGGGTTCGGATTCTTCCCGCCGAGAGGAACGATGCGATAGATGCATCGTTCGCCCCAGCGGTCTGCTGACTCCACGAACCCGCCCACGCACTTGCGACCCGTAGGTCCACAGGTACGCTCAAACGCTGCACGACGTTGTCGGTCGTAGGCGTTCGGGTCATCCTCCGGGCAATGATCCAGGGCGCACTCAAGGCGGTTGTGCCTCAAGTTCGGGTTGCCCGTACAGATGATAGGACGGTTCGCGTCCAAGTCTGTGCAGATCACCCAGCGTCCGGGAGGGCTCGGTTGGTAGGGGTTATATTGCGCATTGGCCTTTCCAGCCATCGCGCAAAAAAGCACAGTCACGATGACAAAGAAAGCACGCATTGGAAGAACTCCTCAACCGGTCGCCAATTGGCGTATTGATGTTCATTACATAATACACCATAAAACATATAAAGTCAATGCCCGCGAGAGCGGGCATTGAGAGCGCACTTACTTCGTCTCTTCTGGCGGCTTTTCCTCAGTAAACTCTGCATCAGTAGCTGCAGGTTCTCCTTCTGGCGCTTTGCCCTCCTCGCTCGGCTGCTCTTTCATCATAGCCTCACCAATCTTAGAAAGACTTCCTGAGAGCGCTTCTGAAGCAGTCTTAATTGCTTCTAGCGAGTCTCCATCACGAGCTGCGCGAAGTGCAGTTACCTTTTCGTTTACCTCAGTAACAACCTCAGCTGGGGCTTTGTCTCCTGCGTCCTTAACAGCTTTCTCAGCTGCGTAGATCATTTGCTCAGCAAGGTTCTTTGCCTCAACGAGCTCCTTTCGCTTTGCATCTTCTCCTGCGTGCGCCTCTGCATCAGCTTTCATTTTTTCAATGTCAGCTTCAGAGAGACCGGTTGATCCTTCAATGCGAATGGACTGCTCTTTGCCTGTAGTCTTCTCCTTTGCCTTAACGGTAAGGATTCCAGAAGCGTCAACATCAAAGGTAACTTCTACCTGAGGTAGTCCTCTTGGTGCTGGAGGAATTCCATCAAGCATAAAGCGTCCAAGTGACTTGTTATCTGAAGCCATTGCACGCTCTCCCTGTGCTACGTGGATTTCTACAGAAGTTTGGTTGTCACTTGCTGTTGAGAAGACTTGAGAACGAGAGGTAGGAATTGAGGTATTTCGCTCAATGAGCTTAGTTGCAACTCCACCCATGGTCTCAATTGAAAGTGAAAGCGGAATAACATCCACAAGGAGAATGTCCTTAACATCTCCCTGCAATATTCCTGCCTGAATAGCAGCTCCGATAGCAACCACTTCGTCAGGGTTTACGTCACGGTGTGGCTTTTTACCGAATAGCTTCTCCACCTCATTTTGAATGAGGGGCATACGTGTCTGTCCTCCTACAAGAATGACTTCATTCACTTCGCTTGGTGCAATACCTGCAGCCTCAAGTGCGCGCTTTGTAATGTCCAAAGAGCGAGTGACATACTCGTCTGAAAGAGACTCCAAAGTTGCGCGTGTGAGCTTCACAAGCAAATGCTGAGGGTTTCCTTCTCCGTCTACAGTAATAAACGGAATGTTAACTTCAGTTTCAGCTGCAGTTGAAAGCTCGTGTTTTGCTTTCTCAGCACCTTCGTCCAGTCGCTGCAGTGCAAGTGCGTCCTTAGTTACATCAATACCGCTCTGCTTCTTAAATTCGTCAGCAAGATAACGAACAATCTTCTGATCAATATCGCGACCTCCCATGTGTGAGTCTCCGTCGGTAGACTTAACCTCAATAACATCATCTCCAACCTCAAGCACAGACACATCAAATGTTCCACCTCCAAAGTCAAAGACTACAATCTTCTCTTCCTTCTTCTTGTTAAAGCCGTATGCAAGCGCTGCTGCAGTAGGTTCGTTAATGATGCGCTTTACATCAAGTCCAGCAACTTGTCCGGCAGCTTTTGTTGCTGCGCGCTGTGCATCATCAAAGTATGCAGGCACGGTAATAACTGCCTCAGTAATCTTCTCTCCTAACTTTGCTTCAGCATCTGCCTTAAGCTTTGAGAGGATCATTGCTGAAACTTCCTCAGGGCGGTACGCCTTGTCTCCAAGGGTTACCTGCACACCTCCATCAGTTCCTGCAGTAATCTCATACGGAAGCACATCCTTATCCTTCTTAACTACATCGTCTTCAAAACGATGCCCCATAAAACGCTTGATTCCGTAGATAGTATTCTTCGGATTCGTAACAGCCTGTCGCTTTGCGAGTGTTCCAACGAGTCGCTCGCCATTCTTTGCGATAGCAACAACAGATGGAGTTGTGCGTGTACCCTCTGCATTTTCCAGAACGCGAGGCTCACCTCCCTCCATGATAGCCATGGCGGAGTTCGTTGTTCCCAAATCTATACCCAAAATCTTAGCCATAGTTAGTTTTCTTAGCGATTAATACGCATGAAATATTCCCGGTGCCCCGTTACTTCTATTTTACGCCTCCTTCTTTTCTCCTTCAAGTCGCCCCTCAACCCTCAAACTGAGCGATACGTACTCTCGCAGGGCGAAGCACCATTTCCCCAAGCGCGTATCCTTTTTCAAGCACTGCGGTAACTGTATTGTCCTGCTCCTTCTCTGAAGTTGCATCAGCCCCGAGTGCTTCATGTTGCATTGGGTCAAATGCCTCACCAACGGTACCAACTGAGCTAATGTTGAGCGCTTCAAAAGCACCTTCCAGTTGCTTTACAATGCCCGCGAATCCTTCAGGAAGTTCCCCTGAGCCCTTTGCGCGCTCTAGAGCATCATACGCTGGAAGGAGTGCTTTGGCCGCTTTAGCAATGCCCAGTCCTGCTGCTTCTTGCTTCTCAAGCTCAAAGCGCTTCAGTGCATTTACGTAGTCAGCCTTTGCGCGCTGCCACCCATCAAGATTTTCTTGGCGCTCAGCGCGGCACTGATCCAGTTCCTTTCTGAGCTTTGATACTTTCGCATCAGCCTTGCTTTCAAGCGCTTCAAGCTCCTCTTCGCTTGCGCCATCTTCCTCTGCGCCGTCTCGCTCAAGTACTACATCATCTATGTCATCCATACCTAGACTATGCCGGAAAGTTTAGTGCGAGTCAAAACTTCCGAGGAAACCAAGGAATAAAGACGCTTGTTCGCTTCTTGTATGTCTCCCACTCAGGATTTCCTGCAAAGCGAGCTTCAAGCAAGGGAACTCCAGATACCTTTAAAAGCAGGAATGTTATGAGGACTGGACTCACAAACGAGAGCGCAGCAAGTATTGGATTTCCTGAAGAGAGAAGCGCAGTGCCAGCGATTATCGCAACTCCCCACCACATAAGTGCCTCTCCAAAATAGTTTGGGTGGCGCGTATATTTCCAAAGCCCACCTGAGAGAACATGGCCCTTGTTCTCTGAGTTCTTAATGAACGAGTCTAGCTGCGCATCTCCTATGGTCTCAAATAGGAATCCTATGATCCAGAGAAGAACACCTGCATATACTCCTGTCGTAACCGTGGCGCTGGGCGCATATACTGAGACCAGAAGTACAGGGAGCGAGATACAAAATAGGATTACTCCCTGCAAGAGATAAATTTGTAGGTAACTGCGAACAATAAACCACGCACCCCACTCCTCCCTCCACTTCTTATATCTAAAGTCTTCTTCTTTCCCTCTGTTACGCAAGTAAATTCTAGTAGACAAACGAAGTGCCCAAACTGTAACAAGCCCGGCAAGTAGTAAGAGAATGCTGCTGATGCTTGTAAGCACAAGCGCAGAGAGCGCAAGGAGAACAAAGCCTCCTCCGTATGCGATATCAGCAGTACCGTTGTCCTTGCGAATCAGCGCAACAATATATGCAAGAGACATATACACCAAGAGAATTCCAGCAAATATAAAGAAGAGTGTGTTCATGAAGGTAGTATAGCAGTCATACAAAAACACCCAGGAGATGTTCCTGGGTGTTTTTGAAAGTACGCTTAACGCTTAGACCATTGTGGAGCCTTGCGCGCCTTGCGAAGACCTGGCTTCTTTCGCTCAACCGCACGAGGATCTCGCTTAAGGAATCCAGCTGCCTTAAGTGCAGGACGGCTTCCCTCCTCGGCTTCTGTAAGTGCGCGAGAAATTGCGTGGCGAACTGCTACTGCCTGAGCGCTTTTGCCTCCACCAGTAACTCGTGCCTGCACCTCATAGTTCTGCTTCCACTCGTCAACGCGGAAGGCATCTGTGGTAACTGACTCGCGTTCTGCAGTATTGAAATACTCTTTTGCATCAATACCATTGACGGTTACAGAGGTCTTAGCTGCTGGAGTTAGTTTTACGCGAGCAGACGCAGTCTTTCTGCGGCCAACGGCGGTTACGTACTTGTTCGTGTTCTCAGGCATATTAATCAGTTATTGTAAGACGCTTCATGCGCTCCTTGCGAAGCTTGTTGCGAGGAATCATACCGTCAACAGCCTTGCGGAGTGCTTCTCCAACGCCCTTGCGCTCAAGCAAACGAGCGAGAGGAGTAATACGAAGACCTCCTGGGTATCCAGTGTAGTGCGTGTAATCCTTTCCAGCGATACGCTTCTCGCTCATAACAAGCTTTGATGCGTTCACAATCTCAACTTCAGCAGCAACAACCTCGTTCTGCATGTATGTTGCAGACTTCTTTCCAAGAAGGATAGATGCAGCCTCACTTGCTACACGTCCAAGAGACTGCCCTGCAGCGTCTACGGTGTAGTGTGTGCGATCTCCCTTTTGAATTTTAGTAGTAGTCATAGTCATGAAGTCTAAACAAAGCCGATGTATGCCTGCTTGCGTCCGTCTGTTGCAGTCGCTGAGCGTTTAGTGATACGAGTGTATCCTCCAGGACGCTCAACATAGCGAGGAGCAATAGCTGCAAAAAGCTTTGCTGTTGCTTCGTCATCGTTTCCAAGACGAGATGCAACAAGGCGGCGATTCGCAACTGAATCAACACGAGCATGTGAGACAAGCTTCTCCATAATTGGGCGAAGTTCCTTGGCCTTAGCCTCAGTGGTTGAGATACGCTCGTGGATAATAAGAGACCGCATCAAAGAACGCATGAGCGCAGTGCGCTGGTCATGCGGACGTCCAAACGAGCGGCCTTTGTGGTGATGACGCATAATACTTGTTTTAACACGAATTCCTGTCCGCGTCCAAATTACTCGCCCTTGAGCTCTAAGCCGAGCACATCAAGAGCTTCTGTTATTTCTGTAACGGCCTTGTCTCCAATGCCATCAAGATCCTTAAGCGCTGAAGGGGTCTTCTTAATAAGGCCAGCAACAGACTTAATGCCTGCTTCGTCTAGGGCTGAAGTAACACGAGCACCAAGCTCAAGCTCCTCAATCTTTACTTTTGCAGGGTCCTTGCCTTCAGTCTTCTCTCCAAGCATAACTGGGTCAGCTGCTGCCTTTGGAGAGTTAACAGGCTCCTCCTGGAAACCAACAATTGCTGAAAGCTGGTGGATCATAACCTCAACTGAGCGCTCAAGAGCCTCACGAGGACTAATAGTTCCATTGGTCTCAATAAGAATGCGAAGACGATTGAAATCAGTACGATCTCCAACGCGCATGTTCTCTACTTCGTAGTTCACACGGCGAATAGGAGTGAATGTTGCATCTAGTGCAATTGTTCCGATATCAACCTTGTCCTTGGTAAGAACCTCGCGAGGTACGTATCCAAGACCGCGCTCAATAGTTGCCTCAAGCTCAAAGCTGATCTTTCCTGAGATATCAGCGATGTGTGTGTCAGGGTTAGCAATTTCAACCTGAGTTGGAAGCTTGAAGTCTGCAGCAGTAACCTGCATTGGTCCCTTTACGGAAAGAGAGATAGTCTGAGGCTCATCGCCATGAAGTGCGAAGTGTACGCGCTTTAGGTTAAGGAGAATCTCCATAACAGACTCGCGAACACCCTCAATAGTAGCGAACTCATGTGAGACGCCTTCAATGCGCACTGCAGTTACAGACGCACCAGGAAGTGATGCGTGAATAATACGGCGAAGTGAGTTGCCGAGGGTATGACCGTATCCAGGATACAGTGAATCAATCTCATAAACGCCAAGCACACCTTCTTCAGAAACAACACGAGGCTTTGACGGAAGTGTAATGTGGTATTCCATAACTCAATCAGTTAACCAACGAGTAAATAAACTAGCGACTGTAGAACGAGAGCACTGCAACCAGGTCCCCTGCAGGGCTTGCAGCCTCTGCAGTAGGAAGTTCCTGAATGCCTCCCTCCATGGTCTTTGGATTCCATGAAAGCCAAGACGAAAGAGTTGGGCGCTCCATAAACTTCTCAGCGAAGTTCTCAAACAAGAGCGCGCTTTTAGAACCCTCACGAATGGCAATGCGGTCTCCAATCTTCATGGCACGAGATGGGATTGTAGTCTTCACACCGTTCACTGTTATGTGTCCGTGAGAAGCCATCTGACGAGCTGCACGTCGCGTCGGTGCAAGACCGAGGCGGTACAAAACGTTGTCTAGACGCATCTCAAGAAGGCGGTGGAGTACTTCCGCAGGATCTTGTCCGTGTGTTGAAGTTGCAGTTGCAACGTAGTTTGAGAACTGGCGCTCAGAGAGGCCGTACGTCATACGCACCTTCTGCTTTTCAAGAAGCTGCTTTCCGTACTCAGTCTGTCCACCACGACGTCCACGCTTTGTGCGAGACGCACGCTCTTCTGCAAGAGCGAACTTCTGTGTCTGTGTCTTTTCAAACACAGATGCGCCGAGTCGTTTTGCAATTTTGTACTTAGGTCCGATTTTCATAGATAAGAGTGAGAGAAACTATACGCGACGTGGCTTAGGAGCACGTGGTCCGTTGTGTGCTACTGGAGTGGCATCCTTAATTGCACGAATCGCAATTCCCTTTCCAGCAAAAGCACGAAGAGTTGACTCACGACCAGCGCCGATACCGCGGATAATTACGGATGCCTCCTTTACACCAATAAACATTGCCTTCTCTCCAAGAAGCTCTCCAACCTTAGCGGCTGCGTATGGAGTTGATTTACGAGCTCCAGAGAACCCGAGTGCTCCTGCTGAAGAAGACATAATTGCATTACCCTTTTCATCAGTAAGGACAGCCTTTGTGTTGTTGAATGTAGCCTCAACGTGAAGCACACCACGCTCAAGACGCTTCTTAACTGCCTTTGAGAGCGCGCGCTCTTTACGGCCCTGATCAAGTCCCTTACCTGATTTTTTAATGATTCGTTTCTTACCCATAGGAAATTCTTGTTGCAGCCAAAATTAAGGATTATGTCTTCTCTAGAGAACGGCGACCAGAACCCATAGTCTTACGGGTGTTCCCACGTACAGTGCGAGAGTTAGTCTTTGTGCGCTGTGAACGAACAGGAAGACGTCGCTCGTGGCGGATACCGCGCTCTGCACGAATATCCTTAAGACGCTTTATGTTCTGTCCAATCTCGCGACGAAGCTCTCCCTCAATGGTGTATCCCTCAGCGAGTACACGAATCTTCTGCTCCTCCTCAGCAGAGATGTCTGTACCCTTACGAGTAGGCTCAACACCAGCCTCCTTAAGGATCTTAAGGGCTCTTGTTGGACCGATACCGTAGATAAGCGGCAGCGAGTACGCAAGCTGCTTGTCGTCAGGAAGTGTTACACCGGCAATACGCATAGGATTCTAAATAAGTAATAAATAACAGCACTTAGCCCTGGCGAGCTTTGCGGCGCGGATTGCGCTTGTTAATACGGTACAAACGTCCGCGACGACGGACGAGAATATCACCAGGCTGTTGCTTTTTAATTGATGCGCGTACTTTCATTTGATTTGTATAGATAGCCCACTCATGTGAACGATTGCCGTAAGCTGCCGCTCCTCGCTTACGAAAGGCGTCTGACGATACGTGCACGTCCCCCGTATGGGTCAGTGACCAGTTCAACCTGGTCTCCAACCAGCACACGAATTCTGTGCAACCGCATCTTGCCTGCAAGATAAGAAAGCTGTAGTTCTCCCGAAGATAACCGAACTCTAAATAAAGAATTCGGCAGCACCTCTTCTACGGTGCCTGTTGTGGGATCCTCAGATTTTCCTACCTCCATGTGAAGCCTCAGTATCCTACCAAGGTCCTAGAACTGCGTCAACAGCTACAGGCGGAAAACCCTTGCTACGGAGCCGTCTTCTTAACTTCAACAGTTATCTTCTCAGGGTCCTGAGGGAAAGTATTGGTCCAGAATGGGCGCAATACAAGCACTGCTGAGTCTACCTCTGGGAAGCCAGTAAGTACTACTTCTGCGCTATCTCGCGTCTTTCCTGCCACTGCTCCAGCTATCTTCTGTTCCTCTACAATCCACTCAATTGTTACATTTCCTGTTAAAGAGAAGGCGAATTCTTGAACTCCAGGAGCAGGAAGGTCCCCCACAGGTGTAAGCGCAAGACCAGAGGCGTCAGTCAGTGTCACTGGCTGTCCAGCGTAAACTCCTACCACCTGCAGCGCTATAGCCTTAGCAATAGCTGTCTTTGGGAACACAATAGCCGTAGCAACAGCTTTCTCTGAGAGTTCTACGTTGCCCCCACTCGCTACTCCATCAGGCTGGGTTACATAGGAAACAGAACTTGCACCAGGAATAAGCACATACCCCTCAGGTGCCGCAGCGAGTATTGCTTCGTCAATCTGAGGAGTCAGAGCTGCCCTAAGCTCACCCATCTTAGCGTCGCGGGTTGCCTGTCCTACACTTGCACGAGTTCCTGCAAAGCCACCAGTCATAGCATCGTCAGAACGAGCAGTTACGAGTTTAAAGGTAGCGCTCCCTGCAAGACCAGGAAGTGTAAAGGTAGTAGGTCCTACATTGTAGGTGTCCCCAGCGGCATCAGCATACGCAGTTACATTGAGTTCTCCAGGAACATCGCCTCTTGCCGCAGGTACCGTAACTGAGTCATGAATGCGGAAGACAAGACCATCAGGAGTCTCAAATCGGGTGTTCTTTATAAGTTGCTGTGGAGTTGCCTGCTTGTTGAGAATTGTAATAGTTCCTTGAGCTGGCTGGTTAACTGTCTCAGTTCCTTCCGATGCAACTGATGCAGTTGCCGTCTTCTCAACGGTTACGAATTCAAATGGAAGATCTCCTCCGGAAACTGTCGCTATAAACTCCCCGGTAACGTATGACTCATTTGTAGCTGGAGTCACGGTTACTTTTGCGCCTGAAAACACAACAAGTGCGCCTATTGAGCCTGCAATAACAACAAGGGCAATAATTGCGGTACCGATAGGAAACTTTCTTCCCGTCTTTGCTTGAGGCATTGGTCGTTGATACTGCGGACGCTCAGAAGGCATCTGAAGCCCTTCTTGTGCTGCTGGAGGAGGGGTGTATGCAGGCGCACCTTCTGAGTCTTGCATTGCACGACGTCGTGATGGAGGAATTATGTCATTCAAATTCTTATTCATAGCTACGTGAGAAAGCCGTTCTAGGTAATATGTGTGTAGTATACACCTGCATCTGGAGAGTCAGAACCCTGACGGGTATAACGAGCTACAGCTCTCCGATTCCTTTTTTGCAGTAGAGCGCAAGTAGCGCAAGGTATACATCCCCCTCTGCAAGTCCTCTCGTTTTCACATACGGAGCAATATGCGCAGGAAGCAGCGGCACAATTGAGAGCGGCTCGTCAGAGAGCCAAAGTGAACGAAGTTCGCTCTTCTCAAGTACTCGTTTTAGAAAGCCGCGGGCAGTATCGTCAGCAAGCAAAAATAGCATACGAGGAAGTGCCTGCTTCTCAGCAAAATCTGCAAATACTTCTCGCAACCCAAGTAGCCAAGTTTTCTCCAATTCTGCTGACCTGCTCTCAAAAGATGCATTGCGTAATGGATCTATCATGCCAATTGAAGGCAATGAGTGTGCATGCGCTGCAACTTTCCCTGCCTCTAGAAGCTCATGAGTGCCGTGCGCAACTGTACGAACATCTGCAAGCAGTCCTCGCTTTATAAACGCGGCATCTGTTGCCGTTCCGGACACATCAAGGACAATAAAATCCTTTTGGTGTGGGTACAGGTCTCTAAATACTGAATACGCTGCAGGGGCAAAGGCAGTCAGTGTTACATCGTGTGTATGAAATGTTCTGCGTAGAGAAGTAAGAACTTGCTTTGCAATCTCCTTTTCTAGTGTGGAAGAGAGAATAATCATCTCAGCTCGTGTGACTTTCTTCCCAAAGGGATTCTGCGTCTCGTACCCGTTCAGAATAGTTGCTATTACGTTTCTCCCTGATTCTAGGCGGTCTTCTGATGCAGGTTCAATATCAGCCGTAGCTTCTTCAAGAACATGATGCGTAAAAGTGAATGGCTGGCCCTTTTGCACGCTACGAGAAGTAACCTTCGTATCCTGCCAAGGCGCACCCACTGAGACGAGGACATTATCTATGTGCCCGCTTCCCACCTCACGTCTCATAGTTGGTCCTCCCTCTTCAACGAGCATGCGCTCAACTGTAGAAAGGGCTCTCAGCATTCCCGCGGAGAGCAGTTCCCCCTCGTATAGCTCCACAGGAACACGAACACTAAAATATAGAGTAGGAAGAGATCCATTAACGTACTGCACAAGAGCTCCACCAACAGAGGAAGAGCTGATATCAATCAACGCTACAGAGCGAGACTTTTTCTTAAAAGAGAACAACGACATTGCTACGAGTATACCAAGAAGAATGCAGAGAAATAAAAAAGCCCGAATAAATCGGACTAAATAGGTTGATGGGGTGTCAGCTTACGCTGTACGGCTCATGCACCGCATTCATTGAACTGGTGGGCCGCCCGCTCACCAGAACATTGAAACACCTGGACGGATACTGGTGCGGCGTCCACGCCGCGGTGTCCATCTTCTTGTGTGCGCGCAAACACACGTAAAGACCATCAGTTATGAATATAGAGCTGAAAACTAATCAGTCAAGAGCTAGCTCAGAACCGCCTTTATACGCCGTATTCCTGCAGCAACAGCCTCCTCCTTTAGAATCTTAAAATGTGTGTCTCCAGCATGAATCTCGCTTGTGTTTGAAACGTGGGGGCCGCCACAGAACTCCAAAGAGAATGCCTCAGGAATATTTGGAGCTTCCTCTGTAGCTCCCATAGGGCCCACAGAATACACAGACACCATGTCCGGATACTTAACACCAAATTCCATTTGTGCACCGAGCTTCTCAGCCTCTTCTCTTGGCATAACTGAACGTACTACGGGTAGGTCCTGATAGATAACTTCGTTAACGATGTGCTCTACCTCAGCCTTCTGCTCGTCTGACATCTTTCCTGGAGAGGAGAAGTCTATGCGAAGTCTTTCGGAAGTTATGTTGCTCCCTCGCTGAAATACCTCTTCTCCGAGCACCATTTGAAGTGCCTTAAGAAGAATGTGATGTGTTGTGTGGTATCTAACTGTCTGCTCTGCATGGTCTGCAAGGCCTCCTGCAAACTTTTGAGCAGCTCCTGCGCGTGACTGACTCTGGTGCGCTTCCATAGCGGATTTAAAATCACTCTCTAAAAGAGTTAACCCTCTCTCCTTTGCAAGTTCCTGTGTGAGCTCAAAAGGAAAACCAAAGGAAGAAAAGAGAATAAATGCATCTTCTCCAGAGATATCCTTTTTTGACGCAATCTTTTCAAATTCTTTGAGTCCTGTACTAAGGGTATTCCTAAATTTCTTCTCTTCAGCTGCGAGACCCTCCTCAATACGAGCAAGGTTATCCATAATCCAAGGATATTGTTCCTTATATAGGTTCGCAAAGCCGTGTGCTATCTCAACAAGCACTGCATCCTTAATACCTAAGCGATCTACCTCGCGGATTGCTCTACGGATGAGACGGCGGAGTATATACCCAGCTTCTGTGTTAGACGGTTGTATGTCTGAGGCCAACATAAAGAAGGCAGCACGTGTATGGTCCAGAATGATACGCCACGCACGGAGATCCTTTTCGGAGCTGCCATAGGAAGATCCTGTCTTCTCCTCAAGTACCTTTCTTGCGTGCTCAAATACGTCAATGAGGAAGACGTCTGGATCTCCGAGTGTTGCAGCAACAAGTCGCTCAAGACCTCCCCCAAAGTCTACGTTCTTCTTTGGAAGCTGAGAAAATGATCCATCTGCTTCTTTTATAAACTGCATGAACACTGAGTTCCCAATCTCTACAAATCTTCCACAATCACAGTTTGGATGGCATTCAGGTCCCCATGAGGTGTCATGAGGAAGTCCGAAATCGTAAAAGATCTCTGAATCCGGTCCGCCTGGCTCTCCTGGCGGCATGTTGGCTGGTGCGCCTGCACGACTCCACCAGTTTTTCTCGTCATAGCCGAATATGCGCGCACCCTGCATTCCCTTCTGGTACCCTGCCTCCTCGCTCCCTATGGAAGCGAAAGGTGCCTCAATACCCTTTTCAGCAAAAAGCTTTTGCCAGATTGAAACAGATTCCATATCTGCACCAATACCGGTGCTCTCGTCTCCTGAGAAAACGGTGACGTATAAATTCTCAGGATTGAACCCGAGCCCTGCCTCCTTGGAAGTTAAGAACCCAAATACCCACGGAAGCTGCTCTTCTTTGAAATAGTCTCCCAGAGACCAGTTCCCAAGCATCTCAAAGAATGTAGTGTGCCTATTGTCTCCTACCTCCTCTATATCCTGTCCGCGGAAACAGGTCTGTGCGTCAACAAGGCGAGTGCCTGCAGGATGTGCCTCTCCAAGCAAATACGGCACCAAGGGCTGCATCCCAGAGGAAGTGAAGAGTGTTGTAGGATCGTTGTCTGGGCGTATTGGTGCAGACGGAATCTCTACATGACCCCGGGCTTTATAAAATTCAAGAAAACGAGAACGTACCTCAGAAAGCGTCATAGTGGTATGACGATACCATGCTCGGTATACTGTGACTATGTCTAAAAAGAATACTTCCTGGGGCTTTGATACTAAGGAGTTGGATCACACAATTCGTCCGCAAGACGACTTCTTTCACTTTACAAACAAGAAGTGGATGGACAGCAACCCAATTCCCAAAGAAGAGTCACGCTGGGGAACTTTTAATATCTTGCGGTTTCAGGTTGAGAAGCAAGTAAAAACACTGCTCGCAGATATTGAATCTCTTAAAAGAGTCCGTCCTGGAAGTCCTGAGCAGCTTATTAGAGATTTTTATAGATCCGGACTGGATACAAAGACACGAAATGCGCTCGGGCTGTCACCTCTCTCTGGACTTATAAAGAAAATACAAGAAATTTCCTCAAAGGAGGATCTTGAGATTGTAATTGAGAAGCTGCACAGAATTGGTGTAGGAGTAGGCTGGTCTGCTGGAATTGATCAAGACGCAAAGAACAGCGAGCGCTATGCTCTGCATGTTTCTCAAGATGGACTAGGTCTTCCTGATCGTGAGTATTACTTAAAAAACGATCCAGAATCCTTACGTGTACGCACAGCATACGAGGAGCATGTGGAGAAGCTCTTCATGCTCATGGGTAGGTCAAGAACTGAGGCTGCTTCTGAAAAGGAGGCGTTCATGACCTTTGAGACAAAGCTTGCACGGGCTTCTATGCGAAAGGAGGATCAAAGAGACCCAGATAAGACCTACCATAAGTTTTCTCTTGCAAAGCTGAAAACGACAGCGCCTGCAATCAATTGGAAAAAATACTTTGAAAGGGCTGGGATAAAGGAAGTGCCATACATCATTGTCACTCAACCTGAGTTTATGGCTAAGGTATCTGGTCTGGTTGAAAAGACCGATCTCTCAGTTTGGAGATCGTACTTGGAGTGGCATTTAGTTAATGACTACTCAGGAGTTCTCTCGCTCCCCTTTATTAAGCAAAGTTTTTCCTTCTACGGAACTGTTCTTTCAGGAACAAAGGTAATGCGCCCTCTTTGGAGACGTGTGCTCTCTGTAGTTAATGGAAGTCTTGGAGAAGCACTAGGACAACTGTACGTGCAGAAATATTTCTCTCCTGAATCAAAGAAGAAGATGGATCTTTTGGTTGACGACCTATTCACTGCATACAAAGCAAGAATTGAGTCACTCACTTGGATGACACCACAGACCAAGAAGAAAGCGCTCATAAAGCTCGCATCCCTTAACAGGAAAATCGGATATCCAACAAAATGGAAATCGTATGCGGGACTACGCATATCTCCGAACGAGTACGCTCATAATGTTATGCGAGTTAACGAGTATGAGCACAAGAGAGAACTAAAGAAGTTTGGTAAACCCATAAACCGAGCTGAATGGTTTATGTATCCGCAAACCGTAAATGCATACTTTGCACCAAACCTGAACGATATTGTGTTCCCTGCTGCGATTCTGCAGCCCCCGTTCTTTAACTTAACGGCAGATGATGCACTGAACTATGGGTGTATAGGCACTGTTATAGGCCACGAGATAACACATGGCTTTGATGACGAGGGATCAAAGTTTGATCACAAAGGAAATCTAAAGGGCTGGTGGACTGCTGAAGACAGGAAAGAATTTGAGAGAAAGGCAAAGAAAGTTGAGAAGCAGTTTAATGCGTATAAAGTCGCAGATGGGGTAGCTGTAAATGGAAAACTTACTCTAGGAGAAAACATTGCTGACCTCGGAGGAATTTCCATTGCATATGACGCGTACCAGCTGCAGCTTGCACGAACAGGACGAAAGGATATAGACGGGCTCAGTCCAGAGCAAAGATTCTTTATTGGGTTTAGTCTCTTTGAGCGAGAGAACGCAAGACCAGAGTTCACAAAAATGCAGGTTCTAACAGACCCGCACTCTCCTGGAATATTTAGAATTAACGGACCTCTTTCAAACTTCCCTGCATTCTATGAGGCATACGGTGTTAAAAAGGGAGACAAGCACTACAGAGCACCCAAGGACAGAGAAATGGTTTGGTAGAGCTATACCCACTCTATTGGCTCTTTGCCATGCGCAATTAGGTACTCATTTGTCTTAGAAAAGGGCTTGGAACCAAAGAATCCTCGTGACGCAGAGAAAGGAGATGGGTGGGCTGATTCCAAAACTAAATGTTTGCTTCTATCAATATGCATCCCTTTAGCTTTTGCGTAGTTCCCCCAAAGAATAAAGACCAGATTCTCTTTCTTTTGTGATAACAGAGAGATTGCGGCATCAGTAAAGAGCTCCCACCCTTTTCCTTGGTGTGAGCCGGCGGAGTGCGCGCGCACAGTAAGAGTTGAATTTAAGAGTAGAACACCCTGTGCGGCCCAGTGTGTTAAATCACCCGTACGAGGAGCAGGTTTCCCAATGTCAGACTCAAGCTCCTTGTATAGGTTGCGGAGCGATGGCGGAAACGCAATACCTTCCGCTACAGAGAATGAGAGCCCCATAGCCTGATCCGGTCCATGGTATGGATCCTGTCCCAGAATAACCACCTTAACCTTGTTGAATGGAGTTAGTTCAAACGCATGAAATATGTTTGCGGCAAGAGGATATACAACATTAGATTTGTATTCCTCCTTAACAAACTCTGTAAGCTTGGAAAAGTATTCCTTACCGAATTCCTCTTTGAGTGCTTCTTTCCAGGAAGGCTCAATGCGCACCTCCATAACTTATTTCTTAGACTTCTTATGAAGTGCAAGTAGTTTCTTCCCTGCAGCTTCACGATACGGACAGTATTCACAGCTAGACCCAGTAGCTGGGATTGCCTCACTATCAAGCGTTTCCTTAATCTTTGGGAGGACTGCATCAATCCAGTCTGTCTTTCCTTCGCAAGGAACAACCGTTACTTCAAACTCAAGCTGTGCATCAAAAGCCTTCTTGTCTCCATCAGCATTTGCATATACGAAATAGCCTTTAGGAGAAACGGGGAATCCGTTTTTGTGTAACAACCACTGATACACACCCATCTGTCTCTTGTACTGCTCGTTCCAAGAGGAATCCTCTAGTGTCTCAATGCTGCCTGGCTTAGAGGTTGCTTTGTAATCAACAACTATGAGTTCTCCTTCCTTATTTACCCAAATATCATCAACAGCTCCAGAGATAGTGAATCCTGTCGGCTCATGGAAGTATTCAACTCCTTCAAAGTTTTCACGCCAGGTGTTCATGCTTGCGTGAGCGTATGGAACTGCATCAATGCCGTACTTCTCCATAAGTGGATGAGCTGTACCTGCCGCTCGGTGCACATCAAACTCCTTTTTGAGCAGTGCGTCCACCGCAATATTTAGTGTGAATGCAGGTCCACGAGGACGAGCAGTTCCCAGCTTATTATCCAAATAAAAACAGCGAGGGCATTCATTAAAGAGCTCAATCTTAGAACGTGAAAGTCTCCACTTTACTCCTCCGTAGTTCCAATCAGTGCTTCTGTTTGGATTATATTGTTTCTTAAATTCAGCCATATTATTTAGTGTGCGCGCAAAGCGTATTAATTTCAGCGACGACAGAGCCAATGCGTTCAGGAGTCATGCCTATTTCGCGAAGGACATTGCGATTCTCACGCACCTGATCGCAGGTCACAATATTCTTATCAATAAGCAGTTTCTTCTCCGCCTTCTTGAGCATAGTCAAAGAGGTAACTGGGTACACGGCGTTCGCAATAATTCGGTCATACAGATTCCCCTGATGAGGGTAGCTCCATCCGAGAAGCTTCATTCCAGAGCAGTTCGCATAATCAATAGCCTGCCTGGTGAACTTTGTATTTGTAATAAGAAAGCCTGTATCAACAGGACATGTGGCACTCACCTTCGGATCGCACTGCCAAATGTCATCAAAACGAGCCTTCACATAGAGCGCAACTTTTACATCAGTTTTGTATCCTGGATCGTTATGATATTTCAGCTCAGCTGCCATATGTTCATCTCCTCTCTTTGCGTATACGTCCACTTCGTGTGGGACACACTTGCCCGGAATAATCCTGCGACCTTGTACTTCCCACCCTTCCTTCTTAAAAATCTCAGCAACAAAGTCTTCAAAAGGATGCCCTGTTGGCCCAAGCTCAAAAAGTGCTCTACGCAAGCTGTAACGAGCCGCTGAAGGACGGTTTTCATGGCGAAGCATCTGGAATGCTCTGCGATATATCTCAGTACTCTCTGCAAGCGGACTTATAGAGGCCTCAATCGTGCTTCTAATACGAGATGCACTAGTTTCTGTAGCTCCCGCACGAATCAAAGACTGCTCCAATTTGTTTCCGTCAAATATCTCAACGGTTCCATCCGCTTTAACAATTTCTGTAGCCATTTACTCTATAATACCACCCCCAATACAACGATCGCCATCATACAAAACTAGTGATTGTCCTGAGGCAATGGGTTCCTGAGCTGTGTTGCTGAGAACGAATAGTTTTCCCTCTTCCTTTAGTTCTCCCGAAATATAAGGACCGTGATACCTAAACTGAGCCTGCGCGATTGTATCTGCTGTAGGGACAGTAAAGTAGTTTATCTCCTGGAGGTGTATATCTTTTCCCGCCTCGCTCTCAATCTTTTTATGAGAAACAGTAAGTTCGTTTCTCTTTATATCCTTTCTAAGCACATACCAGGGGCCCTGGGGTGCGTCCTCAAGGGTAACCCGAGAGCCGAGTGTATGGAGGAGTGCTCCGGAGTGTGTACCAACAAGGGAACCATCAACTGCAACTGCAGGGCCTGGTTGTTCGCCGAACTCTGAAATAAGAAAATCTTCCATTTGGATATTCCCTAAGAAGCAAACACCCTGACTGTCCTTTTTTTTCGCATTTGGGAGATTGAACTTTTCCGCTAGAATTCTCGTTTCGTCTTTCGCCATTTCTCCGAGCGGGAAGAGAGTTCTGCGCATAACATCCTTTGGGACTGCCCATAAGAAATAGCTTTGATCCTTTGAGGTATCAAGCCCTTTATACAGTTCGCCGTCTATAGACCGAGCGTAATGACCGGTGGCTATATAGTCTGCGCCTTCGCTAAAGGCAAAGTTCGCAAATGTCTTAAATTTAACTTCCCTATTACACATAACATCTGGATTCGGCGTCCTTCCAGAGCGATACTCGCGAAGCATGTAGTCAATAACTCCACTTTTGTATTCAGCAGATGCATCCAGTGTCTTAAACGGTATTTTAAGACGTGCCGCAACGCGCATTGCATCTCTCCTGTCCGATGCCCATGTACAAGGCATGCCAGGCGGATACCATCCCTTAATAAAAACACCCGTAACATGTGCACCCTGCTTTTGGAGTAGCGCAGCAGAGACTGCAGAATCAACTCCTCCTGAGAGGCCTACATATACTCGCTTTCCTGCGGCAAGATTCATTAGGACCGGTATACCACGAAACACACAAAGCTAGGTAGGAAGGTTTGAAGGTGCTGCGCTTGAAGTTGATTGGATACGTGGAAGAGATGGTGTGGTAACTGAACTTGAAGGGATATGAAATAGTGTTGCAAGCTCTTCAATACTCATGGTGCTCCACTTTCCCGTGTATGGAGGATGGAAGAATGCACGCATACGATAAAAGCCTAGTACTGTATGCATTGCATGCGCCAAATGATGTCCGCCAAGATCCTCCCAAGGATAATCATTGAAGTGCTCAGACCAACGGCTCCCAGGCTTTAATCCATTGTATTGTTCAGAGCTAAACGGTTTGAAGATGTTGCTCATTAGTGAGCCCATACTCTTGTGGTAGGACTCTCCTGGAGCCGTATATATGGCACGAATACCCACATCAAATGCGAGCTTTCCGATGTTTCTTTCAATTGCCTTAATCTTGTCCTTTTGTCCCTCAGTTGGGTTAGGGAAGCCGTTCGTTGTTTGCTTGTTTCCTTGAGCATCAATGTACTCATTCTGAATAACAAGTTCTTGGCGGATGCGCTCAATTTCTTCCTTGCCCTCATCTTTCCAGTCGTATCTTCCTCCGCTTTTGTTCTGTCTTCCTTCATACTTCTCTGCCTTTGAAGCACGAACTACAAATTGCACCCATGCTTGTTCCTGCGGGCCAAGGGACCCAAGTGTTTCAAGTACCTGTGCTAGTGGATCAACAGTCTCTTCTGGCTTCTGCACTTGATCAAGACCGAAGTCTGTATAGGTTCTAATAGGATACGCGTCTAGATTTGTCTTCAGATACTCAAAAGCCGTCATTTTGTACGGAGCATGAGTTGGGTCTGTGAGACGGCTATAATCACTCGCCTCAATAACCTCAATGCCCGGGTACTGTGCGTATAGGAAAGTCTCTATCGGACGTCTGAATGTTTCTCTGGTCCATATGTACATGTGTACTTTCCCTCCAAGCGATACAAGTTCCAATGAATACCACGGACGAGATCTTCCAAGTACGTATCGCTTGTACCAGGTAGCCTCTCCTGAGGCGAGGTGTAAGTTTGCAAGCACGGTCTCCATCGCAATTGGTGGTTTGCGCGTGTCTCTAGGAAGTTTTAGCTCAAGAAGAACTGTGGCCTGTGTTGCTATGTATTCAACTCGCTTTGTCTGTATAAATCGCAGAAGTGCGAATCTTCCTAGTACGAGAGGTATCCATAGCGGGGAAAGGAAAAGCAGAAACTCAAAGTTCGTAAGAGTTTGTTGAGGAGCAACAAGGAAGAATGCAATAACTTCTGCAGCTCCAGCAATGAAGAGCGCATTGCCGGGCATTGAGAAACCACCACCTTGATGTGCGTTACCTAACCACCCATCAATAATATGGAGAAAAGGGAGTCCTCCCCCGTGACCGCCGCCAGATGACATATGTGAAGTATAGCAACAAAAGACACACGCTCCGCGTTATGCGGAGCGTGTGTTGTGTATTCTTTTCTTACGCAAGAATGTAAGTGCCGTCTTTTTGGCGTTTGAAGTGTCGTGTATCGCCAAGGTTAACGAGAATAGTGTTGTCCTTAACATAACGAACCTTCTTAACCTCTGCGATTACTTCATCGCGAGTAAGTGGCTTTTTAGCAAGTACGTTGCGAATAACGTCGCGCACTACTCCAGGCTTGTATCCCCACTCAGCAAGTGCGTATAGTCCTCGTCCTACAAGCACAAAGCGAGAATCCTTGATGAGTTCGTTATGTGTTGTGGCTACATGAGCTTTCTTTGAGAAAACTTCAACAATAGACTTTGCAACATCAGCGAAGTGCATAGGCTCTCCCTTTTGCTTTATAACCAAGTAGGCGTAATCACGAATTCCTTTCGTACGAATTGCAGGAGCGTGTGAACGTCCCCATTCTGAAAGCGGGTTCTTAGAGATGGTCTTTGAAATTGTGAGCCATCGCTTAAGTACCTCTTCAGTGCGGTATGCAGAGTTAACGTCCTTTAGCTCATCAAGAAACTTGTTGATGATATCTCCCTCTGAAAGCACTTCTGCGTCATCAAGACCTTCATATAGGCGTGAAAGCGCTGTGTGCACTGCATCAGCAGTCTTGTGATCAACGTGCCACCTTGCATAGAAATCATCAGTCTCGCGCTCACGGAAGAATGAGCTTCCTACAACAAGAAGGAAACGGAAACGGTTCTTGGCCTTCTCGTCTTCAGCAAGACCGGCAAGCAACACATCCTCGGGCACGATGCCTCCAAGTGAATGTATATAGTCTGAAAGCTCAGAAAAAGAATCCTGCGAATCTTTAAATGCTTTGCTGTTACGAATAGCTTCAATACCAGCTGCCTCAATCTGGCGTACTCGCTCGCGAGTAATGCTCCAGCGCTCGCCGATAGCCTCCAAGGTATCTCTGCGGCTCGCAGTACCAAGTCCAAAACGGAAAACGAGTACTTCGCGTGCGCGCTCCGGCACTTCAGAAAGAAGCTTTTTAACTAAAGCTGTTGTGTCAAAAGAAACCTTCGGAGAGGATGCTTTCTTGGCTGCTTTTGGGGTCTTTGTTACTGATTTAGCCATATATAATGTGTTATTCTTATACCAGATTGAGCTTTTAAAGTCAATTTTTATTGACGACCAGATTTAAAATACGGCCTGGAACATAGATTCTACGAGACACTTGCTCTTCATGAAGTAGTGTGGCGATACTTTCAATCTGTTCAGCAGCTTTTTCTACCACATCCTGTGTAGCATCCACCGGCACGGTTACTTCCCCTCTCTTTTTGCCGTTGACCTGCACAATAACAGTGATGGTATCGGAGCTAATTTCTTCAAATTCAGGAAGGCTCTCCATGTGGATACTGTTAACTCCCCCAATAGCCCTCCACAGGTGCTCTGCAAGGTGCGGTGCATAGGGAGCGAGCATGAGAAGTAGCTGCCTGTAGCTAGATTTTGGAAGTTTCTCGTATCCATCCATATCTCGTACCAAAACCATCAATGCTGAGATGGCAGTGTTGAACTTGAAGCGTTCAGTATCAGCAGTAATTTTAACGCTTGCCTGTGCAAGACTCTTCTGGAGGGCGGCATCAGGGTCTTCGTCCGTAAGTCTTCCTGAAAGCCATACGATACGGTCTAAGAATCGTCGCATGGATACAACTCCATCAAGACTCCATGGATAGTTGCCTGGTTCGTTATACGGACCAATAAAGGCCAAGTACATGCGTACTGCATCAGCTCCATACTTTTGCACGAACTCATCTGGATTCACTACGTTCCCTTTAGATTTGGACATCTTCTGCCCGTCTGGGCCCATGATAAGCCCGCGGTTCATTCTTTCGTTGAATGGCTCAGGAGTAGGGACAAGTGCAAGATCGTACAAAGCCTTATGGAAGAAACGTGCATACAAAAGATGCATGGTTGTGTGTTCACTGCCTCCAGAATAGCGATCAACAGGCAGCCATTTCTTCATTAGCGCTTGGTCTGAGAAGTCGTGTATATCCTTTGGGTCAAGGTACCTGAGGAAATACCATGAAGAATCAACAAAGGTATCTAGTGTGTCGTACTCAGGAGTCCATCCTTCACCAAAGATTTTAGTAACTCTATCTTTGAGTTCTTGAGACGTCGCCAACGGAGACTTTCCTGATAGAGAAAAATCTACATCCTCAGGAAGAAGCCACGGGAGGTGCTCGCTTGGAACAAGGTGTGCGTTGCCTTCAGGATCATACACAACTGGAATAGGACATCCCCAATAGCGCTGGCGAGAAACAAGCCAATCTCTGATGCGATAGTTTGTGGTAAGTTCTCCTCCGGCTCGTTCAACAATTGCCTCGTATACTTCTTCGTTGTTGGAACCAGTGAATTCACCTGAGTTCTCAAGGACACCTGAACCACCGTACGGGAGCTCAGTATCTGAACTGATAACTCGTAGGATTTGTAAATTAAATTTCTTTGCAAAAGCGAAATCTCGCTCGTCATGAGCTGGCACTGCCATAACCGCTCCTGTGCCGTAGCTGCCTAGAACATAGTCTGCAGTGTATACGGGCAGATCTTCGCCAGTTATTGGATGAGTGGCATAAATTCCCTTGAGTTCTACCCCAGTCTTCTCCTTGTTTTCCAAACGCTCTCGCTCTGTCTTTCTTTTGACCTCTGAAATATATGCTTCAATTTCAGCCGCATTGTCTGCTTCTTTAAGAAGCTTCTCCATGCTCGTATGCTCGGGAGCAAGGACGATATAGGTCGCTCCGTATACCGTGTCAGGCCTCGTTGTAAAAACTGAAATAGATTCCTCTGAATCTTTTATTCTAAAAGTAAGTTTTGCCCCCTTAGACTCTCCTATCCACGCTCGTTGCGCGTCCTTGATCTCTTCCTTCCAAGGAAGTGCCTCAAGATCCTCAAGAAGTCGCTTTGCGTACTTAGTTATGGTTAGAAACCATTGAGTTAGCTTTTTCTCTTCTACCTCTGTGCCACAGCGCTCACATTTCCCATCCGTAACTTGCTCATTGGCAAGCACTGTCTGGTCCTTAGGACACCACTTAACTGCTGCGTTTCGTCTCTCTGCAAGTCCATGTTCATACAGTTTAGAAAATAACCATTGAGTCCAACGATAGTATTCAGGATCTGAAGAAACAACTTCCTTAGACCAATCAACTGAAGTCCCCATACTCTTAACCTGTGTACGCATACGATCCATGTTTGCGTACGTCCATTCTTTTGGATTAACACCGTGCTTAATTGCGGCATTCTCAGCAGGCAATCCAAACGAATCAAATCCCATAGGGAACAATACGTTCTTCCCTTGCATGCGCTTAAACCGCGCAAAGATGTCAGTTAGTGCAAAGGCATACCAGTGTCCTATATGTAGGTCTCCTGATGGATACGGAAATTCAAAAAGGAGATAGTAGGGATCCTTTTCTGAATCGTATAAATCAACTTCGTATAGTTTTTCGTCTTCCCAGTACTTCTGGGTCTCCTGCTCTATTTTTTGATGATCAAACTTTTCCATGAGATCTATCTAGCCTTGAGATCAAATGCAGGATACTTGTCAGGATCTATAGTGCGAGTAAAGCATGTTTCTCCTACGCCATGAGTCCAGTTCTCATCAACGCCACCGTAGTACATGCTATCGCGGGCAGGATACGCTTCTTTGCCTGCTGTGTCTGGAGTCTCGCGATTAAAGACCGCACAAAGAGTGAAAGAGAGATCTCCCTCTGTTTTGTACGTATAGAGTTCTTGTGTTTGTGGGTCTACAGGGACTAAGAAACCAGAAAGTGGGTCTGCAAGGTCCTGTACAGAGGTAGGAAGTGCCTGCTTTTGCTGGTAGTAGTTCGTAATCTGATACTGAATGTTTTGTAGATCTGACACCTTTTGCTGGTCGTAGCGCATCATGCGCGCATCCTGTGGAGTTCCTATGATGAAGAATCCTGATGCAACAGTAGCTAATGCAAGAATGCCCACTGTTATTCCTACATACCCCGCCTTCTTTTTCTCAAGTAACCAGTACCCCTTAAGCTCTGCTAGGAAGTGTAGGAAGACGCCACCTGCAACGAGAAGCACAATAGCTACCTTTAATATAAAGCGGACAGACAGCTCGCCTCCAAGGAAGGTGGTGAGCAATGTGATCAGATCAATCAGTATCGTTATCGTTGCAATAAAGATAGTGAGAACGAGTGCCCATCGGCGCACCCATATATCTGCTTTCCCTGCTTCTTTGTTAATAGTTGAGCGAATGATACGCAAAAGCACGAGTGTTGTTGGCACCAGCACAATAACTGCAGCCATAGCAGCACGAACTGGTCCTCCGTATGGATCTGCGTAGGACGCAAGCGGATCTGGAAAAGCATGATTGATGTACTCAAATACGAGAGTCAGAAAGGAGATAACGCTTCCATAAAGCGCGAGCACTGCACCAGCCCATAAAAAGAAGTCACGAGGAGAGGTTTTTGAAGTGCGCGTGGGTGTTGTTTCCATATGCTTGGATTATACCACTCTTTTTACCTATCGTATTGTAAAGGAAAGAATCTCTGGCTTCCCATTCTCTGATACTACATACGTGAAATCAGCAGTATATGCATTGTGTCCGTCTTCGTATTCAACAACACCTTTTCCGTCCCCTGTCTGTATGTCTGTTACAAAAAATGTACCTCCGAGCTGAGATTCAATGTAAGAAAGTTCAGATATAGAAGTGCGTACATATGTTTCTATATCCATATACCGCTCAGGAGTGGCTGTGTTCTCTGGCGCAATACTTTTTTGAGGGAGCAAGAAAGCAATGCCTCCAAACACGAGCACTAAAGTAACTGCAAGTATAAGAAGATTCTTCATATTCTCTAGCTGTGCAGGAATACCATTACATCGCCATCTTTAACAATGTACGTCTTTCCTTCAGTACGGACGTCCCCCTTATCACGTGCGCTAGACCATGAACCATTTTTAAGAAGCGTATCCCATCCGATAACCTCGGCGCGGATAAACTTATCCTTAAAGTCGTTATGGATAGCAGCTCCTGCTTCAGGGGCACTTGCTCCTCTCGTTATAGTCCATGCACGACATTCTTTGGGGCCAGTTGTGAAAAATGTTATGAGTCCTAGCGTCTCATATGCTCCACGAATAAGCGCATCAAGACCATCAACCTGCACTCCGAGCTCTGAACGGAACATGTCTTTATCTTCAGAGGCAACATCGTTAAGTTCATGCTCTGTGCGCGCATCAACCTCAACATAGGAGCTTCCTAGTGCTGAGACCATATCGTACGCAGCCTGAGCTCGGCCATCATTCATCTCAGAGAGGTTGTGCCCTCCCGCCTTACCATTAAAGGAGAACAACATAGGCTTTAGAGTAAGAAGATTCAAAGACTTAATTCTTTTGAACTCTTCAGGAGTTAGTTCAACTGAACGAGCAAGGTTCCCGCTTATAAGCGCCTGTTCTATCTTTGCGAGAATTGCCTCCTCGGCAAGCGCATCTTTGTTCCCTGCCTTTACGTCACGAACGAGCCTTTCTCTACGGCCTGATACAGACTGCTGATCAGCAAGGATAAGTTCCAGGTTTATGACCTCTATGTCCCTCACCGGATCAATCTCTCCATGTACATGGATAACGTCAGGGTCTTCAAAGAAACGAACCATATGAAGAATGGCATCAACCTCTCGTATGTGTGAGAGGAATTGATTTCCAAGCCCCTCTCCCTCTGAAGCTCCTTTAACAAGTCCTGCGATGTCTACAAACTCAATAGCTGCAGGTATTATCTTCTCTGATCCAGAGAGCTGTGCGAGAGAAGTAAGACGATCATCCGGGACACCTACTACGCCCACTGAAGGATCAATGGTGCAGAACGGATAATTCTCAGCAGGCACTGCTGCCTTTGTTAACGCATTAAAAAGCGTGGATTTCCCCACGTTTGGCAGCCCTACGATTCCGATCTTTAGCATAGATAAACCTTACGTTCAAAATGAATAAAAAGCTAGGGGTTCATTGACATTTAGCCTCTGTGCACGCATTATGCCTCAGCGAACAACGAACCTTATTGAAAGGAGTTCACCATGTTTCGCATACGGAATAAGTACCTTTTCATCGCGCTGGTTTTTCTGGTATTTCTTGCGGGCCTTGTTTGGCCTCCGCTAGGACTTGCCATATTCTCAGATTTTGACGCACTGCAGATCCTCGTTTTCTGCTGCTTCTTTATTCTGCCAGCGCACTGCGCTTCCTTGCTTCTCGGCAAACTTTGGCCGAAATTTGAAATCAAGGAGGCAACAAAGGAACACTAGTTCCTGAAGCCTCGTATTACCCGATTGCCTTACACGCCCTCGTAACGATACGAGGCTTCAACAATTATTGGGCTTTCTTCGCAAGACGTCGCACTTTCTTTTTCCAGATTTCTCTCCTTCTCTCTGACGAAGTCTCAGACATCCCGAACGTTATTACCTTCGTGCGAATACCCGCAAATTCAAGCAGGGATCGCTTTAAAGAAGCGGTAAAGTCTCCAAACGCGAGCCAATCTATAAATGCTGGGTTTCCACAAAGTACGATAAGTCTTCCAGTGCGACCCTTTAACAAAGAATCCCATCCTAAACGATTCTTCCACATACGAAATGCAAAACGTGGCAAAAACATTCTGTCCCACATACCCTTTAAGATAGCGGGCATTCCTCCCCACCAGTTTGGATGCACAATAACCACATGCTCAGCCCAAGAGATATTCTCCTGAACAATCTTTAGATCGGGCTCAAGCTCTTGAATGGCTTTGTATCCAAGATGCAATATTGGATCAAATGAAAGATCGCCTATGTTAGTTCGACGTACCTCATGTCCAGCAGCACGAGCAGCAGTCTCGTACTCAGTAGCAAGAGCTCCAGAGAGCGTGTCAGCGTTTGGATGCCCAAGCAGAACAAATATGCGCTTAGACTTCATGCTTAGCGCTGGTTGCCCATGAGCCCCGCAAGCTCTTCTCGGTGCTTCTTCATAACTTCCATAGTTGCTTTCATTTGATTCTCTCCTCCCTTCACTCTGCGGTCCACTTCCTCGCCAATTTTCTTAAAGAGGTCAGGATTCTTTTCAACGAGTGCAAGGATTTGCTCTCGTTGTGCCTCGGGCATATCCTTCATTTTCATTTTGAGCGCCTGGCGTACGAGGAATTGCTGTATCATATAGGCGCTATTTTAGCACAGAGCGAGTGTAGGACGAACTAACCTATATTTTCCACATGAGGCACCATGAGTCCTCTTAGAGTGCGTGTCCCTAGATAAAGCGTAGTTATAAAAATGAGCGTAAGAAGCGCAACAAGAGTGTTTCGTGAGATCAGATCTATATCTGCACTAAGACGGTTAAGCGCTATGCCTCCAAAGAGAATGAATCCACTTATTGAAATAAGTATGTTAACCCAGTGTATCCACTGCTGAGCTGGGTTAGTTATTCCTGCTGAGATAACCAAACAGACGATAAGGAACATTATCCCGCCTGTAGAAAAAGGAAGCGCAGTTCCGATGAACTGCGTAAGGAAAATAAGAATAGCTGCTCCAATAAACAAAGCCCGCACCACGTCTCCATGGTAATGGCTTGGCTGTTTTTCCTTTGATGGGTCGTAGATGCTGTCGCTGCTCATAGTTCTTAAAGTATGGAATCTATGAGTGAGTCTGTAAAGAGCTACAGAAGGACAGTTGCCTGGCCGGCAGAAACCTCAGCAATTCCGCCATTTTCTAGCGGGAGTGCGAGCTCAGATCCAGAAGCATCTTTTACGAGTGCCACACCCTCCTTGAGAGGAGACACAAATGCCTCATGTCCTGCCATAACGGTAAACATGCCATCAATACCTGGGAGCGTTACCGAAAGAGCCTCTCCTTCAAAGAGATTCTCTCCAACTTTCGCAATAGTAAGATGAAATGTTTTAGCCATTATCCTGTGACCTGATCAATAGTTCCCTTCATGTAGAACGCACTCTCAGGTTTGTCGTCGTGCTTTCCTTCTACAATCTCCTTGAAGCCACGCACAGTCTCCTCGCGAGTTACGTACTGCCCAGGAGTACCAGTGAACGGTTCTCCCACGAAGAATGGCTGTGAAAGATACTTCTCAAGCTTTCGTGCACGGTACACCGTCTGCTTGTCTTCGTCAGACAACTCTTCAATACCGAGAATAGCAATGATGTCCTGAAGATCCTTGTAACGCTGAAGCACCTGCTTAACCTGGTTTGCAACTTGGTAGTGCTCTTCTCCTACAATCTCAGGAGTGAGCGCTGTTGAAGTTGAGAGCAACGGATCAATAGCAGGGTAAATACCAAGAGAAGCGAGCTGACGTGAGAGCACCACTGTTCCGTCTAGGTGAGCGAAGGTTGTAGCTGGCGCTGGGTCAGTAAGGTCGTCAGCAGGCACATACACCGCCTGAATAGAGGTGATAGATCCCTTATTCGTTGAAGTAATACGCTCCTGAAGCTTACCCATCTCCTCAGCAAGTGTTGGCTGGTATCCCACAGCTGATGGCACGCGTCCAAGAAGTGAAGACACCTCAGATCCTGCCTGAATGAAGCGGAATACGTTGTCCATGAAGAACAGAACGTCCTTTCCTCCCTCATCGCGGAAGTACTCAGCCTGAGTAAGTCCGGTGAGCGCAACACGAGCACGTGCTCCAGGAACCTCGTTCATCTGTCCAAATACAAGCGCAGTCTTATCAAGCACGCCTGACTCTTCCATTTCGTGGTACAGGTCATTTCCTTCACGAACACGCTCTCCCACTCCTGCAAACACAGAGTATCCTCCGTGCTCCTGGGCTACGTTGCGAATGAGCTCCTGAATGGTAACGGTCTTTCCCACACCCGCTCCTCCGAAGAGACCAACCTTTCCTCCCTTAATGAAAGGAACCATGAGGTCAATAGCCTTGATACCCGTTTCAAACACCTCAGCCTTCGTGGTCTGCTGATCAAAAGAAGGTGGCATGCGGTGAATTGGAAGACGCTCAGTCTTCGCATCAATGGGACCCTTGCCATCAATTGGCTCACCAAGAACGTTGAACAGACGTCCGAGAGAATTCATGCCCACAGGAACAGAGATCGGCGCACCAGTAGCTGTAGCTACCTCACCACGAGCAAGACCAGCAGTCTCGTTCATAGAAATTGCACGTACACGATCAAGGCCAAGGTGGCTCGCCACCTCAAGCACGATCTTTCCGTGTACATCATTTGCCTCAATAACGAGCGCATCCTGAATAGCCGGACGTCCCTTCTCAAAGTGCACATCTACAACTGGCCCGATAACTTCTGTAATTGTTCCTGTGTTCATACTTGTCATGGTTATAAATCTTTTTGCCCGGTACGTAAACCTACGCTGATAATGCCTCACGCCCGCTCACAATCTCGGACACTTCGCGCGTGATTGCAGCCTGCCGCACCTTGTTAAACACGCGAGTGAGATCACGCACCACCTCCTTTGATTTGTCAGACGCGTTCTTCATAGCCACCATACGTGCAGAGTGCTCTGAAGCCTTTGACTCAAGCAGCATGTGATACAAAGACACGGCCACAAGTTTAGGAACCAAGATTCCTAGAATCTCATCCCGTGAAGGCTCAATCTCATACGCTGCCGGAGCCTCAATTGCTACATCCTCACTCCACTTTCCTTTCACTGGCTGAATGTCTTCAACCAAGCGCGCGAGCGCATCAACTGAAAGAGGAAGTACGCGGCGCACTGTAGGAAGCTGCTCAAAGGTTGATTTGAAGTTGCTGTATACAGCTACAACTTCGTCAAACTCCTTTGCAAGGAACCCGGAAGAGAGATCTGCAGAGAGCTGCTCCATATCTGAGAGTGGTATCTCGTCCTGCTTGTTTTCAAAAGACTTAGCAACGGTGTACTCACGGCGACGGAAGTATTCGTCTGCCTTGCGTCCGTACGCGTATACCTGCACATCTGACTTCTCAAAACCTGCAATTGCTTCAACAGATGCCTTAAGAACACCTGAATTAAGAGCTCCTGCAAGCCCCTTATCACTCGTCATAACAACAAGTGCTACTTTCTTAACCTCGCGTGCAGTTGAGAGTGGGTGCTGCGCAATGTCTCCGGTTCCTGAAAGACGAGCAAGGATAGACAACGCAGCGCGAGCGTACGGGCGACCTGCAAATGCAGACTGCTGTGTCTTGCGCATTTTAACTGCAGACACGGCCTCCATGGCGCGTGTCACTTTGTGCATGCGCTCGGTTGCCTTGATCTTCGTTTTAATGTCTTTCAGTGCCATGAGCAGTATTAAGAACGAGCTACGAACTTATCTAGCACAGCACGAAGGTCCTTCTCAGTTCCTTCTCCAATCTCGCGAGTGGTGCGGATAGCCGCAAGCACTCCGGTAGCTTCGCGATTAAGGAAGTCCTGAAGACGATTCTCAGCTGCCGCAGTCTCCTCCGGAGCGAATGAATCAAAGTATCCGTTTGTTGCAGCGAAGATAACCGCAGCCTCCATTTCAAAGGCAATAGGAGCTCCCTGTCCCTGCTTAAGCATTTCTGTCATGCGTCGTCCTGAATCAATGCTTCGCTTTGTGTCTGCATCAAGATCAGAAGAGAACTGCATGAAGGCCTCAAGTTCACGGAACTGTGCAAGTTCAAGCTTGATCTTTCCAGACACTTTCTTCATAGCCTTTGTCTGAGCTGCTGATCCCACGCGAGACACAGACACTCCCACGTTAATAGCAGGACGAAGTCCCTTGTTGAAGAGATCAGATTCCAGGAAGATCTGTCCGTCTGTAATAGAGATAACGTTAGTTGGGATGTACGCTGAGATGTCATTCTCCTGAGTCTCAATGATAGGAAGGGCGGTAATTGAACCTCCTCCCTTCTCCTTTGAAAGCTTTGCAGCGCGCTCCAAGAGGCGTGAGTGGAGATAGAACACGTCTCCAGGGTATGCTTCGCGACCTGGTGGGCGACGAAGAAGCAATGACATCTGGCGGTAGGCAACAGCCTGCTTTGAAAGATCGTCATATACCACAAGTGCATCCTTACCCTGCTCCATGAAGTGCTCAGCAATTGCAGCACCCGCAAATGGTGCAAGGAACTGTAGTGCTGCTGGCGCTGATGCTGGAGCGGTTACTACGATGGTGTAGTCCATAGCACCTGCCTCAGTAAGCTGTCCTACGATACGTGCGGTCTTAGATTCCTTCTGTCCAATAGCTACATAAATACAAATAGGACGAGTCTCCTCACTTTCAGACTTCTGGTTGAGGATTGTATCAATCGCAATAGTTGTCTTTCCTGTACCACGGTCTCCAATGATGAGCTGGCGCTGTCCGCGACCAATTGGAGTCATGGCATCTATGGCCTTGATACCTGTGTGTAGTGGCTGGTTAACCGGAGCGCGGTCAATAACGCCATATGCCTCGCTCTCAATAGGGCGAGAAGTTGAAGCCTTAGTAGGACCCTTTCCATCAACCGCTTCTCCAAGCGGATTTACCACGCGACCAATCAAACTGTCTCCCACTGGGATTGAGAGCAGTTTGCCTACGCGTCGTACAAGCATTCCCTCGTAGACCTTTGAGGAATCTCCAAGAATAACGGCACGCACACCGTCTTCTTCTAGGTTGAGCACCAAGCCATAGATTGGATCAGCATCCTTGAGTGCTTCCTCCAAAGTGCGATCAAATGTTGGATCAAAGAGCACCATCTCAGTCATGATGGCGTTCTCAAGGCCATCAATCTCTGCAATACCGTCTCCGGTTGCGCGGACGATGCCTGTCTCTGTGGTGCCTGACTTGCTTTCAGCGAGTCCGGCGATCTCCTTCTCTATGCGCGTAATGATGCTCTCCATACCTAGTTTGTAATTTTCTGATAAAGGTCTACTAATGCTTGTTTTGCTGATCTATCTACACTAATACCTCCTGAACGAGCTCTCCAGCCCTGAATGAGATCTTTGTTAATTGATACTGAGTTTGTATCAATACCAAGTCCCTTTGCTTCCTCCAAGGCAGTCTTCTTCTCGTCTTCAGAAGCAACCTCAATATGAGGAGCGAGCTTCGCGTTTCGTGCCTGCAAACTCTTTAACTCGCGAAGAATTCCTGGAAGCAGCTTTGCACGACCCTCTTCTTTTAGATGTGCTACGAGGCCACTGACGAGCTTTGCTTCATCAGTACCGTTTCGTAGAGATCGTATGAGTGCCTGTGCGTACTGCTTTTCCATAGATTAGCTTTTGCGAAGTACTTTCTCAGCAGCAAGAACTGCAAGACGAGCTACTTCCTTTTCGCTATCACGTAGTGCCTGTGCGGCAGTTTCTTGTGCACGAGCCTCAGCGTCTGCCGCAACTTGTGCAGCACGAGCCTCAGCTTCCTTAACAATGCGTGACTTCTCAGTCCCCGCGAGCTCACGAGCAGAAGCCACAATGCTCTCTGCCTCAGTTTCAGCGCCTTGTACTACCTGCGCAGCGTTTTCGTCTGCAACTGCAAGCTTCTGAGAAGCTGCCTCTGCATCCTCAACACCCTGTGCGATCTTTGCACGACGTTCATCAAGGGTTTTCATAACTGGCTTATACAAAAGCCAGGTAAGTGCTACGAAGAGCACCCCAAAGTTAATCAGCTGCGCAAGAAGCAGCTTTCCATCTATGCCGAAGGCTTCGAAGAGTTGTTCCATAGCGCAGTACTAATTTACTATCCGACGAAGCGGATGATGAATGAAACCACGAGCGCAAGAATACCAAGCGCCTCAGCAAACACGATTGCAAGAATCATGTTTGAAACAACCTTTCCTGAAGCCTCAGGATTGCGTCCAATAGCTTCCATAGCCTTACCTCCGATAAGACCAATACCGATACCCGGTCCAAGCACTCCGAGTCCTGCGGCAATCGCCATAGCGATCAACTGTGCGGATTCCATTTCCATAACGTAACTAATTTAAGGTAATAATGGCTCAACAAAACATCCCAGAGCCGCATGAAAGCCTATTAATGGCTCTCGTGCGGATCCATGATTGAAAGCTTGATAAAGAACAGGGTGAGCATGGAGAACACCACTGCCTGAATAAAGCCTACAAACACTTCAAATGCCATAAGTGGCACCGGCAACAGGTAGGCGACAAAGAACAAAGCCACGGCGATCATCACTTCACCTGCGAATACGTTTCCGAACAAACGGAAGGAGAAAGAGATGAGGCGCCCCACGTTGGAAAGCAGCTCAATGATGCCCACCACGAAGTTAACCGGTGAACTAAAATTAACATATTTCCCGGCATACTTGAAAAAGCCGAGAATAACGACGCCGCTAATCTCAATAACAAGGAAGGAGATAATAGCGAGCGCAAGCGTCATATTAAGGTCTGCTGCAGGAGCTCTAAACAAGGGCACCAGGCTTCCATTGTGCTCAACAAGCAAAGATCCAATTCCTGGAAGGAAGGCAAGCTCGTTTGCAAGGAAGACGAACAAAAAGATCGTCATAATGAGCGGGAAGAATCTGCGAGCAAGCTTCTCGTCTTCCAAGGTCTCAGTCATGTAGTTAAGGACACCTTCAAAGAGCATCTCAACACCCGCCTGAAGTTTTCCTGGAATAAGCGCAATCTTGCTTCTGAAGAAAAGTGCGAACCCAATGAGGATCGCAACAGTTACCCACGTCATGAGAAGTGAGTTTGTTATAGGGAAATCAAAGATGCGGAATACCTCTTCCGCCTTAAGTACTACGTGAATACCACTTGCATGCTCTGCTCCTTCCTCAGCATGAGGAGCTGCTTCTGCTGCATAGGCAACAGCGGTGCCGAACACCGCATGTAAAAAAGACCCCATCTGGGCCAGTACCCCTGTCATGTTTAGAGTGTAACAGGCAGCAGCCACCTACGCAAAATGAGTGCCGTGGGTACTGTTGCGATACGGAGGACGCACCCTATACTGTATCTATTACGTATGACTGCTGCTTCAAAATCAGGTGCGAATAAAAAGAAAGCAGCTTCCCTTCCACTCAACAAGGTTATTTTGGGAGATGCGCTTGCAGGCATGCGGAAACTGCCCGATGCAAGCTGTGATGTCATTGTGATAGACCCGCCCTACAACATAGGAAAGGACTTTGGGAACAATAAGGACAAAATGGAACTCAAGGCATACCTTGCGTGGTGCAAAGAGTGGATGGATGAATCCATTCGTGTACTGAAGCCTTCCGGAACTATGTTTGTATATGGATTCAGCGAGATATTGGCACATATATCAGTTCAGACAGAGCTTCCTAAGCGCTGGCTTATCTGGCACTACACAAATAAGAATGTTGCCTCTCTTAATTTCTGGCAGCGAAGCCATGAATCTATTCTATGCATTTGGAAAGACACTCCTGTATTTAACAAAGACGCAGTACGAGAGCCGTACACAGAAGGTTTCTTAAAGGGAGCTGCAGGCAAGGTACGTAAAGGAACTGTGGGGAGATTTAGTAAGAATGGAAAGGAAACCGTATATGAAGCGCATGAGAGCGGAGCACTTCCCCGAGACGTACTTAAGGTTCCTGCTCTTGCGGGTGGCGCTGGCATGGTTGAGCGTTGGTTTTTGTGCAGAACCTGCAAGAAAGTATGCACACCAAAGACACTCAAAGACCACGCAGGACATAACACTCTTAAGCACCCTACCCAAAAGCCTTTGGAGCTTTCTAGAAAGCTTATTGGATCAGCCGCACCTAAAAAAGGAGGTGTTGTCTTGGTTCCTTTTGCAGGCACCGGTTCTGAGTGTGTAGTTGCAAAGGAACTTGGCCTCAACTACATCGGATACGAAATTAATCCTGAGTACGTACAGCTCGCAAAGAAGTTTATTGCCTCAAGCTAGCTCCGAATCAATGCGTTTCTTCTCTGGAAGGAAGGTCTCTTCTGTGAAGATAACGAATCCGTTTGGAAAGTGCCTAGTTCGCTTATCTTCCATGAAGCGCAGATAGGGCTTCCTAAACTCTCCTGCCTTTGTTTTAGGATCTGAGAGGATATTCGGCACTTCGTAGTTAATGTCTATGGACTCTCCTTCTAGTTTGCTCTTCTGAGCCTGTGGCTTTCTGCCAACAACTCCTGAATAGGCAGTTTTCTTAACCTGATAGTTTAGGAATCGTCCCCGATACTCAACACGAATATCAGCTCCTTGGTGGTCTAGCTCTGCAGACATAGACACAGTGCCGGGACCAAATACTGATTCAGCCACATATCCCGCATGGATCTGCGTTATGAGTCCTGCCCATGTTCTGTATATTCTTGCCTTTAGTCCTCTATAGAAACAGTCCTCGCACATAGTGGACTTGATGCGGAACTCCTCAATTGCATCTTTCTTTTCAGCTAGGTATCTCTCGTAAAAATCATCAAAGGAGAGAAACTTCCGTTCATCCCAGTACACCGTGTAGAGAAGTTGGACTGCCTGAATATTCTTAGGCAGATCCATCTCAACAATCTTTACAGAGCTATAGAGCGCACGATATGCAGCAAGGTCTACCGTCTGAAGAAAGGTCTCAAAAGAGGAGATGGGAGACATGAAAGAAGTATAGCAATTGATCTTATAGCTTTCCGCTCACCACAAAGCCAAGACTTACTAATCCAAATACCGCTGCCCATACTACGGCTCCAGCTGCCAGATCTTTACTCAATCCTATAGATTCATCACGCTTTGGATGAATCTTGTCTAGCGCAGTTTCAATAGCTGAGTTCTGGAGCTCTGCAACTACGATAAAGAACCAACAAAAGATGAGGAGAAGGAGTTCTTTTGCTGAGAATGGACCGAATAGAAGGTACGCTACTGGAATTCCAACAATCCCGAGTACAAATACCTCAAAGCGGACAGCGAAGTCATGCAAAAAGGCATGTTTCAATCCACGAATTGGATGAGAAAGCCTTTTAATCCAGAATTTCATGTTGTGGACCCTACCGGACTTGAACCGGTCACCTCATCCATGCCATGGATGCGCTCTACCAGATGAGCTAAGGGCCCTATAGCAATTACTCTACTTCCCTTGCTTCAGAGCTTCAAGGTCTGCAAGTACGCTCTCAACATCTCGTCTCAAACGCTCAAGCGCTTGTGCCTGAGAGATTCGCTTCTGAGGCTTTCCATCGTCCTCTTCTTCCTCCTCTTCATTCATCTCCTCAAAGTCTTCCTGAATCTCTTCAATGTCTTCGGAGATCTCCTCAAGATCTTCCTGGATGTCATCCATGTCCTCGGTAAGCTCATCAATATCTTCCTCAACCTCTCGCAAGCTCTCCGTGTGTCGGTTAACGGTGATCTGAATGAAAATAGCAAGGTAAATTGCCTCAAGAGACACTACTGTTGTGAGAATGAGGAGCATGAACTCCCAAGAAATAACATTGAGTAGCGACAGCAAGAAGAAGGCTGCAAATGCAGCCGTGTGCACGAAGAGCGAAGCTGGAGAACCAACACCAGCTACTATGCGCTCAATATTTGTTGGGACTTGTGGGGTTTTGTCACGCATCTCTGTGACCGTACCACTGATTCTGTTCATGTCCAAGAATTACCTGTGCGCAACAAAGGGTTTCCTATCGGGCAATTGCCCGCTACACTGAAAAGCAATGGCACAGAATCCGCAGCGACAACTCATGCCGCATGCTTATCCGGAGCGCCCTATGCGCAGAAGGAAACGTCGTCCGCAACTGCATGCGGTTGTTTCTCTTAGCATTGCAGTTCTTGTAGGAATTGGTGCGCTTCTCTCACTCCCTACAGTTATTGCTGTTGATTCACGTCTTGCGCAAGCAGAACCAGTTAAACCTCTTTTCCCTGTTACGGTTGACCCGGTTAACGAACTTATCGTTGAAGACCCGGAGGTTGAAGCACTTCTAGACGATACACACGGTACTCTTGCAGCTGCGTCAGGCCTCGCTGGCTCTGTGCTTGCCTGGATTGCTAATGCAGTTGCTTCAGTACCTGCGTATGAACAACTTGCGGGGAGCGACATCGCCTTCGTTGATATTAAAGCTGGATATAGAGAAGAAGAAGTTGCGTATGCATTTGGAAGACAACTTGGATGGACTCAAAAGGAACAGAATGCATTTTTAAAGCAGGTACATGAAGTTGATCCAGTCCTTGAGGAGGGTCAGTTTGTTCCAGGCACGTATGTAATAAGTTCTGCAGCTAACCCTGCCTACGTACAGGAACTCTTAAGTGACCGCTTTGCAAAGGAAATAAAAGCTCGTTACAGCACAACTACCGACGAGGTGCTTCCTATAGAAGATGTCCTCACCATTGCCTCTATGCTTGAGCGAGAGACACGTAACCCAGCTGAGATGCGTCTTATCTCAGGGATCATCTGGAACCGCCTGTGGGCAGGTATGAACCTCCAGATTGATGCAACGCTGCAATATGCAAAAGCTACTAAATCAACTTCAGGCTCTTGGTGGCCAAAAGTTGTACCAAACGACAAATATATTAAGTCTTCCTATAACACCTACAAGAATAAGGGACTTCCCCCAGGTCCTATTGCAAACCCTTCAACAGCAGCAGTTCTTGCAGCTCTCAATCCAAAGAAGACGGATTGTATCTTTTACTTCCATGATCGCAGAGGCGGAATGCACTGCACACCAACCTACAAAGAGCACGTCAGACTCCTTAAGAAGTATTACGGGCAAGGAAAATAAACATCGGGCTGCCGGGAATTGAACCCGGTCTACATCCACCCCATGGATGCGTACTACCGGTATACTACAGCCCGTTTAGGACGAGTGTATGGGTATCCTCTTGCTGAGGCAAGCTAGTTTAGTACGAAGAGCCCTATAGAAAGACTGGTGGCATACAGACACCACAAAAGATACGGGACTAGCAGAAGACTCGCAGTCTTTGAGTATCCTCTGAAGAACTTTATGAGGAGGATTATAAGGAAATCTAGGAGGAGAATAACGAGCACAGAGAGCAAAAGCTCATGCATGCCGAAGAATACAATACTCCAGAGCGTATTCACCACGAGATGCGCTACAAAGAACCAGAGTACGAATACTTTTCCCAACTTCTTTGATCTCGCGACCAAATACGCTGCAGTACCCATAAGTACATACAGAGTTGTCCAAACAGGGCCAAAGACCCAGTTAGGAGGAGTCCAGCTCGGGCGAACGAGTGTTGCGTACCAAGTCTCAATGCTTCCTGCAGTTGCAAAGGATCCGATAAATCCAGCGAGGAGAGAGATGCCTATAAAGAAAGCGAGAGAAAGAATGTTTCCTATACGCATGATTAGTAGTTCAAGAACTTAACTGCAATAAGGTACGCACCGGAGGCAGTCGCAGTAGTAACAAGCATTCCCCAGATAAGATCCACAATAGTAAGTGGGAGCGGCCAACCTACTAGAGTCGCCAGGTTTGAAAGATCATAGGCAGCGTATGCAGCAAGACCAAAGAATGCAGCGCTGATAAGCAACTTAGACATTGAATGTGTTGCGAGTGCAGGAGCAATAACAAAATACGCTATAGCAAGAGCAAAGATTACGTAAAACAGAAGTGCTGCAGACCATACAACATCAGGACGCAACATAGCGCCTAGCTGTGCTTTATAGAATCCTCTTCCCACAACTCCAATCCAAAGGAGATCAAGTACGATCATTATTGGAAAGGCGATCCCTGCGAGTATAAGTGTCTGCATAGAAGAGTATTATCCGAATAAGGTTTTCTCTAGCACTGCTCGTTCCTTTTCATCATACCGTGCCTTCACCAGGTCTAATACCATTTCCCTATTCTGGAACGTGGGATCATCCGCAAGTTCTATGAGCTCGTCTAGCGTAACGGGACGCAGAGTTATGCGTTCTCCCGCGTCTAGTTCAGGCTCAGCAACCTTTTTGCAGTTACGAGCAATATACATATATATTGCCCACTCAATCTTTGAAGAGGGCTGTTCTGCTCTCCAGAGGATAAGTTCCCCGGCTTCGTATCCGGTTTCCTCAAGCAGCTCTCTGCGAGCCAACGTCTCAGGATCTTCTCCTTCCTCTCCTTGTCCTCCAGGAAATGTAAGGACAGAGAGCCTACCTGGCTGCTCGTCCTCGGTGAGGAGGAGCCTTCCGTCATCAAGCACCGGGATAACTACAGAAGAGTCATTTCTCCTTAGCTTTTCAAAGGTAGCTTTTGTTCCATCAAAGAGTTCCTGTTCCCAGTGATATACATCAAAGAGAATACCGGAAAAGACGCGCTTAGCGTCCTTTGGGAGTGGTTGTCTGCTTGCCGGCCTCTGGTCCATTAGGGATTAGCGTAGCACTGTAGAGGCTCTTTGGGTACTTATGGAGCAGTTATATGTAGGGCTTTCAGAGCAAGGTCGTTTACCTTCCTGATCTCCTCGGGCTTGTGTCTGTACTCATGATCCATTCCCTCAAGAAAGATAAACTCTTTGGGCTCGTTAGCCTTCTCATATAGCTTTCTAACCTCCTCAGGAGGAACAGGAATATCATGTTCCGCAGCAATTAGCACAATAGGGGCGGTTATCCGCTCTATGTCTGCGAGTGCATCGTACTGATCCCTATCTAGAACATGCTGAAAGGGGACGCTGAAGGGTTTTCGCTCCTCTGTGTTTCCAGGAATATCTCTTGATGAGTTACTTACTCCTGCCTCCTCCCAATCTGTTCGTCTCTTACCTGCAACAGGGCTGTGCGAGGGCATAATTCCGAGCACTGCCGAGATTCTTGGATCATGTGCTGCATACAGAATGGATACTTGTCCTCCACGACTGTGTCCTGCAAGAAGAACGTGCGTATAGTTGCCCTCGTTTAGCATGTACTCAAGAACACTCTCAATATCTTTAAGATACTGGGAGGTTAAGTATTCTGAATTATCTCCTTCGCTTTCCCATGTGCCCGTTGGATCAAAACGTACCGCTGTATAGCCATGCTCAGCCAGATCTGACGCCAACATAACAAGGTGCGTATAGTCCTTTGTGTCTAGGTATCCGGGACACAAGATGGCCAGTTTTTCTGTTTTAACTTCTGGCCGATGCACAACAGCAGCGATACTTTGTCCTTTTGAGTTCGGTATTTTAATGGGTTCCATTGGGTATAAGTATACCTCTGTGCAAAACAACAAAAGACCCTCCCGGGTCTTTTGTGAGGAATTGTTGGCATTCTTACACTAGATTAGTACCTCTCTTATCCAATTCAGACCAATACATTTCCTACGTCTGGTGGACTCGTGGGATAGTCTCTAGGGTCGAGAAGGTTTAGCGGATTAGAACCAACGCCAGTTAATCCTGACCTAGGCAGTATTCAGGGTAGGAGTCTACTTCCGAGAGACTAACTTCTCTTACGCTATAAATAATTTTGTACACACACCTTACCCATGCACTATCGTCATCACTAATGACTACTGCGCCATTGCTATTTTTGTAGACCTTCAATCTCGCCACATCGATCCCTTTCAAACGTTTATCAAGATAGTAAACACTATCTCCGCTTGCAGATAGGAGCTCTAGTTCAGGATGTTGCACCAGCTGGAAATCTGCAGCGCGAGCCCCTTCAAGCAGGGCATGCTCGCCCTGGTCAACATAATAGACACCGTTCTTGTCAGATGCATACCAAGTTGTAGCAGGTGAGACCGACATTGAAGTAAGCACTGGTTGCAGTACTTCTATCGAAGCGAAATCGATATCTACTGCCTCTAGCCATGGATTCGGACCTCCTTCAAACGTATATGGAGCAAAAGCATACACATCAGCACCCCTTCTCAGGTAGGTATATGTAATAGAGCCTGGAGCCTTTGAAGCGAGTTTTTTGAGCTCGAATGTTCCGTCTTCAACCCTCTCTGTGGGTATACCGTCGACATAGAACGCACGGTTATCAAAAGCCGTATTACCGCTGTCTACCGAAAGAGATCCGATAGCTATAAAAGACCCTGCGTCAGCTCCTGCTATGGGCGCCTCGTTAAAATAGACCGTGTCCTCCGTAACTCGGTACGTCTTAAATATGGGTTCTGAGATTGCGGGCGACTGGTCAATAACGCTGGTACTTGTAAGCAGCATGTATGCGGCAACCACGACAGCCAACAAACCTAGACCAAGGAGGCTTAGAAGGACGACTCGCTTTCCTGTCTCTGCCTTCCTTTCTGAAATATAAATTCCATCAGAAGTAACTTCTTCTGACGCGGTATTTTCTTGCATAAGCGAATTATATACCCAATGTGGGTATTAGAACCTCCTAATGTTTAACCCTAGCAATACGCGAGAGCACATTCCTTGACTTCGTGAACAAATGTGGACCGTACAGGATTCGAACCTGCGACCCTCTCATTGCAAATGAGATGCTNNCTACCAACTGAGCTAACGGCCCATCCAGGAAACTTTACCGTCTCTTCCCGCGAAGAGCAAGTTCTACGAGATGGGATAGGAAGTCCGGGAAAGATACCCCAATTGCCTGCAGGGATTTAGGCAACAGAGACTCTGCAGTCATACCCGGAAGGGTGTTTGTTTCTATAAAATAGATACACTTTGGAGAGACCATAAAATCGCTTCTGGAATAGTGTCTGAGCCCGAGTGCTTCATGCATTGTTCTGGCCAAAGATACCAGTTCCTCCTGTACAGGCTTTGCAAAGCGCCCAGGAACAATCTCTCTTGTTCTGCCTGAATACTTGGCCTCGTACGAGAAGAAATCTGAATCTGGGGGCACAATCTCTATTGCTGGAAGTCCGTACAGTTTCTCTCCTCGCAGGTCTTCAACAACTCCAACTGTTGCCTCTGTACCTCGTATGTATTCCTCAACGAGCACTCCCTGAGCTCCTGCTTCAAGCAAGCTTGTTATAGCCGTATGTACTGGCTGATATCCGCCTACAATAGACACACCAACAGACGAGCCCCAGCGAACAGGCTTCACAACAACAGGCTGATGGAAAGATCTGGTTATCTCCTTTGCTGCCTCTTCAGCATCAGACTGTCTCTCTATAAAGCGATACTTAGGAGTCTTAATCCCATGCTCCTTCGCTTTCTCCTTTGTGAGCACTTTATGCATGGCCAAGTACGATCCAAATGAATCTGAACCTGCGAAGGGAACTCCGTACCGTTCTAAAAGCTTCTGAACTTCCCCATCCTCTCCGTATTCTCCATGCAAACCTATAAGTACTGCATCAACAGAGCGGAGTACCTTCTCTGGAGTAGTGATGCGACCCTTTTCATGCCAGACTCCTTTCTTGTCTATATAAATATCTCGCGTTGTATATCGCTCTTCAGGAAGATGCGTGAGAATTGCATGCCCCGTTTGTAGTGAGACTTCATGCTCCTGAGACGGGCCGCCTCTCAAAACTCCAACGACAGTGCCACGCATATAGGGAAAGTATACCAGGCCTACCCTGTTCTCAGTGCTCTGCTTCTTGCCTTTCTATGTTTGGATAGCGAGAACCGGTGCGCCTCGCTGTTTGCAAGCACTGCATCAGCATCAGTTATTCCTGCACGAAGGCTGCCCAGCACTTCTCTAGGACGATGCTTCTCATCTTTAACTACAGCTACAACAGGAATTCCAATACCAACCTCCCTTAAAACCTCTTCAGCAGCTTTCTTATGTGTCTTTCCGCCATCAACAACAAATGCCTTAGGCAGTGGCCATTCTGTGTGCCCAAGCCTGCGAGACAGAAGCTCTTTTAGGGAAGCAATATCATTATTTAAAGACTTCCCGCTCACTCCTTTGATATTGAAGGTTCTGTATTCCTTCTTTGACGGTGTGCTGTTTTCAATAACAACAAGGACACCAATAGCATTAGTTCCTGAGAGATGCGCCGTATCATACGCTTCAATACGAGGACCCTGCACGTCTCCACGATCCTCAGTTATGAGAGAAACATCCTGCACATGATCTAGTGCAAAGAGCTGTTTGCGAATAACAGCTGCATCCTCAAATCGCTCTTCCTTAGCAAAACGATTCATCTCCTTTGTAAGCGTAGTGCGAAGCGTCTTAACCCTTCCTGAAAGGAACAGGGAGACATTACGAATAGACCGCATGTATGCAGACTTATCCATGTCTTTAGGGTAGTGTCCTATCTGCTTATTAAATTCAATCTTGGCTCGCGCATGCTTGTTTCCTTCTCCAACGGGTCTTGGAGTATCAAAGAAGGGAAAAATCTTGCGTATTAAACGAAGCGCAGCACGCAGCTGATACCCGGATGGGAAGGGTCCATGTATTGCTTTGAATTTAAGATCAGAGAGAAGCAGCTTTGACTTCTTGAAATCAATTTCTGCTCCACGAATAGCAAGCACTCGCGGGATCTCCTCGTCTGTAATAACTGCATACAAGAATGTCTTATCGTCCTTGCCCATCGCATTTGCAGTTGGCAAATGCTCGCGTATCAGTGCAGCCTCTCGTACCAACGCCTCAAGAACCGTGGGTGTTGTTTCGTGCAGGATTCCATCTGCCATGGTTACCATGTCTACAATACGAGGGCCTCTCGTAGCTATGAGCTCGCTATCAAAATAGGAACGTACGCGATCCTTTAGACTCGTTGCCTTTCCAATATATAGAATCTTCTTTGATTTCCCCTTTCCTTGTGTAAATAAATACACGCCCGGACAATCCGGGAGATCAAACTTAGCCAGCTCTGTCCGCTCCATACTCATATCCTACGTCGTATATGTGCGCATGCAAATGAAAAGAGCCCGCGGTATCAGCGAGCTCCTTGCCACCCTGCATTACGCATTCTTCGTGGAATTCCTCTGCCCTCAGCGCGCAAATGCGCAGCAAAGGCAACGGAAGTTCCCCGAGGCATTCTTCTGGCGAAGTCGTGCCAATCAACGCCGAGCTCGTTTGCGAGGTTGTACAGCATGCGATCCAGAGGTTGAACTCCGTATTCGCCCACCATACGCCGATATCCTGCAAGGGTGAGCAGGTCGCTCGCATCACGCGTAACGATAACTGCTTCAAGAGCCTTGCGGAAGTAGGTTACTCTCGCCATGAGCCCACACGAAGTGAGCAGAGGCGTACAGAGGTAATTTATGTGGGGAATGCAGGTCCTGCATTGCTTCCACGTCGGGCGGACGGACAGAGGTCCTTCCGGGCAAATCGTAGCTGGGTCTTGCATGTCTCCCTCCCCAGGAAACCAGTGAGAACAAAGCGTTCTAAAGGATAAGTATACCAGAAAGAATTAATTCTTCTTTTTGTGCTTTTTGAGCATTTTGGCTAGGTATTGCCCTGTATGTGATGCCTCTATATCAGCAACTTCCTCTGGAGTTCCCTTAGCTATTACCTTTCCTCCTCCAATACCTCCTTCAGGACCAAAGTCTATGAGATAGTCTGCGGACTTAACTACATCAAGGTTGTGTTCAATAACAACAACTGTGTTTCCGCGACGCACGAGCTCCTGCAAAATCTCAATGAGTTTTTGAACATCGTCGTAATGGAGTCCAACGGTAGGCTCGTCCAGGAGATAAATCGTCTTCATAGTAATTGGACGATACAACTCGCTCGCAATCTTAACGCGCTGTGCCTCTCCTCCCGAAAGAGTTGTTGCGGACTGGCCAAGTGTTAAATACTGCAGACCTGTAGAGTTCAAAGTTTCTAAACGGTCATTAATTGCAGGAATATCCTTAAAGAATACTTCTGCCTCTTCAATCGTCATTTGGAGCACGTCATAGATATTCTTTCCGCGATACGTAACTTCCAAAGTCTCCTTCATGTACCTTGTTCCATTACATACGTCACAGGTTACATACACCGTAGGCAAGAAGTGCATCTCAACAGCAATAACTCCATTTCCCTGACATGCTTCACATCTACCTCCAGCGACATTGAATGAAAAGCGTCCCGGCTTCCATCCACGAGCACGCGCCTCAGAAGTAGCTGCAAACAAATCACGAATGTGTGTGAAAGCTCCTGTATAGGTAGCAGGGTTTGAACGGGGCGTACGTCCAATAGGAGACTGATCAATAAGCACCGCGCGACCGATATACTCAGTACCTGTTATAGAGGCGCAGTGTTCTGGCTCTGATTGTCTCTTTGAGAGACGTTTTGCGATGTTCTTATGCAAAATGTCGTATAGGAACGTAGACTTTCCAGATCCCGACACGCCAGTTATAGCAACAAGCTTTCCAAGAGGAACTTCAATATTCTGATTCTTAAGGTTGTGCAGTGTTGCTCCCTTAATCTTTATTGACCCCTTCTGAGAAGTACGACGCTCCTCAGGAATCTCAATACGCTTCTCGTCTCGCAGGTATGCAAGCGTTGAGGAACCTGAAACATTCTTAGGTGCAGTTAAAAGCTCGTCTAGCCATCCTTCAGCAACAACGGTGCCTCCATGCACTCCCGCACCAGGACCAATATCTAAAATGTAGTCCGCTGCATAAATTGTATCTTCGTCATGCTCAACAACGAGGATTGTGTTCCCAAGTTCTTTCAAGGAAAGCATGGTCTGTATCAAACGGTCATTATCCCGCTGATGGAGACCAATAGTGGGCTCATCAAGCACATATAAGGCTCCTACAAGCCCTGTACCGAGCTGTGAGGCCAAACGAATGCGCTGTGCCTCTCCTCCTGAGAGAGTCGCTGCAGAGCGGTTAAGCGTAAGGTAATCAAGTCCCACGTTAAGCATGAAATCTAGGCGACTGGTTATTTCCTTTATGATTGGATATGCAATTTCTGCACGCATCTCAGAGAGCTGCAGGCTATCCATAAACTCCTTTGCGTCTCTAATTGAGAAGTTTGTGAAATCAACAACATTCTTTCCAAGTCCGTCTTTCTTCGCTCCCTTTAAGTACACGCGAAGTGCTTCAGGCCGTAGGCGCTTTCCCTCACAAACTGGACATGGATCAGACGAGAACAAAGACTTAGTTCCAAGTCCATTACAGTTTGGACACGCCCCATACGGGCTATTGAATGAGAATAGACGAGGCTCAACTTCAGGGAACGATGTTCCGTCATCAGGGCAGATAAACTTGGCCGAGAGAGTCTCCATAGACCCGTCTGCGTGCTTAATCTTAACGAGTCCGTCACTTTCCTTAAGTGCAAGTTCCAGAGCCTCAGAGAGGCGTTCACGAGCCGCATCCGGTGTGCGCTCAAACTCTGATACGTAAATTGAATCAACAACCGCATCAATATCATGTCGCTTGTTTCTATCTAAGGAAATCTTCTCTCTTAGCGATTGAGGTGCTCCATCTATGAGCACCTTTTCAAATCCCTTGCCAAGCAAGTCGTATAGAAGCTGGTAATACTCACCTTTTCTTCCTACAACCACTGGTGCATAGATAACGACTGCAGTCTTATCAACTGCAACACCCATAACTTCCTCGCTCTTAGCCTTTGATCTTGCCTGTATGCGCTCTTGAATCAAGCGAATCATCTCTTCCTTAGAAAGTTTCTCAATAGGAACATCATGATGAATACAGTACGGCTGTCCTGCGCGGGCGTACAACACACGTAGGTAGTCATAAATCTCAGTAACCGTAGCAACTGTTGAACGCGGATTATTTGAACGAGACTTTTGATCTATTGAAATTGCTGGAGAAAGACCTGTTATTTCATCAACATCAGGCTTCTGCATTTGATTCAAGAACTGGCGTGCATACGCTGAAAGAGATTCAACATATCTACGCTGTCCCTCTGCAAAGATAGTGTCAAAGGCAAAAGAAGACTTCCCTGATCCAGAAAGTCCCGTAACAACGGTCATAGCACCCCGAGGAAACTCAGTGCTTATGTTCTTGAGATTGTGCGTTCTCGCACCCTTAACGCGAATCCAATCCTCTCCTACGTATTGTTCGTGTGTTTGTTTTTTAGCTTTCGCCATATACAGAAATCCCCCGCCCATGGAGGGACAGGTTCAAATAGAGTATAGCACGAAGGCTTATGCAGTGGCAGCGAGCTGAGACTCTATCTTTGCGACGATCTCCTCAATGGCAACTTCAGCCTTGATGAGGTAATCGTTAGCGCCAAGTGACTTTGCACGCTCAATATCAGCCTGTGCGCCTAGGTTAGATACTACGATTATAGGCACGTTCTTAAGTTCGTCTGTACGAGAGCGTACTGCCTCAAGCACCGCGAATCCATCTACAGTAGGAAGCATGAGATCCAAAAGGAGAAGTACTGGCTTATTCTCTTCCAGAAGCTTTAGAGCTTCATTTCCATCAGACGCGTATAGGGTCTGATACTTGCCAGCAAGCGTATGCCCGAGAAGGTTTTTAAGTACTGGATCGTCCTCTACGACGAGAATAAACTTTGTTTCAGCCATAGGAAAAGTATACCACTATCCTTCATGAAGGTCCCCAGGGCGAGTAAACAGAAGGGAATCCGGGAGTCTAAACAACCCCTCGTCATTCCTCTTCTGTTCAATAATATGAGCCATGAATCCTGCAGTACGTGGGAGTACAAATAGCGCATTAAAGAACTCAGCCTCAGCCAAAGACTGAAGCTCCTTTTGTGTGTACCCTTCACACTCAGCGAGTACGTCTAGGGTGAGCGCGGCTATTGCTCCATCAACATTAAGAATGAGCGAGCCATTCTTTCCTGTTGTTACCTTTTCCACAGCGCGCGCAAACGTAAAGTACTCATGCTTGGGTAAAAGCTCTGTAAACGCCTCAATAGCGCTCACACGAGGATCAGGAATACCTACACGGTACTTTTTATGTCCAATTCCAAGAATAAGAGATCCCGCTCTTGTTGTTTCTTCAACAAACGAAACAGCAGAAGCATTACTTGAAACACCCTTCATCCAAAGCTTTGCGGCATCGTTAATAGCTCCGCCAAAGCGAGGTCCAATGGTAAGAAGACCCGCAGAAAGTGAAGATACAAGATCCTTTCCTGCTCTCGCTGTAATCATAGAAGTAACAGCGCCAGACACATTGCCTCCGTGATCAATAAGCAGCTTCCCTACAGCCTCAAAAAAGGCTTTAGAAGTAGGAGAGGTGAGCTGTTTTCCAAGCAATGCACTCACCGCAGTACTCATAAATCCAGATTCTGCTTCAACAAGCTTTCCCTTCTCTACGAACGTAGGAATCGCCTTTAGGTCAACAATCTCCCTTGTTGAAAGGATGCTCGCTCTTCTTGCAAGAAGTGGACCTATATCAATCTCAGGATCTACTTCAGATCCTCCGGGAAGCGCACCTAGTGCAGCAAGAAATTCTGGGAACGAATCTGCCGCTTGTACACCAACTTCTCTCAGTGCCTCTCGCTTAGCACGAGCGCTCTCATCCTTGTGTGCAACGAGTGCCTTAGCGTGTCCAAACTGAACATGTGTATCAAATGATTCATCAATAATTCCCGCAATATACGCAACAACTGGCTTGGTGAGCTTCTTGTTACGGATGAGTTCCACAATCTCATATTCATCCACGCCTCCAAGCTCGCCAAAGTACGCAATACCCTTAGTCTCTGGATCTGCTTCGGCCAGTGCCAACACTTCGCTTAAGGATGAGACTGGGAAGCGATCTCCCCCAATACAAAACGCAAAGGAGAGTCTCCTTCCTGCTTCTGATACGGCATGTATGAGCTCCCCGGTCATGCCTCCTGAGGTTGAAACAACGGCCACAGAACCCTTCGTCATAAGCTTGTTAGAAACAAGCTGTGAAGAGTCAACACCTCCAATAGCTCCGAGCTTTAATGTTCCAGAGACCAAGATTCCAACACCAGAAGGCCCGGCAATAATTTTTTTGCCTGCATAGGTGCTAATTAGCTCAGTTGCATGTGCTTCAGGAACATTCTCTGCAAAGATATGTGCCCCAATAGCTTCTGGAAATACAGCAAAGAAAGCATGCGTAGATTCAGCTGCTCGTCTCCCAGACTGCACGTTTAGTAAAAAGGTAACTCGTGCTCCTAAGCTCTGGGGAATTTCAGAAAAGCTTTTGTAACAGGGGATCAATATTTCCTTTGTTCCCCAAAAGAATTTTTGTGAGCGACGTCCGTTCGTAACAATTGCGTGTACAGATTGAGTATTCCCAGAGAGATAATCAAAATCAAGAATTGACTGCACAATTCTAGGATGGTTCCCAGAAACAACCATTCCTGAGTCACCCTTTCGTATCTGTTCAAGTACGTTCATATAGATAGATATGCTATAGCGCAGCAACTGCGTCGTCTACTGCTTGAGTTATTGGAGTAACAGAGCCATACACAACACCAAGCAGTCCTTCTTGCTGTAGAAACTTCTCCATGTGGGCAAGTCCGATCTTCTCATTGGGTCCTCCACGACGAACAAAGACCTTTATGTCTTGTTTGCGAAGCTGCTCTGCTGATTCAGCAAGCGCAGATTCAATTCCCGCAAACGTTGTCTTAACATCTGTGAAGTTAGCAACTCCCCCCGCAATTACGAGTGCTTTCTTCTTTGCTTTAGATGCAAGCATTAAGGCAATTACTTGTTTTGCATACAAGTAGGTCTCTTCCTGAGTAGGTCCTCCACTATATTCTCCATAGTTTCCTATCTCACTTCCCATTCCTTTAAGAGCAGCCTCATCAGCTGCAACAATACTGCCTCCTCCTCCAGACAGGAGAAAGAACAAACTCCCGTTAGGATTTAGCACTTTCAGCTTTAGAGACGCAGGAGTTGTCTTCTGCAAATCTGCAATTTTTTCCTCTGCTTCATGAGAGGCGGTTGCCTCTGTTATGTCTGCATCAGACCACCCATCTGAAACGAAAAATTGTGCCGCGCTATCAACAAGCACCGCTGCATCAAGCAAATGCACTTCCTCTCCACGAACCAATAGGGGATTAATCTCAATAAAAGAGAAGTGCATTGATTCAAAGACAGAGAGTACCCTAGCTAAAAATGGTACAGGAATCCCTGTTTGTTCTGATATTTCAGCTACATTCTCCTGCGAAAGCAATGACTCTGTAAGTGACTCAGGATGCTCCTCTATATCAATTCCCCCATTGCGGCCATGGAGCAGACGAATTCCCTCACGCACTCGCTCAAGAGAAAGATATTGCTCCTCGGCCTGCTCATGGGGAACGAGCTCCTCTGCAAGAAAGGAAGTGAAGCCCCTCTTGTTCCACTCTTTCAACTGAGCATGAATCTTATGCGGCGCAATATCAACTGCAACAAGCCCTTGCTTCATGCGCTTCTTAATTCCTTGATCCACTTTCACAACGAGATGGGCATCCTTAGGAAAAAGAACCTCAGAGTCCATAGAAAGAGACACGCCCGAGTAAGCCTCACCTAAAATAAGCTTCTTTGCGCGATATTCAGTTAGTTTTACGCGTGCCATATTATGCAGATTCAGTACGTGTCATAAGCACTCTTCCAGCATGTTCTTGGTAACCAAGCTCAGTGAACCCAAGTTTCTTATACAAATGCCTTCCTGCTTCGTTGTCACTTCCAGTTTCAAGCCAGATAGAACGGCCAGGTCGCATGGTGGAATATGCCGCTAGCGCAAAAGTACCAAAAGGCGTCATTATTCCCTTGCCTCTATAGGGCGGGTACGAACGAAAAGCGATTGTATCCCATTCTCCTTCCTCTGGTTCTCCAGGGAGTTTCTCAGGGCCAAACCATATAATGGCAGCTAACTCACCTGTTTTTGAAACAAGGACAAATGGTGTGCGATCCTTCTTATACCAATCCTCATACGAAGACTCAACGAAGCGGCGATAATCAGAAGTATTTTTCTGCAGTTCAGTGTCTTCAGTGTCTTGTGCATGTTCTTTTAGTTTTTGCACCAGATCCTCCGAGAGACCAATGCGCACAGAAAGCTCTTCACCATCAGAAAGCCTAAGCGTTCCTACTTCCTTCTCACTAAACAAAGGAAGCGGAAGCACTACGTTTAAATCTCCTGGAATAATTTCTGGCTTATCCATACTTATGTAAGTGAAGGCAATGAAAGCGTAAACGTAGTTCCTGGCCCATTCTCGTTTGCAGCAAAACTGAGGTCTCCCCCTTGATCTGTGGCTATAGTTCTAGCTATATACAGCCCAAGCCCATTTCCACCATTCTGTTTTGTAATTGCATTTGGGGCGCGATAGAAGCGCTCAAATATATTGCCCTTATCCTCAGGCGCAATTCCGATTCCTGTATCACGGACACGCACATACACGCGTCCAGGAGCTGCCTCTGTTGTTATTTTAACGGTGCCACCTTGGGGAGTGTACCGAATTGCATTCTCAACTAGATTGTTAAGAATCCATCGTGTTCGTTCAGTATCAATACGAACCTGAGGAAGTGTTTCTCCCGTTTTCTCAAAGAGCATGTTTACTCCTTCTTTTACTGACATTGGTGAGAAGTCACGAGCCACTTCATCTACGAGCGCATTCAAGTCAGCAGGCTTTAGGTCATATTTATACTTCCCTGACTCAATACTTGAAATATCAAGAAGCGTACCTACAACTGCTACAAGCTGATGACTTTTCTCCCGAGCACTCGCAACGAGGGCTTTCTGCTCTTGTGTGAGCTGTTCAAGCTCAAGCGCTTCTAAAGCCCATCTAATTCCTGTGAGAGGTGTACGCAGCTGATGGGCTGCTGTTGAAATAAAGTCAGACTTAACTCGCGAGATCTCAACATCATGCTTATGGGCTTCATCTACACGCTCCGCAAAAGAACCGAACTCCTTGCTCAAGGTCTGCAGTTCCTTAGGCATGCCCTCAGAAGAAGGTAATTCTGTGAGCGTTCCAGAAGCTGAGAATGCTTCCATGGTGCTCGTTATTCTGCGAACTGGATCAGCTATATACTTTCCAACAGCCCAGAAAACAAATAGAAGAAGCCCTACTGATACAACCAAAGAAGCGAGAGACATTTGCAAAACTGCCATCTGCAATGAAGAGCTTGTCTCAAGATTCGTAACAAGAGGAGCTAAATTGGCACGAAAAAAGAGGCCAATAAGAGCAATTGCTCCCAAGGTTAGGACAAATACTCCGAGGAGGAGTGCCGCCATGAAAACCCGAATGGACATACCGAGATAGTAGCACGCTAGCGCCCGCGCCTGCCTTTAGGACGCTTCTTCTGGGGAACATCCTTCCCTTCCAAAACGTATATTTCGTCACGGATGAGTGCGGCAGTCTCAAAGTCCAGAGCTTCCACCGCATCCGCCATCTGCTGCCTCTTGTCTGTAATAAAGGTCTCAGGATCTTCTTCGTATAGCTTTCTATCCAACGCAAGGAGGCCAGCAACAGTCTTTTGATGCTCGCTCCTCATTGATTCAGCAATATCCTTAATCTCCTTCTTGATTGTTGCTGGAGTTATATTGTGTTCCTTGTTGTATGCGAGCTGTATCTTCCTTCTACGCTCAGTTTCTTCAATAGCGCGTGTTAGAGAGCCAGTCATGACATCTGCGTACAAAATAACTTTTCCAAGAACATTTCTAGCTGCTCTTCCTATAGTCTGAATGAGTGAGGTATCTGAACGCAGGAATCCTTCCTTGTCTGCATCAAGAATTCCTACAAGCTCAACTTCAGGAAGATCTAGCCCTTCGCGAAGCAAGTTAACACCAACAAGAATATCAAAAGTTCCTCTTCTGAATTCTGTAAGAATCTCAATGCGTTCTATAGTTTTAATATCGGAATGGAGATACTCGGACTTAATTCCCCTTTCTCGTAAGAACTCTGAAAGATCCTCAGCCATTTGCTTGGTGAGAGTAGTAGCAAGTGCTCTTCCTCCACGCGCAATAACAATGGCAGCTTCATCAATAAAGTCAGCGACTTGTCCTTTGTTAGTGGCTGTCTCAACAATTGGCTTAATAACAAGCTCTGGATCAATAAGACCAGTTGGACGAATAATCTGTTCAGCTACTTGTCCGTCTGGAGGAACAGATTTCTCCTTTTCGTACTTTCCTGGAGTCGCTGATGTGTAGATTACTTGTCCAACTCGCTCTTCAAATTCAGCGAACTGCAATGGACGGTTATCCCTTGCAGAAGGCAGACGGAATCCATGCTCTACAAGTACATCCTTGCGAGAGCGATCCCCTGCATACATTCCTCCGATTTGCGTCACTGTTACGTGTGACTCATCAATAACCGTAAGAAAATCTGGAGTTCCATCCTTCTTCTTTGGGAAATAGGAAAGGAGCGTATGTGGCGCTTCCCCCGGAGCTCGTCCATCAAAGTGCCGAGAATAGTTCTCAATACCAGTGGTATATCCAATCTCTCTGATAAGTGCGAGATCATGCTGAGTACGGCGCTTTAAGCGCTCATGCTCCAGAATCTTTTCTTCTCTCTTTAACTGCGCAAGGCGCTCATCCAACTCTCTCTGTATGTCCTCTATAGCTCGTGCGCGATCATCTTCGCTCGTTACAAAGTGCTTTGCAGGGAATACGAAGAGAGAGTCTGGCTCTCCAGTCTTCGCGCGAGATACAGGATCAAGACACTCAATCTTGGAAATCACGTTGTCATCAAAAAGAATGCGATAAATAACTCGCTCATTTACAGGCATGAGTTCAACTGTATTTCCTACGGCTCGTAACTTTCCAGGTTCCAGATCCGCATTGGTTCGCTCAAAATATATACCTATGAATTTGCGAATGAGTGCAGCACGATTCTCCTCTCCACCAACGAGAAGCTTCACATGTTTCTTTTCATATTCAGCAGGGGAACCAAGACCATAAATAGCTGAAACAGACGCAACAATAATTACATCTTTCCTTGTAAGGAGTGCTTGAGTAGCTGCGTGTCGCAGTCTATCTATCTCTGCGTTGATCTGGGCCTCCTTCTCAATGTACGTATCAGAATGTGCAATATACGCTTCTGGCTGATAGTAATCGTAGTACGAAACAAAATAGTGAACTGCATTTTCAGGAAAGAATTCTTTGTACTCTTGAGCGAGCTGCGCAGCAAGTGTTTTGTTATGTGCGAGCACGAGTGTTGGCTTCCCTACGTTCTGAATAACGTTCGCGATGCTATACGTCTTTCCTGAACCTGTAACACCAAGCAGAGTTTGGTGATGCAATCCCTTCTCAATTCCTTCAGTAAGCATGGCAATAGCCTTCGGCTGATCGCCTGCCGGAGGAAATGGACTGTGCATCTTAAATGGACTTGCCATAGTAGGTGTATATGAAGTTTCTCCGATACTCGTCAAAATTACCAGCCCGTATAGCCTCTCTTGCCTGGTCTACCAATTGAATAATGAAGCCAAGGTTATGCTGTGAGGCAATTATCTGTCCCAACATCTCTCCAGAGCGAAGGAGATGAGAAACATACGCACGTGTAAATAGCTCAGTTCCTGACACAACAGTTTCTGAATCTAGTGGCTCGTGTTCGCTTCTGTGCTTCTCGGATTTCAAATGTACGGGGCCCCGTTTTGTATATATAGTTCCGTGTCTTCCAAGACGTGTTGCCGCAACGCAATCAAAGGTATCCATACCCTCAGCAATTCCAAGCAAAAGGTCTCCTGGCTCTCCAATACCTAAAAAGTGCCTCGGCTTGTCCTCAGGGAGATGTCTTACCGCTGCCTGCAAAGCACCCATCATGTCCTCTTTGCTAAAGGACCCGCCAATGCCAAACCCATCAAAGTCCATTGATGCAATCTCTTTCGCACTTTCTGTTCTTAGGTCCTCATATCTTCCGCCCTGCACTATTCCAAAAATTCCTTGTGCCTTATTGGCAGACAAGTTCTGTCTGTGAGCTCTCAGAGATCGCTCTGCCCACCGATGCGTCCTATCCATTGCTTCCTTTTGATACTCATACGGCTCTGTGGGCGATGTGCATTCATCAAATGCAAAGAACATATCTGCACCCAGTGCATGCTGGATCTCTATTGATCGCTCAGGCGTAAACCGGTGAAGCGAACCATCAAGATGAGATGTGAAGGTAACTCCCTGATCGTCTATAACTGCAAGTTGTCCATGCTGGCTCTGCACATCTTCGTCATACACAGACACTCCCTGTATTTCCGTGTTCTCTTCTCCCTTGGCTATTTTAGTTATAGTTCTGCCGAATGCTGCACCCAGAGAGAAGACCTGGAACCCTCCAGAGTCTGTCATGGTTGGTCCCTCCCAGCCCATGAATTTTCCAAGGCCACCACCCTGCTTCACTGTCTCTTCTCCTGGCTGCAGATATAGGTGGTACGTATTCGCAAGAACTACTTGCGCTCCTACCGTATGTAGCTGCTCGGGGAGTATTCCTTTTACTCCAGCCTTAGTTCCCACAGGTACAAAAGCCGGAGTTTGAATATCTCCGTGAGGTGTTGAAAGAATACCGGCTCTTGCCGAGCCTTCATTTGAATCCTTCTTGAAACTAATTGGCCGCATGTACCTCTTACGGTACGGGCCAGAGGCTATTTGAGCAAGCAATATGGGCTTAGATAGCCCTTGACAACAGACAATCTTAAGGTATATACTATAAATACAGTTCTTTCCAATCTATACGGCAAGGGCTGCCCATCAATCTCTCTGGAGGGGAAACCCCTATGAAGACCATGATCAAGCGGCGGATCGGGGGAATCGCCCTCGCTTCCGCCATCGCCATGAGCCTCGCGGCCTGCGGCGGCAACCAAGCGGCGGACACCGGATTCTCCGGAGCTTACGCTCTCGTCCACTATCCCGGCCTGTCTGACGTCGTGGGATCCACTCCCGCGCGCTTCTCGCAGACCGAGATCAACCAGGTTCTGGAGCTGGACCAGGCGTGCCGCACGCAGCTGAAGGGCCAACTTCCCGGCCGTCTGCAGAGCATCCTGCAGAACGGCGGCGAGAACGCCATCTTCACCGCGATCGGTGTCGCCACCGGCGCCGAACTCGGCTTCGCGGGTGTGGAAGTCCTCGACTACCTCGCCTACGGAGCCGGATCGGGCGCCGGGTCCGGAGCCTTCTACGGCAACGATCGGCACCGCACCGCCGAACGGTACGCCCAGGCGTACTGCACGGCCACCTTCGCGTGGATGGCGAGCGAACGGGACGGCGCGCTGCAAGGCATCGCCATCATCCCGTGGACGGGCTCCGGGCGCACCACGCTCCCGAGTCCGACCAGTTCGCCGACCGATCCGATGTCGCGGGGCGCGAACCCCAACACGGATGGATCGCGTCGTCCGACGCCCATGATGCCCGGCGGCTAAATACTACAGCCGCCAATAGATTGAAAACCCCCGGGACCGAAAGGCTCCGGGGGATTTCATTTACTTACAAGTTTGGTTTACTGAATTCCTACAAGCTCAACCTCAAATATAAGAGTTGCGTTCGCTGGAATAACATCTCCAACTGCCTGATTTCCATATGCCATATCTGGCGGGATAATAAGACTTCGCTTTCCTCCTACTTTCATACCAACAAGTCCTTGGTCCCATCCGGAAATAACTTGTCCTCCTCCAAGCGTAAAGCTAAAGGGTCCTCCGTGGTTTGCTGAAGCATCAAAAACAGTTCCGTCAGGAAGTGCTCCTACGTAGTTAACTGAGACTGTATCTCCTGCTTTTGCTTCGGGTCCTGTTCCTTCAACAAGGTCAGCAACGGTAAGTTCGGTCGGCAATTCTTCTGGATTCATAGTATTTATATTTTCTGCATTAACGTCTAACATAGCTCCTTCTGGCACATTCTGCGTAAATGGTTGGTATATCTGTGATCCATAAAGCAGAAATGCGAGCGCAAGCGCTACCGCTAATGCAATCGCTACTCCAGTTCCAGTTATGTTCATATTTATGCAGCCGCTGAGCCAGTTACAGCCAGTATATCATCCACCATTTCATCAATTGTGGATTGAATGAGTGCACCAGATTCTGGAACATTCTTTGATACAAACTCGCTTACTTCCTCCTCAGAAGCGTCTCCCTCAACAAGCTTTCCAAATTGCTCCTTCGTTGCAGGATCCATTACCTGCATAAGCTTAATCATGTACGACTGAAAGATAATAGATCCAACATCGCTCATGATCTCTTCTTGTTCTGCAGCCGGAAGCTGATCTAGCTCAAGCGCGTCAATAATCTTTTCTAGTGGTGTCATTGTAGTGTCCATATAGTCTGATTAGCGAATGACGCTTGTAAAGTTGTCAGGACGCACTGCGAACCTCGGGTCTTCAGTAACAATCATACGTACACCTCCCGTGCCATCTGGTTCAAAGCCAAGAGAACGCACAACTGTCTCCCCAAGTGAATCTTGGTATGACGCATCAATGAATACGGTTCTTCCTGAATCCAAAGCAAGATCCTGTGCAGTCTTCTGTAACTCCTCAAATGTTCCTCCATATGCCTGATAGAAGTTTTCATTTGGCACTCCATATACATGGGCCTCAACTAGGTCTGGGGCTGAAGCAGAGGCTTCAACAGCAGACGCAGCAGGAGTTGAGTTAGCTGCTTCTCGTAGTGCCTGCTCATGTGCAATTGCAGCATTTGCTTGTGCAGCACTCTCAGCTTGAGCGAGATTTGCATTCCTTGTGATCTCATTCTCTTCCTCAACAGTTCTTACGTTAGTCTGCTCAGGAGTTGAAGCATTTTCTGTTGGTGTAGATTCCGCAGGTGGTGTCTCAGCGCGGACCTCAGCACGTGGTTCCTGGGTCGCGGTTTCAGTTTCAGCTCTAACTGTTTCTGTTGGCTGAGCAGGTACTGGTTCCTCGTTTACAATAGGTTCAGACTCAACCGGAGAACCGTCCCTGATTTCTCCTTGCAAATTCATCTTGTCCAAATCATCAACCGCTCCTACATTTAATTCACCGTCTTCACGAACTAGCGTTCTCCACTCACTTTCATTGAACTCTTTGTATTGAATTAATCCATCATGAAATCTAATCTCGTTTCCATTATGCATAATCGTGCTGTACTGATCAGGATCTTGGAACCCAAACTCAAGAGTAGCAGGATCCTCTCCGGTCATAAGATTAATGTGTCCGTCTTTCTCTCCGAGCATGCGATATAAAGTTTGTACTGCAGGAGGAGCAGTATCAGCGTCCGGATACTCCTGCAAGAGATCCCTTCCAAAGTGACCAACAAGCTGGTCTGCATTATTGATGTCTCCGCCTACAGCAAGAGTTACATCCTTAACTTCTGGAGTAGGTGCCACTCCAGATACAGCTGCATTCTCATGTCCTCCAAGCTGCGGGCCATGCTCTGCGAGCATGTGTCCTGCCTCCATTCCTCCAACTATTGCTGCACCAAGACGAGCATAGCGAGCCTGCAAATCAATGCGGGACTGTGTGTTTAGCGCATGTCTTCGGCCTACTGATACAGCTCCAAGATTGGAGACATCTCCAAGGTTGCCGAGACCTGCTCTTTGCGCAATCTTTGCGTCTGCTTTCTTCTGCGTACCAAAGAGCCAGTGTGCTCCACGAACAGCCTTGTCTCCAACAAGTCCGAATACTCCGGCAATTGAAGCTCCTGCAAAGAACGCTTCACTCTTACTGCCGCTCTTTGCTCTAAGTGCTGCTGCTGCGGTAAGTACTGATGCTGCACCGAGTACAAGAGGAAGCCCTATTGTTGCGCCTCCCGCAACTGCAATGATGCTTCCTGTAAGGAGCGCTGATGAAGTAAGTACACGAACCCACTGTGCCTTACTCTTGTATCCATCAAATGCTTTGCCGAGCCAACCCTTTTCCCTACTATCCAATCCTTCTTTTCGTGCGCGTACCTCTGCCTCTTCAGCACCGAGTACAACTTCTCGTGCAGTGAAGCGTCGCTGATAGCGAGCGAGTACCTCGTCGCGATCAAACTTCTTTCTCTTTGGGTTATCAATGCCGCGATCGTGGTGACGAACTTCTGCTGAAGCATTTAGATATCTCGCGTAATCTGCGCGATCCTTAACCCATGCATCACGAAGTGCTTGAATCTCAGGAGGATGGTTTCTTTGTCCAAGAATATTATCTCCCATGACGCCAAGCGTATTTCTTGATTTTTGCTGTGCGCGGAGCGCATCAAGGAAAGCCTTCTCGCTCGTAAGCATCTTCTCAGCCAAAGGAGCACTGTGCTTATAAAATTCTTTGCTGGTACGAAGTCCTACACCAAGCTCTTTCTCCATTCTATCCATAGCCTCAGGACCACGGTTTCCAAGCGCGAGAGCGCGAATACGCGCCTGCTGATCTTCAATTGAAGATTTAGTTGCTTCAGGTTGCGGAGCAGCTGCAGCTTCTGGAGCCTTTTCAACTTCCTTAGGAGTTTCAGTCTTCTCTGGCGTCTCGCTGCTTATGGCACTCAACTCTTCAACTCCAGCCTTTAGCTCTTCGCGGAGCTCAGCTGCAGTTTTGTCTGCACGAGGCTTTCCTCCCTCAAGGGTACGTAGTTCATCCTCAAGTTCCAGAACTTCTCCTTCAAGACCTGAACGCTCTCTGCTTGCGCCACGGTACTTAGAGTCAGAAGATCTTTGCCCTTCGTTTTCAAGACGTGCAAGCTTTGCCCTAATCTCTTGTTTCCTTCCTTCTGTATGCCTTGTTGTCTCAAGTGCTCTGAGCTCTTGTTCTGCCTCTACCGCCTCATTCTCCAAGCCGCCTCGCTCTCTGCTTGCGCCGCGATATGAGCCCTCTGAAGAGCGCTGACCTTCGTCCTCAAGACGATCCAGCTTAGAGCGAAGCTCCTTCTCTCTATCCTCACTTGAAGCACTTGAACGTGGCGGTTTTTCAGCGGTCATATAAAGGTTAGTTATGACAGGTATCGGGCTCTAATAGTATCTTCAACTGTAGCACGCTCTCGTCCATAGGTAAGATACGAGAGTTCTCGTAAGTCATCTACCTGGGCGAGGTTGCCCTCCTCAAGATTCCTAGTTTTTATATTGAATGGCTTTTGTGGGACTCCATTCGCAAGGAGTTTCAGATACGCATTTCTGTTTTCTATATTGGTGAAATCAAGAGCTGTGAAGGTTGGGTCAAATAACTTCTCAAAGAATTCCCCATCTTCCTGTCCAACACGGAATACTGCCATAGATCCAACGTTTCCAAACACTGCATCTCGTATCTTGTCATCAACCTGCGCGAGGAACTGGTGCGCCATAGTCATAGACAGTTTGTACTTGCGAGCTTCAGAGAGAATGCCTGGAATTGAATCGGTGGTGATGTTCTGGAACTCATCAACATATAGATAGAACGGAGGGAAGTTTCCGCGCGGATCATCTGCACGAGAAAGCGCTGCCATGAAGAGCTTCCCGATAATAATGAGTCCAAGCAGGTTTGCATTGCGCTCGCCAAGTCGTCCCTTTGAGAGATTCACAAGCAAGATCTTCTTATTATCCATGATCTCCCTAAAGTTAAAGGAGCTATGCTGCTGTCCTACAATAGGGCGCATAAAGTCATTTGCACTGAAGTCATCAAACTTGTTAGTGATATACGGAACAATATTCTGAAGACTTGCTTCACCCTCTGCCTTAGTCGCAATCTCCTGCCAGAATTGATTCACCACAGGATTGTTGCTTCTCGCAAGCTTCAAGTTTCTAAACTCCTGGTTAGAAAGCACGCGTGCAATATCAAGCAATGTTGAGCCTGATGCAGGGTCTTCCATAATAAGGAGCGTTGCATTTCTAAAGTACTGCTCAAAGGCAGGGCCCATGGACTCCGGTACATCTCCATACAGACGTCTAAAGATAGCGAGAATCTCATTTACGATAAATGTCTTTTGCTCAGGATGTGCGGGATCGTACTCAAGAAGATTGAGTCCAACCGGACGATCTATGTACGCCGGGTCAAAGTAAATAACATCCTCGTATCGCTCTGGAGGAATCATAGCGAGTACATCCAGAATGTCGTTTCCGTGAGGATCAATAAAGCACACACCCTTTCCATCACGAATGTCTTGCTCAATAAGGGTCTTTAGGAAGCCAGTCTTTCCTGTTCCTGTCTGTCCAATAACGTACAAGTGTCTCAATCTATCCTCGTCTGAAAGGCGGACGTCTGTTGCTTGTCCTCTGTATGAATTAGTACCAAGAGAAATACCCTCTTTAGGAAGTCCCACAGGCGCTGCAGCAGATGCAAAGCGAGACTGCTTGAGGTGCGGAGAAGATTCTATGCCTTGAGGCGGGAAGTGATACAGGGAAGTTAGCTCTCGCAAAGAGAGAGGAAGTGTTGTTGCCGTTCTGTACAGCCTGAAAGAGTAGTCTCTCAAAAGCTGCTTTTGTCCTGCTCGGTTTGGTCGCAAGAACTCAAGCCTATTTCCTGTAGGCAAGTCAAACTGATTAAATGCAGCTTCAAGCTCACTCAATATCTGCTGTGTTCTGGCTTCGCTTTGAGAAGATGCTGCAATTCGTATATTGGTAGCAACTATAGAAGCACTGATCTTCTTCTCAACCATCTCAACTGCAGTCTGATCTACAGGTTCAGTTTTTCCTTGCTTCTTTGGAGTTATAAAGAGTCCCGCAGCCTCGCGTGCCAAATCCCCTACAAATGTTTCAGGAAGCGTAAATGCGCGAGAGCGGTGTTCTCCTTGTCTGAGAGCATGCAATATTCGCTTGTAGTGCTCAACGTACTTGTTTCCTTCTGGTTTAAAGATTATCTGAATCGCTGCTCCTTCATCTTCTGGGGCAATCTTTGCAAAGGCATTCAAAATTGAATTCAATGGATCGTAATCAAAGTCCTGATAGTCCTTGAGTGGGAGCATCGCTTTATCTTTAAAGGTAGCGACACTTGCAAGAGCTGAGCCTCCTTCTGTAAAGACATTGTAGTCATTAGGCTGAGTCGCGATAACTGCATCAGGGAAAATAGCGAGGAGCTGTTTTTCAAACAGGTCTTTGCGTGTGTTTGGCACTGCTGCATAAAACATGAGGTGCGAGGCATCAACAGGGACTGCAAGCTCAACGGTAAAGTATGCAGGCTCTCCCATGCCCGCGTGTTCAACGCCAAGCATTCCCGAATAAAACTGCTCCATTGAGGAGATAAGCTCTTTGAGTGAACGAGCACGAGAATCAGTATCTTTCTCAGGTTCTGGAAGTGCTACCTCATACAGTGTCATTCTGAGTGCTTTCCACTCAGGTTGCTTATCTGAGAGCCCTTTTGGTTGCATGCCTGCAACAAGGTATTGCACTAAGAATCTATGGAAATCGTCGTCCAGGTGCGGATTGTTGAGCTTTGAAAGGATTGTAAAGGCATTATGGATTCCCTTTTCCTCCATTACGCCTCGCAACTCACTAATAGTTGCGTCATTTTCTTCTGGATCTAGATTGAGCACCAAAGCCTCCGCATGCTTTTGTGCTTCGCTCTCACTAAGTTTGTAGTGCGGGGCAAGCACCTGCTCACCATCGCTCATGCGATGGTGCAAGATTCGCTCATGTGCAATTTCTTCTCGGGGACGATCTTTTTTAAGAGACTCCAGTTCAGCCTCCTTTGCGGCGATTTGCGCACGCAGATATTCCAGCTCGTCCTCGGGACTTGCTACGTGACGTATTGGACCCTCCATTACTTAGTAGTATACGGCACTACACTACGTGTTGTTGATTTTATAGAGGATAAAGAAAGAACTAATCTTTCTTTAATGAACCAAAGAGTGCGGTGACAAGCGAAACAACAATGGAGAAGAAGAACGCAGCCCAGAATCCTGAGACTACAAAACCAGGAACAATTACTCCTGCGAGCATGATGAGAAGTGCGTTTACAACAAGGGAGAAGAGACCGAGTGTAACGATGTTAATTGGAAGCGTAAGCAGACCAATAATCGGCTTAAAGAAGATGTTAATAACTGCAAGCACAATAGCGAGAACGAGAGCACCGATAGGTGTTACCTGAATACCAGGAATAAGGTAGGCGGCAATTCCTATAGCAAGTGCGGTTATAAGCCAGTGAAATAGTGTCATGAGGTTTGGTCTTATCTGTAACACTCTAAGCATACCTCTTTTATATGAACTGTTCATGAATACAGTGCATAAAAAAATACCCCGCGGAACCTTGTTACAGGTCACGCGGGGCAAGTTTGAGCATAGTTTCTTAGGCAGCGTAGGCGATCTTGGCGTCCAGAATGAGAGGCGGATGATCCGGTCCCATATCCTTGACGTCCGTCCAGGTGACGATGTCACCCATCTGGATGTCCAGGATTCCATCGTCGGTGAGGAGACTGCTCTCCTGGCCGTCGATGATTCCGAACTTGGAAATGCAGCTCTGCCGAATCTGGAACTTCTTCGCCGTTCCGTCGTCCTGCGGTTGTTCAACGAGACCCCAGCCTCCGCACCCGATGTCGGGAGCATAGAAAGCCACGATGCCGCCGCCGCCCGTCATGCCGAAGCCCACATTCCGGCGAACCGGATAGTTGCGCTTCTTGCCGTCGGCCGAAGGAAATTCCTCCAGATTGGCCCGCAGGTAGTTGCGGAGGGTGCTGAGCTCCAGAGCTTGCGCTCTGACGTCAAAACCCGGATGGTTATCCGCCGGCACAAAGGTCACCCTTTCCGCCAGCTCCATGACTTCGGGAAGCTTGAACACTTCCTCGTACATCTGCGCTTCGTACGGCGCAGCTTCTTGCAGGCGGTGCACCTGGCCGGCCCACCGATTCAGAGCGACGAGCCGGAAGCTCTTGCCGTCGTCATCAGTGAGGATGATCAGTTGCACCAGCTGCAGTTTGCCGTGCTTGTCGGCGATCCAGATGTCAGTGCGGTTGGTTCCGAGGCCTTCATGACGGTTATTCGCCGTCATGACCGCCACGGGTCCGCGCTGTTCTGCGATCTGCATGCCCTTGCCCCGCGACGTGAAGCGAACGTCAGTCGCAGGGAGCTTGCAGATGCGGAACGATTCGTCTCGCGACGATTCGTAGCGGATCACCTTGTACTCCTTGTTCCCGGGTCGTTGGGTGACGAGCACCTGGCGGCCGGGCGTACGCTTGAAACGAACGCTCGCCCGCAGCGCAGTCACCAGACGATCCTTTCGGCGATGGGCCTGGCCGACGCTCTCCACCGAACCCCAGAGGTGTTCAGCGGGAATGTTGATCAGGCCGGTCTCGTTGTTGATGGAGCAGGATTTCCAGTTCCTGCCGTCATCTTCCTCGCCGATGCGAATCTGAACCGAAAAACACAGGTCCAGTCCGCAGTTGGTCGGGAAAACACGCGAATAGGTGTTGTCCGACAGGGCAACTTTTTGTTGAGCACGCATCTTCAGTCTCCTTCTTGGGCGCTTTTGGCCCACCTAAGTTAAACTATGCTGCTGAAAAGAGCAGTGGTCCGAATTATCAAACTCAACCGAAGTTAAGTTCAATAGGCGAATCACTACGAGAACTGTAGTCCGAGACCCTTGCGCACAATCTGCATAAACTCTCCCCACTGAATGTGGGTATTGTCCTGCTCATTCCCAGTATTTAGGAGTGAGTTTGTGGCAGGATCCAAATACCAGTTGGAAAGTTCATCTACTCTTCCTGTAGAGAAGAGATCATTCTCTGAAGCAGTGAGTGTAATTCCACGAAGTTCTGCTTCACGCATGCGCACGAGTGCAGCAACAGCAGTCAGATCTACATGAGTATCCTGCTTTGTAATGACACAGGTGCGAGACGAATTCTCTGCCTTCTGCACAACTACGTCAGCGCGAGCTCCATTCCATGAGCGCAGGTATGTTGGCATTGAAGGCTTATCTGAAACAACGAATACAATCTTCAACTTTTTTGTTCCCTGGCGAATTGTTTCCTCTGTATACTCTCCCTTCTTCTTTTTCTCCTCAACATCCTGTGGAAGTTCAACATGGTGCTCACGAGCAGCAACATAGTGTGCCTCAAGGAGTGGCATAACTATTTCACTAATCTTCTGAGCATCCTTTGGATACTGCTTGTTAAGTGAAGAGATAAGTCCAGACAAGCCGAAAGCCCTATCTAGAGGATCAGTTGAGAGAGTTCCCTTTCCTTCTGAATCATCTCGCTTTGCGTACGCAAGAAGCTTCTTGATAGAAGGATCTGTTTCAATGGCAAGCAACTTGGCAACGAGCTCTGAAGCACACGTATCAGACCCGTGATGGTCTAGAGGGCCTCCCCCGATATCAATAAGGAGAAGTCCTGAGTTGCGCGCCTCCTCAAAACTCTGCGCTTGCGGCGTAGGGTCTATCTTAAGCGCTGCAGTCTCAATACCCTCAAACTGAGCCTTTCCAAAGGTACGCAACAGGAAAATCGCCACCAATGTGTCTGGCTGCGGTCTTGTTGGCAGAACAATTGTATGAATCCGTTCCACCTATATATAATATAACTATATGCAGGAAAAGTCAAGGGGCTCCTACCGCGCAAACCTGAAGCTCTGCACTATCTCATCAAGGCTTGCATACATAGCATCTAGCGTCTCCTGTGGTACATCATCAGGACTTTCTGCGTCGTCACGATAGCTTGATCCCGTACGAATCTTCTCAAGAGCAATACACTGATCTTCGTGCACTGTTCTGTAGGAAACTCCCTCCACATACTGCATCATGCCAGCATTCTGGAATGAAAATGCTTTAAAGGTAGTTCCATTGAGCTCCACATCAGCGAGCTCAACTTCTCCCTGATCCTTTGAAGCTTGGAGACATGTCTTTACAGTCTCAGGATCATTGCTTGCACCAATGCGCACTAATGCAGTGTAGTGTCGCGGGTATGAGTGATCACTTTCAGTGCTATAGGGAACTACTTCAACAATATGCTTTCCTGAAACTGCAGGATCAGCGTTTGCGCGCCACTGTGCAGGCAAGTGATAGGAAGTACTAAACTCGTAGTTAACTACAGAATCTTCTGGATACAAGAGTGTAAATCCATAAATACCATTTGTATAAATGGCTTTACTTTCATTCAGAGTTGGTACAGAGACTACTACTGTGTTCTCGGTGCCCAAAGACTTTGAACTTGTATCAACGAGATACCATACAACTCCTCCTGCAATACCCAAGATGAGAATGAGAAAAACTATGAAGGACGTCTTATTCATACGCCTAGTATACGCGATACTGATTCAAGGTTCTATTGAGAAGAGGGATTTCTATATATACGCTCTACCTTTACGGTATCTCCATCCCGAATACCTACTACGCGTATTTCTTCCTCAGCTACAACAGGGGCTGCTGGTTGCTGAGTTGAACATGGGAGATTCTCTTGTGCACATGAGTCTTGGTTCTCAAACACAAGCCGCTTAGTTTTAACCTGTGGCTTTCCTCCCTCAGTGTATGTGGTGTAGAGAAGAAAGGGTCTCCCAGGAAGCCCCTGACTTGTGTCTATGAGCACGGTGCCCTGCTCATCAAACACACCTGTGTCAGGCTCAAGCGAAAGCATGGCGCCCGCAGAAAGAGAGGAGCTCGGTATAACCACTACGGGTGCAGGATTTTCTGTAATTCGTCCGGTGATCCATACATAGCCCGCAGCCAATACAAGCACTACTGAAATCAGTTTAATTAGAATTCCCATATGAACTTGGACCTTACCACCCGACCTCTGTGTTCTTTATGAATTGTGTTGAATCCTCTGTTCCTGCTCTTTCCTTAAAGAAGAAGGCCTTGAATATTCGTTGTCCTGCAGAATCCTTTGGACTGGACGTTGTTGCTGTTGACGTTGAAGTAGTTGCCTGCTCCTTTGAGTGAGCTGACAAGCTCATAGCTATATCAATCTCTTCCTCTGAATCAGCAACCTCATTCAGGTCTGTAGTTGAGGCAATAGACACTGAGAGCGCAGACGCAAGACGCGCGCGTTCAGCGCCAAACGTACGAGTCTTTTCAACTACATGTGCACGAAACTCTTCGTCTTCGGTTTCCAGAAGCTCTTCAGTGCGTACTGTTAGATCAGCCTCTGCAAGAGTGCGTACTGCGAGTGCTGTAGACACCTTTCCGGTAGCTTCAATTGAATCTGCTTCTGTATCAATAACGGCCACATGAGAATCAAAGCGACTTGCAAGGGATTTGGCAGTTTTCTGATCAAGTGTTCCTTTTGCTGCAAGCGTAGACATTTCTTCTACACGTTTTGACGCAAGCTTGGTTGCTACCTGTGCCTTTTCTTCCCCATCAGCTGCAAGTGCAAGCTCAATAGGCTCGCGCACGGAGACTTTAACTGGATAGAGCAAATCTCCAGGAAGTGCCTTCTCTGATGCAAGCGTTGCCTGAGTTCCTGTTGCAACAACGAGTACAAATGCAAATGCAGAAATTGCTGCCGTACGTGTACGGAAGTATGAGAAAAAGGAAAGGAATGGGGTTGAAGATGCTTTCTGGTCTGCGCGCACTTCATGGAGCTCTGCATACTCAGACAAAGCAACACGCATTCGTGTACGAGCTCCCTCGCCGAGCGTAATGCGGGAAAGTGTATGCAAGTATTCTTTTATGTTTTTTTGCTTATTCATGGACTTCATCTGTGTGCATAATTGCACGAACTTTCTTGAGTGCTCTGTTTATTCTAACTGATACTGCATTTGCTGTGTCTCCCGTTATGCCTGCGATATCCCTAGGAGAAAGTCCTTCAACATAGCGCATAAGGAGAGCTTCCTTGGAGACATCGTCTAGTTGGTTGATAACTGAGAGTGTTTCTTGCATCTGCGCAGTGTGTTCAACTTCGTGATGATCCTCTCCTTTGAATTCAATCCCTTTTTCGGTGAGTACATCCAGAGACTGTTCCTTCTTCTTGCGATACCAATCAATAACGAGATTCCGCGCAATGGTATAGAGGAGCGCTCGCTCGCTTCGCATATGCGTTCCTTCACGTACTGCTTGCCAGAATCGTGTGAACACTTCCTGCGTGAGATCTTCAGCAAGTTCGCGAGAGCTTACTTTCAAAAAGCAGAAACGATATATATCGTCAGCGTATGCATCATATATTTGCAGGAAATATGCCTTACTATCTTCTTGGTCCATAGATAATGACGTACTGGAGCGCTAACTCTTATCAGCACACATGTTCATAGATAATGTCATGGAAGTAGACATGAAGCTACGCAGAAATACTAAAACCGCACGAAGATCGTGCGGTTTTAGCATTTCGTCTATTACTTAGACTTCTTTGTTGCCTTCTTAACAGTCTTCTTTACCACTTTCTTCACAGCTTTTTTAGCTGCAGGACTTGGCGCCATCTCTTTCTTAAGCTTTGTCCAGTTGCCCTTAAGTTCAGCTACTGCTGCTTTAAGCTCTGCAGGAGTTACCTCTTGCATTCCTTTGTATGCCTTTGCTGCATTATCAACGATTGATGCAAGCGCAGCCTCGTCTAGCTTCTTAATTTTCTTTGCTTCCTTAATTACATCTTTCTTTAGACCTGTTGCCCATTTTGCTGTTGCCTGACGATGCTTCTTGGCATTCTTAGTTCCGTAGAAGTAATATCCTGCTGCACCAGCTGCGGCTACTGCAGCAAGTACTCCTGCTCCAATTTCTACAGCCTCAAGCCGTGTCATCTTCTTTTTTCCTGTTGCCTTCTTTGCTCCCGCTTTTTTCGTTGCCATGATGTGAAATTACTCTTTGTTAGATGTTGCCTTTCTCGTACGACGCTTAGGCTTTGCGAAGCCACCAATAAGAGACAGAAGCTGTCCAAACCGATGACCTTCTTTCTTAACCCGCTCACGCACTTCCCGGATATCATCTCGGATTTGCTCGCTTTCCTCAACAACAATGTCGGTGACTTCCTCTATGTTCTTAAGAACGCGCAACACCCGGATGAGCACTAGCACCAAGAGGACAGACAGAATAATAGCCGCAGCAGTCGCTACGACAAAAAAGATATCCATCTTGAGGAAGTCATCCATCCGTATGTGTATGGTAGCCTGCCCCTCAAAAAGCGCCACCTGTGGATGGGGATTTACGCGTCACGAACGCGTATGAAGCGAGGGCCAGAGTACCCGAGCTCGGGTTTCTCAACCTGTTCCAGGAACATGGACACTGGTCGCACAAATAGCTCCGCAATTGCTCCTTCATAGAGCGGCCTGTACACCACCATGATTTCCTCAGTCTCTGTATGAAGTGCAGTGCCGAGCACTTCATACTCTTTAGCGGAGTCTTTGAAGTGTGTGTAGATTCCCTTTAAGGACTTGTGTTCCATACGGTAAGTATACCAACTCTCTCATGTGCGCTATCGTATACGCATGAAAAGACCATCTCCAAAGAAGCGTGCACGTCCAGTTCCAACTCCTGCACCAACAGGATCTCTGTACCCTATGCGTCTGAACAAGTATCTCGCGCTCAAGGGGCACGCAACGAGGCGGGATGCAGATCTTCTTATTGAGAAGAAGAAAGTGTATGTGAACGGCACGGTAGCGCAGCTAGGAGACAAAGTGCGCGAGATGGACACCGTTGAGGTTCGCGGACACGGAAGACCTAAGGCATATATATATTTGGCCTTTAACAAACCTGCGGGAATGGATACACACCGCGAGGCAACGGGAGAAAAGAATGTTCTAGACAGTCTTCCTGCAGACCTAAAGAGACTCTCTCCTTTTCCTGTTGGCAGACTGGATAAGGCTTCGCACGGACTTCTCCTCATAACGAATGATGGGAGAATTACAGACCGACTCCTAAACCCAAAACACGCGCACGAAAAAACCTATGAGGTTCGCACAAAGCTTCCTCTACGCACGAGCTTTAAGGAGAAAATGGAAGCAGGAGTTTCAATTGAAGGCTACGTTACTAAGCCTGCGAACGTTGAGGTTCTGGGAGAGAATCGCTTCCGCATAACACTCACTGAAGGAAAGACGCACCAGATTAGACGAATGGTTGTTGCCCTCTTTAACGAAGTTACAGACCTAAAGCGTATTGGCATTATGAACATTAAGATGGGGCCGGTTAAATCTGGCGGATACCGTCAGATTGAAGGAAAAGAGCTGACTACCTTCTTACGATTGCTTGGACTTGGAGCGGATACTACTTCTGCCACTGAGATACAGCCAAATTAACCTTAGTTCCCTTAAAGGAGACTCCTTCAGCGAGCAGCATCTCTCGCTTTGTCTTAATTCCAAATCCTGCACTGTACCCAGTTAGCGACCCATCCGAGGCAACAACTCTGTGACAGGGCGTTTTAGGAATATCAGGATTAGTGCGCATTGCAGCACCTACAGCTCTTGCTGCCTTTGGGTTCCCACACATGCGCGCAAGCTGCGCATACGTTGCAACCTTACCCTTTGGAATTTGTCTCGTTGCTTTGTATACAGTTTCTGTGAAGGGTGACGCCATATACCTTTAGGATACCCTGCTTTCCTGAGGGGTAAAAGCCAGATACTATGCACCCATGAAGAAGCATCCAAAGCCGTATCTTGGCCAGCTACTGCTGCGTCTTGCCCCTGAAATTGGAGCATCTGTGCTTCTTGAACCTAAATGGGGATTTGCAGGCCAGATAACCTTCAAAAATGGCAGACGGAGATATTTTAGATACAACACGCTTGATATCAATACCTTGGGAGCTTCAGAGATCTCTAAGGATAAAGACTTTGCGGCTTTCTTCCTGAAGCAAGGAGGATTTCCTATTCCTGCAGGCAAGCCATTCTTTTCAAATTCTTGGAGCGAAGCGATTAGTTCAACACAGAATATTGATGCGGCATATGCATATGCGTGTTCTCTAGGCTTCCCTGTAATTGTTAAGCCAAACTCAGGGAGTCAGGGAATGCTCGTTACCCTAGTGCATACCAAGAAAGAGTTTTACGCAGCGATGCGAGAAATCTACAAAGTAGATCGTGTTGCGCTTGTTCAGAAAAGAATCGTTGGAAAGGATTATCGTGTTGTTGTTTTGGACGGAAACGTTATATCCGCGTATGAACGTATTCCTCTAAATGTTACTGGGGACGGACGAAGCACTATACATACTCTGCTCACAAGAAAGCAAAAGTTATTTATACGCGCAGGAAGAGATACGCGTATTAATTTTGAAGATGCTGCGCTTCTACGTGCTCTTAAGAAGAAGGGGTACGATTTTGAATCTATCCTCGCTAAAGGCGAACAGGTATTCCTGCGTGATAACGCAAATCTCTCAACAGGAGGAGATTCAGTGGACGTGACTGACTCAATGCATCCTGCATTCAAGGATATTGCGCGCACCATCACTTCCTATATGGGCCTGCGTCTGTGCGGAGTAGATTTTATGATTGAAGGGAATATCTCAGAGGAGCCTAAAAAGTACTGGGTGCTTGAGATTAACTCAGCTCCTGGTCTTGATCACTACGTTAAGAGCGGAGCTGCTCAGGAGAAGATTGTAGAAGCGCTATACCGTGAAGTACTTATGCACATGGAACATGCTTAGTATCTTGGATGGACTTGTTGCATACGAACCATACCCTTCTGAGGCAGACTGGAAGGAGATTTCAGAGCTACGTGCTCTTTCTATACTAGATACTGTTTCTAAGGATAAGAATACTGATCCCTTTTCTTTCGCTCATGACCTTGCAAAGAAATTTCAGGGAAAGAAGTTAGGCGTACTTGTGCCTGGTCAAGCATTTGATGCTTTTGGAACCAGACATGGACGCGGACATGGGTGGTACGATCGGTTCCTCTCTGTCCTCCCTGATGAGTGGGTGCGTATAGGTGTGTGCAAAGAAGAAAACTATACAAGCACACCCCTCGTGCGTAACACGTGGGATGAGCCTGTGCATATGCTCTATATCAAAGAACCCGCCGGGACATGGCGGGTTCAGAAAGTTAACTAAGTTTCTTTTGCCTATCTAGTAGCTCTGCAAGTATTTTCTTAAGTACGCTGATCTTTTGTTCAAGCGTGAACTCTTCTGTGAGACGAGGATACGGGTCTATTGCCTCTCTTCCTTCACGAATCTCAAAGTGAAGGTGCGGGACTCCCCCTTTTGCATTTCCTGAGTCGCCTACATATCCAATAAGGTCTCCGGCCTCAAGCACAGTTCCTGCCTTAACTCCGTCTGCAATGCTATCCAGGTGCATATATACGAAGGTTTCTCCGCCTGGATTTGCAGTGTAGACGTATACACCCGCACTTCCTCCTTCTCCGGTCTTAGTTACAACAGCATCTGTAGGCGAAGCGATAAATGCTCCACGAGGTGCAATAAGGTCTTGTCCTTCATGTGAGCGTGCTCCGCCGTCCCGAGCATCTCCAAAGTCAGAACTAATCTGGTTTCGTGAAAGCCCGAGCACAATAGGAATCGGAAGATCCTCAACTATATCGTCATCAAGTTTTTTAATTTCTCTTTGTATGGCACTTGAATAACGATCCCTTGAAGAATATCTCTGTGAATAAGTACTTCCTTCTTGTGAGGAAACTTCTCTGTTAAATCTATATGTTCTTGTAGCCGCATCAGCTTGAAGCGGTATAAGTGGCAGCATAATGAGCGCTAGAAAAACCAGCGCCCGTGCCGGGTGTGTGAATGTACTCATGTGTGTAGTTTTGTGTGAGTGCTGCCGTATGTAATTGAGCAGGCAGTTACAAAAGTAGACGATGGAGTGTGTTCGCTCTTACATGAAGAAAGGACCCGTGCGGTCCTTTCTTCATGAAGTCATGATGGTGTTACTTCCACATCATTTTATCCAGAGACCATTTTCCTGGACCAGTGATCATAAGAGAGATCGTTGCGGCAAGGATGAGCAGAATATATTCATACCCTCCGCTCGCAAGAAAGAATCCCTTTGTTACATGCACGGTTAGGAGTGCTACAACTGCAACGATACCGAGGATACGGGTGTTCCAGTACGTGAACAGACCAAGAATAAGCAAGATACCTCCGAGCAGTTCAGCTGCAATCAAGAGTACTGCGAACAGCTCAGGCATTGGGAAGCCAAGACCCGTAAGGAATCCTGCAACACCAGGAATCCCCATCTCTAACTTCTGGTACCCGTGAAGCGCGAACACAAGTCCAACAACAACACGCAGTACAAGAGGAGCGAAGCTCTGGAGCTGCGCAGGATATGTACCAATTAAGAATGAACGCATAGATAATCGTTTGTGATGAATAACGTATAGATAATAGTAGCCCGCTTCATGAAGCTGACAACTGGGTACAGTGCACAATACTAACCAGCAAGCTTCAGTTTTTCCTCTCGTGACAGCTTTTTTAGTGCAGCCTCCCTTTTGGATGCTTCGCTCCTAGTTTCGTATGATTCGGAGTATGTGAGCGTAACAGGTCGCCTTGCATGCGTATACTTTGCTCCCTTTTGACTCTGATTATGCTCTTTGATTCTGCGATCTGTATCAGTAGTGATACCTGTATACAAAGTCCCGTCAGCGCACGTAAGCATGTATACGTGCCATTTCATATGAGACTACTTCTCTAGGTCTAAGACCTCATCAATGCGTATCTGCTCAACAAACTCTGGCACGTGACTCACCAGCACCATTGCTCCCTCATAACTATCTAGTGCTTTTGCAATAACTGGGATGTGTCTGAAGTTAATGTGGTTTGTAGGCTCGTCTAGAATAAGAAGACCAGGCTGCATAAGAACGAGTCGTGCAAACGCAACCAATCCTTTTTGCCCTTCAGACAATCCTCCAATCTTCTTATCTATGTGCTCGGAGGTAAGAAGGAAGCTTGCGGCAGTAGCACGCATCTTCTCCTCATTTGGCTTATCCATGATGGCCATAAGAGACTGGCGTACCGTGTGTTCAAAGTTAAGTGTTGAGAAGTCCTGTCGGTAATATCCAACACGAACTCCAGCTGCAATCTGTGCTCCTTCAGTAGTGCCATTTGCGAGAGACTCCAGAAGAGTTGTTTTGCCAATTCCGTTTGGACCCTTTAGCTGAAGATGCATTCTCTTCTTAAGAACAATGGACACCTTCTTAATCTTTGGGGTGTGCTTCTTTGGATCCATTGTTGAAACCGAAGAGATCGTGAGAATTTCTCCCCCAATATCTTGTACTGGGATAACGAACGGACGAATTGTTTTGTCTTCCTTACGCACATCAACTTTCTCTTCCTCCATCTCCTCAATTTCCGTACGCATCTTCTTTGCAACTACACGCATTTTCCCTCCCTTTTGCGCAAAGAAGTTAGCTTTGTCTTTGTTGTCCTGAATCTTCTTAGCAAGCTGTGCATTCTTGCGATTCTCTCGCTCAATACGAGCAGATATTTCCTTGAGGAGATCAAAGTAGTTTCCTGTGTACTGCTCAAGCTTTCTTGTGTGTACATCTAAGTACAACACTCCCTGTGTGAATGAGTTCAGGAATTCTGCATCGTGGGAAATAACGATACAGGTCTTTTTGTAGTCTTTGAGAAATTCCGTAAGGTGTTCAATTCCAGCAGTGTCTAGGTTGTTGGTTGGCTCGTCTAAAAGCAGGAGGTCTGGGTCTTGAATGAGGGCTGAAGCAAGGAGCAAGCGAGCTTGCTGTCCTCCTGAGAAAGATTTAACGATGCGATCTAATGGTGCATGTAAATTTACAACCTCCAGAATAGATTCAATGCGCGGATCTATGTCGTACACCTTTTCAGCAAAACGCTTTTCAAAGAAAGCACGCACGGTTAGTTCCCTCTCTTCAGGGGTAACAACTTGATGTGAAAGCGCGATGGTTAGCTTTGGTGCTGCTACTATCTTTCCTGACTCTGGTTGTAGTGCTCCAGTTATGAGTTTAAAGAGTGTACTTTTGCCCGCTCCGTTTTGACCCATGAGAGTCATCTTCATTCCTCTGCGTATAGAGAAGTCTACCGAGTCCAGAATCGGGTGATTATGTCCGTAATTAAAGGAGAGGTCCTCAAAGCGTAAAACCGCATTCTGCGGTCCTTGAGGGGCTCCTCCTGATGGGGTGTTCTTTGCCACACTCATACCCTAACGCATTTAGGGCATCTTGATAAGAGTTACGCGCTGCTTCCTGCGAGATACCCTGTAGTCCAGCACAATTGCAGTGAGTATCCTCCTGAGGGGCGCACGATATGGAGAAGGTCCCCCGTAACAAATAAATTACTGCATCTGCGTGATCTCATGGTCCGTGTATCTATCTCAACAAGATCAACTCCGCCGTCTGCAATAACCGCTCGGTCTAGCCCCATAAGACCTGTAATAGTTAAAGGGAGAGCCTTTAATAGTTCTGCGAGCTGTCTTCGCTCTGCCTTCGTAACGCTATGAATTTTTGTTTCAGGACTAATGGAGGGCACTAATGAGAGGAGTACGTCTGTAGTTCCCTCTGGTGCTAGTTCCTTAAATACGTTCTTAAGGAGCTTGTTTTTGTGTGCATCAAATACAGTACTTATATGTTTGTCCAAAATTCCCAAGTCCATTTCAGGATACGTATCAATCGTTGCAGTTACTTGCTCCTCGTGGAGCAAATCTGCTACTTGGTGTGCACTGTTCAGTATGAGTGGTCCTGAAATTCCAAAGTGCGTAAGCAATACGTTTCCTTTTTTAGAGAAACCTTTTTTCCCTCCAGCAAAGAACGTTATCTTTATGTTCTTTAAAGAAACTCCGGAGAGTTGCTTGGACCATTTCTCCTTTGTGCGAAGAGGAACAATAGTTGGTGTTGGATCTTGCACAGTATGTCCAAGCTGCTTTAACCACCCGAACCCATCTCCCGTTGACCCAGTTTCAGGATGAGACACTCCTCCCGTTGCTAGTATGTATGACTCAGCAGTATAGGTAGTGCCTCCAAGAATAACTCCCGTGATTCCCTCCTTTGTTTTTTCTATTGCGGTAACTGGTAGACCCCTCTTAACTTCTACGGAGGTGTCCTTCAAGTATTTCTCCAGTACTGCACACACATCCTCTGCCTTCTCTGTCTTTGGAAATGCACGCTTGTTCGCTTCTACTTTTAAAGGAAGCCCTCTTTCTTCAAAGAATTTAAATGTGTCCTGCACTCCGAACTTGGAGAAAGGAGAGTGTAGGAAGTCAGCAGCACTTCCATACTTTTTGAGAAGTACACCTGTGTCCTCCTCAGCATTCGTTATATTGCATCTGGTTCCTCCTGTTATACGGAGCTTCTCTCCAAGCTTTCTCTGCTTCTCTATAAGAAGTACTTTCCTCCCGCGCTCAGCAGCGCGTCCAGCAGCCATCATTCCTGAGGCTCCACCTCCTATAACAATTACATCGTACATAGCCATACGTTACAGGTATGAATCAAAATACACTGCATGGCAGGTATAGCCTCCTGGATTCTTTTGTAGGTAGTCCTGGTGAGGCTCTTCTGCAGGATAGAACTTGGTGAATGGTTCCAATGTAGTAACTACAGGATCCTCCCATCTTCCTGAGTTATCTACTCTTTGTATAAACTCAGCTGCCTCTCTCTTCTCCTTTTCGTTCTGATAGAAAATAGCAGACCGGTATGAGGTTCCCATGTCATTTCCTTGTTGATTTAGTGTCGTTGGATTGTGTACGCAGAAAAAGAAATCCAAAAGTTCTATGAAAGAGGTCTGCTCAGGGTCATACGTAATTTCCAGAGCCTCTGCATGGCCTGGGTGGTTCTCATATGTAGGGTTCTCATTCTCTCCTCCGGTATAGCCGGCTTCGGTAGCAAGCACCCCTGTACGGCTCCTAAACAGCTCCTCAAGGCCCCAGAAACAGCCTCCAGCAAGAATGGCTTTAGATGTCATTACTCTTGTTCTAGCGCATCAGTAGTGTGTCCGTCAAAGTGTTCATCATCTTTAAGTGCCTCAGCTTTTGTTTTGTGGATCACTCCATCTTCATGATGTGCGGGAGCATATACGCTATATAGCTTGAGTGCATTGGTGTCTGAAGTATTTATGATGTTGTGCTGTACACCTGCAGGAATAACTACCGCAGAGCCCTTGGTGAGAGATCGTTCAACACCGTCTAGTATGCTCGTACCTTCCCCTTCTTCAATACGAATGAACTGATCTACATCGTGTATTTCTGCTCCAATATCTTCTGATACTGGAATTGACATCACAACGAGCTGGCAATGCTGCGCAGTGTAGAGCACCTTTCTAAAGTTATTATTCTCCTCTGTCTCGTGCTCAATATTAGTTACGAATCCTTTCATAGTTAGAGTGGAAGTTGTGAGTCTTCATTACTTATAACAAGTCTTGCAACAACAGCATCAAGCAACTCTGTTACTTCAGTGCCTGAGAGAGTTGCCTGAAGAGTTGGGTTCACAAATATTGATGTGTATCTTAATGGATCCTCTGCTGTTGCAGGCTTCGTTACATCAAATGCATAGATTGGACCAAAGGTTGATGCGACAGATTCCTGTGTCTCTAGATTAGTCCGTGTGAGAGTAAGCGTAACTTTAAGTCCCTCAAATGCATTAAGGCTTGTGAACGGCTCAACTACAGGAGTACTACACTCAACACTCTCTTCCGAGTTGTCTGACCCACAAAGTTCAAGTGCTTGCTGCGTTACAAACTCCTCGTAGCTTGCGGGTAGTGGTGAATCAGGATCACTCTTGTACTCCATAACTTGAACCAACGGGACAAATTCCTTTCGTTCTTGAGAGCCTACGAGTACTGCACCTGTTTCAAACTCACGTACATCAAATATTCTTGGGTAGTCAAACCAGAATGCCTTACTCTTAAATGTTGAGGTATCTGTTGAAGGAGGAGGGTTTACATTAGAAATTAGATACCATCCCCCTCCGATAAGGATGAGAGCAGCAACTACAGCGCCTATAATCAGGATGTTTCTTTGGTTTGTTTGCATACGTCTCATAACTATCTCATGCGCCTTGTGAAGTGGGTATGAGGAGTCTGTTGAGAGGCGCTACTTCTTGCTTCCAAGGCTCTTTTTGCCTTGCATAAGAAGCTTCTTCACTTTTTCAACTCTTTGCTCGGTATCCTCTTTACTGCTAGCTGTACTTACCCAATCGCTAAAGTCTCTGCGTTCTGTGGCTGAGAGAGTCTTCCATGTAGCTTTCGCCTTGGGATTTGCTCCTAGTTCTCTATAAAGATCCATGGGCACCACTGCGTAGCAGCAGGGGCGGCGCTTTCCTGAGCGCAACATATCAGGAACTCGTTCAGCTCTCTTTATCCTAGTTGTCTCCTGCTTTGCAGAATTAATCCATGTAATGAAATCTCTTTGGGCAATAGGAGTAAGTGAACTCCAGCTTGCTTGAGTCTCTTTATTCTTTCTTAGTAGAGCAGCGAGTTCTGTGGGTAGTTTTTGCATACGCCGTTTACCAAATCTTGGATCTTGTCTCAACCTCATTCTCCTGCCGCCAGGGAGGATTTGTTATTAGCACAAGACGCATACGGCCTTTGTAATAGATTCTTGTCTTTGGTTCTATCGAAAGATAGTCGCCTTCAGAAACAGGGACTTCCTTATCATCAAGGAAAAAGCTTCCGGACCCGCTCACTATGATGTAGTGGAAGGTTGATTCAGTGTCATAAAACTCCTGATTGTGTCCGGTTTCTGTTTCAGCGGTAATGACATTGCAATTCCCAATCTCAGGCAAGATACGGATCTCCATTTCGTACTTCTCCTTCTTTGGAAGATCCGCAGACTTCGTTAACTTGTAGGACATGCGTATCTGCTACTACTTAGCCGATATTCTTATTTACGGACATCACTTCTATCCACGCACCTGGAATGCCAAAGTGTGGATGATCTTTAAATATCTCTGCTGCCTCTTCAAGCGTAGTGGCCTCAACAAATGAGTACATCATAATGTCGTTGCGAGCGTCTTCAGTTCCCTTTGCGGTGATTCGCTTTGGTTTTCCAACACCAGCACTTTCAGTTAGCGAGTCCTTGTGGTCTCCCATCCACGCATTCCATTCAGACTGCATTTGCTGTTCTTGTACTTTTCGCTCTTCTTCTGGGATTTTCATCCACTCGTCCATTCCCGTATGGGGCATTTGGTAGGTTACAAAGAATTTCATATGAATAAAGTATATCGCATACTAAACGGCAAGATTTATTTGTGTTCACAAAGTAAAAAGCCGCCAATTCTTCCGGCGGCTTAAAAAGTATTCGTGGGAAGTTATCCCTTATCCGGAACTACACCGCCACACGCCGATGCTCACGGCGATGATGATGACCAGCATCCAAAAGATCGGGCATCTCGGAACCCATTTCGGCATTTCAGTCTTCCTTCCTTCCAAGCGAGGGGATCTTTGTAATCAAGATCCCTGAGACGACCCCGGCAATCCCTACGACGCCCATAACGGAGACGGCGAGATCAATGGGGAGAAACAGGTCAACCACAACGGGCTTGTAGAACAGGACAAGCACCATGGCGACCCAGTGGCTAGTGCAGTATGGGCAATGAATAAGGCCTGCGAGAGACGGGACTTTCTCTTTGAGCCACTGACGCGGCTCGCGAGTAATATCCGATCTCGTAAGCGTTACTGATATCGCAGAGGTCGCAAAGCCCAGATACACCAGTACTAAAAGAGCATCTACCATTAACCCTCCGACTCGGTGTTTTAGGTTTTTTGACTATATAGATGCAGAAATTAAAGTCAATTTCTGCAAGATTCTCTTATGAAAGCTGTGCCTTATACAGGGCGACCTCCAAAGGAGCCTGAGAATGTAGTGGCTCAGGAAGAGCGTCCAGTCTAAACCATGCTATTTCATCAAACTTGTGTGGCTCTCCATTCTTAACCTGAGAAGGATCTATCAGTACTTTAAAGTCCAAAGATACCCAGTGTGTCTTCTTTCCTTCATGCTCTCGGTGCACATCCCGATATCCGAGAAACTCGTATTCAAGTACATCCGTACAGAGTTCCTCCTTTATTTCCCTGCGTAGCTGATTTTCTACTGTCTCGTGCAGATCTAATCCCCCTCCTCCGAAATCCCATCGTCCGTGCTCGTCACGACAATTTGCACTGCGTTTAGATAGTATAAAGTTTCCTTTTCCATCATGGCAGAAGAAGCTTAGGGTAACGCCCACATAATCCTCTCCCTTTTTCATGCGTGTAGTATATCGCGGCCAAGCAGCAAGCAACTAAGGTAGGCGCTGCGCCGTTATACTAGTTATATGAAATGGAATCCCGTATTGAATGCAGTAGCAGCAGCCCTGTATATAAGCGCCATAGCGCTGTTTATGCAGTTTATTGAATCACTTCGTCACGACACACCAGACACATTTCTAGACGGCGTGGGAGTAATTTCTCTGCTGGTGCTCTCTGTAGCTGTTATGGCCTTCCTGTTTTTCTATCAACCAGTTGCACTGCTTATAGAAAATAGGAGAGCTGAAGCCGTGTCCTACTTTTTAAAGACACTAGGGGTATTTGCTGTGCTAACAATCAGCATGCTCATACTAGTAAGTATGCAGTAGAGTTTGTTCTCGCTGATTATGCTCTGGTCTCTAAGATTTCTAGTCTTGGCCAAGTTTCCTTCCATTTCTTTTTTGTTACCCGCTCTCTATAAAGCGTAATATCTTTCTCTGGGTTAACTGGTCTCACTCGCAAGTGCACAAGGTCCTCTATCCCGTAGGGTGCAATTAATTGCAGAGTGTCGTTGTCTAGCAACGTTACTCCAGTACATGTTGGAGTTTCAATCCAATGCGCCAATCCGTCTTCTGCAGAGGTAAATGGTGCGTTTCCATTTATTACATGCATGCGTGCTTGATTCTTTGTAGACCATTGAACATCAACTAATTGATGTAGCCTTTGGTCATACTCTTTTTCTTGTGACTCATCTATATGAGCTGGATCAAAGTAAATCAAATCTATATCAGCTAAAGGGGTGCGTTCCGTATACCCGTGTAGATGATCCCAAACTTTGTTTCTTACGAATCCTGCACCAATTATCCAATCCGGCAGATTAAGGCTACGAGCTACCCTAAGAATAGACATCATCCACTCGTCGTTCTTGATTAGCTCAAGTATTTCCTTTTCAGTCATGGGTAACAATGCTTTAGACAACTGAACGGAATCCTTAGATATTCCTGTGAGTTCTTCTGGGTCCCACGATTCCGGCACAAAACCGATCTTTTTATAGAAACCAATAGCATCGGGGGCAGCATTAACGAGAAGCCTTTTTACGCCTTGAGAACGTGCATATTCATCTATTTTTGCTTGTAGAGCACGTCCATACCCTTTTCGTTGCTCAGACTCAACTACAGCAACTAGACGGATAATAGCCGCTTGGGTGTCAGGACGAAGATCTAGTCTTGTGGTCGCTATACCTAGTCCGTCCTTCTTTAGCAGAAATGGCACATTGTTAGGCCGGTGTTCATCAGCATGAGTCCGATCATAAGACCGGTTCTTGTTCTCAAATAAAACTTTTTCTCTAATGCTGTGATATTGCTCCCAATCTTCCGGAGTAGAGACTCTTACAAGTTCTATTGCTGACATATGCAGAGTATATACCCATAAACTGACCGCCTGGAGCGATGCTGAACTTAAAATGAAACACCCACGACATAAATGCCGCGGGCGTTGAAGTGTAGAGCCGGGATCATCTACGTCTTTTAAGGAGCGCAAGGAGAGGTACTACATTATCGTATCCATCATTGTTCCCCACCGTGAACACCAGCGGACTAGGTTCGTCACCCGGTGCGTAGCGTCCACCTTGAGCAAGCCATACCGGCCCGGCGGCGTCTTTAGCGACGCAGACAAGAAAGTGATAATCATCAGCGAGAACACTCGCGCAGAGTTCCCGGATACCCTTCGCGGAGAGAATCCTCTTTCTTGGAGGTAACCCGTGAGTGAACTCGTGCGTACCTCTCCGTTTCTTCTTGGCACGCAAGTAACTTTTGCGGTGCGACACCTTGCGAGACCGCCAAAGGCGATCATTCGCATAGATTACGCAAAGCATATCCCCGACACGAATAGTCTCGCCTCGGTACTGAGCCATGTCCTGCGTAAGCACAACGAGGCTCTGTTCTTCGTCGCACTCTATAAACGTGCCGGTAGTCAGGAAGTGAGCGAACGCGGAGCAGTTGGTGTAACGCTTACCGTAGTAATCCTGCAGATACTCAGTTATGCGCGATACCAGACATTCGTCGGTTATGTGGCCAATGAATGTGCGGTCACGCACGGTGAATCTGAATGGGATAGCCGGTTTCTCCTTTGTGTCCTTATACCGTTTCTTCCAGTCCTCAATTCGTACATATGAGCCATTACTGTGTAAAAAGGTGTAGTCTCCTCCCGGGTATTCACCTTCATGAATCCAGGAGAACAGTAGCGGCTGTGTTGGTTGGTACATCTGCTAGCCCTCCTGGCTAATTGTCTCTCTGCTAGCACCATACAATAAAATAGCTCCTTGTCCATTTTCATGTCTAGTAGTATTGGGCGACGCTCGAACGTATATGCAGTCCGTGTTAGGTTCTGTCCAGAAGGGAGACCTATCTCATGCACGAGCAATCTTCAGGATTCAGAACTCTTGAAGAAATTCTGGATCACCCCAACAATGTAGACAGAGACCCACATGAGCGGCATGCGCTCTATCGGCGACTCAGCTCAAAAAATTTTGATGAATTGACTGACGAGCGACGCAGAGCTGACGCAGCCAATTCTGAATGAACTCTCAAACTGCCGAAGACCGAAAGGTTTTAGGCAGTTTTTATTTGTTGCCAGTCTGGGACGATGTTGGAACTTTTTATTAACCATCCTCTGACCTACTTTGCAAAGGAAAATATTTTAACCGGTGCATTTGATTCGATTTGGTTCTTTAAAGTCTCCTGAGAAAGAAATATAGGGAGAATAAATGTTTCTTTTGGGTCTACGAAATCAATACTCTCGATCTCATGTAATCCGTGCGTTGTGTTCTCTAGGTCTATTTCTAGATAGTCACCCGGATTAGCAATATGAAAGAAAAATTCAAGCTGGTCACTTTCCTCAAATAGAAACTGATGAACATACAATAGTTTCCCTATTTCCGGACTTACGCCAGTCTCCTCGTACATCTCCCGCATAAGAGCTACATTCAATGATTCTCCTTCTTCAACTGTTCCTCCCGGAAGACATCGCCAATCACCTCCTGATGCAGCCATCTTGTTATACGGCTTCAATTTAACGCACAGAAGTTTCCCTTCGTGTAGGGCGATACCTCTTACTGAAACTCTTCTCATACTCAGTACCGTAGCATGAAGTTGTTGGCGGTGTGAGATGACGTTGGAACCTTAATTGAATACGCGCCACTCAAAATCTCTCAATGTTACAAGTTCCAGTTCTGTCGCCATAGCTTTAAGTTCAGTAAGTGACTCAGAATCAGGAGGTAACTCTAGACTTTCGTAATGACAGGCCAATCTAATAGGAACAAGACCCAAACCTTCACGTATTCCCTCTTCTGAATGCCCGGGTCCATATTTTGCCAATGCATAAGCTCCGGCTGAAGATCCAGAAATAGTTTTGTTTGAGAACATAGCTGCAAGTTCCGGATAGTTTTTCAGGACTGAAAGCAATTTCGGTGTATGTCCTCCTCGCATGTGAATTGCATCCGCGTGCTCCACTTGATTTAAGAAATCTTCTTCGGTCGCGAACTCAACATTTATATGTTTGTTCGTAAGGCTTTGCATCCTTTTCTCCTGGAGTTCGTGTGTTTCTTTCACCTCTTCTGGAGAGTGAGTTGAAGCAAAGTGAACAAGAAGAAGTGTTCCATTATCAGAAACGCCTTTCAGAACTTCTTGATAGAAGCTTCTATTTAACTCGTTATCTTCCCGTTCAAATCCTCCATGAAGAATATAAGTCATACATAAACTATAACAATTTTATTGGCTGGGGGTGTGGGACGATGTTGGAACCTGTTTAACTAGATTAGTTGGTATTCCCAGCCTGGTTTCCAAGACTTAGTCTTACGCCAATCATTCGCGAGAGCCTCGTCCCAGGTTACTCCTTTGATAAGGACATCAAGTGCAAGCTGGGGTGCCTTATGACCCACTAGCGCTACGTGCTTGCCATCATAATTTTCTTTGAGGAAATCAAGGAAGTCAGCAACACGATTCTTCACATCCTCATAACTCTCCCCACCCGGAAATGCCTTGAAATGCATTTCCTTCTCTTGCAGCGGCTCTACAATTTCAGATGCTCTTCCATTCAGCTCGCCATAGTTACATTCACGAAGACGAGCATCGGGAATAATCTCGTACATACTGCCCCAAGCAAGTTCTGCAGACATGCGAGCGCGTTGCAGGTCAGAACAAAACACTACATCAAAATGCTTATCCTTAGTTTGCTCCTTAAGATCTTTTGACTGCTGAATACCTAACTCGGATAGAGGGGCGTCAGACCAGCCGGAGGAGATCTCATTCTGATTGTCTACAGTTGTTCCGTGGACAAAGTAAGTGATTTTAATCATGAGAGAAATTTAGCATGAATTTTATGAGCTGACGGCCTAGAACGACGTTGGAACTTTCTACCAAGGCAATTCTCCTTCTGAATACCAGAAGTGACCAGTCTCTGGTCTAGATATGGCTACCTTGTAAACAGTGTCGGCAGCTTCCTCCGCTGAGATTGATGCCTCTTCACCTCCCATATCAGTCCTGGCCCATCCAGGATGGACAGAAGACACCGTAATGTCCTTATCCTTCAATCGAACGGCAAGTGTACGCATATACATGTTAAGTGCAGCCTTTGAGATCTTGTACGCGGGATACTGTGATGGATATCGGCTTACTACATTGCCAGTCCTTCCAACTGATCCAGCAGAAGACGACACCATAACAATGTGCCCTCCTTTATTCACAAGAGGTAAAACTTGCTCTGTAAAATCCGAAGTTCCAATAAGGTTTATCTCTAGTGTTTGGCGTAGGAGATCTGTCTTGAGGGTCTTTTCGTTCTCATCAAGGAGCGCCCCTGCATTGTTAACTGCAATATCGAATCGTTCGCCGGAACTAATTAATTCCTGCACGCATGTCTTTATGCTCTCTGGTGAACGGAGATCGAGCTGTAGCATTTGAAGATTCTCGTGCGAGAAATCAGCATCTCCCGATGTTGTAGTTCCCCACACCCGATACCCAGCACCGAGAAATCTCAGAGACAGTTCTTTGCCTATTCCTCTGCCTGCTCCAGTTATAAGTACAGAATTCATGCAAGAAGTGTATCAAAATTAGCTGGCAGTCTGAGACGTTGTTAGAAACCTAGTCAGGTTAGAAATCATATATTAGGCGACGGTTAGTGGAGAGCCTAAACCCTATTCGCTCATAAAGTCTTTGTGCTCTGTCATTCCCTGCTATGACCCCTAGTTCAACAGCGACACATTCGTTCAGACGACTTTCTATAATGTGCTTAATGAAATTTGTTCCCACTCCCTTTCCTCGCTCGCTCTCTTCTACGAACAACTCGTCAATATCAATGATATTTCCTCCCGCCTCATTGCTCCAAAAGTTCACAAGTATGCTGTAGCCAACAATCTGTTGGTCGTCCTTTATTACATATACAAAACCTTTCTCTGGATGCTTTGAAAACTCACTAAAAGTACGATTAATCTTCTCGTCTGTTATTGCGCCCATATCTGGATCGGTTGCGTAAAAACTATGTATCATCCCACGAACTATTTCTTGTTCGCCTGGCTGCATTTCTTTGTATATGTAATACATATTACTGATTATGGCATTCTTTAGTGTTTGCTGTCTGGGACGATGTTGGAACCTTTCTGCAGGATCTGTTGACTAAATAGAATTTAAATAGTATATTCCTCACTAGGTTATTGGGAGAAGAACCGTGAACAATCTCGATCCTTTTCGTTTAGCGTCAGCGCTGAGCGATCGAATCCGCACTCTCTCTGAGTTCGAGCGACAACGACAAGATCAGGCTGAGGCTGAAGCGAGACTCGCAACTGCCCTTCTGGAGGCCATTCCTCCAGAGAACACCAGCCTGCGCCGATTCGTCAGGGAGCAGCAGGTCATCGAGGTGCTTTTGATGTACGGAAAGTACTCAGACCGCTACGGCTACAACCTCCCTGGCCTCCGCAACTACAAACAGGTTGCGGCAGCAGTTGAGGTGCTGCGCTCTGTCTGGAAAGACAACGTCATCATCACGATCGACGAACCGGGCGAGCAAGGCCGCGTGTCCATCCGCTATTTCGTCGCACCTCATATCTACTAAACAAACGCGACCCGCTGCAACAATGAGATTCCCGTCTCTTAGTTGTTGGCGGGTTTTCTCTTACAGGCTGGGGGTGTGGGACGATGTTGAAACCCTTACACTCAAGAGAACAGAGCCCGAGAGATGATAGCAGCGGCCGCAATAATTGCTGCTAGAAGCACAGGAGCAAATGAGATCATTACACCAAGCACACCCCATGCCACAGAGCGCTTCCACTGAGTCATAATCACACTAACCGTCACTCCAATTGGCACGAGTATGGCAACAGTTAGGAATGCTATCTCGGTTGGGCTCGAAACAGTTCCATCTGAATACCCGGGCTCGTTATATATTCCAGAAAGTAAGAGGCTGAGATTTGTGAGAGGGATTGCAAGAGCAATAGCTGTCAGACTAAACATGACGAACCAAGCTCGAGTCGATCCATTCTTATTCATTCAACCAATCCTAACATAGATGGCTGGCAGTCTGGGACGATGTTGGAACCAGAATCAGCTCGGTAAATAACCAAGCTCAGTCAGGCATTCTATAGATGGTCGAGAGAGGCTCATGTTCTTCAGCTCAGATACATCGGTCCATATATGCACATGGTGTTCGTCACCAAACGTAAGCTGGATATCTTCTGCGTTCTCTTCAAGCTGAACTTTAAAGTTGTTGAAGCGCATCTTTACGAGCACCTCCTCGCCCGTATCTTTGAGGATCCGGGTCGATTCCCCGTTGCCTGTCCATACTAATTCCTTCGGAGAAGAAGAGATATCTAGACCGACTTCCTCCATCACTTCGCGTACCACGGCCTCTTCCACTGTCTCTCCCTCTTCGAGACCGCCGCCAGGTATAACCCAACATTCTCCATACACTCCGTGCACAGGTTCAGCATTCTTAACCTGCAGGAGCTTCCCGTCTTTTGAGAAGATGAGCGCAGAGGCGATCTCTCGTTCAACAGTTCGCATGACAAAAGTGTAGCATTCGTTGCTGGCTGTGTGGGACGATGTTGGAACCTTCTTAGCTATACCTCATAGAGAACCATGAGGGATCGGGGTTTCTATTCATTTCGGACTTAGTTATAGTTCCGTTCTTTACGTCCACAATCATGTGTATTTCCTTATACGTTCCGCTTGGAGTCAAATTCATAAATGGGCTGGCTTGAGTATGTGCCCGGGTATCTGAGTCTCGCAATTCATTAACTAAAATATAACGCTCGACCCCATCTTCTAGATTCTCCACCAATCCTTTCTTATCCTTCAGTTCTGCGCCATCGGATTCTTGGAGTATTTGATCTCTCAGTCTCTTAAACTCTGATTTAACGAAATCAGGAACCTGGGCTGGGGTTATTTCTCTTGCTTCAGAAACTGGGCGCTCGTTCCTAGCAGGAGGCCTCATTCCAAAAGAATTCTTCATGCAACTATTATACAACCTCTGCTGGCTGTGTGGGACGATGTTGGAACCTTTCTTCAGCATGTGGTAGGTTCTGTCTAGATTCGCTACAGGAGTCGCACATGACGACAGATCTTGAAGGTCCTGACTCGCTTCTGACTATTTTGTCTCACTTCGCAGAGCCTCTATGTTGCGATGTTGAGATAGAGTCCGGTAACGAAAAGGAAAAGTACTACCTCCGGTATGACATAGAGGGAACAAGGGAAGGACATCCTTGGTTCTGTTTATCTCTGGTTTACTTCCCTGCCAACGGCATGATGGGTATCTGGACACGAACAACCATTTCAAGGAAGATCGAGCCCGGCAATATAGAACCGACTTACCTTTTTAACCCAGCCACTTTCGAGAAATGGCTGAGAACAACGGTCCTCGATATCGTTCTTGAAGAACTGACCAAGCCGTAACAACCGCCTCAAGAGCCGTGGGCGGTTTTTTTATAGCTGGGTGTGTGGGACGATGTTGGAACTTTTATTAAGTAAAAGGGCCGCCATTCCCTTTCGGAAACAGACAGCCCATGATGATCTTATTGCGAACTTAAACTGAGACCATGCTCTGCCAAGACGGCCTTGATGTAGGAGATGGTCTGGTCTCCCATATTAGGCTCGTGTCTCAAAACGTTCTCTCGGTACCCGGCTAGCTCGCCGAGTGTCTTGATCGGCCCAAGGGCACCGAGCGGACGTTCTTCCGTCAGATTGAGAACCCGAGCGTTGGCATTACTCGTGGATCCAATCTGTCCCGCCTTCTCAACAGTGAAGACGTCCTTGATCAGGAGGTCGACCGCACCGGGCTTTGGTTCCCGAATTGAATCCCGCTCTCTGACCGCCTTCGCGAAGAGTATGAGGGCCGGAACCGGATATTCGATCACCCACTGCCGATCCTCAGACGTCCATCCTTCGAGATGGCGACCGTGGGTGACGATTTGTCCCAGCATGCGATCCACCTGACCGCGGAAGGACTGTTGTTCACTCATAGGAAACTCCATTGCTGAGTGGTTTTACAGCGCCGTTCAAACAAACCTGATCTCAGATTCGCCACAGCGCACAGAATCCTAAAAATAGGGTGCCCTGCGTTGTGGCGAACGTGTTCAAAGAACTAAGTTTGTACAATACAAACAATAAACATGCTTGTCAATAATGCTGGCTGTGTGGGACGATGTTGGAACCTATTTTATCCCTCCTTTAGGACAAGTCGCATCTTTTCTGCCGCCTCCTTAACCTCAGCCAGAGTTTCTTGAGTTGCCATAGTTTGTCGAGCGAATTCAATAATTGGCCGTATTGACTGAACCTTTGGTCCAAACTGATTCATCCATGCATGTCGTGGAAACATCCAGAAATGAAAACTATGCTCCGTATCTTCGTTCTCAAAAAAGTACACAACCTCTATACCCAGAGCTTCACTCATCGCTTTTCTTACTCGCTTAAGAAGGAGCGCTAGTTCAACTGATTCAGCGTCAGTAAAATCTGCGACAGACTTTTTGGAGAGATCTCTCGATGCGACTATATAAAATCCTGGTATTGGGGTTTCCCAATCCTGATGCACATCAAAGCTCTCTGTGAGTAGAATTTGCTCGTCTATTTTCTCCATACAAATAAGTGTACCAAAGTTGCTGGCAGTCTGGGACGATGTTGGAACCCTTCTGAGTCTTTCGGTAAATGAAAAACCGCTCGGTTAAGGGCGGTTCTCGAGGATCTGGTTGACCAGGTCTTGGACATCAGACTTGGGGCTGGCTCGGTGCGAGCACCGATTCTTCTCCATGAGCTGGTTCATGATGTACGGGTTGCTGCTCGCAGCGATCATCGGACCCGTAAAGCCTGCGGCACGGAAGTCGCTCGCCATATCGACAGTGTCCCGTTCGGGGTCCATCGAAGCGAGCTCACCATCGAGGATGATGATATCGATCGTATGCTGCATTCGGGCGAATTCAGCCCGGGCGACAGCCGAAGTCCCTGCGATGATCAAGGTATGCTCTGCGAGCTCCCTTTGATACCCTCGCTGGTATAGCGGCGTATCTTCGACAATAAGGATTGTTGCCATTTCGCACCTCCGAATGATTTTTATCACTAAAACTTACTATGTCAAATCTGCACGAAACTGCTTAAGATTAACGAACCTACCAACTATGTCCTAGCTTAGAGAGCTGAAGCCAGACCTTAATGTTCTTTACCTCAGTTCGATCTTGGAGCCATTTCATTACGTCGAGACATACTTGATCCTGCTTTTGAATGCGTTCTGGGAATGAATGGGCCGATATCTGAACCTCTACATCGCCAATCATATTGGGGCCGGTATTTGTAATAAATCGAATGCTAATCTCTTCTGATGTGAGGGAAATGTCGCTGCAAGAAAGTTCCTGTGCGAGATACGTCTTAAGGTCAGGAATAAGAGCCTGAAGTGCCTCAACATTATCCTGACCACTGAAATAGATGTTAGCTGTTGGCATACCACGAGTATACATTGGCTGGGGGTATGGGACGATGTTGGAACTTTTATACTTGACATATCTATATAAATAAAGCATATTGCACACGGACAAACTGCAGTGTTCAACTTCTGCAGTCAGTAGGGATGCTGAACTCATTCCCAAGGACGTTACGATGTTGCTTGATATTCATCTCGAAATGGTTTTTTCGATGTCACATGAAGAACGTTTGGCACATAAGCAAGCCAGACTGATTCAGAACGTGGTCGGCAGAGTAAAGAATGCAATCGGTGCAGCCGCTAAGAATGCTGGCAGGCAAATGGGCACGGAGGTCACGATCAACACAGAAGAGTTGCTGGATTCCTTCGGATACAGCCTTCACGTCATGAGCCACGTTTCCGAACCGATTCGTGACTTCATGATTTGCATTAGCGGTGGCAAGCAGGCCATCGGTCAGGCGTTCCTTTCAGCACATCAATGTGATGAAGGCTGTGATAGTTTGCTGGACCTCTGCGAAGTTACTCACGATGCCCAACAGCGAGAAGCGATCGACCAGCTCGTAAAGATTCTCAACGGGATCATCTGAGTCCTCAATCCCTGTAAGAAAAGCAGACGTAGCCCGATTTCGTCACGGGAGCCCCCAATCATGCGGTTGTGGGGCTTTGTTATTTGAGCTTTCTTATTGCTGGGAGACTAGGGATCGAACCTAGATTCACGGCTTCAAAGGCCGCTGTCCTACCATTAGACGATCTCCCAATTCCCTAATCCTGCCTGGAAATGGCGAGCACTGCAAGTTCTAGCGGAAGACTAGGTACTGGGGAGAACCTGATACGAGATGCAGCGTCTAGGAAAGTGCCCAGAGCTTGATGTGTAAGTAAAGAATCTTTTGCATCAGAGAGCACCTTTGCATCCTTGTATGCGTCTTCTCCCAACTCCTCCTGTATCTCTTTCTGAAGCTCTGGTGCGTGCCGTATAAGCAGAATTTGTCTGAAGTATTCAAGCACTAGCATTAGATACAACTGCATATCAATATTTCCCTCTTGCGCAGCATGAATAGTCTTAAGTGCAGTACCTGTATCTCCTGTTGAGACAGCTTCTGCAAGTCCGTGTACGAGCGCATGTCGCGGAGCTCCTGTTGCCTGCTCCGTCTGCTCTCTTGAAAGCACCTTTCCGTCTCCTGCAGACAGTGCCTTCTCAAGCACTGAAAGCGCGTCTCTGTATGAGCCGTCTCCAAGAAGTGCTATGAGCTCTGCTGCAGCAGGTTCAATTTTAACTCCCTCCTTCTTTGCAACATCCTGTACGAGCTTTGCGAGTCCAGAGCGTGAAGGCTTCTTAAACGTAAAGACCTGGCAGCGAGAACGTACCGTCTCAGGCACTTTCTCTAGCTCCGTAGTAGCAAGAATAATAATGACGTGCTGGGGAGGCTCTTCAAGAGTCTTTAGGAGCGCATTCCATGCACCCTTAGAGAGCATGTGTGCCTCGTCCAGAATGTATACCTTGTATTCGGATGCAAAGGGCAGCGTGTAAATGCTGTCATTCAAACTACGCACCTCATCCACTCCGTTATGCGAAGCTGCATCAAGCTCATATACATCTCGTTCATGCACGTTAAGCTCCTTTGCAAAGATGCGTGCGATAGATGTCTTTCCAAGACCTCGTGATCCTGCAAACAAATAGGCATGCCCTACTTTCTTTCCTGCAATCTGTGTAAGGAGCGGCTGCACGACTTCGTCCTGTCCCACCACCTCCTTAAAGGCCTGTGGCCTATACGCTCTATACAAAGATTGATGTCTCATGCCAAAGATTATACCAGGCCGTGTTGCTCCAACACTGCCTCCAACTCTTCCCTGCTTCCTGTTTGCATAAGTTCAGAACGTAACTCTGCAGCACCAGGCCAGCCCTGTATAAAAGCCTTAAAGTGCTTTTTAAGAATATGAAAATGCTTTGCAGGCGTTAGCTCGCTAAAGTATTCAGCCAGCGTGCGAAGTGCCTGAATGCGTTCCTCGGGAGAAATTTCAGCGAAGTCTCTGCCGGTAAAAAGCCAGGGGTTTCCGAAGATGGCACGTCCCAACATAACACCGTCGCATCCGGTCTCCTTAACCTTCTGCTTTGCTTCTTCCAGAGACTTAACATCTCCATTACCAAGCACCAGTGTTTCGGGACTATGAGTATCCCTAAGCGCTACAACTCGCTCCATGAACTCCCAGTGCGCAGGGACTGCTGACATCTCTTTGCGTGTACGCAAATGAACCGTAAGCGCTTCGGGTGCTTCTGAGAGTAATTCAGGAATCCAGGTATCAATACTCTCCTGATTGTAGCCAATACGTGTCTTCACTGAAACCGGGAGACCTGACTCACGAGCTGCACGAATAATTGCCTTTGCATTCTCAGGGTCCTTAATCATCGCCGCACCACATCCCTGCTTTTCAATGGAGCGATCTGGGCATCCCATATTGATATCAATTCCGTCAAAGCCAAGTTCAACACAGAGCTTTGCAGCGTATGACATCATCTCGGGCTTGGACGAAAACAACTGCGCAACAATAGGTCGCTCGCGCTCCCCAAACTGCAAGTCTCGCATAAGCGGATTCTCCTCGTCTTTCATGCCTGCCTTCTCTCGTGTGTGGTACAGACCATCTGCTGACACAAACTCTGTCCACATAACTGAAGGGGCCGCGTGTTCAGCGATAAGCCTGCGGTACGCAGGATCAGTTACGTCCGCCATGGGAGCGAGTACAAGTAAGGGTTTATTCAGCTTTTGCCAGAATGATTCCATGTGGCCATCCTACTGGGAGCCTCTGAATTAGACAATCCAGGTGAGCTCACGTAGAGTGCCTGCAGAGCTTTAGTCACAATCCTGTGACAAGGCATTGGAGGGGCGTCTGATGAAGATTTCTGTTCGCCTCATCGTAGGCACACAGCGAGGAATCCTCGCTCAGGAACATGATGGTCTCTGGGGGTTTTTGCACTTCACTGGGACTGGAGTTTCTGAAAGCGACTGGAAGAACATTGCTACTGAGGGCCTAGAGAAGTTCACGGGCATTCCATCACGCCCGGGACACCACATCAATCTCAAGGTCGTCAGAAGCAAGTCCGTCAACAAAAAGCGCAAGCCAAAGAGACTGAGTGTCTTGGCGCGCGTTTGTCTTTCAGACACACACATCGTTGGGAACCTTTCTCCGCCTCTTCAGGCGGTGGGCAGGCTCAAGGAAGTGTGGTTTGACGACATGACAGGCATTGATTTCAACACAAACGATATGCTGACTCTCATTGATCTTGATCTCTACAAGTCAGCACGACACGCGGTCTAACCCCCGCGTGTTTTCATTTATATGTCTCCTCTTCTCTTAAAGTATCCCTTCCCTGGGAACCTAAGGTCTACGTATTCAACACTTCCATCATTGAGATTTAGTTGAGGGAAGATACTTGCAGCAGTTATAGCTGCTTCTTGTTCATGTCCAAGCACATACGTTATGCGAGTTCCTGAAGCAGTGTACAAATCAGCTTCATCATTACGTATAGCAACAGAAACTACACTCGCCTGAAGCTGCTGCATGGCTTTTACAAACTTAAGCGCATCGGGAATTCGGGAAGCATAGCTAACATGTGCACGGAGCGGTGTTTCTCCTTGTACTCCTTCAAGAGCTGCGTATACCTTAAGTATAGGAGTGGTTGAGGCTTGAGCTTCAGATGCTGCAAATATGAGTCCCTCAGCATTTGCCTCGTAGCAAGGATCGCTCGGCGTGTCTGGCGTTTCTCCGCACCAGAGAAATGCTTCCGCACGACTCACTGCATTTAGGGTAAGTGTGGTGAGACCGTCTGCTGAAATAGAAAGTGCTTCAATATCTGGATACGCATTAAGAACTGCATTTCGTATCTCGCTTTCAGGAATAAAGAATAGAGAGTTGCGAGGCACTATAAATAGGTGACTCCCTGCAAGTTGCTGTTCTGCGATTGCTTTAATCTCCTCCTGATGTGCTCCAGTTACACGCACTTCATGCATGCGGAATACAGGAAGCCACAAGACATACAGAGCAACGGTAAGCAATACAACAAGCAGCACCCCTAGCGCAATCAGAAAGAACTTTCGCTTCTTGCTGCGTTGCTTCTTTAAAGGTGTTCTCTTTTCTTTCTTTGCTTGCTTCCCACGCGCGATAGTTACATTGCGTGTACTGGCAGGAACTATAGTTGCAGCCTTAGGCTTCGCTTGAATATCGTGCATAGAGCGAGCTGCAGGCTTTGCAGCCGCAGAACGTGCTCTAGGCGCTATGTCCCAGGATTTCTTTGCCGACATACGGGACGAGTACTTCTGGAACACGAATAGTTCCATCAGCTTGCTGATAATTCTCTACGAGAACTGCAAGGAAGCGAGGAGTTGCAAGCGCAGTGTTGTTTAGAGAGTGTGCAAAACGCATGTTCCCTTCCTCGTCACGATACCGAATGTTTAGTCTGCGTGTTTGGAAGTCATGGAAGTATGAAGAGGAATGTGTTTCGCGGTACTGATTCTCTCCAGGCATCCAGCACTCAATATCGTATTTCTTAACCTGTCCAAGACCCAAGTCTCCTCCGCAGTTAATAACGACATGGTATGGAATTCCGAGAAGCTGGATTGCTTCTTCTGCATTCTTGGTAAGTTCCTCATGCAGACGCACTGATTCCTCGTGTGAAGCTTCACAGAGTACTACTTGCTCAAACTTATAAAACTCATGCACACGTACGAGGCCTTTCGTATCTTTTCCATGCGCACCAACTTCTCGTCTAAAACATGGGGAGAAAGAGAAATACTTAATAGGGAAGGCACTTCGCTCAAGCACTTCGTCCAGGTGGTACGCCATGGTTGCAACCTCTGCAGTTCCTGAGAGATATTCCCCATCTTGTGTTTTGTATAGATCCTCTTCGCTTTGTGGAAGATATCCCGTACCGAGGAATCCTTCACGACGCACCAAAGACGGCACAATCATAGGAGTGAAGCCTCCCTTTTGTATAAAGTGATCTGAAAGGAATCTCCAAATAGCGTATGAAAGAAGTGCACCATCTCCCTTAAGGAAGTATCCGCGGAATCCCGCAACTTTAGCGCCCCGCTCAAAGTCTGCCATCCCTGCATTCACCATAAGCTCCACGTGTGTCTTTGGTGTAAATAGGAAAGACGGTTTCTCTCCCCACACACGTGTCTCAACGTTATCTGCATCACTTGCACCTTCAGGCACAGTCATGTCAGGCAAGTTAGGCACAAGCAGCATCAGCTTCTGCCACTCTTCAAATGCAGCCTTGTACTTCTCCTCAAGCTCTCCCATTCCTTCCTTCAGGAACCGCATTGCTTCAAGCAGACGATCTCGCTCTTCATCTTTAGCGAGTGCAATAGTTTTGCTTGCGCGGTTCTGCTCAGCTTTCTTATCGTCTAGCTGCTGACGCAGTTGTTTGCGCTCGTCATCAACCGCAAGCAGACGATCAATATCTACTTGGATATTCTTCTTTGCCGCTCCGGCTTTCACCAGGTCTGCGTTCTCGCGAATGAAATGTATGTCTAACATAGGACTATAATAAGGAAAGCATAGTATGACGACGGACATGAGACAACTCACTCCCCGGGACTACCCTAAGTCTCTGAACGAAATACCCAATCCCCCAAAGCACTTGTGGCTTCGCGGAACACTGCCACCAGAGGGTCACAAGCTTCTTGCAGTAGTAGGTTCACGCTCTCTCACACCCTATGGAAAGCAGATCTGCGAGATGCTTATACAAGGTCTTTCTGGGTACCCTATAAGCATAGTTTCCGGACTTGCTCTTGGTGCTGACGCGTGTGCGCATGAGGCCGCACTAAACGTAGGACTTCACACACTTGCCGTACCCGGGTCAGGGCTTGATGATTCTGTTATTGCTCCCAGAACAAATCTAGGACTCGCTCAAGAAATTCTTGCACAGGGCGGGGGACTTCTTTCAGAACAAGAGCCTCTTCATACTCCATTTCCCTCAGACTTCCCTTCACGCAATCGTCTTATGGTTGGCATGTCTGATGCCGTTCTTGTTATTGAGGCGGGAGAGCGCTCAGGCACACTTATAACAGCAAGACTCACTGCTGAATATGATAGAGACCTTTTATGTGTCCCGCACCGCATTGGAGACCCTAATGGTGTTGGCGCGAATCAGTTTATTCGGCTTGGCGCTGAACTCGTAACTGAACCCCTTCATATACTTGAAGCACTTGGGCTTGATTGAGTTTTTATAATATAGGTGTAGGGTTCTTTTGACTGTGTAGCAACTGGAGAGAACACATGTCTGGGACTTCTGGTCTTTTCTTAAAGTGGCTGGCGTGGCCATATTACTTCTGGGTCCACCCGGGGTGTTGGCCAGCGATCAGAATCATCTGGCCTGGGGTTTTCGTCGGCGTTTTAGCGGCGGCGATCAAGGCGGCTGTCATTGCCAGTGCGTGGTTCCTGGTTGATCCCATGGACCAATTCAAGTGGCACTGGATCAATGCCCTGCCGCTCATCGTCGCCTGCATCTTCTACGCGACGTTCGGCCTCATCACCCTTTTCTTCGTCTGGTATCACGAGAGACACGCCTAGCGGCGCGTCCTTCTTCCAGGCAAAGCCTGCGTTTTTCGTAGGCTTTTTCATTTCCCGCGCACTTTCAAAACTTGACCATATATAGGTATGCGCGGTATGTGTTAGCACACATGGCAAAGAGACTTTTAATTGTTGAGTCCCCTGCAAAGGCGCGCACCATACAGCAGTACCTCGGAAAAGAGTACGAGGTGCTTGCCTCTGTTGGTCATGTGCGTGACCTCCCTAAGTCCAATAAGGACGCTGTTGATATTGAAGATGGCTTTGTGCCTCGTTATGTAGTTTCTCCAGATAAGCGAGAGGTTATTGAGAAAATTAAGACTGCAGCTGCAAAAGCTGAGGAGGTCTTCCTTGCAACTGACCCCGACCGCGAAGGAGAGGCTATTGCCTGGCACGTAAAGGAGGCAGTTGGGCTTAAGAAGCCTCAGCGTGTTGTATTTCATGAGATTACAAAGACTGCCGTAGAGGAAGCACTCCAGCATCCGCGAGCTATTGATGAGAACTTGCGCCAGGCACAAGAAGCGAGGCGTGTACTTGATCGCATTGTTGGGTACGACCTATCCGGACTTATCTGGAAGAAGGTACGGTACGGACTTTCTGCAGGACGCGTACAATCCCCTGCGCTTCGTATTCTTGCTGAACGAGAGCGAGAGATTAAGGCGTTTGTTCCGGAAACCTATTACACTCTAGACGCTCAATTCAAAGCAACTGGAGGCGAATTCCCTGCCAAGTGTACTGAGGAGCCGAATGATCCAAAGGAAGCTTCTCGCATTGTTGAAGAAGGTCGTGTTGCATCATGGACCGTTGCAGAAGTTAAAGAGCGCGCTGAGGAAAGAAATCCTAAACCACCGTTTACAACTTCAACGTTGCAGCAGGCAGCGTCTACACGTCTTGGATTCTCTCCTTCACGCACGATGCGTGCTGCACAGAAACTGTATGAAGCTGGGCACATAACCTATATGCGTACGGACTCCGTATCCCTTGGAAAAGAGGCTGTTGAAAAGCTTGCTGCTGTTGCCGAGAAAGAATACGGAAAGGAGTACGTAGAAGTACGTGCCTATAAGACAACGAGCAAGAATGCACAGGAAGCACACGAGGCTGTGCGTCCAACAGACCCGGCAAAAAAAACAGCGGGTGCAACAGGAGACGAGACTGCAGTGTACGAACTCATACGCAACCGCACACTTTCTTCTCAGATGTCAGCAGCAAAGATGCTGCGTACCAGTGTTAAAGCAAAGGCATCTGCAGAGATTCCTTTGTTCTCTGCAAATGGTTCCCGTCTTATTTTCCCAGGCTGGCTCGCCTGCGACACGAAAGCGCGGGGAGAGGATGTTGAACTTCCAAAACTTTCTGAAGGAGAGTCCCTTACCCTGCTTTCACTCGGTTCCCTAGAAAAGCAGACAGAGCCGCCCAACCGCTACACAGAAGCAGGCCTCATTAAAGAGCTTGAGAAGCGAGGTATTGGACGCCCATCTACGTACGCAAGCACCATGAAGACCATTCAGGATCGTGGGTATGTTGAAAAGACTGGACGCACCCTCATGCCAACTGCAACAGGTATGGTTGTATCTGGATGGCTTGAAGAGCATTTTGCGCACTACGTATCTGATTCCTTTACGGCAGAGATGGAAGACGAGCTAGACGAGATTGCGCGCGGAGAGCGTGGATACGAGGCTACTCTTTCAGAGTTTTATAAACCATTCTCAAAGGCAGTGCTGTCAAAGGAAGATCTTCCGAAAGCAACATCTCTTGGTCCTGTACCAGAAGAGTTTGTCTGTCCTCTTTGTGGAGCAGTTATGGAGTTTAAGCTTGGACGTGGCGGCATCTTTATGAGCTGTACTCGCTATCCTGAATGTGAAGGAGCACGCCAGGAAGACGGGACAGAACTTAAAAGCGACGAACCCATTGGAACAGACCCTGCAACAGGTGCTCCTATATTTGTTAAGACTGGGAGATACGGTCCATATGTTGAGATGGAACTTCCTGAAGTTGAAGCACCTGTTGAACTCACGAAAGCTGGAAAACCAAAGAAGGCGAAGGGTCGCCCAAAGAAAGCACTAAAGCGTGCAAGCATTCCTGCAGGTACTGACCTCTCAGCAGTTTCTCTGGCTGATGCTCTACATTATCTTTCTCTTCCACGTGAACTCGGCATGCATCCAGGCACTGGAAAGCCTGTTGTTGCTAATATCGGACGCTTTGGTCCCTATGTTGGACATGATGGAGAGTTCCGTTCACTTAAAGGTGCTGACGATCCATACACTGTAACGCTAGACCGAGCAGTTGAGGTGCTCGCAGAACCTAAGCGTCCTCCTAAGGGCGTTGATATCGTGCGCGAAGTTGGCAAACACCCAAAGACTGGGAAGCAAATAGTGTTGTACAAGTCTAAAGCTGGACTCTTCCTTAAGAAAGGATTGCGTCGTATATACCTGCCTGAAAGCCAAAAGGCAGATGAGCTTACTCCGCTTGAAGCTGCTGAGTATCTGAAATAGGCTTTGCCACGCAGCCTGCGAGCGAGTATCCTTTGCCTATGACGACGGTTAAGGAAATTTTAGCTCAGGTTCAGAACCCGTCTCCTGAAGATACGGCCCTAATTGAGAAAGCATACGAGTTTGCTAAAAAGGCACACGAGGGACATACGCGATATTCGGGCGAGCCTTATTTCATACACCCCTCTGCAGTTGCAAAGCATCTTGCAGAACTTGGCATGGACTCACGCACTATTGCGGCTGCCCTTTTGCATGACGCAATTGAAGATGCGATGGCAACTCCTGAAGAGGTTGAGACTCTATTTGGCTCTGAGGTGCTGTTTTTAGTCGAAGGGGTTACGAAGCTCGGCAAGCACAAATATCAGGGCGGAGAGCGCCACGCAGAGAGTCTGAGACGCCTTCTGGTTGCAACGTCTGCCGATATTAGAGTGCTTATCATCAAGTTGGCAGATCGGTACCACAACATGACTACGCTTGAGCATGTGCCTGAAGCAAAGCGAAAGCGTATTGCACTTGAGACACTTGAAATCTTTGCACCTATTGCAGACCGGCTTGGTATGGGAAGTCTGAAGAAGGAACTGGAAGACTTGGCGTTCCCTGCTATTGATCCAGACGCGTACCAGCATGCCATTGAAGTTCGCAAATTAAAGAACAAAGAGACTGAGGTTGGTCTCGCACGCGTGCAAAAGGAATTGCAGCATGCCCTCGTTCGCAAGGGTGTGAAAGACTTCTCTACATCCATTCGTATGAAGGGTCTTTGGAGTTTGCATCAAAAGCTAAAGCGCAAAGGAGACGATATTACGCGCATTCATGACATTGCTGCACTGCGTGTTGTTGTTCCTACAGTTGATGATTGTTATACCGCACTCGGAGTTATTCATGCGCTCTGGAAACCGCTCCCGGGAGAGTTTAAGGACTACATATCGTTTCCAAAGCCTAACGGATACCAGTCTCTACACACTACGGTTGTAACGGCGGAGGCAGGCATTGTTGAGATGCAGGTGCGCACCAAAGACATGCACCAGCGTGCACAGTTCGGTATTGCTTCACACATGTCATACAAGGCACTCGCAAAGACTGCAGGAAAGAATGCATTCCAAAGAATTTCATTCCCCTGGATTCGCGATCTTGTGCCTGCCCTCCTTAATCTTAAGAAGGCTCCTGTACATGTTCCCCTCAAGGGCGCAACAAATTCTCCTGATGTGCCGCTATGGCTCACAGAGCTCAAAGAAGCACACATTGAAGTTGGTGCAGACGAGTTTGTAGAGGGACTTAAGAGCGACTTCTTCTCTCACAGAATCTTTGTGTTCACTCCTATTGGAGACGTTATAGACCTGCCTACACAATCAACACCCGTTGATTTTGCGTACGCCATACATTCTGACCTTGGAAATCATATGCAAGGAGCAAAAGTAAACGGCAAGCTTGTTTCTTTTGATTCAAAGCTTGGGAACGGAGACATTATAGAAATCCTTAAATCAAAATCTGCACATCCAACAGCTCGTTGGATTGAGTATGCACGTACTTCAATGGCACGCAGGCACATTAGAAATGCGCTTGAAGCGAGAGAGAAATCAATGCGTACCCAAGACTTAAAGGCTAAAAAGAAAGCAAAGAAAACTAAACCGTAAAGTTGCTGATTGAATAGAGATTTTCTTCTGGTTCCGGCTTTGGTTCTTCTCTTTTTTCAACCTTTGGAAGTTCGTCTAGTTGGGTTGTGTTTGGATACAGAGTTGGTTCAGCTGCAACTGGAGTCTCTGGTACTGGCGTAAACTCATGCTCCTGGCCTTCTTCGCGGAGCGCGAGCATTGCCGTTATGTGTGAGAGATCTTCTGGAGAGAAGAATTCAATGAGGAGTCTGCCTCCTTGCGGACGGTTCTCAATAAGCACACGGGTACCGAGTGTCTCGGTGAGAGACTTCTCAAGCGCCATAATCTCTGGAGTTTTGTCATGCTTGCGAATCTTGTCTTGGGCGAGTCTGCGCGCCATTTGTTCAACCATGCGCACTGAGGTCTTCTTTAAAACAATCTCCTTAAAGAGCGTGTCTCGCTCGTCAGGTCTATCGTTAAGCATGAGAAGTGCACGCGCGTGTCCTTCCGAAAGCTCTTTGTTTACCACTGCTTGCTGAATTGCTTCAGGAAGTTGCAGAAGACGTATTGAGTTTGATACGTACTCGCGACTGCGTCCGATCTTCGCACCAATTTCAACCATTGAAAGAGAGAACGTCTCAGCAAGTTGCGCGAGTGCCTTTGCACGATCTATAGCATTTAAATCTTCTCGTTGCAGGTTTTCAATAATAGCGAGCTCCAACTTCATTTTGTCGGACTGCTCGCCCGCACGAATAACAACGGGAATCTCTTTAAGACCAATGAGTTTAGATGCGCGCAAACGACGCTCTCCAGCGATAAGTTCATAGGCGGCTTGTATTCCTCCTCCTGCCTTCTCTACTTCGCTTCTCGTAACAACAAGCGGCTGCAGAACGCCATACTGGCGAATGGACTCAGCGAGTGCCTTGAGTCTGTCTTCGTCAAATTCAAGACGTGGCTGATAGGGGTTTGGTTGAATGCGATCAACCTCAACCCAGAATACTGAGTCGTACTTTGTAGGCTCAGCAAACTTTGCTGGCTCCTTTGAATCATTTCCAAACATGCTCATTACACGCTATTGTAGCATCGCGTCCCTCCTTTACGAGAGTATTGCCTGTGCAGTATCTTCATATTTGTTATTATTTACCTAGTGAAATATAGTAACGTCAATGCCGCGGTGATGGAATTGGTAGACATAGGGGTCTCAAAATCCCCTGTCGGAAACGGCGTGCGGGTTCAAGTCCCGCCTGCGGCACAAATAAAAGCTATTGATAAGAAAGTACTTGCTTACATTGTTGGCATAGCTCTTGGAGATGGAAACCTGTCTAGTCCTAATAAGCGGGTAACCCGCTTACGCATTTCTTGCGATGAGCGCTATCCAGCAATTGCCGAGGAAATTATTACAGCTCTTAAGCAACTCTTACCTCATAATAAAGTTTCAATTGTTAGGCGAAAGCACCAAAATTGTTTTGATATAAGTGTTTATTCAAAAGCTTTAGACGAATGGATGCCTTGGAAAGTAGGACAAGGGTCAAAGGCAAAGCAGGAGGCTAGAGTTCCAGTATGGATACGCAAGAATCAGTTATACACGGAAGAATGTTTGCGCGGTCTTATTCAGACTGACGGATGTATATACAAGGATCGTGGGTACCAAATGGTTAATTTTGTAAATAATTCCCGTCTTCTTGCTGAAGACACACGAGACATGCTTAGTGAATTAGGTTACCGTCCAAAGTTTAACTTGCTTAAACTATCATCTGGGAAAATTAAATACACGGTAAAAGTATCCCGAACGGTTGAAGTAGCTCGCCTGCTGCAGACAATCGGACTTCATAAGAGCTAAGTTTAGGGTGGAAATAATAAAACAGACCGAAATGTATTCCGGTCTGTTTTATTTTGTCATTAAATCTTTCCGACCAGATCCATGCCTGGTTCCAAGGTATCATCTCCCGGTTCCCATGAAGCAGGACACACTTGGCCATGGTTGCTCTCAACAAACTGAGCTGCCTGAAGCTTGCGGAATGTTTCCTTTGCAGCGCGGCCGATGCTGTTGTCATTAACCTCCATTGAGCGCAGGGTTCCAGAGGGATCAATGATGAAAGTACCGCGAAGGGCGAGTCCCTCGTCTGGTACAAACGGAAGATCTCCTCCCTCAACGAGTACACCAAACGCATCAGCAATCTTTCCTGACGGATCAGCACCCATAGGAAACTCAATCTTCTTAATTGCTTCAGAGGTGTCGTGCCACGCCTTGTGCACGAATACGGTGTCTGTTGAGAACGAGACTACCTCAGCATTAATCTTCTGAAGCTTTGGATACAAGAGTGCCATCTCCTCAAGCTCTGTAGGACAGACAAAGGTGAAGTCTGCTGGGTAAAACATAACCACAAGCCACTTCCCTCTGAAGTCTGAGAACTTCATGGTCTGTGTATCGTTTCTGTAGAATGTCTCAAACTCGTAGTCTGGGACCGTCTCGCCTACACGGACACTTGAATGATATTCCCGGAATGGATCATGAAAGTCTCCACAATATTCGCAATAGTTGCTCTTTTGTTCTTTAGCCATACTTATCTTTTCGTTACGTTTCAGTAATGATACCATCCGCCTACGTACCGTGACCACTGACCCTCTGCCCCTCATAGGTGTTATAGGCCCAACTGCCTCAGGAAAGTCTACCAAGGCAATAGAACTTGCGCTGGAACTTGATGGAGAGGTTATCTCTGTTGATTCCAGACAAGTATATATTGGGCTTGATATTGGGACTGAGAAGATCTCAAAAGAAGAGATGCTGGGTGTCCCGCATCATCTTATAGACGTACTGGATCCTCGCGAGGTATACAGCGCAGGAGATTTAGTGCGTGACGCGGAAAAGCTTATTGCAGACATACGTGCGCGAGGAAAGCGTCCCATACTCGCAGGTGGCACACACTTTTATTTTGATGCACTTTTGTATGGACTCCCTGAAGGAACTCCGCGAAACGAAGAGCTTCGGAAGGATTTGGAAGCACGTTCCCTTCCTGAGCTTATGGAAGAAGTAGAACGTCTAGATCCTCGTCGCGCGAGTCGTCTAGATCCACAAAACAAAAGAAGAATAGTACGTGCACTTGAGATTATTTATGACAAAGGATCAGTTCCTGAGCGAGAGCGTACGGAACCTAAGCATGAGATTATATGGGAGATCTGCAATCCTGAACGTGATGTATTGCGCGAGAGAATTGTTGCACGGCTCCAGTCTGCATTTGATCGTGGACTCATTGAAGAGGTACGGACCGTGCGTGCGCACGTTGGAGACGAGCGACTGAATGAGCTTGGTCTTGAATACAAGATTATAGGAGAATACTTGCGAGACGAGCGCAGCGAAACTTCGCTCCTCCCAAGCCTCTCTTCAAAACTTTGGCACTACGCAAGACACCAAAGAAACTGGCTACGTACACTTGCTACCTAAGCGGGCTACACAATCCCTGCGTTACATTGATGTCCCAGTGGTCTGGGTTGCTTTCGTGCATATATACGTTTCCACATTTGTCCGCATATCTAGGATAGCCCTGACTTGAGGCACCTAAAGACCGCAATCCTTGAAGGAAAGTATTTATGTCGCTTCCGGTGCGGATATCAATCTTGTATCCATTTGAGTGTCCTGAGGAGTGTCCAGTCTCAGTTCCTCCGGTTACCACAACTGAACAGTTGCAATTCTCCTTAACGGCAACAACCTGCCGTATTGTGCTCTCATGCATTCCATCTAGCGAGGTACAACTGGAATTAGTTTTGTCTGAACAGTTTCCTGAAGAAGAGACACTAATCCCTGCAGCTTGGAGTATTGCTGCAGCGGCAGCGTGTGTCATAGTTCCAGGAGTTCCTGAGCCTCCTCCACCGCCACCTGTTCCAGGAACTGTTGTTATAGATCCTCCGAATAAAGGTTGAGTTTCCTTTTTGGTTATACAGTCCTCTCCGGTGCCCGTAAGGATAGTGTTCCAAGGCCCAAATTGACCTCCGTAGAGCGTTTTCATAACGAAGTCCACGATAAGCCATGCAGAGAGCACAATCATGATGCCCACGGCCGCATTTATGAGCATTTTGTTTGCAGTACTTCTGCTCTCTGGGTTTGCTGAGGAGAAGATGTACAATGCGCCACCCCACGCAATTATGATGGTTGCGAAGATAATGGAGAACGAGATCATGATATTCATCACGTTCTGTATGAGCTGCATCACTCCGCCGAATCCGCAGGGACACGCGTTACAAATCTCAGGAACAATAGGGCCAAAGAAAGATGCTTGTGCTGCAAATGCTGAGAGCGGCGTGGTTATGAAAGCGAGTACGAGAAGCGGAAGGAAGAAGTATTTCATGTATTAAGGAAGTCTAACTGATTGCGGGCAAGCACTGAAGCCAACTGTTCCGTCTGCAAAGCGATCATTCACCCAGTACGGAATCCCAACATAAGAATTAAGAAGACAGAGTTCCTCTCTTGAGATTCCAAGGCGTTCAATAAGGAAAGTCTCTGCAGCAAGCCTAGACTCGTTAAGTGGTTCTTTGAGTAGAATCACGGTGAAGAACTGCTTCTGATCGTCATAGGATATTGAGTACCGCTCACTATCTGCTCCATGCGGGCAAGTTCCGTCTGCAAGACAGTACCCAACATCTCCCGCAAGTACATAATTTCCAGGATTCACTGGGTCTGCAACAGTCTCTCCATTATGGACAAAATCATTAACAACCAACTCCCCCTCTGCAGTTGAGAGCGTACTAGTCTCTGTAGTATCAAAGCCTGAGGGAAAGAGTCCTGTTGTTGGAATGAGCTGATCGTCTCCCGGAGACTCTGTGCTTGAAGAGCCAGTGAGAAGTACAAAAGAGACCACAAGCACAATAACCACGGTGAATGCGAGAAGTACTGAGGCGATGATGATGAGCGTACGGTTTTTCATATAGTCATATTACCCTCCTGAGAAGCGAGCCACACATGCTTTCTGCGCAAAGCTGCGTGGGTCTGCAGTCCAGTCGCTAAAGCTTGGACGCTCTTTAAGAAGACACGCAGCAGCTGCCACGTTACAGGTTAGATTAGCTGCGGCAGCTCTACACACACGTGCAAGATCCTCTTTTCCAGCCTTAACTCGCCCGCCACTGAACGCAGTTGAGCAATTGAGATTTCCTGTTCCAGTCCACCCTGCACGCTTCGCTGCTTCAGTACAGACTGGAATATTAAGGCTGTGACAGGTATCGCTGTATCCCATAACAATCTGGAACATACCGTGTGCTGTTGTTGGTCTGCCATCCACAGTACGTGCTCCCGAGATGTTAGTTCCGCAAGAACTTTCTGGCTTTGCAATACAAGAAAGAGTATTTGCTTGTGCCTGCGTTATTGGGTATCCGCCCGCTGCAGCAGCTGAAAGTATGGTTGAGGGAGAGCAGTTTCCTGATCCAACGCTTGCTGGTCCTCCTGCATACCCGCCTCCACTTCCAGGTATTTGCGTTATGCCTGTTGCAAGACCTGGAGGAGCTTCGTCTGGCGCAGTTATGCAGTAGTTTCCTCCAATGAGAATAGTATTCCAAGGACCGAAGCCTGCTGTGTCTCCGTCATAGAGTGTCTTCATAACGAAGTCCACGATAATCCAACCAGAAAGCATAATCAGGAATCCAATAACAGCATTCGTAAGCATTTGTTTTGCCTTTGAATGGTTTTCCGGATTAGCTGAGGTAAGAATCCAAAGTACTCCAGAGAACATGATCACGAGCACAAACACAACGATGCCCAAAGACACCATTGCGTTCATCACGTTCTGTATAAGCTGCAACGCTCCCGCAAACCCAAGCGGTGCTCCTTCTTTACATGCAGGGTCTAGTTCTGAAGCGTCTGGAACTATGTGCCAATTAGGATCCAAGAGAGGCAGGTTTGCTGCCTCAACAGAGAAAGGAACTGAACTCAAAAGGAGTACAAAGAGAAGCACGGGGGCCCACAGCCTGTTCATAGAAACATTGTAGCGTAAGGGTTGTACCTCCTGCTTCTTTTCCCACACCCTATAGTCTGGTATCGTGTCAAACGAAGGGCCTATAGTTTAATGGTAGAACGTCGGTCTCCAAAACCGTCGGTCGAGGTTCGATTCCTCGTGGGCCCGCATAAAACAATCGCTATCTGGATCATCAAGACTTTCAGATGACAGCAAGTAGGTTCTTCTACTTTCTAATCTTTACATCCAAGATCACTGAATATTGCTTTGTATAAATCTTAGCTCCTACTGACTTAGTAGAAATTGTATAGGTATATTTACCAGACTTGGTGACAAGCATACCGTCAAAGCTAATGATAGCTCTTGTCCTACTAACATCACTGACCCCAAAAAGTATTGGAAATTCGTTTTTTAGCAACACCTCTCCACTAGGATCAGCAACCTCTAGTTGCATCTGGATCTTTGAATCTTTGTTTGCACCTGTCTCTCTTTCTACTTGCACAACCAAGACATGTTTTGAGTTTACTTGTGTTTTTTCGGGGAAGTCCATAAGCTCCCCGCCTGCTTTTACATCATCCACTGAAAGTGGCCCCTGGCTCAAGGTGAGCTCTTCTAGAACGTTAAAAAGACTTACTGTGTTTGTATTCTGGTCAACAGATGCATTCTCACAAAGCATTGCCCAATTTACTCTAACTCCGAGGTTTTCCTTTTTCATAAATTACATAAATTATCTTTGGGTTGCTAGTAATAGGCATTCTGACGGATTTTTTGATGCTGTAGACGTAACATAGGCAGTAAACTTTACAGCTGAGCTTGGTTGAGGCGCAACAATTGCACACAAGTTCATACTGGGTTTTGAGAAAATTCTGCTGTTTCTAACTTCAGCAAACATATTCTGGGTACCTCTCTGTTCTCGTTCAATCATAAAACCAAACTTGGGGTAAACAAGATGAGTGCCAACTGCTTTTGCAACCCGATCAAGAAATTCAATGCTTGGATGCATCTCTCCCCCTTCTGCTCTAGCAATACTGGACTGTGTAGTCCCCATCTTTTTCGCAAGTTCAGCCTGAGAAAGGCCCGCGTAAAGACGTGCTTCGGTAATAAGGCTGCTAAGCTCAAACGAAAGGTCTGATTTTGGTAAGCTAATCTTTTTTTTCCGAAGGTAGTCTTTGTAGTCCATAAGTTATTTAGTAGGGCCGCGAATACTTTCAATCAATTGTTTTCGTTCCAGTGCGTGACGTATGTGCCGGTCAGGAATGGCTTGCGACTTCTTTCGGAAGCCACAAACAATATAGAGGATTGGTGATGGAGCATCATAAGATACAAAGCCCAGGAACCGTACCTCACTCCCAACACTCAGCCTAAGTTCTACAAGGCCATTATCAATTGGCTTTAAATAGTGTGAACGGAAGACTGAGTCAATATCCCACGCTGTCACCCTGTTTATTCGGTCAAAAACTCTTTCAAAAGTAACGTGATCCTGTGAGTGAAGACCATCCAAAAACTCCTTATCTGCATAACAAATACCATCAGGACCAGACGCAAAGTCTACGGTCCACAGATCGGGAAGCGTTGTGCCTAAGGAACTATCGGATAAATCACCCATAAGCAAAGTATAGCGGATATGCTATACAGCTGTCAACCGCCTTCAAAATAGTTCCTTAATTAAGTCTAACTGTGTGTCCAGCTCACAAAGTCGCTGACAAACAATCCTAAATAATGTAGGGTGCATCTGCACCTTTAGAACACCTGGGAGGAGACTATGACTTCTCGTTGGGAAGTTAGCTGCCAGTTCGGTAACGTGTTTATGTTGGAACACGGAGATAAATGTACCGTTGAGGTCTATGCCGAGGACGAGCCTGCTGCCAAGAGAAAGGCTCGACTTGAAGCCTGCAGCAAACTCGGCATCTCAACCATGATGCACGGCGGCGTAAAGATTCTGAGCATCAAGAAGCTCTCCCGCTAACAGCACCCGTCACTGATGGGTGCTGTTCATTAGAAAAACCGCCCTCACGGGCGGCTTTCTTTATTTCTTAACTTCCTTGTAGATTTCGCGGGTGCGAGTGTTTGGATCAAACTTCTTAAGTTCAATCTTGCGCTCTACTTTCTTCTTGTTCTTGCGAGAGCGACGGACGTGTCCTGACGCTGAGCGCAATATGATGAGGCGATCCTGTGACATAGATAGGAGGACTATAGCAGTAGACGTCCTGCTATGCAACGGCCTTAGCTTTGGCCTTAGCCCGCTTCGGGGCTTTAGCTACCTCAAAGGAAGGCTCCCCATTCTTAAGCGTCACAGAGACTGCTCCACCCTCCATAATGCCCTTGCCAACCATAAGCGTGGCGATAGGGGTAAGAATGTGGTCCTGAATAGCGCGCTTCAGGGGACGTGCACCGTATTGTGGGTTATATCCCTTCTCGGCAAGCCAGGCGCGCACCTCAGGAGCGATCTTAAGCGTGATGCGCTTTGTTGAAAGGCGCTCCACAATCTCAGCCACTTGATTCTCAATGATCTGGGCAAGCGTGTCTTTGCCAAGAACATCAAACATCACAATGTCATCAAGACGGTTGAGGAACTCAGGACGGAAGTGGTCCTTGAGAGCGCCCATAACCTTCTCCTTAACCTGTGCGTACTGCGCAATATCATCAGCTCCATCAATGTTGAATCCAATGTTCGCCATGCGATCAATGTACTCAGCACCAATGTTTGAGGTGAGCACAATGATGGTGTTCTTGAAGTTAACCTTGCGTCCCTTTCCATCAGTAAGGTGTCCTGAATCAAGAACCTGCAGAAGGATGTTGAACACTTCTGGGTGTGCTTTCTCAATCTCGTCAAAGAGAATAACGGCATACGGGCGATGACGAATACGCTCAGTGAGTGATCCAGCCTCCTCGTATCCCACATATCCTGGAGGCGCTCCAATAAGCTTTGCTATAGAGTGCTTCTCCATAAACTCACTCATATCAACACGCACGAGTGAGTCCTTGTCGTTAAACATAAACTCAGCAAGCTTGCGTGAGAGCTCTGTCTTTCCAACTCCAGTCGGTCCGAGGAAGAGGAATGAGCCAATAGGACGATGTGGATCAGAAATACCCACACGGGAGCGCTTCACCGCGTCAGAGATAATCTTAACGGCATTGTCTTGCCCAATAACTGCTCCCTTGAGTGCTTCTTCCATACGTGAGAGCTTTGCAGCTTCCTCTTCCAACATCTTAGATACAGGGATGCCCGTCCAGCGCGCAACCACACCTGCAATCTCTTGCTCAGTTACTTCCTCGTGCAGAATGCGACGAGATTTCTGAAGTGTCTTGAGGCGCTTAGACTTAGCTTCCAAATCCTTCTCAAGGACAGGGATACGTCCGTACCTAATCTCTGCAGCAGTTCCGAGGTCTGCCATAGCCTCTGCGCTATCAGCCTGCATGCGCAGTTTGTCTAGCTCGCTCTTAATCTTGCGGATAGCTTCAAGAACCTCCTTCTCGTTCTTCCACTTAAGTTCTAGTTCAGAAGTCTTCTCCTTAAGGTCTGCAATTTCTGAATCAATTGCCTTGAGGCGGTCTCGCACATCTTTGGCGTGTCCTGTCTCCTCATCTTTCTTTAGCGCCTCCTTTTCAATCTCCAGACGGCGGATCTTGCGATCTGCCTCTTCAAGCTGCGGCGGCTTGTTCTCAAGCGCGATGCGTAGTCCTGATGCAGCCTCATCAATAAGATCAACTGCTTTGTCTGGAAGATAGCGATCCGTTATGTAGCGCGAAGACAATTCAACAGCAGAGACAACTGCCCCGTCTGTGATACGCACCCCATGGAAGAGCTCGTACTTGTCACGCAACCCGCGCAAAATGGCAACAGCGTCTTCAATAGAAGGCTCTTCAACAAATACTGGCTGGAAGCGGCGGGTGAGTGCACCGTCCTTCTCAATATGCTGCTGGTACTCCTTGATGGTTGTCGCACCAATCATACGAATCTCTCCACGAGCCAGAGCTGGCTTCAGCATATTGCTTGCATCCATAGCACCCTCAGCAGCTCCCGCTCCTACGATGGTATGCAGCTCGTCTACAAAGAGAATGACTCTTCCGTCAGACTTCTCTACTTCTTTCATAACGCCCTTCATACGCTCCTCAAATTCTCCACGATACTTCGTGCCTGCAATCATGAGACCAAGATCAAGAGAGAGGAGTTCCTTGCCCTTCAGAGACTCCGGCACTTCTCCGGCAGCAATGCGGCACGCAAGGCCCTCTGCAATAGTGGTCTTTCCAGTTCCGGGCTCTCCAATAAGTACTGGATTGTTCTTGGTGCGGCGAGAGAGTATCTGAATAACGCGGCTAATCTCTTGGTCTCTTCCAATAACTGGATCAAGTGCATTGTCTGAAGCGAGCTTCGTAAGATTGCGCGTGTACTTTGCAAGTGCGCGGAACTTCTTAGGCTCCTGTACTTCTCCATCCTTTGCATTCTTAAGTTCTTTAAGCGTAGCGAGCACAACCTCCGCATCAATGCGAAAACGAGAAAGCAAGTCAGCTGAAGATCCCGGATGCTCAAGTACTGCAACAAAGAGGTGCTCTGTTCCAATAAATGAATCATTCATGCGTGCAGCAACCTTGGCAGCTGCTTCAATTGCTTGAGCCAAGTCTGGAGTGAGGTACAGATTGTATGAAGGAGAAAGGGTTGCAGAGGGCTCAGGCATTTCTAGCGCTTCAAGCAACGTATCTGCAAGCAGAATCGTATCTATATCCAAGCGATCAAGCACAGAGAACACGAGGCTCTCCTCCTGATGTATGAGTGCCGTAAGCAGGTGCAGTGGACTCACATGGTTTTGCCCACGCTCAATAGCCAGCTCATGTGCTTTCTTTATTGCTTCCTTTGCTTTGGTGGTGAAGTTCTTGAATGGTGGCATAGGTGCTGTATAGGATACTAATAATGACGATCAGATGAGGATCTTATTACAGATCTTCTGAGGTGAGCAAGATAGAGATCTTGTCTGCTGGTGCAAAGAGTCCAGGAACACTGGTTGCGATACCGATAATGTCTCCTGAGATGTTAACTGCTGCAGCTCCTGCAGGAACTCCCGTTACATTTGAGTGAATTCCCTCTGCGTCTACCTTAGAGATGATGCCGGTTATTGCGCTGTTGTCGCGAGTAAGAGAGATAAGTGTCTGTCCTTGCTTAAGATCTGCTGCAGCAATGAGATCTGGCACAGGTGCATTTGGGAGAACCTCAGTATCAGAGAATCCGTATACGGTTAGCGTGGCTCCCGGCTTTGAGAGCGATGCTTCTACACTTGTTCCGTCTGGGAATGAGATGGTTGCTTCCTTAGGAAGTCCTGCGACGGTTGCCGTTACAACAGCGCGTGACTTCGGAAGGAACGTTCCAACTGCAAGCACAGGAGTTGAGGTTGCTCCTTTGCGGATCAACACCGTGCGGGCTGCATCAGCTCCAATAGCTGCAGAAAGGAGATCCTCGTTCTTAATAACAACTGTAGTCTCCTTAGTTACGATTCCCGGAAGAGGCGCCGCCTGAGTTGCTTGCTCAACCGTTCTCTCAACAATACGGTTAACCGTCTGCGTAACTGTCGGAGGTGCCTGGTCCAAAAGGGACACCGTCATAACTGCTGTTGCAATAGCAGTTATGAAGTTAACGAGAATGGTAAGTAGGAGCAGCTGTGTTTTTGAGAGATCCTCTATATTCATATACGAAAATTATACCCCGTTCCCCCGTACGAATCTAACTGCGCGAATAAGCTCCTTCGCGCACCGCTGTAGCTCGCTCTCTTTAGTTGTGGGGCCCCATGAAATACGGAGTGTTGCGAGTGCTCTTGCACTATCTTTCGTAAAAGTCTCAACAACACGTGATCCCAATTCGTCTGTCTCGCACGCGCTCTTTGTTGAGAGCGCAATCCCCGCTTCGTTCATAAGTGCAACAAGATAATCAGTATCTTCTCCAGGAAGAGAGATGTTTAGTATGTGTGCTGCATTTTCCTTTCCTTCGTTAGCAACAACATCAGGAATACCTGCAGAGATAAGTGCAAGAAGATTCTTCCGTTGCTTTGTTGCCTGCTCTGAAAATTCTTTCCAGTTGCACGCTTCCAGTGCTGTTGCAAAACTACTCGCAAGCGCAGGGGACTCAGTTCCCGGACGAAGTCCCTGCTCCTGCCCTCCTCCTCGGATAAGCGGAGAAAGGGAAGAAAGCTTTGGAGCAATAAGTACACCAATACCCCGAACACCCCCTACTTTCTGTGCGTCTAGAGATAGCGTGTCCGCTCCCAGACGAGTTAGCTCTATTGATTCCTCCAAGGGTGCTTGGCTTGCGTCTACATGTAGTTGCGTCTTTAATCCTGCTGCATCAATGAGACGCTTCAGATCGCGCACCGGAAACCGCACTCCGGTCTCTCCACACACGAGCTCAACTGCAATAAGTACTGTCTCTGGCTTAAGGAGTTTCTTAGTTGCGTTCAAATCTAGAGCGAAGTCTTGTACGGGCAGTGCCTCACACATAACTCCGCGAACGCGAAGCAATTCAATTGCGCCTCTCGTTGAAGCGTGTGCTGTTGGCAAATACAACACGTGCAAGGAAGAAGGATCTGCTCCTTCTTGAATCTTTTTCTCTACAAACCCTCCTATGGCAATAGCGTTTGCCTCTGTAGCACCAGCCGTAAAGATAACGGCAGTGCTTTTAACTGAGGCGAGCCGTGCGATGCGAGTGCGTGCATCTTCCAGAAGTTCATGCGCCTTGAGACCCTCTTCATGAGGAGAAGAGGGATTGCCTGGAAGCACCACTGCTGCGTTAAACGCACGGAGTGCATCTGGCAAGACGGGAGCACTAGCTGCCCAGTCTAAATAGGTGCGTCTTTTAGAAAACATAGGTACAGCGTGCAGTCTTCATTGCATTTATGCAAGTAAAATGGTCTACTGAGGCCAGTTATGGAGCGAACTACCCGACCACCAATCGTGGCCGTTATGGGCCACATCGACCATGGAAAGTCTTCCCTGCTTGATTATATCCGCAAAACCAATGTCACTGCTGACGAAGCGGGAGGTATTACGCAACACGTATCTGCGTACGAAGCAGCACATGAATACGAGGGAGAGACCCGTCGTATCACCTTTCTAGACACTCCAGGACACGAGGCATTCAGAGCACTTCGTGCACGCGGTGCACAGGCTGCTGATATTGCGATTCTTGTTATTGCGGCTGAAGAAGGCGTGAAGCCACAGACGCTTGAGGCGTTTGAGGCGATTACTGAAGCTGGTACTCCGTTTGTTGTTGCCTTCACCAAGATAGACAAGGCTGGAGCAGATGTTGAAAAGGCAAAGGTGTCCGCACTTGAGCACGGTATTTATCTTGAGGGTCTCGGAGGTTCTATTTCATACACAGGAGTTTCTTCAAAATCTGGAGAGGGTGTTCCAGAGCTTCTTGATCTCGTACTCCTTACTGCAGACCTTGCAGAGCTTTCAGCTGATGCTTCACAGCTTGCAACAGGCTACGTTCTTGAGTCTTCTCAGGACCCAAAGCGGGGTATGTCTGCAACACTCATTGTTAAGGACGGAAGTCTTGCTACTGGCACATTTGCTGTTGCAGGCAATGCTATAGCACCAGTACGCTTTATTGAGGACTTCACGGGAGGCCGTATTGATACGGCAACTCCTTCGCAGCCAATCCGTATTTCAGGATGGAGCGAACTCCCTCCTGCAGGAACTCCCTTCTGTGTTGCAAAGAACAAGAAGGATGCAGAGAAGCTTGCTGCTGAAACTGGAAAGGCTCCTATCCGTGCACAGGTTGAAGCTACAGAGAATGGCGTTGTTGTTCTCCCCCTCATAGTTAAAACAGATGTAACAGGAAGTGTACTCGCTATTAAGCATGAGCTCGCGAAGATAACGCACGAGCGTGTAGTTGTCCGCATCATCCAAGAAGGTATCGGTGCTGTTTCAGAGAATGACATGAAAACAGCTCAGGCTGCAGGAGGAACTGTTATTGCCTTCAATGTGGGCACAGACAGTGCTGCAAGAGACTTCGCAGAGCGCACAGGAATTGAAATTGGTACTTTCTCAATTATCTATGAGCTTAAGGAACATGTAGAGAGACTTGTTGCGGCACGCGCTCCTCGCGTAACCGTTGAGGAGATCCTCGGAGAAGCTAAAGTGCTTAAGGCTTTTAACACATCAGGCAACAAGCAGGTGCTTGGAGGCCGCTGGATCTCTGGAATTCTCTCTGTAGGAGACACCGTAAAGATAGACCGCCGTGGTATTCATGTGGGAAATGCAAAACTCATAAACCTTCAGGTGGCTCGTGCAGACGTATCTGAAATTAAAATGGAAGGAGAGTTTGGTATGCAGATTGAGGGACGGTATGAGGCTGCTGGAGGAGACACGCTCATCGCCTTTAAGATGACGGAAACAAAATAATATGAGCGCACGAGACGAACGAGCAGTATCAATACTTTTGGAAAGCGCTGGGCGCTATATTTCTCGCGAAGCGGGCCGCGATACCCTTATCACCCCTACACGCGCGAACTTCTCCAAGGACCGCAAGAACGCAACTATTTTTGTATCTGTATTTCCAGACGCTGAAGAAGGACATGCGATTAACTTCCTTATGCGCCACAAGGATATTTTCCGTAATGAGCTTAAGAAGACAACCCGTTTCTCTCGACTTCCCTTCATTCGCTTTGAAATAGACCAGGGCGAGAAGAGTCGTCAGCACCTAGACGATATCTCAAAGGACGTGTAGCCTCAGGACGCCCTCCACGGTATTATCCCTATACGGCCTGATGGTGAAGTGGTAACACGACGGTCTGCAAAACCGTTATGCGTGGGTTCGATTCCCACTCAGGCCTCCTGTGCGTACAACCATGCCGGGGTGATGGAATGGTAGACAGCGGGGACTTAAAATCCCCTGGCAGAAATGCCGTGCGGGTTCGAGTCCCGCCCCCGGTACTATGATCGTCATGCGATACCTACGAAGAATACTTTCTAAGGTGTATTCGCATCTGTACGGATACGAACCCCTCATAACCATCTCCATTTCTAAGGAGCGCCTGCTGCATAACCTTGCAACATATAAAAAGGCATACCCGCATCTCGCTATTGCCCCTATGCTTAAGAGCGATGCATACGGGCACGGGCTTTGTGTAATTGGAAGACTGCTTGATAAGGAGGGCGTTGCCTTCTTTTGCGTAGACTCTTTGTACGAAGCTAGAAAGCTTCGTGAAGGGGGAGTTCGCTCTCCTATTGTAGTTATGGGATATGTGCGACCCGAAGACATTGCACATAATCACCTATCCAGGGTTTCCTTTGCTATTACAGACCTAGAACAGCTCCGTACGCTTTCAAGAATTGCAGACAAGGAAAGTCTTTTGCATATAAAGCTGGACACCGGCATGCACAGGAACGGGATTCTGGAGACTGATCTAGAAGAATGTATTGAACTACTCCAAAGGAACCAGAATCTTCATGTAGACGGAGTCTGCTCGCACTTAGCTGACGCAGACAATACGGACACGAGGTTTTCTGTAGCGCAGCTCGGTATTTGGGAGCGCGGCTTATCAAAACTCCATAGTGCATTCCCCTCTCTTACCTACACCCATATCTCAGCCACCAAGGGTGCGAGATTTAGCACACACGCGCCCATGAATGCTGTACGCATAGGTATGGGGCTATTTGGCTACGACACAGCTCCTGAGAGCGAACTTCCCTTGCTGCCAGTACTTTCTATGCGCACTACTATAACTTCCCTGCGGACTATTCAGCACGGAGAATCTGTAGGATACGGCGCTACGTTCACTGCAACCCGCCCGAGCGTTATTGCAACGATCCCTGTTGGGTATGCAGAGGGTCTAGACCGTGCCCTTTCAAATACTGGTGTTGTTTGTATTGAAGACACTGCGTGTCCTCTTGCAGGTAGAGTGTCTATGAACATGGCATCAGTTGATGTAACTGATTGCAGAGGTGTGGCGCGAGGAGACATGGTTACTGTTATAAGTAACAACCCAAGCGCACCCAATTCAATGAAGGGTATGGCAAAGAAAATTGGCACAACTCCCTATGTACTCTTTGCACATCTACCCGCACACATTCTCCGCATTGTGGAATAGTTGAATTCCAAGCACTTCTCTTATAGTATTGGCATATTCCACCTATAGCTCAGTTGGTAGAGCAACTGCCTCTTAAGCAGTGGGTCCCAGGTTCGAGCCCTGGTGGGTGGACACGGATTTCATGCGAGCACAGGCTCGTGTGTTTCCATAATGCTGGGATGGCGAAATTGGTAGACGCGCCTGCCTTAGGAGCAGGTTCCCTCGGGAGTGGAGGTTCAAGTCCTCTTCCCAGCACACTTGACTTTGTTTGATTAAGTTATAAAATATCCTCACGTTCCTTTTAACTGTGAGGGTATTTCGCCATGAGCGGAGATGCTAAAAAAGGTGGTGACAAACACCATCACGGACACGCCCCTTGGGTGTGGATCGTGCTCGGAGTTCTTGTCGGAGGGTTCGCGGTGTGGCTCCTGATGGGGTTCATGCTCTTCGCCGACAACAACATCCCGGGCGCACGTCCAACTCCGAGACCCGGACAAGCGGCCAGGCAGTTCTCTTCGGAGGCCACTTCCTGCCCCATGTTCAGCCGGACGCACAACACCTGTGCCTTCGGCAAGGCCGGCACGCTCGCCATCGGCTCAGACGAAGCCGGGCTCCACTTCTGCTACAGCGTACCGTATGGTCCCAATGAGACCTATACGCGGTACCGCTACACGCAAGAGGGGGCCTGGGCGGTCTGGGCCCGTTGGGACGAGCCGGGCGTCGTGTTCGCACAGCGTTTCGTCGCCAACGGCAAAGAGGCCAGTGTGGAATACTGGCTCTCGGACAACCCAAACTGTTCCAATTAACCGATCCCGCAGGGCCCTCCAAGGCTCTGCGGGATTTTTCTTATCCTCCAACAGTTGCCTTTAGGAGCGAGACAATGGCATTTGCACCAAAGATAATGACGAGACCGATGATTCCCCACATCATGTGCTGCTGACCAGTGCGTCGCTTCTCTTCGTCATCTGAGGATGCGATGAACAACACAACTCCCCACACAAAAAGCACAAAGGCTCCAAGCGCGAGCAAAGTAATAATAGGAGTAAGAATAGCGTCTTGCACTTTTGTAATGAATTCTTGGAAGGGGCTCATCCCTTAATACTAGCAGAACCCCGCACCATTGGTGCGGGGTTCTGTAGTGGAGAACGCGTTACGTACTACTGAGAAGCAGGAAGTGTTGGTGCGTAATCTGGAACGTTGTTGTTCAACTGAACAGATCCACGAAGGATGTTCACAAGTCCCCAGACAGACACCATGATGAAGAATCCGATGATTCCCCAAAGCATGAGTGACTTTCCAGTCTCACGCTTCTCTTCGTCGTGACCACCCATGATGAAGTACTGGAATACTCCCCAGATGAACACGATGAATGCGATTGCAAATACAACCGGTACGAGCACTGAGTTAATAAGATTAACAACGCTTGAGCCAAGCGTGCCAACATTTGATCCATTCACCTGCGCGAGCGCAAAAAATGGGAGAGCGAAGGCTGCACCAATATAACCAAGTTTCTTCATAAGTAGAGATTACGGGTAACGCATTACGTATATCCTAAGGATAGACTGGAATGGCCGTGCGTCAATAGAGCCCGCAGGGCCATGTGGAAAACATGAAGCTTATGTTCCCGGGTTAAAGGTTGGGAGTTTAGGAACATTTTGACCACCAAACCCAAAGCTCGCCACAAGGAGATTAACCAATCCCCACAAAGAAAGCATCACCACAAAGGCAATAATGCCCCACATAACGAGCTTCTTTCCCTCTTCTCGCTTCTCTTCATTAGAGCCTCCTAAAATGAAGTACTGGAATACTCCCCAAATAAAGACAATGAAGCCAACAGCGAATATAAACGGAACAACGTAGGTATTTATAAACCCTACGATGCTCTTTAAATACTCTCCTAGGTTTGCTCCTCCCAATGTTCCACTCGTGGTCTGAGCCAAAACTGGTAAGTACATCAACTGCGAAGCAATCGCGAAGACAAGGGTTGTGATGAAAAGTTTCATACTAAATATGGTAGCAGATGGGCGTATTAATAAGCGAGCGTTATACACCCGTGCCAGGAATTGCAGTCAGGAAGAGTCGCACGATACCCCAAACTGAGAATAGGACTACAAATCCAATAACTCCCCAGAGCATAAATTGCTTTCCCTTCTGGCGATGCTCCTCTCCTCCAAAGAAAAAGAATCTAACCATTCCTATGAGGAAGAAGATGAATGCAAATGCATACAAGAGAGGAATAACGGAGTCATTAACCAGCGTTACGATAGACGCAGTTAGCTCCTTAAAGGATGCGGCATGGGCAGCTTCTGGCAAAAGCCCGAGCAAGCCAACGAGCAATACTCTAAAGAAACTCATAAGGCTTGCACGGTTCCCTGGATAACGAGTCCAATTGCCTTTGCGCCAAGAAGGACAAGTCCTCCAATAACCGTCCACATAAGTGCACTGCGTGCGCTTCTAATCTTCTCTTCATTTCCCTGAGCTGCTACAAACTGAAAGCCAACATAGACGAGAGCCAAAATAAGAACAATAGTTCCAAGCTGTACAACTGCGTCCAATATCGCATTGAGAAACTGCGGGAGAGTACAAATATTGTTGAGCGGATTCTTAAGTCCTGTTGCGCCAGTGGCTCCGCAGCCTGCAGTCCCTTCAGAACCTGTAGGTCCTCCTGAAGTCCCTCCTGATCCTGTGGGACCCCCTGAGGTCTGTGCATGCGCGAGAGCCGGAACTAATACGCCTCCCGCAAATACAAGGAGAGTTCTATAAATAGTTTGTAGGGTCTTCATAAGATTATTTTAGTGCCGCTGTGAGAGATTGATCTGCGGTGTAGAGCGCGTCTCGCACACTCTCCCTTCCGCTAATGACGTTCCCTACCATCGTACCAAAGATACGATCTATGCTTGCAGGCTCTGGGGAGAGCCAGCCACGCGCGATGAGTGCTTCTGGGAAGTACACAGGTTCATACAAGTCACCTGCGCGAGGAGCAAGCAGCCCACGCTGTGCTGGTGCCATACCAAGCGCATGCGAAATCATAGGAAGCGCATCTGGTCCGGTAAGTGACATCGCAGTGCGAAACGCACCTGAGGAATTTCGTGAAGATTTAGGAATAGCGAATGCATACGCTTTTCCATAAGTCATGCGTGTCGTAAGTGTTGCAGGAGTTGGTGCAGGCGCCATATCAAAGTCCAGGTTTGGATTTGCCTCAGCAAGACCTGCACGCTCAGAGGCATAGCCTAAGTACAATCCTAGATCTCCTGCAATGAATGCATCACGGCTCTTTGGAAGTGAACGGTTCCATGAATACACAGTCTTCCCTGGATTTGCGAATTCTGTGTAGAAGTTAAGCGCACTTTCTGCTGGAGAACTTCCAAATGTCTGTGTTGACGTGCGAGAGAGATTTGAACGCATTCCTGTTGGAGTCTGCTCGCTTATAGAATACCCAGACTGCAGGAACAGGAGCGAAACTATGCCGCGCGCATGATCTACGTTCTCATAGGTACCCAGTGCTATAAGGCTGCGAGAAATTGTCTGTGCGTCAGTGAGGCGATTAATCCCCGCTGCAAGGCCAGTAACAGCCTCCCAGGTTGATGGAGGGCGTGCAGCGCCCGCTGAGGACAAGACCGGGCGGTTGTAATACAGCATCAGTGGATCAACTACGAACGGAACTCCGTACGTTCCTCCTTCTGTGAGGAAGAGTTCAGAGATAGGGAGATACGAGTCTCTGAAAGTTCGTTCAGAGATTGATGAGGAAGGAATGAGAGAGATCTTGTTCTTGGTAGCCAGCAGGTCCTCCTGAGAAATAACTATGAGATCAGGTCCCTGCCCTGAGGCGATAGCCTCAGCAAGATCTGTATTAAAGGTAGCGGCAGGACGAGATACATACGACACACCACTAAACTCAGGGTTTGTTTGCTTCAGTGTATTGATACTGAGCGTCATCGCTTCAGAAGGAAGCGTTCCCCATATTGTTACGGTGCCAAGTGGCTTTACACCTCCTGAGAAGCCCTGGAAGTTTGCAAAGAGGAAAAGTCCAAGAAGCGCGATGAGGCCGAAGATGGCCATGACAATAACCTGGAACGGTTTAAGATTCGCCATATTATGGTGCAGTAAATACTATGGAGTAATGATGCGGTCCTGCCCTAAAGTCCTTAACTTTATGGAAGCCTCCAGTAATAAAGAGTTCCTCAGCTACATGCTCTGAAACCACGCGATGCGGAAGCGGACCCATGCCGCCATACGCACCTGCCCAATCAATAACCAAAAGTCTTCCTCCTGAGGTAAGAATTCTTTTTATCTCTGCAATGGCGCCTTCTCTGTGATCCAATTGAAAGAGTGTATTTGAAAGAATAACAGCATCCAGAGATGCATCCCTAAGCTTGGTTCCTCCCAGCTTTTCAAAGTTCCCCCACACAGTTTCAATATTGCGAAGACCTCTCTCCTGCGCCGCATCCTTCACATGCTTCAAAATATCTTCCTGTATATCAATGGCGTATATCTTTCCGCTGGGGCCCACGATATTAGCTGCTGCTAGTGCGTAGTGTCCAGACCCAACACCTAAGTCTCCAACCTTCATTCCTTCTCGCAAACCGAGTTGCAAGACATTGCTGCGAGGATCGCTAAAATTCATGCTCCAAGTATAGCAAGGAAGATGAAAGAGATATGAGAAATTAACAAAGAGAAAGGGCGCGTCCGGAGAAATGGACGCGCCCTGTTTGTTTGTTGCGGTTGTATCAGAACAACCGCTTGGAAAGATAGTCCCGGCCCTGGGGCGAATTGCGCCAGGACTTGGTGCGCAGCACCTCGGGCGCGGTGAGCTCGCCGGTCGTCGGATCCTGGTGGCGGACATGGCCGTGGGCCATGGGCGGCGAACTTTGTTGGGTGTTCATTTGACTGAACCTTTCCTTTTTGTGACGCGTACTCCCATTTCGGCGTCCACACTATAATACTATGAAAGCCGCAAAGGTCAACTATCGTAGTTCTTCTATTGAAACTATTCCACGCTTGCTCCGAGAAACTTTAACTATTTTTCCAGAAAGCCTAACAGGCACGTTATCAAATACATCATCTGCGAGAGTTTCTCCCTCCGCTTTCTGTCCTGCCTTAAGCGCATTAAATATTCTGATGCGAGCCTGTCGGTCCTCTTCAGAGATGGCAGGGTCTCCAATATTATTAAACGCTCGCATCTCTTCATCTGTAAGCGTCCGAGAAATCGCAGCCATAATGTTGCGAGATTCCGCTTGTTCAGGTGACTCCTGTCTTGGGGCAAATGATCCTTCCATATATCTAAATTATAGCGCAACCATAGAGGCTATTGAGTCCCCTTCGCGCATCTTCATAATGCGGACACCCTGCGTCGCGCGTGAGAGAGACGGAATCTCTCCCGCTGAACAGCGAATAACCTGTCCCTTCTTTGAGATAACTACAATCTCCTGTTCCTTCTCTGCATCTCCTGAGAGAACCTTGGCACCGATAATCTCTCCAGTCTTTGCGGTTACTTCTGCGGTCTTAATTCCTGAACCGCCGCGGCCCTGAATCTTGTATTCAGAAAGGGAAGTCTTCTTTCCGTATCCCTTGTTCATGATAACGAGCAGAGATGCGTTAGTATCTGCACCTGAAACCACTTCAGCAGATACAATCTTGTCTCCCTTCTTTACGCTCATACCGCGCACGCCAGCAGCAGTGCGGCCCATAGCGCGCACGTCAGTTTCGTCAAAGCGAATGCTCTGTCCCTTTGAGGTAACGATAGAAATACTGTCTCCATCTCCTGCCAAGTGTGCAGATACAAGTTTGTCTGCACCCTTAAGCGCAATAGCGATAATTCCTGAACGGCGTACATCAGCGAAGTTCTTAGCCTCAACCTTCTTAACAACTCCTTCTGCTGTTACGAAGAACACAGAAAGTGCTTCTCGCTCTGCTCCCTTTGGAACAGGAAGTACACTTGTTACCTTCTCGTCAGCTGCAAGCTGAATGAAGTTCATGATGCTCTTGCCCTTTGTGGCACGTCTTCCCTCTGGAAGCTCATACATCTTCATCTGGTATGCCTTTCCATGATCTGTGAAGAAGAGAAGGTCTGAGTGCGTTGAACAGGCAAGGAAGTGTGTAACCACATCCTCTTCCTTAGTAGACATATCAATCACTCCAACACCTCCACGCTTCTGTACTTTGTACTCGTCTGGATTCGTACGCTTTACGTAGCCGCCTGCAGTAAGTACAAGTACAGACTCTTCGTCAGGTACGAGGTCTTGTACTGAAATATTCTTCACACCTCCCTTTACAATCTTCGTGCGACGATCGTCTCCGTACTTCTCGCTAATGGCGACCAACTCCTCGCGCACAACAGCAAGAATATTCTTCTCTGAAGAAAGGATCTTCTTGAGTCTTGTTATAAGCTTCTGAATCTCAGCAAGTTCCTCTTCAATCTTCTTTCTTTCAAGACCTGAAAGCTTCTGGAGACGCATCTCAAGAATTGCAGTTGCTTGAATGATGGTGAAACCAAACTTCTTTTGGAGGTTTGTGGACGCTGTTGGAGTATCTGCTGACTTACGAATGGTCGCGATCACCTCATCAATGTGATCAAGCGCCTTTGAAAGACCCATGAGGATGTGCTCACGCTCTTGTGCTTTGCGGAGCTCGTACTCAGTACGACGCTTCACCACCTCTCTGCGGTGCGCAACAAATTCAGAGAGCATGCCCTTAAGAGAGAGCGTCTGCGGTACACCATCAACAAGCGCGAGCATGTTGTAGTGGAAGGTAGATTCAAGCTCTGTGTGCTTGTACAGATTGTTAAGCACTGCTTGCGGATGAGCCGTTCCCTTAAGCTCAACAACAACACGAAGATCTGCAGCAGACTCGTCACGCAAGTCTTTAACTCCCTCAAGCTTTTTGTCTCGTACCAGGTCTGCGATGCGTGTAATAAGGTCAGCCTTGTTCACGCGGAATGGAATGGACGTAATGATGATTGACGTACCCTTCTTCTCTTCAACAATGTCCGCTTCTCCACGTACAACAACTCCTCCACGTCCTGTGGTGTATGCGTGACGAATATCAGTCTGGTTAAAGGCAATAGCGCCAAGTGGGAAGTCAGGTCCCTTCACGTGCTCCAATAGATCATCAACAGTTGCTGTTGGATTGTCTATAAGGTGCGTGGTTGCAGCTAATACCTCTCGCAAGTTATGCGGAGGAATATTTGTTGCCATACCAACTGCAATACCAAGTGTGCCGTTTAGCAGGAGGTTAGGAACAGCAGCAGGAAGCACCGTTGGCTCCTGCTTTGTTGCATCAAAGTTAGGTGCCCAATTAACGGTATCCTTCTCAAGATCTTTCAACATCTCCTCAGCAAGACGAGACATTTTTGCTTCTGTATAACGGTACGCAGCAGGAGGATCTCCATCAATAGATCCGAAGTTTCCTTGGCCCTGCACAAGCATGTAGCGTGTTGCAAAGTCCTGCGCGAGCTTAACCATGGCGTCATACACGGAAGTATCTCCATGGGGGTGATAGGAACCGAGCACCTCTCCCACTACCGTCGCTGACTTGCGAAACTTAGCGGTTGGCGTAAGTCCTGTCTGGCGCATCGCGTACAAAATTCTGCGATGCACTGGTTTCAAACCATCACGCACATCAGGAAGCGCACGAGACGTAATAACCGTCATGGCGTAGTCAATGTATGACTGACGCATCTCGCCCACAATTGACTGGTCAATTATGTTTACGCGTGGCTCTGGTGCCTGCTCTGGAACTGATTTCTTTGCCATGTCTAAAAGGGAATCACTGTCTTACTCGTATTGTTTTCAATCTTTGTATCAAAACTTGTCTCAGTGCGCGTATCTATAACGGTAATAGCGGGCTCGCCAGAGGTGCCATTTGTAACCGCACCAACTGCTCCCATAAGCTCAGAGAACGCAGACTTAGACTGCGCAAATGTTTCTTTCACTTGAAGTGTCTCTTCCTTAACGGGAGAGTCGCTAAGTGCGAGCGTGCCTGAGGTTGCGAGCGTTGCAATCCACGCGAGCGCTACAACTGCAGTTATCCCAACAGAAGAAAAGAGTGCGATTGAATGACGCACATGGTGCGGCTTGGCGCGGAGTGTATCTAGGTGTCGTAGGAAAGATTCCATACCTATGGAGTTATCACTATAATAGCACCGTCTTTGGCTGCTGCGTCTTTCTTCTTAAGGGTGAGCTTCTCCACTTTCTCAGCATCCTTGCTGCCTTCCTCGCTCAAGAACGCATCAAGTGCTTTTGGTTCTCCCATACCGCTCCAATGCATCGGTACGATAATGCGAGGCTGCAAAGACACTGCAAGCTTTACTGCTTCAGCAGCTGAAAGCACTCCGTCTCCTCCAACAGGAACGAAGAGCACATCAATCTCATCAATAGCTTCGCGCGCTTCGTGTGAAAGTACTGGATCTGAAAGCGCTCCTAAATGCACAAGTGTCATACCCTCAAGTCCAACTGCATATACGGTATTAACTGCGTCCAGGGTTCCCTTAGGAAGTCCGTACTGGCTCTTCGTGAGAAAGCCTTGAATGGTTACACCAGACTGCTCGTATTCTCCAGGGCCCGTAATATCAAAAGGAACTTTGTCTCCAAAGGTAACTTCAGCAATGCCGTTCATGTCCGGATGATTGCGACTTGAAAGCGCAATATCAGCACCAAAGCGTACTGCAGGAAGACTGCCGCCTTTCGCAATTGGATCAAAAACAATCGTGAGATCTCCAAGCGTTACTTTGAAGCACTGACCGCCGTGATGGGTGATGACCATGTTCTCTTCATTATACAGGATGCGAATGACTGTGCACAGCCATGTATGGCTGGCAAAAGAAAAGCGGTGCTACGCTATATATGACACGGATCGATGTTCTGTGTCGGGAATGGTGCTTCAGAGAAGCGGCTGCCGGTTCTCTCCGGGTTACGGTGCTTCCCGCTTTTTGCTCTGAAGTGTATTCCCTCTCAACCTGCTCACTCTGGGCAGGTTTTCTCTCTATATAGTTATCCACAGGCACCTTGACACTCCATGAAGATCGGGGTATCTTTTGCAAATTCCGCTCACCAAGGTGCTTGCACCAAGGCCGAGAGCGGAGTTCCCTCAAGCAGAAGGACTACCACGATGCGTATCACCTCGCACCGTTTGGATCACGCCCAGAACAGCAGCGCCGCCTCGGCCGTCTCGATGAGCTCGATGGACAACGCCGCGTCGCCGACCGACCTGGGCCGCACCCGCCACCGTCACGACCTCGGCCACGTCGCCGGCGCCATCGACGGCAGCTGATCCGCCAAGGACGAGATCGCCACGTGCGATCCGGGACAGGGGGTGGGCTCCAGTCCACCCCCAAGCCCGCCTTCTGCTTAAGGAATGTACTTTATTTAAATTCTTCACTGAATTTACACGCCTTGCACCCATTTGGTTGCAGGGTTTTGTTGTTTTATACCCTTTCCTGTGCTACAAATCTCCTATCGCGAGGCTCGTTATAAGCCGCGAATGGGCTATCCCTGGCATACCGAAAGGCAGCTAGTACCCATCGCATAGAGCGCCCGCCAATACTAATTATGTCAGAAGAGACTCTGGCACCGGCTGCAGAACGCCGTTCTGCTCCTCCGGTTGTCACTACCGTTACTGTTGAACCCGGCCATCCGATGGAGGGGATGATTGATTCTATTGCTGTTCCTCCTCGTGAGGGGGATCTAGTTGAGGGAACCATCATTGAACTCGTTCGTGGTCGCCTGTACGTAGACCTTCCCCCATTCGGTACAGGAATTATTTATGGACGTGAGTACCTTAATGCTGCAGACGTGCTCCGCAAGGCAAACCCTGGCGACACCATCTCAGCTAAGGTTGTTGATGCTGCTGGACTAGACGGCTACATTGAGCTTTCTCTTAAGGAGGCTCGTCAGGCTGCTATCTGGAGCGAGGCTGAGCAGGCTATTGCCGGACAGACTATCTTTACTCTTCCTGTTGAGGAAGCAAACAAGGGAGGTCTTATCCTTTCATGGCAGGGCATCCAGGGATTCCTTCCTGCAAGCCAGCTCACCAAGGAGCACTATCCTCGTGTTCCTGAGGGAGACAAGGACAAGATCTTCTCAGAGCTTCAGCGCCTTACTGGCACGATGCTCACCGTGCGCATCATCACCGCAGACGCTAAGGAAGGAAAACTTATCTTCTCTGAGCGTGGAGGCGAGGAAGAGACTGAGAAGGCATCCCTCATTGATAAGTATCAGGTAGGAGATGTTATTGAAGGCGAAGTAACTGGAGCAGTTGATTTCGGTGTCTTCGTGAAGCTTGAACAGGGTCTTGAAGGACTCGTGCACATCTCTGAGCTTGATTGGGGTCTTGTTGAAGATCCTCGCACTCTCTTTAAGGTTGGAGACGCGGTTAAAGTTAAGGTTATTGAGGTTAAGGATGGCAAGGTATCTCTCTCTGTTAAGGCACTTAAGGAGAACCCTTGGAAGACTGCTCAGGACCGTTACAAGAAGGGCATGGAAGTGTCTGGAGTTATCATCAAGTACAACAAGCACGGTGCGCTTGCTTCAATTGAAGAAGGCGTTGCCGGACTTGTGCACATTAGCGAGTTTGAGTCCCCTGCTGGACTTCGCGATGCATTGGAGCTTGGAAAGACCTATCCATTCACCATTACCCTCTTTGAGCCTAAGGATCAGCGCATGACGCTCTCCTACGTAGGACCAAAGAAGAAGTAAGGCAAAGAAAAAGGCCGCTCCGAAAGGGGCGGCCTTTTGCGTTAGGTGATCTCGGTCAGCTTCTTTACAGATCCTGGGACAAGTTTCCCGCCCGCATCCGTGCAAAATTGCTGTGGCACATCCGGCGAGAGGAGCTCAAACTTAAGCAACATCTCGCGTATTGCTTTCTTGTGGAGGGAATTCTTCCACCACTTTGTTATGAGCTTCTTTGTCCGGCGGCTTCGCGGCCAGAGCTCGTCTGGAACCGGAATGGGCACCACTTCAACTAAATACACTGAGTGCTGAAGTGGTGTGCCCTCTGGAACTGATGAAGCGCTGTACCGAATGAGAAGTCCTGGTTCCTGAAGATAGTCCAGGAAACCAAAGCCAAGTCGCATGAGCTCCGAGGTGACGGGAGCCTGCGTGTAGATATTGTCTTGCATTGAAGGCCCCCTTATTGATCCGAGGGGATAGTACCACAGTCCTATTTTGTATTTGCGTAGAGCATTGCTTTCTCCAAACCGTCTGTAACAAAGAGCTTTGCTGCTTCAGCGCTCTTTGCAAGTGCTTTTTTAAGCACAGCCTCTTCTCCTGGCTTGAACTTCCCTACGACATGCTTCACCACCTTCTCCTCTCCAGATACTTTCTTAAGTTTTCCTTTTGCAGTCTCTCCTGAGATGCCAATCTTTATCTGTGCGAAGTCTTTTGTTTTAAGCACACGCATTACGCTCTCAACTCCTTTGTGTCCTCCTGCTCCTCGTCCGTATCCTGTCATTTTTATGGTACCGAGCGGCAAGTCCAAATCGTCACGAATCAAGAGAAGCTTCTTTGCAGCAGCTTTTGAAGACACAAGTCCTAGCGCAGTCTTCCCTGAGTGATTCATAAACACTTCGGGGAGTGCCAGCACTACTTTTTTGTTAGCAAGAGATCCTTCAGACACGAGTGCCTGTGCAGTTTTCTTTAGTTTCCACTCAGAAAAGTGTTCTTGCTTTGCGACGAGCTCTGCAGCCATGCGTCCTGCGTTATGCCGGGTGTGTGTGTATGCGTCTCCTGGGTTTCCAAGACCGATAATGACGTGTGCCATGTTGAGGACAGTGTACCAGGCAAACTAAGAAAAGTTGACGTGTAATTTCATAGGCATACAATGCCCGCATGAAAGTTCTTGGATCGGCGCTTCGTGAAATACTCACCTTCGTCGTTCTCGCGATCATTATTGTCGTCCCCATTCGCGTCTTTGTTGCGCAACCATTCATCGTTGAGGGCGAGAGCATGCATCCCACATTTGAAAGTGGTGATTATCTAATTGTTGATCAGCTTACCTACCGCATTTCTGAGCCAAAGCGTGGAGACGTTGTGGTATTCCGCTACCCAAACAATCCTTCAGTCTTTTATATAAAGCGCATGATTGGGCTTCCTGGAGAGACCGTACACATTGATAAAGGAGTCACCACTATTACAAAGACTGACGGAACAACACTCACCCTTGATGAGTCATACGTAGTATCTGAAGACGCTACGTATAGTCTAGACCGTACCCTTGGCGAGGATCAGTTCTTTGTTATGGGAGACAATCGCCCAAAGAGTTCTGACTCCCGTTCATGGGGAGCCTTGCCTCGCGAGGACTTGATGGGCCGCGCGTACATACGTTTGCTTCCTCCCGGAAAGTGGGGACTATTACCAGGAGCAGTTACTGAACCGCAATGAGTGCATCACGAACCATTTCACTTCAACCGAGCGATATCCTAAAACGCTCACACGCTATTGGTAGTTATTACGGCTTCACCCCCTTTGCAGCGCTCGCTGCAGCAAACCGTGGGAACGGAAAGAGAGCAGACTTGCCTGAAGGAATTAGCCTTGAAGGAAAAGATGCACAGGCACGAGATGTTATTTCCATGCTAAAGCAAATTCGTGATGCAGGACTTGTGCCCTCTGCAGCGCAGCCTTTGTTCCTCTGGCACAGCAATGCAACAGCAGGACGTGCTGCTCCTAAAAACATTGTCGTGCAGTTCCATGTGCTTGGTGTTGAACACGCGATTGGAGACGCTGTTCTTATCCGTGCAGTTCGCGAGCTTATGGCTGATCTCACAAAGCAGGAGTCTCGCCTTCGTCTTAATAGCATGGGAGACAAAGAGACTCGTAGCCGCTTTGCACGTGAGCTTACACAGTTCTTCCGCAAACATGCAGCGGTATTGCCTGCCAATTGTGTAGACTGCGCCAAGCGTGGAGAGGTTCTTGAAGCTGCAGAGCTTTTAGCACGCGCAAAAGAAGAAGGAGAGAGCATGCCAAGCCCTACAGATCATCTCTCTGAAGCAAGCCGCAAACACTTTGAGGCTGTGCTTGAGTACTTGGAGAGTACAGAGACTCCCTACGAGCTCGCACCTGATCTTCTTTCGCATGGAGGCACCTGGTCTGATACCTGCTTTGAGCTCTCATTGGCTGATGGCAATCAGAGCGTGTCTGCATGGGGCTCTCGGTATAACGATCTTGCGCGCGCATTCTTTAAGACTCCCGTGCATTCAGTTGGTGCGGTTATTCGCTTCTCAACTGAGGCGAGAGACACTATTCCCCCTATTAAGGAGAAGTCTGCTCCACGATTTGTGTTCGTACATATTGGAGACGAAGCAAAGCGCGAGAGCATGAAGATGGCCGACGCGTTTAAGAAAGCACGCATCCCTCTTACACAGGCTATGGGCGTTGCCTCTTTGTCTGAGCAGATGCGTCTAGCTGAGACTCTCAATCCTCCCTATTTGCTTATCATGGGCCGCAAGGAGGCCATGGAGGGCAATGTAATCCTGCGTGAGCGAGCTACACACACAGAAACCTTTATCCCGATTGATTGCTTGATTGATAGATTGCGCGTCGTTGTATAGAAAAAGGCCCCTCCTTATGGGGCCTTTGTTAATTCCTTGTGCGCACGAGAGCTGAGTTCAGCGAGCCCACAAAGAAGCGTGAGCTGCTGCACGGCTGCATCCAGGTTGTGACACCCGAACGGAGTCCAGTCCTCGTATTCCAAACCGTGGTCTTGGTCTGGATAGATAGCGACATCGCAGGCATTTCCAGGACACTGAAGGATAAACCTACCAGAGTCTGTTATACCTGCGTGACACATATCCCGCATCAGCTCCGCGTTAACGGGATTCATGCTGCCGTATGCGGACCGAAGAGCCCGCTCAACAGCATGAATGTGCGCTTCACGCTTTTCAGTACCAGCTTGCGCAGCGAGCCAGCGACGGAAGCGTGGATGCACACTGCCGCTCATCATGTGCCCCCAGCTGTCCTTGCGTTCGCAGAGCGTGTTCACTGCAAGCAGTTGTGTGCTGCTCTCAGATCTTTGGAATTCACACTCAGCGAGCAAGAAATTTATGCTGAGCGCGATGCTCTCCACGCGACTTGGGATAAGCGCGAACGTGTAGTCGCTGTAGCCGTCGTGGTCTTGGACAGTGCCGCAGGCGTTGAAGCCAAAGGTTCTGTCCAGACCAAACAACGTGTACTGCTCCTCCCACAGGACGTCGCAGTTGTCCCTCAGGTACGCTTTCGCGTACCTCCAGGTGCGCACGGCATTCTCGCGAAGGTTCGTGTGCATCGCATGGTTCGCTTCCGCGGACACGCTGATACGAAGCTCAGCTGGTTTCGGATATACTCCCCCCTTCGGAGGAGAATAAGACAGGCGGTATGCCCATCCGTCCTTACATGTGGACATGGTTCTTCTCCAAGGTTCATTCCCCCAGGGCATAGTGCTCTTTTGAGGTGCTGTGGTCAACTGATTCGTCTTAAATTTTTGGTATATAGTTATTTCTGTCACCAACTTGGCTGAAGGAGCCACAGAATGACAAGTTCCTCTGGGCGTATGGGCCTGCTCCACACGATCAGTGTGGTGCTCGGTGCACTGATGATCGGTGCGGCGGTTCTGACGGCCTTGCAGTTGCTGGGTGTCTCAGTACCCATCAATCTGTTCGGGCGCGAGCACGGAGCTCTCAACGAATGGGGCTTTTTCCTGCTCAGTCTGGGTCTCGGCACCGCGATGCTACTGCTCGCCTTTCGGCCGGCCGAAGCCTCGCTCCGGCGTCTGTTTGACCTGATCGCCCTCGCGGGCCTCATCATGATCATCATCTCCGGCCAGTAACGCCTACACCACAGCCACAGGAATGTGGCTGTTTTCATTTGGAATTGCACCCTTTTAAGGCTTGTGATAGATTTCATACATGCAAAACGCAGTACGCGTAGAGGTCAGCCGCGGCAAGAACGAGAGCTCGGCTTCTCTAATTCGCCGTTTCTCCCGCCGTGGTCAAGGCCTCGGTCTCGTTCGAGCACTCCGCAAGCGCCGTTACTATGTTCGTAGTAAGTCTAAGAACGTAGAGCACATGCGCGCTATGGTTGCAGGCGCTCGTCGCGCTGAATACAACGAGCAGGTTAAGCTCGGAAAGATTGATCCAGCAGCTCGCCGCGGACGCGGACGTAAATAGCTCAAAGCGCCTTCGGGCGCTTTTTGCATAAGACACATGCTAGACACTCGCAACTTCACCAAATCTCCCATCCCAGCCTTTCCTTTTAAGAAAGCACTTGAGAGCGTGCTTCCAGGTTGGGAGATGTCTTTGGTGTTTGCGGGAGAGACACGTGCGCAATCTTTGAATATGCAGCTACGCGGGAAGGACTATATTCCAAATGTCCTTTCGTACGAGACGGGAAACAAGTCTGGAGAGATTGTTATCTGTCCTTCAGTTGCCAAGAAACAGGCACCTCTGTACGACATGACCTACACGCAATTTGTCGGTTATTTGTTTATCCACGGATGTTTTCATTTGAAGGGTGAGCGACACGGGGCTACAATGGAACGTAAGGAACGTTTGGCACTCAAACGCTTTACTAACCTATCCCCTACCCCTACTCCAAATGTCCCGAAGAATCGCAACCGGAATTGATATCGGCACGCACCAGACGAAAGTCGTGGTTGTTGAAGAGGTTGTAACTCCTGCGGGTCCAGAGCTTCATATTATTGGTACCGGCATCTCAGAGAGTCGGGGTATGCGTCACGGCTATGTCGTTGATGCAGAGGATGCTGCTGAGAGTGTGCGTCTTGCCCGCCAGCAGGCAGAGCAGGTTGCGCGTGTTCCTATACGAAAGGGATTTCTTGCTGTTGGAGGAGTTTCTTTGGACGAGGTTCGCGCAAGCGGCCAGTGCATTATTTCAAGAGCAGATCAGGAAATTACAGACCTGGATCTAGAAAAGGTTCTGGATACTGCGAGAGAGGCTGCCAAGCCTAACTTTCTTAATAGGACTGTGCTACATGAAATTCCTTTGGAATATCGTGTGGACGGTACGAAGATGCTCGGAGAGCCTATTGGTATTAAGGGAACACGTCTTGAAGCTGACTATCTCTTTGTTACCTGCCTCACACAGCACACAGAGGTGCTCACAGCGACCGCTGAGGCTGCAGAGATAGAGATCATAGATCGCATGGCTTCGCCCCTTGCAGGGTCATATGTGACCCTTACAAAGGATCAGAAGATGAAGGGATGTGTACTTGCCAATATTGGTGCTGAAACAGTGTCTATTGTGGTGTATGACGAGGGACTCCCTATTTCAGTTAAAGTCTTCCCTATTGGGTCTACAAACATTACTGACGATCTCGCCCTTGGCTTTAAGGTATCTCTTGAGGACGCGGAGCGCCTTAAGATGGGACGCCTTGGAGGAGCTATGTATCCCCGTAAGAAAGTTGAGGAGATTGTGACTGCCCGCTTCCGCACCATGTTTGAATTAATTGACAAGCACCTTAAGACTATTGGAAGACGCGGATCACTCCCTGCGGGTATCGTTATTTCAGGAGGCGCATCAGGACAAGGGTCCATTAGCGACATTGCAAAGGGTACGCTTAACCTGCCGTCTCGCATTGCAGACCTTAAGGTCTCTGCAGACACGAAAGTACGCGATGCTACCTGGGCAGTTGCGTATGGCCTTGCACTTTGGGGCCTTACAGGAGACACAGACACTCCAAAGAAGCGTCCTGCGGGAGAATTTTTGGCCACAGTTCAGAAATTTCTCAAACAATTCCTCCCCTAGCCTGTTTTTTTACAGCACATAAATTTTCATTGTCACTCTTTGCATAAGGGCCTGACTTGGTATGATGAGGCAGATTCATTACCAATGGCCAATTAAGAGCACCCTATGTCAAAGCGTGTAGAACCAGAAGTTGAGACTTTCGCCCGCATCCGCGTGGTGGGAGTTGGTGGGTCCGGTAGCAATGCCGTAAACCACATGATTAACTCCAAAGTAAAGGGCGTGGAGTTCATCGCTATTAATACTGATGCACAAGATTTGCATCGTTCGCTTGCAAAGCGAAAGATTCATATTGGTAAAAACCTCACCAAGGGGCTTGGTGCAGGGATGAACCCAGATCTTGGACGTCGTGCTGCTGAGGAGACTCGCCAGGAAATTCAGGAGGCACTTCAGGGATCAGACATGGTCTTCATCACCTGTGGTATGGGTGGAGGAACCGGTACTGGAGCTTCTTCAACCGTTGCTAAGATTGCAAAGGAACTTGGTGCACTTACCGTTGCCGTTGTTACCCGTCCGTTTGCTTTTGAAGGACAGCAGCGTAACCAGATTGCAGAGCAGGGTCTTTCAGACCTTAAGAAGGAGGTTGATGCATTCATCGTTATTCCTAACGACAAGCTGCTTGCGATTGTTGAAGCACAGACTTCAGCGAAGTCAGCGTTTGCGCTTTGTGACGAGATTCTTCGCCAGGCTGTTGAGGGTGTGTCAGATATCATCACCACACCAGGAGACATCAACACAGACTTCAACGATATCAAGGCCATCATGGAGGGCGCAGGTCCTGCACTCATGGGTATTGGTATTGCTGACGGAGATCGCCGTGCACAGGATGCAGCAGCGCAAGCGGTTAACTCCCCACTTCTGGACGTATCTATCACGGGAGCTCGTGGCGTACTCTTTGTAGTTGCTGGCTCTGAGGATCTTGGAATCCTTGAGGTTCAGGAAGCTGCAAAGGTTGTCTCAGATTCAGTTGATAAGTCTGCAAAGGTTATCTTCGGTATCATGCGTGACGAGAAGCTTAAGAAGGGCCAGATCCGCATCATTGTTATCGCAACTGGCTTCCCTGAGGCTGATGGCGACAGCAGCATCGGAGGTGTTGAGCGCTCTCTCTTTGCAATGGAGCCAGCTCAGCAGGAAGAGTCTCGTGGAAAGATATTCAACGAGGTAGTGCGCCGCGAGGAGCCACTTGCTGAGCCTGTAGCTGAGAACATCAAAGATGAAGCTGAACTTCCAGCGAAACCAGAGAAGCGACAAGAGCCAGTGGTTACAGCTGAGCCTCGTCGTGGAGACGCTGCCAAGACTGTTACTCCTCCTGAAGAGGATGACGAAACGTGGGGAGCGATTCCTTCCTTCCTTCGTAGGCACAAGAAATAGCCTTCTGAAATCCCCGCCCTTCCCGGCGGGGATTTTGGTATACTGAGCACCATGAAAGACCTCATCATAATTGGCGGCGGGCCTGCGGGTATCGCTGCTGGTGTATACGCCGCTCGCAAGCATCTCTCTTCTGTATTAATAGCTGAAGAAATTGGCGGACAGTCTACAGTTTCTGATGGCATTGAGAACTGGATTGGTACGGTACGTATTGCAGGAGAAGATTTGCGCAAGTCTTTTAAGGAACACCTAGATGCGTATAAGCGCGACATGCTGGAGGTTGTTGAGGGAGACAGAGTTGAGGCACTTGAGAAGACTGATGAAGGATTCAAGGTTACTACTCGCGAAGGAAAGGAGTTCACTGCTCGTGCAGTACTCCTTGCTTCAGGTGCAGGACGCAGGAAACTTACTGTTCCTGGAGCTGATGTGTTTGAGCACAAGGGAGTTACCTATTGTGCGTCTTGTGACGGGCCACTTTTCGCAGGACAAGATGTTGCTGTTGTGGGTGGAGGAAACGCAGGGATTGAAACAGCCGCACAGCTTCTTGCGTATGCGAAGAGCGTTACGATAATCCACCGTCATGCATCCTTTAAGGCTGATGCGATTACCGTTAAGAAAGTATTGGAGCATCCCAACATGCACACTGTTCTAAATTCAGAACCAGTTGAGGTTTTGGGAGAGAAGTTTGTAAATGGACTTGTAGTGCGAAGCAAAGATACAGGAGAGCTCACTACTCTCCCCGTTACCGGAGTCTTTGTTGAGATTGGAGTTATTCCAAACACTGGATACGCTAAGGGAGTTGTTGAGCTTGATGAAGTTAATCGTGTGGTTACCGACCCACGTACACAGCGCACCTCTGTGCCTGGTATTTGGGCTGCAGGAGATTGTACAGACGAGCTATACCATCAGAACAACATAGCAGCTGGAGATGCCGTTAAGGCTCTGGAAGATATATATCTCTGGATTAAGGCGCACTAGTTTCAAAAGTATAAAGAAAGGGCCCGCAGAGAAATCTGCGGGCTTCTTTCTTGATTGTTGCAGAGTAGGCTTATGCAGCCTCCTCGCCAGTCTCCTCAGCTGGAGTCTCCATAGGAGCAGCCTCAGGTGTGGTTTCCTCAGGAGCTGTGTCAGCTGCTGGGTCCATGTTTGTGTCGTCAATCATAGTATGTAGGGAGAATGGCTTTGATTTGCGCATTGCCGCGAAAAGCAAAACCATCCAATATTATTGGCTGGCAATTCGACCTACTCCTCTATTTTATCAGAAAACGTGATGAAAAGACACTGAATATTACACACCATTCATATCCCATATATGGGCTGCAACATTGCGTGGTTCGCCTTCAAACGGGAGGTGATGGTTATCAAAGAATGGCATTGAGTTGCATTCAAGAATTCCGCAGCGTTCTTCATCTTTCCATGAAGCGTTAATGTCGCGAATGATGAAATCAATGCCTACAATTGGCGCATTGAGTACGCGCGCTACTTCTTCAAAGAGCGCAATATTGTCTGGGTGAGTGTCGTCTGTAACATCTGCGGTGGTGCCTCCCACGCTCCAGTTAATCTTCTGGTGCAAGATTGCTCGCTCTTCTTCTGGAAGGATTGATTCTGGAGTGAGCTTTTGCCAGGCGAGTTCCTCATTTGCTGCTTCGTTGATCTTAAGCTTATGGAAGTACGGACCGCCTCTCTTAGGGTGCTCGTTAGCACGCTCTACGAGTTCAGAGACAGTATGAACACCATCCCCTACAACATGCGGCTGATCTCTTCTGAGTGCTGCTCTGAATACTCCATTTACAACAGTTGCTCTATACACGGGACCAACGAGTTCCTCTTCTATTACAACTCGTGGAGCTACCTGCTTCCCTATTTCAAATGCACGTACGAGTTCTTCGTCATTTGTTATATGGAGCGTGGTGTGGCGAGACCCTGAGCCTGAGAATGGCTTAGCTATTGCAGGAGGTGTGAGGTCTGCAAAGATTTTTCTCGCCTCTTTGAGTGTTCCTGCAGAACCACCCTTCGCTACAGGAAGTCCAAGTGCTCTGAAGTTTTCCTTAAGAATTGCTTTGTCGTCCATCCAGGGAGCGCGACGCAGGTCTGAGTCTCCAGGCAACGGGAGTCCTTCATATGCAATCTTCTTTCCTGAAGGCAGGGTTGCTACGAATATATTGCGTGGCAAATCAAAGAGTCTGAATTCAGAGATAGTTATGCCTCGCTCCTTTGCTTCAATCCACGTCATGAGCGCAAGGAGTTGCGTGTCATCATCTGGCTCAGTTACTTTCTTCGCGAGACCGAGGTCCATGAGTGCTGAGAGCACATGGGGTGTTATGCGTCGCTCTACTGCATACACCATGCGCTCAATAGCGCGCATGAATGGATTGGGTTTAGAAAGTGGGGTGAACAATCCATCAATTACAATATTGATATAGGTGAGGCGATGGAATATTGCGCCATCGCCACATTCTGCACAGGGTTTTGGTTTAGGTAGCGGCATGTATTTCTAGTATAGCGGAGAGGGGGAGATTCGAACTCCCGATACCTTGCGGCATGCCGGTTTTCGAAACCGGTGCATTCAACCACTCTGCCACCTCTCCTCTCAGTACGCGCTATCCTAGCATTTCTTGCATTTAAACTGTAGGATGGCGTATGTAGACGGCCCCATCGTCTAACGGTTAGGACAGCGCCCTTTCACGGCGTAAATCGGGGTTCGATTCCCCGTGGGGTCACCAGGTAACTTGTTGTTACATAATCCAAATGCATATGAAAAAAGGCAATGGGCAACAAAAAAGTGACGTGCGCTCAAAAGGTACTTCGCTATATCTTAGTGACAATGAAAAGCGGGATATTGTGAAGTTCCTAGAAGCTGGAAAACCTCTTCCAGAAAAGTACCGCTTTCTTCTCTTCAAAGATGAACGTGAGGTCGAGCTTGTTTGGAATGGAAAGACTAACGAAGTTACAAATGTTGTCCTTCCATTCCAGGTAATCGAGCAGATTGACGAACCAAGAGAAGGTAAAGAATTTGGTGATGGGGGTACTCTTTTTGATACATCAGGAAAACAAATAGCTGGTTGGGCTAATAAGCTAATATGGGGTGACAACAAGCTCATTCTTTCGTCTCTCAAGAATGGCCCTATGCGAAAAGAGATTGAAGCTCAAGGTGGCCTCAAACTCATTTATATAGACCCTCCTTTTGATGTAGGTGCTGATTTTTCCATGGATATTGAAATTGGCGAGGGTGATGACACTGAAAGTTTTACGAAGAGGCCATCAGTTATTGAGGAAATTGCTTATCGCGACACGTGGGGTAAAGGAGCCGACAGCTTTATTGCAATGATTTACGAACGTTTGAAATTGATGCATGAGCTTCTCGCTGAAGATGGGAGTATTTACGTGCATTGTGATTGGAGATTGAGTGCACACATGAGGCTTATTCTTGACGAAATTTTTGGAAAGAATAATTTCAAAAATGAGATTATATGGAAATACAGTGGAGGAGCTAGTTCAAACCGTTTTTTTGCTAGAAAACACGATACAGTATTTTTCTACTCCAAGTCAGACAAGTATAACTTTAATCAGCAGTTTGAAGATTTCGCAGAGGCAACCGTCTCTAGATTTAACAAAATTGACGAAGACGGCAGGCGATACAAGGAAAATAGAATGGCTGATGGCAGAGTCTACAACACATATATGAACGAGGAAGGCAAACCTGCCACAGACGTCTTTGACTTTAATATTGTTGTTTCAAGTCACGATGAAGCAGTAAAGTATCCAACGCAAAAGCCTGAGGCATTCTTGGAAAGAATTATAAAAGCATCTTCAAACGAAGACGATCTTGTTGCTGACTTTTTTGTTGGCTCAGGAACTACTATTGCAGTAGCTGAAAAGCTTAACCGCAAATGGATAGGTACTGACCTCGGTAAGTTTGGTATCCATACTTCTAGGAAACGAATGATTCGGATTCAAAGAGAGCTTAAAAAGGCAGGAAAAGATTTCCGTGCGTTTGAGATTTTGAACGTTGGTAAATACGAACGTGAAAGTTTCCTTAACACTAACGATGACCTACGAGCAGAAGAAAAGGCAAAACAAGCAGAGCGTAAGGAAAAGGACTTCATCAAACTAATCCTTTCTGCGTACAAGGCAGAGCCAGTTGAGAGCTTTACACACATTGTAGGAAAGAAACGAGACAGATTAGTTGCAATCGGCCCAATCAATCTTCCCGTCTCTTCCAGGTTTATCCGTGAAATTGTAGATGAGTGTAAAGATAAGAATCTCTCAAAGATTGATGTGCTTGGTTTTGACTACGAGATGGGAATGAACTTTGGCGAATACGCTGACGAAGGTATTGATGTCACGTTCAAAATTATTCCCCGTGAAGTCTTTGATAAGCGTGCCGTAGAACGTGGCCAGGTGAACTTCTATGACGTTGCATATATAGATATAAAGCCGATTATTTCTGGTCGCGGCAATATAAAGGAACTTTCAATTGAACTTACAGATTTCTCCGTTTTCTACAATCAAGACAATGATTCTGTTGATGAAGAACTCAAAGCGGGGAGATCTAAAATAGTCATTGAAAACGGTCAGGTTCTAAAAGTAACAAAAGACAAAGATACTGAACTCGTATCACGAGAAGTCCTCACTAGAAAATGGAGTGACTGGATTGATTACTGGGCAGTTGACTACAATTTTGCAGATCGTAAAGAAATCATCAAGGTTATAGAAGACGGTGAAGAAAAGGATATTTGGACTGGAGACTATATCTTTGATAACGAATGGCAAAGTTTCCGTACAAAGAAGAATAGAAACCTTGAGTTCAAATCTGCTCCAAAGGAGCTCCCAAAGGGAAATTACAAAGTTGCAGTGAAAGTAGTAGACATCTTTGGCAATGATACAACTAAGGTGATCGATGTAAGCGTATAAATCTATGGCACTCCACAAAGATTTCCCTAGAGACCCTTATGCGATCCTCAATCCTGAAATTAGGTGGTTTCCTGCTGCTGAAGATCTTAGAGAGAAGGGTTTTGAAAAGCTTATTCCTCCTCTTGTTGCCGAACTTCGTAAGCAAGTGAAAATGTGGCGAGATGATAATTATGATGGCGCAAGTGATACTTCAAAAGCACTTTTAGGGTGGTGGTTCAAAGAAGAACACACACTCTATAATCAGGACGGCTCATCTTACAACTTCAGATACTACTTCTCTCAAAGAGAGGCTTTGGAAACTGTTGTTTGGCTCTATGAAGTCGCGCAGGTGAAGGATAAGTATGATTTGATACGTTACAACTCTACAGGCGTTTTGAGCCCCCAAATGTTTACTGAGGATTGGCTTCGTTTTGTCATAAAAATGGCCACAGGGGCTGGTAAGACAAAGGTAATGAGCTTAGTGATAGCATGGGCGTATTTCCATAAACACTATGAAGAAGGCTCAAATCTTGCGAAGAACTTCCTACTTATTGCCCCAAACGTAATCGTGTTTGAGCGTATCAAGAATGACTTTGAAGGAAACAAGATATTCTTCATGGACCCTGTACTCCCTGATAACGGCTATATGGGTCAAAACTGGCAGGATGATTTCCAAGTCACACTTCATCTTCAGGACGACCTTAAGAACGTCTCTGACACTGGAAACATCTTCCTCACCAACATCCATAGAGTATTTGAAAGTGATGTGACGGACTACAGCGCAGATGATGAAGATGCTTCAGAGTATTTCCTTGGCGATAAACCGGTTACTAAGACAAACCAAGGAACTGTTGATTTAGGAATGATGGTCAGAGACATCAATGAGCTCATTGTCATCAACGACGAGGCCCACCATATTCATGAGGAAAATGCGTGGCTCAAATCTATTCGTGATATTGATAATAAGCTCAAGCAAAAAGGAGGTGGACTCTCCCTTCAGTTGGATGTGACAGCAACTCCTAAAAACAACAAAGGGTCGATTTTTGTACAAACAATCTCAGACTATCCACTAGTAGAGGCGATTCATCAGCGTGTTGTGAAGCAACCGGTCGTACCAGATGAAGCAAGCCGAGGAAAGCTCAAGGAGGGTCAAAGTGTTGTCTTCACAGAGAAGTGGAGAGACCACATTCACCTTGGTGTTGAGGAATGGAGAAAGACATACGAACAACTGTTACCTACAAACAAGAAGTCTCTTCTCTTCATAATGACAGACGATACAAAGAACTGCGATGATGTCGCTCAGTATCTTGAAATGAACTACCCTGAGCTAAAGGGTGCAGTTCTTACTATTCATACGAACAAGAGTGGTGAGATTTCAGAGAATGCATCAGGGAGAAATAAAGATGAATTAGAAGTGCTTAGAAAGCAATCGAATGAAATTGATAGCTGGGAGAGCCCGTACAAAGTCGTCGTGTCTGTAATGATGCTCAAAGAAGGCTGGGACGTAAAAAACGTAACTACAATTGTTGGTCTTCGCCCGTACGCTTCAGATAGTAAAATCCTTCCTGAGCAAACGCTTGGTAGAGGTCTCCGAAGAATGTATTTCGGAAAAGATGATATTGATGAATACGTGAGTGTTATCGGTACACCAGCCTTTATGGACTTCGTAGAGAGCATAAAGGGTGAAGGGGTGCTCCTTGAAAAGCGTTTGATGGGTTCTGGTTCTAAACCTATTTCTCCGATGGTGATTGAGATTGATAAAGAGAATACCAAGAAGAACATTGAGAAACTGGATATTGAAATCCCTGTAATGACCGCCAGAATACAGCGAGAGTACAAAAACCTTGCTGACTTGGATGTTTCTACTTTTGGAAACGAGAAGGTGCAGGTAAAGACGTTCAGTGAGCAGGAAAAACGAGAGATTGTCTTCAAAGATGTGGTTGCCGAAGCGGTCCATCACACTACAATTTTGAGTGGTGATATTGAACCAAACTACCAGAGTGTAGTTGGCTTCTTTGCGCAGGCAATAATGCGAGAAATGCGTCTATTCGGATGCTATGACATCCTCTTTGGCAAAGTGAAGGATTTTGTTGAGAACCATATGTTTGAGAGCAAGGCTGAGCTCAGCGACCTGAATGTTCTTCGTAATCTATCCGAAGTCGAGTACACAAAACTCATCAAGGATGTCTTCAAGAAATCAATCAACGAGCTAACGGTCCAGGACAAGGGCGATACCGAAATCAAGAATTACATCAAGGTAAGTGATGCACGTCCTTTCGTAGTAAATGATAAGGCATTTCTCATCCCTCAAAAATCTGTATTCAACCGAATTGTTGGAGATAGTAACTTTGAATTAGAGTTCTCTGCTTTCCTTGAGAAATGTGATGATACCATCTCATTCGCAAAGAACTTCCAAAACAAAGAGGCAACTGCTCTACGTATAGAATACAAAAACGCTGAAGGATTTATTGCTAACTACTATCCAGACTTTTTCGTGAAGGTTGATGACAAGCTGGTGTACATCATTGAGACCAAGGGTCGTGAAGAAGAAGATGACAAAATCAAGTTTGAGAGACTTCAAAAATGGTGTGAGGATGTGAATGCACGACAAAGTAGAATTGCTTACAGAGCTCTATACATCAAACAAGAAGACTATGAAAAAAATCCAGCCAAAAGCTTTGATGAGCTGGTCAGGCTATTCTCAAAGTAGTTAGTGAAGGAGCAATTTGATTTTCCTCAACACATAGGTATATTCCACAACAGAGCCGCGCTGTTCCGGGCGCACCATGGGAGGTTCTGATGGCCGACATACTGGACGACTGGGGAGAGTTTCCCAAGGTCGGGTTGATCGTCAACCGGATCAAGAAGTTTTATCCTCTCCGCGAAGCCATCCCTCTGTGGGATAGCGGCTTCATCCCGGTGGAGGATGCCCACGAACTTCTGCTGGCAGACTTCACCGTCCGCCGCATGACCGACGAGGAGAATCGTGCGTTCCAGTCGCGTACCGACGAGTACTCGGCGAGCAAGTAAGCCTGAAAAGCGAAAGCATTCAGGCTACTTTTATTTTTATTGGATCAGTCCCTTTAACACCAGATTCATGTTAGTTCTCATATACTTTCATGAACTATGCACAAAAAATACGATATACATTCTGTTAGAGCTTTGGTAGTTGTTTCAGCGAAGGAACATGGAAAAATATATTCTCTTAAGAACGGAAATCTGAGAGGGCTTTCATACACTGAAGAGCCAGCACCTACCTATAGCGACAATGAAGGATTCTTTGTCCGCTCTAAGGGCGGAACTCAGCTTGGAAGCGGCAACGTGTTGGAAACAAATGATCAACACAATCTTCAGCAATACATTAAGGCTATTACTGAAGAGCTCAGTACACTTGTAGACAGAGAAAATCCTGAGGTTGTATTCGTAATTGAACCCGAGCACTTAAAGGGACTAATCAAAGAGAATCTTGTAACCGCACAGAGTATTCCTGTTGAGGAAATTGCGTATGGTAATTATGTTGAAAAGGATGCAGATACCGTTCTTGAGTTAGTCCGCTCTACCCTGTCAAACGAAGAGGATCCTGCAGATCCTTCCTCAGTTGAGGGTGAGGCGCATGCAGAGGAAAAGCGAAGAATACTTGAAATAGGAAAGCAGGTATCAGGATAAAGAAAAACCACCTCGTCTCCGAGATGGTTGGGTTACGCAAAATCGTTCTGCGGCTTTGGTTTCTGGGGCGGTTTGCGCTCAGCAACAACCTCCCGAGCCGCTTCTTCCATGTCCGGATCTTCCGGTTGGTCTTCAGGATTCTTGTCTGCCATTTCCCTTCTTCCGCAAGGTGCAACTGCAAAAAGACTATAACAGGATCCCTGGACATTTTCAAAACTTGTTATATTGAGCAAATAGTGTACTCTACTTGCCAGATAGAACTGGGCCATAGCAAAGAGGAGCGTAGTATATAAGCCCTTCTTTGCTGTGGCAGTAGTTCCTATGAACATCGCCAAATACGCCATTCTGGCGGCAGCAGACGGACGGAGAAACAAGATGCGTATCAAGTCCATCCTGGCCGTGGCGGCCGCTTCCCTGGCCCTCGCGGCCTGTGCGGGAACCATGCCCGATCTGAACTTCTCGGGCCCGCCGCGGAACGACCTGCTGCTGGATCGCGCGGCCGGCGCCATCGGCGTGACGCCCAGTCGGCTCACCCTGGAAGGCCTCGCGACCAAGCACGGCATGGGCAGCGCGACGAGCTACATCGTCCGCCTGGACGACGGCCGTCGCTGGGCCTGCCAGGTGACCGGCGGAGACGCCCTGGAATTCACCGTCTCCGGCGCCACCTGCAACCCGGCCGCCTAAATCAGGGCGACCAACAAACAACACAAGCCTCGGACTTACACCCCGGGGCTTCTTTCTATAGTCCCAGGACTTCTCTTGAGAGCGCTCCCTCGCGAAGTACGGTGGTGCCACTGTCTGTTATTGAAACAATAGTTGAAGGCTGCGACTTTCCTTTCGCACCTGCATCTATTGCAAGGCTTATGGACTCAGCATGGAATCCAAACTGAGAAAGAATCTCAGGCACCGTATCTTTTGGATCCATTCCACTTCTGTTTGCACTCGTTGTTGTTATAGGTTTCCCAAACGCAGCTGAGAGCGCAAGACAAAACGGATCGTTTGGAATTCGTATACCAACAGTTCTGTTGAACGTAACTGAATAGGACACAGACTTCTTTGCAGGGAGTACAAGTGTTAGGGGTCCTGGGAGAAATGCTTCCGCCAACCGGTACGCTTCCTCATTCATTTCTGCATAGTCTTCAATAGACTCAACTGAAGGGAGCATAATGAGAATAGGCTTCTTCTCATCTCTTCCCTTTAAATCCCTAAGTGCTGCTATAGCATCTTCGTCCGTAGCATCAACACCAAGTCCGTACACGGTATCTGTTGGGTACAGGAGAATCTCTCCTTGTGAGAGAACTTCAACTGCCTTTTGTATAAGAGATTCTTGTGTTTGCGGCGTGAGTGATACCTGTTCCATGTCTTGAATGGTACCTATAATTCCGGTATAGTGCGAGCGTTCTCGGGCGGTTAGCTCAGTTGGTAGAGCATCTCATTGACGTTGAGAGGGTCACAGGTTCGAATCCTGTATCGCCCACCCCACACAGTACATCCCTGAACTAAATCTTCAGGGATTTACTCTTCTAGGAATCCGCCTGCTTGGTGATTCCAAAGGTCTGCATATAGTCCTCCCTTTGCGATAAGCTCGTCATGCGTTCCGTCTTCAACGATTTCTCCCTTATCAAAGATAATCAGACGATCCATCGCTCGTAGCGTAGATAGGCGGTGTGCAATTGCAATAACCGTACGTCCTTCCATAAGCGTAAGAAGTGCTTTTTGTACGAGCACCTCGCTTTCGCTATCAAGCGCACTGGTAGCCTCGTCCAAAAGAAGAATACGAGCGTCCTTTAAGAGTGCGCGCGCAATTGCAACACGCTGTCTCTGTCCTCCTGAAAGCTTAACGCCACGCTCTCCTACGGTTGTGTCATAGCCTTGCGGGAGAGTCTCAATGAATTCGTGGGCCTGAGCCTGAAGCGAAGCATGTACAACTTCTTCTCGTGTTGCATCGGCCTTTCCGTATGCAATATTCTCACTAATGCTTCTATGGAAGAGTGCAGGCTCCTGCGGAACAACGGCAACAGCAGCACGCAGACTTTCTTTAGTAACGCTCGTAATATCCTGTCCATCAATAAGAATCTTGCCCTGTGGAAGGTCGTAATGACGAAGCAACAACTTCATAAGGGTAGACTTGCCCGCACCGCTTCTTCCTATAACACCTACCTTCTGCCCTGCAGGTATATGGAGCGTGAGATTCGTAAACACGGGGCCAGCTGCATATTCAAAGGACACATCCTCAAGAGAGATTGATCCATCTTTAATAGGGAGGGGTGCTGCTCCTGGGACGTCTGCGACATCGTACGGCTCAGTAATTTCTGTAAGACTATCCTCTAGAGTTCCCCAGCTTTCAGCAAAGCTATTGAACTGGCTTCCAATAAAGGTAAGTTGGTCCTCTAGTAGCGCAACCATAGTAAGGAAGAGGATCACGTCTCCTGCAGTAATAATTCCCTGTGTAGCGAGGTACACAGAAACCAGCAACATTCCTCCTGTGAATATTGCTTGAATGAGGTTATTGCCAACGAGTACCCACTCGCCAAAGCGCCAGTTACGCATGCCGAGCTCCCTTCTTTCATTAATAAGCTCTTTGAGGCGAAGCATCTCAAACGGTCTGCGTGCATACTCATGCACAGCCGTAATGTTTGTTATGAGATCTACTGATGCTCCATTAAGTTTTGTCTCTGATGCCTGAGCAGCAACGGAGCGCGGGATACGCTTGCGTGCTAGATAAATGTTTAACGGCGTGATGAATACAAAAAGTCCGAGCAGAATAAACCCGACAATTGGGCTTGTTGCAAAGACAATGATGAAACTCGCAATAACTGAGATAAAGAATGCGAGGAACTGCCAGAGCCATGCTTCTGTAAAATCACGCAAGCTATCTCCTGCTTGCTTTGTCTTGTTTGAAAGCGAACCTGCGAACCGATCAGAGAAATACTGATGGCTATGGGATGTTAGGTATGAAGTGAGCGCTGCACGGCCTGTAGCACGGACACCTGTTGCCCAGCGCATGCCAGAGAATCCGCTTGCTCGCCATAGCAAATTGCTCGCGAGCGAAATTATGAGAAAGAAAATAACGGCACTCCAGAGGGTTTCGTAACTGCCTGTTGTTGTAAGCGTTGTTGCCGTATCTACGATGACCTTATATATGAATGGGACGAGGGCTCGCGCAACACTCGCGAGTACCACAAAGAACGTGGCGAGTACTGCCATGCGCCAGTGGGGCTTGGTGGCAAATAGGAAAAACCGCAACGGATTAGTAGTTTGCGGTAAATCATCTCTCCACATAGTTCTCATAGAGACATAGTATACCGCGATCTATGAAGCTTTCATTGACGTGGTACGCTGAACGCAATGAATGAAATAGTACTCGTGGGATCGCTCGCGTATGACCGAATTATGCAGTTCTCCGGCTCTTTTGGAGATCACTTCCTTCCTGAGAAACTGCACCAGCTGAGTGTGGGCTTTTTGATTGATACGGTTACCCAGGAATTTGGAGGTACTGCAGGAAACATTACCTACAACCTTTCATTGCTCGGGCTTTCAGCAGATTGTGTTGCATCCCTTGGAAAGGACAGACAGTCATACGAGGAGCACCTACACGCACACAGCATTAGCACAGACACTATTGCAACAAATGATGAGCTTCTGACAGCAGGCGCGTACATCATGTCAGACATGCACAACAATCAGATAACTTCGTTTGCTCCCGGAGCTGGAGGACTTCCCTACGCAGAGAAAATAGATCTTTCAGAAAGAAAAGCGGTTCTCGTATCTCCCACCAACATTGAAGACATGAATTCTTTTGTGAAGCTTAGTGCCGAGGCTAGTGTGCCTTGCTTCTTTGATCCAGGACAACAGATTCCTGCTTTTTCTAAAGAATCACTCCAGGAAGCAATCTCTTTATCTAATGCGCTCTTTGTTAACGACTACGAATTGGCGCTCGTATTGCAGAAAACTGGATGGACCGAAGCAGACATTCTTGAGCGAGTCTCTTTCTTAGTGGTAACGCTCGGATCAAAGGGAGCACGAATTCAGACAAAAGAAGAGACTGTGCATGTTCCAGCAGTGCAGGCAGAGGCAGTTGACCCAACAGGCGCAGGCGATGCCTTTCGTGCTGGTTTCCTTGCAGGATATATAAAAGGTCTTTCCAACGAGACCTGTGCACGTATAGGAGCTACCCTTGCTGCCTACGCAGTTGAATCACACGGCGGACAGCACCACGCGCCTTCAAAAGAAGCGCTTGCCGAGCGATTTACTGCCTCCTATGGCGAAGCCTGGCCTCTCTAGCGTATACTGAACCTATATATGGACTACGACATCAAAGACATTAGCCTCGCTGATGCAGGAAAGAAGCGTATTGATTGGGCAGAACGAGATATGCCTGCACTTCGTGCAGTATCTGAGAGTTTTAAGAAAGAGCAGCCATTCAAAGGAAAGACTGTTGTTGCCTGCATGCATGTAACTGCTGAGACTGCGAACCTTATGCGCGCACTTAAGGCCGGCGGTGCCTCTGTATCTTTATGTGCATCTAACCCCCTTTCAACTCAGGACGATGTTGCAGCAAGTCTTGTTAAACATGACGAAATACCTGTATACGCAATTAAAGGCGAGAGCAACGAAGTGTTCTTTGAACATCTAAACGCAATTATTGCGAAGAAGCCTGATCTCACTATGGATGACGGAGCTGACTTGGTTTCAACCATTCATCAGTCATACCCAGAGCTTCTTGAAACTATTAAGGGAGGTACGGAAGAAACAACGACAGGAGTTATCCGTCTGCGTGCCATGAGTAAGGACGGCGCACTCAAGATGCCTATAGTTGCTGTGAACGACGCGAAGACTAAGAACATGTTTGATAACCGCTACGGAACCGGGCAATCAACACTAGATGGAATCATTCGCGCAACAGATATCTTGCTAGCAGGTAAGACCGTCGTTGTCGCTGGATACGGATGGTGTGGACGCGGACTTGCAACGCGTGCGCGTGGCATGGGTGCAGAAGTTGTTGTCACTGAGATTGATCCTGTTAAAGCTCTTGAAGCTGCTATGGATGGATTCCGCGTTATGCCTATGCGAGACGCTGCAAAAGAGGGAGACCTATTCTGCACAGTTACGGGCAACAAGGACGTCATAACAAAGGATCACTTTGTTTCAATGAAGGACGGAGCGATGGTCTGTAATGCAGGACACTTTGATGTTGAAATTAATATCAATGATCTAAAGGCTGTTGCGGACACAGAGACTAAGAGGGTACGTAACTTCGTAGACGAGTACGTCATTGGCGGGAAGCGTGTATACCTTCTTGCTGAAGGCAGACTCGTTAACCTGGCCGCAGCAGAGGGTCACCCTGCATCAGTTATGGATATGAGCTTTGCGACACAGGCGCTTGCATGTGAATGGATGGCTACACAGGAGACTACTCTTGCGCCAAACGTATATGAGGTTCCTGAGGAGATTGAGAATTCAATTGCACGCGTGAAGCTTGAGTCTATGCATGTACAGATAGATACCCTCACTCCAGAGCAGACTGCATACCTTACGAGCTGGCAAGAAGGTACCTAGTCTATGCGAACGATTGTCTTTTATCACGGACATTGCCCTGACGGCTTTGGGGGCGCATATAGTGCCTGGAAGAAGTTTGGCGATTCTGCAGAATACATAGGATTGCGTCATGGCTCTGTCCCTGAAGAAGACGTAACGGGTGCTGATGTGTATTTTATTGATTTCAGCTTCCCTAAAGAAATCATGGATACGTTTGTAGCAGCAGCTGCATCAGTTACCGTTCTGGATCACCATGAGGGAGTACGGGATGTCGTGGAGAGCATGCCGAAGTATGTTTTTGACTCAGACCGATCAGGAGCAACTATCGCATGGAGCTTCTTTCATCCAGATACAAAGATACCTACACTCCTCACACACATTGAGGATGATGATCTGTTTAGATTCTCTCTTTCAGATACTCGCCCACTCCTTTCGTACCTTGAGGTGCGCCCCTTTGAATTTGAAGTGTGGGACGAGATCGCACAGATCTTGGACGATCCTGAGAAAAGCGAGGTGCTTTTCTCAAAGGCACGCATATATGCGGAATACTTTGAGCTTCTCGCAACCGTTGCTGCAGACCAAGCAAAGCTAGTTTCTTTTGAAGGATACGAGTGCTACTTCGGTACTGCGCACCCAATCAAGCCAATGAAGTCATTGGTTGGAAACATGCTTGTTAAAAAGAAGGGACCGCTCTCTTTAACCGTGACCGCTCATCCAAGCGGATATGGCGTTTCTATTCGTGGCGACGGGTCTGTTGATGTCGCAAAGATTGCACAGAAGTATGGAGGAAACGGACATCCAAACTCTGCTGGATTCCTTATTCCTCGCGAGGGACCGTTCCCTTGGGAAAAGATTGATGAAGCTCCTCTCGATTGAAACATCTTGTGACGAGACTGCGGTCTCAATACTTAACGCTGAAGGATCAGTAGATTCAGCGCGTTTTCGTATTCTTGGGAATGCACTTTTGTCTCAAGTAGATATACACCGCGAATACGGAGGGGTATTCCCCGCACTTGCTAAAAGAGAACATGCAAAGAATCTTGTGCCGCTTCTACACGAAGCACTTTCTCAGGCAGGACTCCTAGAGTCTCATGCAAATACTTTGTCAGAGGACCAGAAAGCAGAACTCTCTGAACTTCTTGTTCGCGAACCAGAGCTAAACGCTGCGCTCACTGCATTTCTTGAAACCACAGCCAAGCCTTTGGTTGACGCTATAGCAGTTACGCATGGTCCTGGCCTTGCGCCTGCACTATGGGTTGGAGTTAATTTCGCACGTGCTCTTTCTATACTGTGGGATATTCCTGTTATCGGGGTGAATCACATGGAAGGACATCTCTTGTCTGGACTGGTGCGTACGGAGGGAGAAGAGTTTGTAATCTCAGAGCTTCAATTGCCTGTGCTCGCACTTCTTATTTCTGGAGGACACACGGAACTTATTTCTATGCGTGATTGGCTCTCATATGAATTGATTGGGCATACACGAGACGATGCTGTTGGAGAAGCATACGACAAAGTAGCGCGTATGCTTTCGCTACCCTATCCAGGCGGACCTGAGGTATCGCGTCTCGCAGAGGCAGCGAGAGCTGAAGATATCCAAGCTCCTGTTACCCTTCCCCGTCCCATGATTCATGACCCGCATACAGACTTCTCCTTCTCCGGTCTCAAGACTTCAGTTCTGTATTTCCTAAAGGCACACCCGGAGCTTTCTGAATCTGAGAAGAAGGGTCTCGCAAGAGAGTTTGAAGATGCAGTTGCTGATGTGCTTTTTGCAAAAACTTCCAGAGCGCTCCTCCAAACAAATGCGCAGACACTCGTACTTGGAGGAGGTGTTTCAGCAAACACAAATATTCAACGCGTATTCACAGAAAAGTGCGCACAAGAGCACCCAGAGGTTGAACTGCGTATTCCTGCTCCGATGTTCACAACAGACAATGCAATTATGATAGGAATCGCAGGATACTATCGTGCGCTTCAAGGTAAGTATTCAGATCCTGCGTCTTTATCTGCTGACGGAAACCTATCGTTGGTATGAAAAACCCGCATCAGTTGACGCGGGCGGAAAGATCTTACTCACCGTAGTGTGAGCCTCCCTCGGGTGAGGGTTGCTCGTGCCCCTTTTCATTGGAAGGCGGCCCTTGGGGCGGAGGAAGGTCCTCCATGGGTCCGTCGTATTGATCCTGGGGGGTCTGCGTCACAAGCACCTCCTTTCAAGAGTGTGTACGTAAATAGTAACACAAAACTACTCATCAATCAATGTCTACAAGAGAAGCCTTTCAAGCGCTTATTTGTTATATTCAAACGTAATGGACGAGAAGTTTTTAAAGCCCTATGACGCAAGCGCAACAGAAGCGCGTATATATACTGAATGGGAAGAGAGTGGATATTTTAATCCGGACAATCTACCGGATGCAGATTCAAAGGAGCCTTTTACTATTGTGCTCCCTCCCCCGAATGTAACTGGAGTGCTGCATCTCGGGCACGCGTACGAGGATTCGTTGCAGGATAGTGTAATCCGCTTTAACCGCATGCGCGGAAAGAAAGCGCTTTGGATTCCAGGCACTGACTCAGCAGCAATTGCAACGCAGGCACGAGTTGAAAAGAATATACAGAAGGAAGAGGGTAAGAGCAGACATGATATCGGGCGTGAGGAGTTAGTTCGTCGTGTTGGGGAGTTCGCAAAAGCAAGCGAGGCAACCATTCTTTCTCAGGTACGTCGTATGGGCGCCTCTCTTGATTGGTCTCGGTACGCATACACCCTAGACGATACCCGCAACAAAGCTGTCTTTACTGCATTCAAACGCATGTACGATGCAGGACTTATATATCGCGGCAACCGTATCGTTAACTGGGACCCAAAGGGTCAGACAACAATTTCAGATGATGAGATTGTGCATGAAGAGCGAACTGCAACTCTCTACACATTTAAGTACAGCAAGGATTTCCCTATTCCTGTTGCGACCACACGCCTTGAAACAAAAGTTGGCGACGTAGCTGTTGCGGTACACCCTGACGATCCTAGGTACAAAGAGTTCGTTGGCAAGACATACGAAGTTATGTTTTGCGATATCCCTCTTTCAATACGCATAGTTGCAGATACAGAAGTTGATCCTGAATTTGGAACTGGAGCGCTTGGCGTTACTCCTGCACACAGCCAAATAGACTGGGATATTGCAGAGCGACACAATCTTCCTAAGGACCGCATAGTTATTAATGAGTACGCGAAGATGACTGCAGAGGGTCGTGTGTCTGGGCTTAAGGTTAACGACGCACGAGAGGCAGTTGCCGCGTGGCTGCGAGAAGAGGGACTTATGGTCTCAGAGGAGAGCATCTCCCAGAATGTTTCTACTGCTGAGCGCACCGGAGGTATTATTGAGCCTCTTCCAAAGTTGCAATGGTTTGTTGGTGTTAATACACCTTTTGCAATTCCCCACTCTGAGATTCCAGGTATTACCACCGGAGATACCGTTACTTTGAAAGAAGTTATGCGCGCGGCAGTTGAAAGCGGGCAGGTTTCAATGCCTCAGGAAAACTTTAAGAAAATATACCAGCACTGGATAACCAATCTTCATGACTGGTGCATCAGCAGACAGATTTGGTTTGGGCACCGTATTCCAGTGTGGTACCGAGGAGATGAAATTGTATGCCAGGAGACTGCACCCGAGGGAGATGGTTGGACTCAAGACCCCGATGTACTTGATACGTGGTTCTCCTCTGCGCTTTGGACGTTCTCAACACTTGGCTGGCCAGAAGATACGAGAGACCTACGTACATTCCATCCAACCTCATTTATGTCTCCTGCGTATGAGATTCTTCCGCTATGGGTGTCTCGCATGATTCTTATGAGTGGATTTCATTTGGGACAAGTACCTTTCAAGACCGTGTTGATCCACGGACTCGTGCGCGATTCTAAGGGACAGAAGTTTAGCAAGTCACTTGGAAACGGTATTGATCCTATAGACATGATAGACCGCTTTGGAGCTGATGCACTTCGCATGGGTCTTTTAGTTGGTGCTGCAGTAGGAAGCGATGTCCGCTTTGATGAGAACAAAGTTAAGGGATACAAGAACTTTGCGAACAAGCTTTGGAATATTGCGAGATATATTCTCTCAGAAACCGAAGGTGCTGACCTCACCGCTGAACTAACGGTTGCAGATCGCGCGCTAGGCGTTGAATTGGACGAGATTCTTAAAGATGTAACTAACGATTTTGAGAACTACCGTATACACCTTGTAGCTGAAAAGCTATATCACTATGCATGGCATCGTCTCGCTGACGAGCTTATTGAAGACTCTAAGCAGGTGTTTGCTTCAGACGATGCGAAAGCACACGCTTCCCGCAAAGCGCTTCTGCATAGTCTGCTTTCAGACGTACTCGCAGGACTTCACCCATTTATGCCGTTTGTTACAGAAGAAATATGGAAGTCTCTTAAGCCAGAGGCTCCTTTCCTCATGATTAGTCCTTGGCCGGGTACGGGCAGTGTAGAATAAGGGAATGATCTCAACAGAGACAGCACTCTTCGCCTTCCTGGGAGGTGTTTTGCCTGCAATGATATGGTTGTATTTCCTCCTTAAGGAGGATTCTAGGTGTCCTGAACCTAAGACCATGATTATGCTTGCGGTTATTGCCGGAGCGCTCTCTGTACCCTTAGTACTTCCTTTAGAGCGTCTTGCCATCCTCGCACTTCCTGCAGGAGTTCCCGTTATTATTGCGTGGGCGGCAATTGAAGAAACTATTAAGTACGGCCTTGCAGCGCTCGTTGTACTCTGGCGCAAGTCAGTTAACGAGTCTGTAGATATGGTTATTTACATGCTCACGGTTGCACTTGGGTTTGCAGCACTTGAGAACGTGCTTTTCCTTATTGCTCCTTTCTCCGGAGGAAACATTCTTGAGGGGCTTCTTACAGGAAACCTACGCTTCGTTGGGTCCACATTGCTTCATGTAGTAGCTTCATCAACCATCGGATTTGCCATGGCATTCGCGTTCATGAAGCCTCGTTGGGTGCGCACGATCTATACAACCATAGGACTTATCCTTGCAATTGCATTGCATGCCCTTTTCAACTTCCTTATAATTGATGGTAACGGCTCATACACGCTGTTTGCGTTCTTTGTGGTGTGGAGCGGAGCTGTTGTATTCTTCGCTCTCTTTGAACTACTAAAGTACATTCGCTATCACCGTTTACCTAAAAATACCTGCTAGACTCCTCTTATGAAAAAACGATCATTCTTCGATAGACTCTCTGGCTCCGCTCCTATGGATGACCAGTACGATGGCTTTGATGACGACTTGCCAATGCAGTCAGGCATGCAAGCACCTGTGCGCACTGCTGTCTCTTCAGACCTGCCTTCTCGCAGTATTCTTTCAACTGTTGAAGAAGAGCACAGCGAGGGTCAGCTTCCAGTTGATGTGTATCAGACTCCTAATGAGATCGTCATTCGCGCATTCGTAGCAGGGGTGCGCCCAGACGAGCTCAATGTATCTATAAGCCGCGATATGGTTGTTATTGAGGGCTCACGAGACGAGCGAGACTCGGTACTTGATTCAGACTACTTCACCCGCGAACTATTCTGGGGATCTTTCTCACGAACTATTCTCCTTCCCCAAGAAGTTGATGTAGACAACTCTTCTGCAGGAGCTAAGGACGGGTTGCTCTCCATCATTCTTCCGAAGCTAGATAAGGCAAGGCAAACAAAGCTGCGCGTTAAGGCAGGATAAGAAAAGACCCGCACATCGCGGGTCTTTTCTTATTTCACCTCTTTACGAAGCGGAGGCAACGCTGGCACACGCTCTACAGAGAAAGGTATCTGCCCGATTGTTTGCCCGTTTGAGGTTTCAACACGGACACGCCAACTCCCTGACGTTAGATTAGTTTGTTCAGAGTATCCTCTGTATCCTCCCGCTCGTCCTCCTGCAATAGGAAAGCTAATGATTCCACGAGATGTCCATTTCTTCGTACTCTGATCGTAGTATTCCCATCGGTGCACTACTGAAGTACCAAACTGTATAGGTGCAAATACTGCTGTATATGCATAGACCGTCTCTCCCTCAATAACATGCAGTGTCTGTGGTCTTGGATCCCACCACTCTTTATTCTTCTCTCCATGCAAGACATAGGAACCCTCGGATCGGGTAAGTGTGTGATATATACCGGACTCCTTAAGTGTTAAGGGAATTGGAGGAATAAGACCCGTAAAATAGCTTGAGACCATAACAATCAGAACGGCAAGCGAAGTTCCAATCGTAGGCAAGAGACTTCCCTGCAATCGCTTTGGTCCTGTCCTCCAAAGAAGGAAAAGAAATGCGGCAAAGATACCAACTGAAATTGCAGTACTTCCAAGGAATACCAAGGGACCTAGCGTATGTACAAAAAGCGGGAGCGCAAAGATTGTATATGCGTATGTGGTAAAGAAAAGAAGTGTTGCAAGGAATATCAAGCGATCCTTGTATGTCCTGAACCATTCGTTTCCGAGGAATACGAGACCGAGGAGAATAATGAACGGCCAAGATACAAAGAGCACAGAGCTCTTTGTATAAAAGATAAGAAACCCAGAGAGCATATTTGCAATTAGGTACTGCGCAACAAGCGGCAACAGAACTCGCACTGAGCGCCTGAAGACTGAAGGGCGAGCAACTTCCTTAGAAACAAGATGCACTAAAAAGACTGCAATGTATGTGGCAACCAAATAACCTCCGAACACAAAGTTCAGTATAGAAATATCTAGCAGCGTGAATGTGAGGAGGTCTGTAAGGAAACCAAAGAAGAAAACGATCCCTCCGAGGTGTCGTTCATTTCTTTGCGCCCAAGCAAGTACCTTTCGCACGGTCTTCATGTGTACACTATACACCCCTCTTTTTGGTGCTTGGGACCGGGGTCGAACCGGTGACCCTTCGCTCTTCAGGCGAATGCTCTACCAACTGAGCTACCCAAGCAATGGCACGATTTTAGCACATCAGGGAAACCTTTCCACCTATTGGTACTGAGACTGGTACTGCTCTATGAGCTTGTTAACTTGCTCCTCTGAGGGAAGGCCAAAAAGTCCCGGCTTAAAGCTCTCACTTCCAGACCCTGACAAAGCGTCCATAATAGGTCCAAGATATGTGCCCAAGAAGAAGAGCGGGACTCCAAGAACAACAAGCCAGAGCACAATTTTTGCCACAAACCCAAGCAATGCATCTCTGCGAATGCGGCGGAGCAAACGATTATTATCTTCTGCAAGCTGGCGTGTTTCTTTAACGAGTCGCTCTAGTTCCTGTGGGGGCATATATAAGAAAGTATAGCATCGGGGTTTACAAAAATACCATTTTGGCTAAAACTATATTCTTCGTGTCCACTCGGGATGCGAAGTATGCACGAGGGAGCTGAAACAAAGTGACTGAACCTGTGTTTGACGGACCGCGAGAACCTTCGCCGCCGCCTGCTCCGGAACCTGTCCAGGATCCGGAAGCGCAACGAGACGTCGTGGACGCTCTTTTGGAGGGTCGCAATGGCGACCTGAGACCGGAAGAGAAGTAACGACATCTTCTCCGACCGCCCCAAAAAAAGGCGGTCTTTTCATTTGTCCCCTCGGCAGGAATCGGACCTACATCGTCTCGTTAGGAGTGAGATGCTCTATCCATTGAGCTACGAGGGGAATAATACGAGACTAGCATAAAACCCCGTAGCTTTCTGCTACGGGGTTTTATGTGCGCTTCCTTATGCCTGAGGTGCTTCGCCTCCCAAACCGAGCGCTGAAACAAAGCGCCCCTTATCAAATCCAACGATCATCTCGTCTCCGATGAAGATAACAGGGACACCCATCTGTCCGCTCTTATCAATCATTTCCTGACGCTTCTCCATGTCCTGTGCAACATTGTACTCAGTGTATGCAACATTATTCTCCTTAAAGAATTCCTTGCTCATCTGGCAGAAGTGGCAGGTTGGTGTGGTGTAAATTGTTACTGTCTTGTCCATACATTTATATTGTTTAGGTCTGTTTAGTATAGCATTTAGGCTTCAGGGCGGTATAGGGAAAGATTCTTAAATGGAATGAGGGCAAGCACTGCAGCGTCTACATAGTAGCTGGTGCGCGTAACGAGTCCCCCAGTGAGGGACCCAATAGTTCCATCATTCTGCTTTGAATTGGTGAGTCCAAATACAATATCGTCTGCCTCTCCGAGTTCTTTCCCCTCCCGCATGAGCTCAGCTACTGCAGGGGGCAAGAAGAAAGTGGCTGATCTTCCCTTGCCTATCAAACCTGTACGGTCCTCAATCAATACCCACGCGAACGCCTCAATCTCTCCATTTTTATCTTCAGCTCCACCTTCAAAACTAACCCAGTAATCTGCAGAGGGTTCCGCTGCTTTTGCAGCAGTTGCTCTGTTAAGTGCTCCTGTATATGTTTCTTCATCGCTCAGCGGTTGATCTGATACTCCAGACACAACAGAGACACCCGTACTTTCAAACTCCTCCTCGGGAAACATAGCCTCAAAGGCCTGCTGTGCTGCATTTATCTTTACGGGATTCTTTGATGCGACAACTATTCTTTTCATACAATTATTTCCAAAACATTACCCCTTCAAAAAGCTTTTCATACCAACGCTTCTCTTCAACGACTGGCACCTCCTTTGGAGGAACTACGATAATCACCTCCTCTCCCGGGCGAGCTACTCCGTAGGTCTGTCGGAGTGTTGCTTCATGCCCGCGCATTGTTGAAAGCTCGTCTATGTTTTGCTGTAGAATTCCTTGGCGTTCTGTAAGGAGTGCAAGCTCAGCTTTCCGATCATTAACAGCCTTGCGAGCAATCTCTTCCTTTCGCGCAATTCCCCACACTAAAAACATAAGCCACAGCAACAGCAGCGCAAGCAGGGCCGCCAGTGCATACTGTCCAACTCTTTGCTTCGTTGCTTTGCGTGGCATTCCTCTCAGTATACCAACTAGCGATCGCTATCCTGCACCATCTTCATGAATACATCCTGTGGGATGTCCATCTTTGCGTGCTCTCCACGGCGCTTCTTTCCTTTCTTCTGCTTTTCTAGAAGTTTCATCTTACGAGTAATATCTCCTCCATAGAGGTATCCGGTTACGTCCTTACGCAGTGCTGAAATAGACTTAGACGCAATAATGCGACCAAGGGCATGTGCCTGAATCTTAAGTACGAACATTTGCCTTGGAAGTATCTTTTCAAGCTTCTCAACCATACGTTGCCCCTCCTCCTCAACGCGTCTCCGAGATACCACGCGGGCAAATGCGGGTACTGGCTCTTCAGCTACATAGATCTCAAGCTTCACCACGTCTGCAGGTCGCTCATCAAGGAATTCGTAGGAGAGTGATGCATAGCCGGAGGAAGCATTCTTAACCTTGTCAAAGAATCCTCGCATAAGCTCTCTCAGCGGCATCTCAGCAGCAAGTTCAATGCGGCCATCCATGTGTGTTTCTGTATCCATCACCGCTCCCTCATGGTCATGGAAAAGTTGGATCATTGAAGAGAGTGTCTCTGCTGGTGTTATGAGCACCACTTTTACCCACGGCTCCTCAATTGCTTGGATGTCTCCGAACGCAGGAAACTTAGATGGTGTGTACACCGTCTCACGCTTGCCATTCTTTGCCGTAACAATGTAGGCAATTGTTGGAATGGTAACTATGAGAGATAGATTGAATTCTCTCTTGAGTCTTTCAGTCACAATTTCTAGGTGCAGCATGCCAAGGAACCCGCAGCGGAATCCGCGACCCAATACTCCTGAAGATTCCTCTTCAAAGGAAAGAGATGAATCAGAAAGGCGCAAACGCTCCAAGGACTGACGAAGCTCTGTAAGGTCATCCTGGCTCTCAGGGTATACAGAGGCCCATACCACCGGACGTGGCCTCTCAAAGCCTCCCAGGGCCTTCCGAGGGCCTTTATCGGTGAGGATCGTGTCTCCAACCGCAACCACTCCGGCCTCCTTAACTCCCGTTACGATATAACCAATTTCTCCTGCAGACAGGCTCTCAGTCTGCAGTTCGTCTGGCATGAAAATACCTGTCTCAAGCGCGGTGAACTTCTGCTCAGCTGCAGCAAAACGCAGCACATCTCCTTTCTTAAACGTGCCATCAAACACGCGCGCAAAGACTGCAATGCCGCGATGTGGAGTGAAAGAGAAATCAAAAATAAGCGCACGAGAATCTCCTGCTTCGCTTGCGCGCGGAGCAGGCACACGTGCAATAACTGCTTCAAGAAGCTCTTCAACTCCCTCTCCAGTGCGTCCCGATACTGCAAGCACAGTCTCAGGTTCAATATTTAAAAGTTCTGCGAGCTCAAGCGTTACGTCCTCAACTCTCGCTGCAGGTGCATCAATCTTGGAAAGAACTGGAATAATCACACACCCCGCACTGCGTGCCATGCCGAGTGTTGTAAGTGTCTGCGCTTGAATTCCTTGAGTTGAATCAACGAGAAGAATAACTCCCTCAACCGCTGAAAGTGCTCTAGACACTTCATAGGCAAAATCAATGTGCCCAGGTGTATCAATGAGATTAAGAATGTATGCAGTTCCGTCTTTAGCACGGTACTGCATGCGCGCAGGCTGCATCTTAATAGTGATGCCGCGCTCACGCTCCAAGTCCATCTTGTCCAGAACCTGATCACGCATCTTTCGCGCTTCAATAGTTCCGGTACGCTCAAGAAGCCTATCTGCGAGAGTAGACTTCCCATGGTCAATATGGGCGATGATGCTGAAGTTTCGTATGTTCATGGCGTACTACGCGTCTGAACGATCTGAGAGCACTGGGCCAGATGGCTTAAGTGCGGTCCCTAGTTTCAAACGCCGCAGAGAGGCAACGAGATCTTTGAATTCTTGATTGGCAAGAAGGGCAAGAACTGCTGCCGCTACCGTAAGTCCCACCATACCAGCAAGCGCAGCTTCGGCAAAGACGATCAGAAGTGTCGTTGCGGGAGCCAGCGACGCCGTAAAGGAGAGCACTCCGTATGTAGCAGCGCCTCCAAGAATCGCTGCTCCAAGCCCCTCAAACAAAGGGCGGAGCAAACTTCGTGCTACACCAGGCGCAACACTCTTAAGGGTAAGGAGTGCAATAGCTCCTGTAGCAAGCTGCCCGAGTGCTGCACCAAGCGCTATGAGAAGAATTGCAGAACCAGCAGTGTCCTCAATACGGAAGAGTGCCTCAATGAAGTACTTGAACATGGGCATTGCTTCCGCCAATTGCAGGGCTCCCCACGCAAAGAAGACAGAAATAACCGCACCTATTGCCTGAATAATAAGTGGGTTCCAAGACTTCTGTGCCGCGTAAAAGGCACGAGACGCGAGCAAGACTAAGCCTTGCGCAATAAGTGCTGAAACAAGCACCGCAAGAATCGCAGCAGTTAACTTTGTTGCATTCCAATCAAAGGCACCTGTACCAAGTACGATGCGTACGAGATGTGCGCGCAATACAAGAGTAAGCACTGCAACAATCGCAGACCAGAAGATAATGTGCCGGGCTGCTGCTGAAAGCGTAGACTTAAATGCTTCGTACTTCTTTGCTTCCATAGATTCAGCAAGAACGGGGAATGCTGCCGTTGCATACGAGGCTCCAATAAGTGAAAGCGGGACTGCCTGTAAGTTGCTTGCAAGCGTATACACTGCAATGCTTCCCTCCCCGGTGCGTGCAGCGAGGATAGTAAGAAGCAATGTGGTTACAGAACCCATCGCAAGCGCTAAAGAGCGTGGTACAGAGTCCCGAACAACAGGCCACAATACAGTGAAGGATGGGAGCGTAAGCCGCGGAAGAAGCTTTGCATGCATAAGCACGGGGATATGCACTGCAAGGTGCGCGAGTGCTCCTAAAAGCACACCCATTCCAATACCCACAAGACCGTAGATTGGATACAGCACTACCGTCCCGAATATAATTCCCAAGTTATAGAGAACCGGAGACAGTGCGAACAATACAAACCTTCTACTTACCTGCGTTACGCTCGTTACGATTCCAGAAAGACCGAGCAGTATTGGCTGAATGAGAAGCAATCTCGTTAGCAATACAAATGATTCTGAGTGCTCTGTGTTTGCAGCATTCGGGAACAGCACAAAGATAAACGAAGGCACAAACAAGGCGAGCACAAGACACAAGAATCCTCCTCCAATAAGAAGGAAGGATGTTGTTTGTGAAAGTAATTGCCTGTTGTGCTCTTTGTTTCCTCCTACAATACGCGGAATGAGCACATACGCAGATACGAGAGATGCCACGAGCGCAAATACAAGATCAGGAACCTTGAACGCTGCATAGTACAGATCCAAGACTTCACTCGCTCCAAAGCTATGTGCAAAGAGCCTGTCGCGAAGCAGTGCAAGTATCTGGGAAGCAAGCGTAAGCCCAGCAAGCACGTACGCGGCCTGATGAAGGCCGCGTACCGGTGCTGAAAGTGTTTTTAATATTGCGCGAACCATGTACGCCCGTGAGAACTACTGTCCGGTCGGATTAGTTGCAGACTCGTTAAGAGAGCCCTGTGGAATTCCCAATGCTCCAAGACGAGACGGTGGGAATGGATTCCTTCCCTGACGAAGTGCTGCAAGGTCTGCTGCAATTGCCTCTCCGTTCTCTGGAGAGAGTGCTGCAACTGCCTCAAGTTCTGCAATAGCACGATCGTACTGGCCACTAATACCGTACATAACGCCGAGGAAGAAACGAGCGTTTGCGTACTGAGGATTGAGTTCAACAGAACGTGCAAGTGCCTGAATAGCTCCTGGGTTGTCTCCGTTTGCTGAGCGCAAGATACCAACCTGGAAGAGAATAACAGGATCGTTTGGCGCAAAGTACGCTGCTGCCTGTGCTGCTTCTAGCGCCTCTCGTGCACGTCCCTGCTGAACCTCAAGCTGTGAGAGGAGGAAGATAGCTTCCGTGTAATCACGCTTAAGGTTAATTGCCTGCATAAGGTTCTCTCCTGCTGCCTCAGGATTCTCGTTCGCAATCTCAAGCTGAGCAAGTACGAATGGCAATGTAGGGTTCGTTGGGTTTAGTGCAACCGCTTTGTCGTACGCTGCCTTAGCATTGTCATATGCTCCTTCAATGTTAAGCGGCACAACGGTCTGATACACGTTTCCAAGGATTGCCCAGTTCTGGTAGTTGTTTGGGCCAAGGCGTGTTGCAGTGAGTGCAGCCTCAATACTTCCTGAGAGTGCCTGCTGGAACTGCTGCTGCGCATCTGCTGCAGCAAGAGATGCGTCAGACGCAATAGTATTCATGCGTGCAATTCCAATACCTGCAGCGAGTTGATATGCACGATCTGAAGGAGCAAAGAGAATTGAGCGAGAGATATCTGCCTCTGCCTCTGCTAGATTTCCAGCTGAGAGTGCAGCTGTTGCTTCTGTGTACGCAACGCTTGCAAGGTAGCGCTCAATAACTACATACGCAGCAACGATAGATGCGAGCAAGAGCAGGGTAAGTGCAAACACGATGATGAATCCAATGCGAGGACTGCGTGCGAAGATAACTCCCCATTCACGTGCATGTGTGCCGTACCTTGTTGAGGACACAAACAAACCTGCGAGCAAGAATCCAGCGAGCAAGACAAGCGGACCTGGCACGTTGAATATGGCGAGCGCAATCACGTACACCATACCGGTAAAGGATGCTGCAGATACAAAGCGGATGAATGGGTCCTGTGGCAAACGCAGCAAAAGCATACGAAGACCAAAGAAGAGGAAGAGCCCAATGAATCCAATCCATGCAAGAGCTCCAACGAGACCTGTTGTTACGAATGATGAAGGAATAAATCCAATACCAGAAGTGAAGTCTATGTTCCAGAAGATGGTGTCGTTCAGACTACGATCCTTGAACTGTGTCCACTGAGATCCGAAGGTTCCAGGACCAGAACCAAAGAGTGGTGAAGATGCGTAGGTGTGTCCTCCAATTTCAAAGGTGGACTGCCATGATGGACGTACATCAATAACGTTCGTTCCAAGTGCAGTAACGAGCGCATTCCCTATCGTAGATCCTCCAATGAGGAAGAAGAGGGAGATAGCGAGTGTGGCAAGCGGTGCTGCTAGAGAGCGAGAAGAACCTGCATCATCCTCAGAATCTGTTTCCGCGAGCATAAGCGCAACGCCATCTAGATCTGAATCATCAGCACTCGGGCGACGACGCATAATGGCTTCAATAAAGAGCGCAAGTGATACAAGCGCCACGAGTGACCACACGAGTGTTGAATTCACGAGTGCAAGCATGAGCAATCCAATACCTCCCCCTACGAGAAGAAGGGTGCGGTTGCGTCCAGTAACAGGAAGCAAGCGAATGGCGAGCAAGCTCAACACAACTCCAAGACCAACGAACATACCAAAGTCAGAGAATGAACCTATGAGGTTAGTTGTTGGAGAAATGAAGTTAGGCGCAATGCGGCCAACGATAAGAATTAACGCCTGCGCAACTAGCGTAATTCCAAAGACAATAGACCCAACCTTAAAGAAGGTCTGGTAGCTTTGTGTGCGGCGGAACGCGAGGGCCGTCAGCGTTGCGAGCGCAGCGAGGATTAAGACAAATCCAAAGGTATCTGTCTCAAGCTCCGTACCAAAGAATCCATTCTGAATACCTACTCCTGAGAATAGAGATGAGAGGAGGTATGCAAGTGGTACAAGCCAGAGCGCTCCTAGAAGAGGAAGCGGCGGCACAATAACATTTCCACGTGTAAGTCGCGCAAGGATGAAGAGCGCAAGCGTAACGAGTGCACCAAGTGCAATGATCGTTACTTTCGTATACAGAAACGGAATAGTAATGACAGGGATAAACGCTACAACGCCTAGTGCAAGCGTGAGCACTGCTGCCCAGCTTGTGGCAACATCAAATGACAGACGCTTTGTGCGTGCTGGTCGTACTCCAGTTGAATTCTCGTGCATAGATATAATTAAAAACGGCCCTGGTAATATCCTCAGTATACCGCGCACGCATGAGCACCCCTCTATAAAGGTGGGGACATACATAGGCAAAACCCGCCGGTTAGGGCGGGTTTTGCACGAATGATGGATACCGGTCCGATAAGCCGAATTCTGTCCCTTCAAAGAAGAGGATGGTTATCTATCTGGGAGTGTTGTTACCAACACCCTCAAGCGGCGCTCCCGCACAATGACGGGCACGGCCTTGCACAGGGGTAAGGATTTAGCCGTTTCAGCCTGAAGTCGCCTTCAGGACACTCTTTGAAAGAGTCTCTATCCTTTCGGAATTGAGCGTTTCTGTTCGCACCTCGCGCCTTTCGGCGGACGGGCGTTACCCGCTACCTGTCTGCAGCAGATGCTGCCTGTGTTCGGACTTTCCTCTCCAGCGTGTAAACACGCAAGAGCAACCGTCTGGACCGGTCCATAAAGATTATGCCACGATATGGCTATATTCGCTAGAGTGGCAATACAAGCTGTGTCCCAACACTCCAGCCCTGTCTTTCTGCTTCTCCGGGCACGGTTTCAAGCACATAAGGAACTGGTTCAGGAGGGAAGAAGGATTGCGGGAAAGATTCAGGTGTTGCTCCCCTTTCTATTCCTACAATAATTCCCTCTTCATTGATCCAGATCATATCTATTGCAAACTGCATGTCTTTCATCCAAAAGCCGTGCAGGTCTTTCTTTGGAAACACAAAGAGCATTCCATAGTTTTCTGGGATGCTCGTTCTCCCACTCAGTCCTTGCTCACGTGTTGCATCTGTATCTACAACTTCATACGTAAAGTTCTCTTCTGCTTGCTGTGGAGTCTCCTCAATAGGTGCGTACGCTTTCGTTGCATAGAATATTCCAGCAAGAACTAATCCTGTGCCTATGAGGAGGGCGAGAGCTATCTTGTTCATACCTTATATTGTAGCTGTATTTGTACATCTCCCAAAACACACACGGAACTTGCTCCAGGCTCGTAAATAGCGAATACTTTTGCAATATGGAATCCCTTACGAAACCTTTCCGTACCCTCTTCAAAAAGTCAGTTGCTCTTCTTCCAAAGAAGATGCAGAAGAAACTCTTCGGGTATTTCTGGGCAATGCGCAGTCCGGATCGCGTCTTTCTAGTTAAGAAGATACTTCCCTTGTTCGCAAAGAATGGCGGCACCATGTTGTGGGTTGGGTGTGAGCGGTACACACGCACATATTCAAAACTTCTAGAAAAGAATGAGGGCACTTGCTGGACACTTGAGCTAGAAGCAGACCAGGCTCGCTGGGGGAATCCAGGACGTCATGTAATAGGAGACTTAACTAAGGCAGACCAGTTGTTCCCTACGAATGAATTTGATGTTGTGTTCTGCAATGGCGTATTTGGATGGGGTATCAATACTGCTGAAGGACAGCGAGAAGCATTTAAAGCTATGGCTAAGATTATGAAGCCAGGCGCAACGCTTCTTTTGGGTTGGAATACATATCGTAGCGAAGATCCTGTTGCTTTGGACCTCAGTTCAGAATGGTTTGAAGCTGGATCTGTTCAAGGGCTTCAACAGAAGTTTCAGCTTGGGGAGCATGTGTACGAGACACTTAAGAAAAGGGACTAGGTATTGCTTGAAGAAGTACCTAAAGTTATTTCTTCTTTCAGTTTAAAGAAATGTATTGATAGTAATAGAAATAGACCTACGATAAGATCGATCGTCGTCCAAGTTTCACGATTGAGGTATATAGGGATGAGAGGATTAAAAAGCACAGCAATAAATCCAAAAACCCAAACCCATTTCTCTTTTTGCCCCTTATAGGCTAACCAGGCAACATACGCAGTCGCTGCAAAAACAACGAAGCGCAGCATAGTAAAAAATCCATACTGCCACCCATCAAATAAGGCGAGGAAAAGAAAAATAACTGCAGCTAACAGTACGGTATTTTTTCTTTTGCTTATTGTCATTTTATTCCCCTGTTTCTATTTCTGTAAACTCAACTTTTTTAGGTTGGGGTGATTCAACCGAAGGGAATCTCCTTTCAATATCTTCTGATATGAACAATAGAGGGTAGCCTAGGGTCATGCCGACTGCCATTGGTACGAAACTACCAAATGCTCCAAGAAGTAACAGAAAAAGAAAACCTAGTAGAAAGCTTCCAGTGAACATCATCGTTAAAATTTGCCAAAGTAGGTAAAGACCGAGCAGCAGTGATCCTATATACAAAATCGTTCCCCCAATCGCGAGCAGGAAACCTATTACTGCAGTAGTCCTAAAAAGATAGGAAATTATATAAACGGCCGCATACAACCCCAAAATATAGAAAACAATTTGAAACCACCCTGCCCACCATGACACCAAGACTAGTCCTCCCACGAGAATGAGACCTATCCATCGCCAAAGTTGCTTGTTTTGAAAATACCTGGACACACATTTATTATCCCATTAAGTGTGGTCTTCAACAAGATAGGTTATGGCGAACTCTTCCGATACTAAGCACTTCAGGCGGGACAGTCGGGTTCAGTACCAGAGCGGTGAGACCCCACAAGGGTATTCTGGGGCATTTCTATGGAACCTGCCGAGGTCTGTGGGTCGGCTGACTTTTTACATAAAAACGCCAATAACTCGTTATATTGGAAATGAGCAAGGCGACTTCAAGGAGAATGCCGACAGGTGAGAACAAAATACTGTAATACGCGATACGGACGGAAGTTCCTGCGAATTGGAACTCACGCATTCGCTTCTGACTTGGGTTGTACAAGGAAAGCAGAGTAAGAAGACTTGAGACAACCATGAACCAGTCGAGCCAAGACGAGTAGCGCGTGACGAATATCGCCACCGCACCAAGCATAAACAAGGCCATTACGCGGCGATCGATAGTCTTGAGACTTACAAGAAAATAGACAACAGCGTAGAGAACGAGGAGGGCAGCAGTTGCTTGTCCGAGGAAATAAAGTTGGCCTGCGACAAGAGCTGTCGAGAGAGCGAGTAGTGTAATGACGACCACTCGCCTCTTGAATTGGAAGGAGAGTAGGTTCAAAACCAGTGCCCCTCCCACCAATATTTGAGATATAACGAAAGCCGATACCATATGACCATTATATCAGGCACTCGGGTCTGCCGATAACAGGTTTTTAGTGCGGAGGCGGAGAGATTCGAACTCTCGAGACCCTTTCAGGCCTGCCGCCTTTCCAAGGCGGTGCACTAGACCACTATGCGACGCCTCCGTGCGTGGCTGTTATACCACGAATTCCTGTTCGCTACGCGCCCTTTCCAAGCAATGCTTCAACGCGCTCTTCAACAGGAGGATGCGTTGAGAACATGCGATTCATAAACTTACCTGCCTGGTTTCCAAAGGGATTTCCGATGAACAGGTGTGCTGTTGCATGATTTGCGCGCTTCATGGGCTGCGCGTACCCGCTAATCTTCTGAAGTGCGGAGGCAAGTCCCTCTGGGTATCTCGTAAGGAGTGCACCAGAAGAATCTGCAAGAAACTCTCTACGGCGTGAGATAGCCATCTGGATCAACTGTGCTGCAAGGGGAGCCAGGATTGCCGCAACAAGCGCAAGCACCAAAAAGAGTGCTCCGTTCTTGTTGTCTCCTCTGTCCCCGCCTCCAAACAAAGACATGCGAAGGAAGATGTCAGCAATTATGGCGATGAAGCCCGCAAGCACTACAGCAACGGTCATAACCAGCATGTCTTTGTTGCGAATGTGTGAGAGCTCGTGCGCGATAACTCCCTCAAGTTCTGCACGCGTAAGCAAAGACAAAAGTCCTGTTGTTGCGGCAACAACTGCATGCTTCTCATCCCTTCCGGTAGCAAACGCATTCGGCGCTGGATCCTCTATCACATACAACTTCGGCATAGCCATCCCCGCTGTTATTGAGAGATTCTCCGTAACGGTATAGAGATCAAAATGCTCTTCACGAGTTGCAGGGTGCGCCCCATTCATTGAGAGCGCTATTTTGTCTGAGAACCAGTAGCTCCCCACATTCATGAGCACTGAGAAGATAACAGCTCCGTACAAAATAGCAGGGGAGTTGTAGTACCAAGAGACTGCCCATCCAATGGCAATAACTACAATCAAGAACACTCCCATGAGTAGGTAGGTCTTGAACACGTTATGCGATCTCTCTTGATACAAATCAGCCATAGCTATATAGACGGTTATGTTCTTACTTCTTTTCAAACCTATCCTTGTCTCGTCCGTAGCACTTGTCCATCTTCTTTGCGAACTCAGCGTCCAGATCTATTCCATGTCTGTTTGCAAGGCACATAGCAGCAAACATGACGTCTGCGATCTCCTCTCCAAGTTCTTGCGCAGCTTCCTCTGCTTTCTTTTGCTTGGGCCCGTACATGTGGTTTAGGAGACGAGCAACTTCCCCAACTTCTTCAGTGAGTGCAGCAAGCTGTGCGAGCGGTGGCCAGTACGGATCCTTAAATCCCTGTGCCCAGTCATCAATTTGTTTCTGGGCGTCTTTAAGCATGAGTTTTAGAAGGCAACTTTAACGGGCTCGCGTGCAGCCTCCTCTCCCTCAGTGAGTTCAAACAAACTCATCTGCTTAAAGGCAAACATGCCGGCAATAACATTCCCCGGGAACTGCTCAATCGCAGTGTTAAGGGTCTGCACCGTAGTGTTGTAGAAGCGGCGTGAAGCCATGATCTTGTTCTCGGTGTCAGAGAGCTCGCGCTGTAGCTCCAAGAAGTTTGTATTTGCCTTAAGGTCTGGATAGCTTTCAGACACTGCAAAGAGAGACTTAAGTGCTCCGGTGAGCATATTCTCAGCAGCAGCATGCTGCTCTACTGTCCCTGCATTCATAGCAGCAGTTCTTGCCTCAGTTACCTGTTGCAATGTTCCGCTCTCATGCGTTGCATATCCCTTAACTGTTTCAATAAGGTTAGGGATAAGGTCATAGCGCCTTTTCATCTGAACCTCAATATCAGACCATGCTTCCTTCGCGCGATTGCGTAGGCTAATAAATCCGTTATAGGAAACTACTACCCAGAGCACGATGAGTACGAGAAGCCCTAATACAATATAAAGAATAGTCATATACCTACATTGTAGAGCGCTACAAAATGTATGCAAGCGGTTTACAGAACCCTATGGTTGGGTGTAGGGTCTTGAGCGAGGAGGAGCGGAACATGCACATTAATTTGGACGGGGTTACCGACCACCTGGCTGACATGGTGCTGGCAGCTGTCCCTGCGATCTGCTACATAGCGTTTGCGATCGTGATTGCGATCGGAGTCCTGGAAGCTTTCGTGCGGCACATAGACAGCACCAAGAGCAACAACAAGTAGTCGCACCCCAACACCAAATCACAAACGCCCCAGTCCACATTCGGACCAGGGCGTTTTTTCTTGCCTGTGTGTTTCTTAGAAATCCATTCCACCCATGCCTCCCATATCAGGAGCCTGAGGCTTTGGTTCAGGAATATCTGCAACGGCAGCTTCAGTAGTGAGAAGGATTGCTGCAGCAGAAACTGCATTCTCAACTGCACTGCGTGTTACCTTCACCGGATCAATAATTCCGGCTGCAGCCATATCTGCAACTTCCTCTCCCTTCAGCGCGTCATATCCGCCAAAGCCCTTGCCGTTCTGCACGCGCTCAACAATTGCTGAGCCGTCTTCCTTGCCTGCGTTCATAAGAATCTGGCGAAGGGGACTCTCTAGTGCGCGTCCTACAATTGCAAAGCCGATCTCCTCGTCCTTAGTGTCAAATTCCCAATCCTCCACCTTGAGCATGCGAGACACTTTCGCAAGGGCAGTACCTCCTCCAGGAACGATACCTTCTTCAATAGACGCCTTTGTTGCTTTAACTGCGTCATCAATCTTGTCCTTGAGATACTTCATCTCAGTTTCAGTTGCCGCACCCACGCGGATAACTGCAACTCCTCCAGAGAGTTTCGCAATGCGCTCTTCCAACTTCTCCTTATCAAACTTAGAAGTTGTCTGAGAAACGAGCGCCGCAAGCTGTGTTACACGGGCTTCAATGTCTGCCTTCTTACCTTTTCCACCTACAAAGGTTGTAGTGTCTTTCGCTGCAACCACACGCGCAGCCTTTCCAAGAGAAGTGAGCTCCACATTCTCAAAGGTCATACCGAAGTCTCCTGAGATAACTTCAGCACCAACAACTGCAGCAATGTCTGCGAGCATCTCCTTCTTGCGGTCTCCAAATCCAGGAGCTTTAACTGCAATGACATTAAAGGTTCCGCGAAGCTTGTTTACGACGAACGTAGTAAGTGCTTCTCCTTCTACATCGTCTGCAACAATAACGAGCTCCTTGCGACCACTCTGTGCAACTTTCTCAAGAAGGGGAAGTATCTCTTGCACGCTTGCAATCTTCTTATCGGTTACCAAGATCTGTGCATCACGCATCTCAGCTTCCATGCGCTCTGGATTCGTAACCATGTACGCAGACACATATCCCTTATCAATCTGCATACCCTCTACTACTTCATAGGAGAGCTCCATGCCCTGACTCTCTTCAACGGTTACGACACCGTTCTTGCCCACCTTCTCAACAGTTTCAGCAATGATGCGTCCGAGCTCTTCGCTTTCAGCTGAGATTGAAGCAACCTGTTCAATATCGCGTCTTCCTTCTACAGGGCGTGCCATCTTCTTGAGCTCTTTGAGTGCTGCGTCGCGTGCCTGCTCCATACCTGAGCGAATACCCATCGCATTTGCTCCCTTGGTGAGGTTTGCGAGTCCTTCGCTCACCATTGCTTCAAGAAGAACTACCGTTGTAGTAGTTCCGTCTCCTGCAACATCGTTTGATTTGTTGGCGACCTCTTTCACCATCTCAGCGCCCATGTTTTCAAACTTGTCCTTGAAGGAGATTTCTTTGGCGATTGAAACTCCATCATTAGTGATGCGAGGACCGCCGTAGCTCTTTTCAAGCACGACATTACGTCCGCGAGGTCCAAGCGTGACCTTAACGGCTCTCGCTGCCTTTTGTAGACCCTCATGAATAGACTTGCGTGCATCTTCTCCAAATAGAATTTGTTTTGCCATAGAGATAGGGAAGTTAAAAGGGAAGTAAGAACTAGTTTATAACTGCCAATACATTTGTTTCAGAGAGAATGAAGTACTCCTGTCCTTCAATCTTTACCTCATCAAATCCGTACTTAGAGAAGAGAACTGTGTCTCCGATCTTAACGGTGAGGGGAATGAGCTTGCCGTCTTCAGTGCGCCCCTTACCAACGGCAACAACGGTACCGCGCTCCGGCTTTTCTCGGTTTGCAGAGTCCGGAATAATAATGCCCATCGCTGACACCTCATCTTTCTGAAGAGGTTTTACGACAACGCGGTCACCAAGCGGCGTAATAGAAAGAGTCTCACGTGCTGCTTTAGCCATAGGAAAAGTATTCGCTTATGCGGTTCTGTTAACAAAACACCCATTCACTTGGTGCGAGTTCCCTCGCCCAAAGTTATCCACAGTATAGAGCGCGAGCATATAGCGTCAAACTTGACTCAAGTCTCCTTTTGTTTCCTAAACAAATTATACAGAAGTCCATTGCCCAGTACCCGTCCACATGCTATTCTCCAAGGCACCGATGGAGACTCTTTTGGCATATCTGCCCTACATCCAAATAGCACTCGCCTTGCTACTCATAACAGGTATCGTGCTGCAAAATCGCGGCGCTTCCCTTGGAGGAGCTTTTGGTGGCGACAACTTTGCCTCAACGTTTTACAAGCGTCGTGGCGCTGAGAAGTTTCTCTTTAATGCCACCATTGTGCTTGCAGTGCTATTTGTGCTTGCGGCTATTGCCGGACTCTTTGTCTAACCTTTAGACCCTTTCGTCGCGTATGCGACTTTCTTCCCTCTTTACCCTGTTGCGTACTCGCCAGCCTATCCCTTGGCTTGAGGCGCTTTCAGCACATATCCGTTCCCTTTCCTACGGAGACAAGCTCATCGTAAGCATCTTGGGAATCTTTGTATTAGCTTCAAGTCTTCTTGGGTTGTACGCACTTGAGCGCTCTCTGTTAGTTGAAGTCCCCGCACGAGGAGGAAGCCTAACTGAGGGTATTGTTGGCTCACCTCGTTTTGTGAATCCCCTTCTCGCACTCACTGATGCAGACCGCGATCTTACTGCACTCACCTACGCAGGCCTTATGGGAGTTGCACCAGATGGGACACTGATCCCCGTACTTGCAGAGAGCTACAGTGTTTCTGAAGACGGAAAGGAATACCTTTTCACACTCCGCTCTAATGCGCGCTTCTCTGACAACACACCCGTTACTGCAGAAGACGTTGTCTTTACGGTTGAGAAAGCACAGGATCCCACACTTAAGAGTCCTGAGCTTGCGAACTGGGCAAACATTAAGGCAGAGATTGTGGACGCGCGTACCGTACGCTTCTTGCTTCCGAAGCCGTACGCACCCTTCCTCGTAGACACAACACTCGGAGTTCTTCCTGCTCATTTGTGGAGAAACATTCCTGTTGAGGAGTTCCCCTTCTCTCCCCTCATGACGGAGCCTGTTGGTGCAGGTCCTTTCCAGGTGGTGAATGTGACACGCGGAAAGAAAGGCACTATTACAAGTTACGAACTCCGTGCGTTTTCTAAATACGCACTTGGGCGCCCGTACCTAGATCGTATCTTGCTACGCTTTTACGACAGCACAGAAGCACTCGCAAGTGCATACCGCAGAGGAGTTGTTGAAAGTGCGTACGGCATAAACACTCCGGGTGCACTTCGTGTTCCCTACTCTCGTGTATTTGGTGCGTTCTTTAATGCAGATGAAAATCCAGTGTTTGCTCAGATTGAAGTGCGTGAAGCGCTCTCACTCGCCATTGATCGCAAAACACTTGTTGATTCCGCACTCGGAGGAAACGCAACTCCGCTCTTTGGTCCGGTCCCTCCCGGCAGCGGCATTACGCAGCCTGAGATTCCGGTTGAAGACGGTGTATTGCTTGCAACAGAGCTTCTTGAAGAGAATGGTTGGGAGCAGGATTCAGAAACAGGAGTCTGGGAGAATACCAAGGAGAAACTCACACTTGAGAGCGTAACGCTTAAGACCTCAAATGTTCCTGAGCTTAAGGCAGTTGCTGCAAGCATTGAAAGTGACTGGGAGCGTCTCGGAGTAAATACAGAGATTGAATTGTACGAGCCAGGAGATCTTACTTCATCTGTTATTCGCCCACGTGCATACGAAGTACTTCTCTTTGGCATGGTTATCGGCAGAGACCAGGACCTCTTTGCGTTCTGGGATTCAGGAGAGCGCAGCGATCCTGGTCTTAACATCGCAGGGTATGCGAACCGCAGCGTTGATACGTTGCTTGAGAGTGCTCGCGTTGAGCTAAATCCAGAGATTGCGCGAGCAGATCTGCAGAAACTATCAGATCTTATAGCAAGCGAATACCCAGCGGCCTTTACGCATGCCCCTGACTTCCTGTATGCTGTGCCTCAAAGCGTGCAGGGTATCCGTCTTGTACAGATAACCGCACCCGCAGACCGTTTCGCTGCTGTCCATACGTGGTACCGCCGAAGCGAACTCGTGTGGCCATTTCTTGTTTCTCAGTGAGTGCTCAGTTGATAGTTTAGAGAATTCCGTTCTCCCGATTATCTACTGCGCACTGACACCAAAACACGGTGTGCATCTAATGTTTATTATTTAAAATTAATTATTATTGCTATGTCAGCACCCGCACCAGCGCCGGCGCCTGCCCCACACGGCCGCGCAGCGCACTCTGCACCAAGTGCCGCTCCTCGCACAGAGGGACGCACTGATGGTGCCCGCCCTCAACGTCCTCGTACACGAGGAAAAGAAGGAGGGGCTCCTCGCAGCGGACGACCAGCCAAGCGCACTATGCGCCGCCCAGGCGGTCCACAGACCGGGAATCATCCTGCTCCTGTTAAGAAGGCTCCGGATTACTTCCCTGAGGCTCCTGGAAAGGACGTGGTCCGTGTTGTTCCTCTTGGAGGAGTTGAAGAGGTTGGACGCAACATGTTCACCATTGAAACCAATGGCGACATCTTTGTCTTTGACGTTGGATTCCAGTTTGTGTCTGAGGACACCTCTCCTGGCGTTGATTACGTCCTTCCAAACACCCGCTACCTTGAGATGAACCAAGACCGCATTCGCGGAGTATTCATCACACACGGACACCTAGACCATATTGGAGGTATTCCCTTCCTTATGAATCGTATGGGTAATCCGACCATCTACACGCAGAACCTTTCTGCAGTGATGATCAAGAAGCGACAGGAAGAATATCCTGATCAACCAGAACTAAATATTGTGACTGTTGAGCCTGGATCAACCATGACTATTGGCTCCACAAAAGTGCAGTTCTTCCCGGTTACACACTCAATCCCAGACTCAATGGGTATTGCGATTGAGACACCATACGGAAACGTTATTGCAACAGGAGACCTTAAGCTTGACCATGAGAACGGTATTCCAACCGAAACTGAAGCAAAGAAATGGGGAGCACTTGGAAAGCAAAAGAACTTGCTCTTCATTGCAGACTCAACTAACGCTGAACGTGACGGATTCTCAGTGCCTGAGCGCAAAGTGCATGAGACTCTTGAAGAGATTATTCGTACCGTTAAGGGGCGACTCATTATCGGAACCTTCGCGTCTCAGTTTGAGCGCATGGTACGCATCATTGAGATCTCTGAGTCACTAGGAAAGAAAGTAATCACTGAAGGACGATCTATTAAGACCAACCTTGAGATTGCACAGAAGACAGGACTTCTTACTGTTAAGAAGGACACGATCATCAGCTCTCAGGAGATTGGAGATTATCCTCCAGACAAAATTGTTATTCTCTCAACCGGAGCTCAGGGAGAAGAGTTTGCTGCGCTTATGCGTATTGCAACCAAGCAGCACAAAAGCATTGTGCTGAACAACCGCGATACTATCGTGCTTTCCTCTTCTGTTATTCCTGGGAACGAAATCTCAGTGCAGAAGCTAAAGGACAACTTGTACCGCAACGGTGTAACCCTCATTCACTACCGCTCAAGTGACGTGCACTCAACAGGACACGGAAACACTGGCGAGCTGATTTGGATTAACCAGCAAGTTGGCGCTAAGTACTTCATGCCTGCCTACGGCTACTACTCAATGACTGCAAGTCATGCGCGTGCAGTTGAGCAAGCAGGACGCCCTCGCGAATCAATCATCCTTGCCGATAACGGTATGGTTATTGATATTGAGGAAGGTGGAGAGAAGCTTAACTACCACAAGCAGAAGGTGCCTTCAGCACCACTTGTAGTGGACGGATTCTCTATTGGCGACCTGCAGGAGGTGGTTATTCGTGACCGCCAGATGCTCGCCAAGGACGGTATGTTTGTTATCATCGCAACCGTTAACCTTAAGACAGGAAAGCTTCGCAAGTCTCCAGATATTATCTCTCGCGGATTCGTATATCTTCGTGAGAATCAGGAAATGCTTAACCAGGCTCGTCTTTTGATTAAGAAGACGGTTGAGGATTCAACTGAAGGTATGAACCCGGTTGATCTGGATTACGTAAAGAACGCACTCTCAGACACCATGGCCGGATATCTCTTCACGAGAACCAACAAGGCGCCTATGGTTATTCCTGTTCTCATCGGAGTTTAGGAAAACAGATTCTTGAAGCAAACAAACTGCCGCAGCAATGCGGCAGTTTGTTGTTTAGGGGTGCTACAATCTTTTATCATGAGCCCTCGCTTAGTTCTTTCTATCGGCAATTTCTTCGCAGCCGGGCATTTCTTTTTGATTGTATATATTATTGCGCCGTATTTAGCGCTATACATGCCCGCTGCACAAACAGGACTAGTGGTCTCACTCGGTGCAGTGTTCACGCTTGCACTGTTCCCTTTAATGCCAAAGATAACGACACGGTTTGGAGCTCGTCGTGTTGCCCTTGTACTTACCTCTCTTGAGGCAGTTATTCTTGCGAGCCTTGCAGTTAGTCCAGGACTCATTCCCGCGATTATCTTTATCGCAAGTGCATGTGCGATTGCACCTTTCATTGGGTACCAGCTTGATTTGCTGCTTGAAGCAACGGTACAGGAAGAAGCAACTACTGGCCGTGTACGCACCCTGTTTCTCACTGCAGCGAATCTTGCACTAGTGCTTGCGCCACTCGCCATCGGGCTTTTGCTAGACGGTACGGAAAACTACTCTCGTGTATTTCTAGCGGCAGCTATTCTTTTAGCTCCTTTCATAACACTGTTTCTCTTTGAGCGTGCACCTGAGCCAAAGCCACATGACGCAACGAAGGTTGCACTTACCTGCCGCTGTATTTGGGCAGATAAGGATTTGCGTGCTGCTGCTATTGGAAACGCTGTGCTTCAGTTCTTTTACCATCTCGCACCGCTCTACACGTCCCTGTACTTGCACACTGCACTTGGTATTGCCTGGAGCGATCTGGGATGGATATTTGCAATCATGCTGCTTCCGTTTGTATTTGTTGAATATCCCGCTGGCTACATTGCAGACCGCTGGCTTGGAGACAAAGAACTCCTTATGGCAGGATTTGTTATTACGGGATTCTTCTTCTCTCTGCTTGCATTCGTAACTGCTGCAACTCCTCTTCTCCTTATTGCAGCGATTCTGTTTATGTCTCGTATTGGCGCAGCACTTGTTGAGGCCATGATTGAGGGACACTTCTTTAGACGCGTTACCGAGCGAGACGCGAATACTATTAGTGTCTTTCGCATGACGCGCCCTTTCGCAGCTCTGCTTGCTCCCCTCTTTGCAAGTCTCGTGCTCTTCTCTGGCAGCTATCTTATATTCTTCATTCTCTCTGGAGCTCTCATAATTGCCCTTGGTGTCGTGAGTGCTATTGCGATCCACGACATCCGTTAATCAGCGAGTGCATATTTTGCTTTGCTTCTTTTGAGCAATCCTTCAGCAACAAGTGCGTCTAGCACTGCGTCTACTTCTTGCGTCCTATCTTCTGGAAAGAGTGCACGCAATGAATTCTTAGTTTGCGGAGCATTCGCAAGCGTACGCAATATGTTCCCCCGTATTTCTCTTAGAGATCCCTTAAAGGGTTTTTGCTTAGTATACGTTTTGCTCTTTGTATTCAAGGATTTTCCTGTTCGTTTAAGGTGTGCCCCGTAATCCATAAGCGCTGCATACCATTCACGTGATCTTCCTTTAGGAAACGCCTTCTCAAGAATCGCGAGGATTTCCGCGTCTGATACCTGCTCTTTGTCGCAAAAGAAATGGTGCAGAACTGCGGTACGAATATTGGTCTCAATACATACAACGTCTGTATTGAAAGAAAAGGCACATACAGCACGCGCCGTATAGGGTCCTACGCCTGGGAGTGCTTGGAGTGCTTCAGGAGTGTCTGGAAATACTCCTCCATGGTGCGCAACGATTGCTTGAGCAGCGTCTCTCAAGTACTTTGCACGACGGTTATATCCAAGTCCCTGCCACAGACGCAGGACCTCAGATAAAGGAGCTTTTGCAAGGTCCGTAACCGTTGGAAAAGTTTCTATAAATGTAAGGTAGTACGGAATAACTCGCTCAACCTGTGTCTGCTGGAGCATCGTTTCTGAGACCAGAATGTTGTACGGATCTTGCGTCTGTCTCCAGGGCAAGGTGTGCCTACCCTCTCGTTTGTAGTGCGCGAAGACTAGCGTTCTAAACTTTTGCGGAGTCATGCACTGAAACTGGTGCATCGGGGAGAATGAAGAACGCAAGTATGTAGACGAGTACACCTGGAACAATTCCTGTTATGAGCATAACAAGTAGATAAATGAGGCGTACGATGTTTCCATCAACATGTAAGTACTCCCCAACCCCTCCGAGAACTCCCGCGATCATACAGTCTGTTCTGCTTCTCGTTAGTTTTTTCATAGAGGTAGTATATCAAAACTCGTGAATGACATCCTTTCGCTCAACAATGATCTTCCAGAGCTTGGATTTTGCATGCCTATACAAGCGACTATCCGGGTTAAACGCAACAGCGTCTTCAACCATTGCAAGCATAGATACATCGCTCTCCCATCCGCCCACACCTACAGATCCGTTTAAAGAAAGATCCTCTTTCTCAAGTGCACGTGTGAGTACTGATGCCTTGTTCATAATTACATGTTCGTCTTCTATCTCTCCCGTAAACCGAGAAGCTGCCCCCGTCTCATAAAAAATCCCGTATGACTTGTCAAACCCAAGCTCGTACGCAAATCCGTCAACAATAAATTTAGGTGAATGCGAAATGGCAAGAAGAAAGTGTCCAGATGCCTTTAGCTCATGCACAAGATCCCTCGTGTATCTGAAGACATTCTTTTGTTCCCGTTCAATGATCTCCCCCGCTACGTCAGCAACCTCTCCGTATGAAAGTCCTTTTGCATGAGATGCAAAAGCTCGTACTGCCTTTTTCATAAGGCGCGCGTGGTCGCTTGCATGTAGATCCTCATACATCAGTCCTTCAAAACTCGCACGTGCGCTCTTAGGCATGAGCTCGCGGGAAACAAGCTCCTCCATAAGCTGTGCGAGCAAGCATGAGCGGTACAGAGTGCCGTCTATATCAAATACTGCAACAGGGCGCTTCATACCCCTATGGTACCCTATTTCGCCTTAGGCCATCTATGAGCGGCAGGAGGCCAGAGTTTGGTCAAAGAGTGTTCTTCGCAGGGATGCGGGCGCGCAGGACAGACATATCTGCCATACAAGACAAACCCGTTATTAACGTACTTCCAGTCTGTTTTTGGTATGAGGTTCTCAAGGTCTTTGGAAATCTTCGTAAGTTCAATACGGTCAGTAAGATCAAAACGTATGGCAAACCTGCGGACGTGCGTATCTGTCGGGATACCTTCCCAAATACTAAACAATTCGCCAAGAATTACGTGTGCAGTCTTATACGCCACTCCCGGAAGCCGTACTAATTCTTTCTCTGTTTGAGGCACCTCTCCATTGAATGAGTCGCGAATCATTTGTGCAGCAGACACAATGTATTTTGCCTTTGATTGATGGAACGTTATGGATGCAGTCTCTCTTGCAAAGGTTGCTATAGACGCAGCAGCGAAGTCGTCAACTGTTCTATACTTTTTCCAGAGCGTTTCTGTTACTGCATTCACTTTCTTGTCCGTGCACTGCGCAGACAATATAACGGCTGCAGCCAGCTGGAATGGTGTTTCGTACGCAAGCTCAGTTTTAGGTTCTGGATACGTTCGTTTCAGATACTGAACGATCTTCTGTGCACGATCTCTTCGCTCTTGTGTATGTGGATCTTCAAAAAGCTCAGCCATGCGAAATATCTTCAAGCACTTCTGCAGCATGCACTTCTGGGCGCACATTCTCGTATACCTTAGCTATATCTCCTTCTGGATTTATAAGGAACGAGGTGCGGAAGACTCCATCATATTCACGTCCCATAAACTTCTTCTTCCCCCACACATCGTATAGAGAAACCACCTCCTTTTCTGAATCAGCGAGCAGTGTGAACGGGAGCGAATACTTCTCAGCAAACTTCTTATGGCTCTTCACAGAGTCTGGAGAAATCCCAAGTATAACCGCCTCCTTCTGAGAGAAATTAGGAAAAGAGTCACGGAGCATGCATGCTTCCTTCGTGCATCCAGGTGTATCGTCCTTTGGATAGAAATACAGAAGCACTGTTGACCCGCGATACGCAGAGAGTGTGTGCGCTACTCCGTCTTGGTCTAGCAGTGTGAAGTCAGGAGCCTTGGAACCAACGGAGGGACGAGCCATGACCTACTCAATTTCTAACGGTTCCTCAGGAGTCTCACGGGTAAATGCAAAGTGAAAGAGGATTGAAATTATAGATCCTGTTGCAACAAGGAAGAGTACGAAGGATACGAGTCCGCCAACAACAGGTACTACGCTAATTAGATACAACGCGAGCATACCAAGAAGTGCAAACTTCCAAGTTACCTGAGTTCGCTTCATAAGTCCGCGAGATAGTGCTGCTCCTGCGAGAATACCTGCATATATGTATCCAAGCATGAGGAGAAGTATGTACGCAGTACCAAGGAAGAATGCTACGCCAATACCCACAAACGAAACCATCAGCAAGAGTACGAGCATTGGTGTTGCGAATACCATTCCGAATCCAAGTAGTCCAAGAAGTGCGAAACGTCCGGGTGTTCGTGAGAGCGCTTTGTCTGCAACTCTCTGAGAAAATACCGGGAAGAGTCCTGCAAAGAGTCCTGCAAGAATTAGCACTGCAATAACTTTAACTACAAACAACACACTCGCTCCTGCAAGTGCAAAAGTCTTTGCTTGTTCAATAGTTGGCAAATAGGAAGAATCACCAATATACGTAACTGCTCCCGTAATTTCAGCTGATGCTGGGATCGCTGCCTGTTGTGGAGCATCGTACTCAAAGGTTCCTGCAATACGTGTTCCCTCTGCAAGAGTGATGCGATCTGATGCAATAATTTCTACGTCTCCATCAAAATTTCCAGAAAGAGTAACGTCCGCACCATAAATAACTACCGGTCCTCCTGACCCAGTGAGTCGCACCGTGCCACCAATAATGCGTGTATCTCTTGCCGTAGTTGATGCAACAACTGAGCCTCCCGCAAGCATGAGGTCTCCAGTGATAGGCGCAGAGACCGTAATCTGTCCGCCAACAGCACGCACGTCTCCCTCTACAGGATGCAGTACAGAGACTGTTCCTCCTCCAAGCAATGCATCTCCTGCAACAGGAGCAGAGAGCGAGAGGGTGCCTCCAAGGGCAAGGAGATCTGCTGGGAGTGGCACCGTAACGGTTATGTCTGTGCCCGCAAGATATAGGTTCTCTGCAGGTGCTTCAGATATAACAAGCGTACGTGCGCTCGCGAGTGTTGCAGCAGAAACCGCTCCAGGAGTGAGCAAGAGCATCAAAAGGATGGCTGCTGCTATGCGAGATCTCTTCATGATGTCCATAGTACCACAATAGAAATATCGTCAAGAATCGCTCTTTCGCAGACCATATATGAGCCACCAGCAAATAACTGCAATTGCCGCAGAAGCTAAGCAATACACACAAATTGCCTTAATGAGGAATAGTTGTATTCCTACAAATACTGCTGAGGCAGCAACGCCTCCTAGGGCCAGGAGATGGATGCCTTGCCAAAGGATTTTCTTAGGGAAAAGCGTCCAGATGGCTACGAGTACAAAAAGTAATGCGTAAAAGAAGATTCCATACAGTGCCAGAGGTATTCCCAACAGCTGAGAATACGGGCTCTGCGCAACAATATTGCATCCGTCCAACACTCCCCCAATCTCACAGGTAAGTGCAGTGTCCGTAATTGCACTTTGGTAGAGATACCAAGAATCTGAAAGGCCTGCGAGCAATAATACAAAAAGAGAAACAAGTACTGCGGTGCGATGCATTTTCATATCGTACCCTGCACTGGGTTCCCCAGCAATCATAGTTGGTATACTTACCCACATATGGACCACACGCCTGAAACAGAAGACTCATGGAAGAAGAAACTAACACCTGAAGAATACGAAGTATTACGTAAGGGCGGCACCGAAGCTCCCTTTACTGGAAAATACGTAGACAACCATGAAGAGGGTGTATATCGCTGCAAAGCATGCAATGCTGTACTTTTTGACTCAACAAAGAAGTACGACTCAGGAAGTGGCTGGCCCTCATTCACTGATCCTGCAGTGAGCGAGAACGTGGGCACACGTGTGGACACGAGTCATGGCATGGACCGTACTGAGGTTTTCTGTAAAAACTGTGGCGGGCATCTGGGGCATGTATTTTCAGACGGGCCTCAAGACGCTGGAGGCAAAAGATACTGCATCAATTCGGTCTGTCTTGAATTTGAGGAGGGCGCAGAGGAACCTGAAACCTAAGCCTTGGGTCCCCGGTTCTAGTGGGTGGAGGGGCAGAACCTTACAGCGAGATACCGAGAGCGCAGGAGCGCACTCGTCATTGGCATTCACTTGTCTATGACTTATATACCTAACCCAATTATTCTATGCCTATTTTTCAGGCGATTGGGCTTGGAATATGTATCCTCGTCCTTAAGCTTCTTGTCCCCGAGATTCTTACAGAGCTAGAGCACACTGCCCTTATCTTCTTGAAAGGCGCGCAAACATCCGCATTAGTTGCTACGGATCTTGCAGCAAGTGTTGGAACAGTTGAGTTCTCTCAAGAACCATTTGTTCTTCCACAAGCTACGCCAATCAAGTAGTGCCCTATCTCTTTCCCGACCGGACTCACTGCGAGTTCGGTCTACGTGTTTTTACACACTCACTACCGTATAATCAGCAGACATGGAACAACTCAAAGCAAAAGTAACCGAGCAGCTAAACGTTATTGGTATTGGAATAACCGTTGCATTGCTCCTCCTCCTTACGGTCTTTGTTGATATTAAGCAGCTACAGGAGCTGGTGCTTACCTCAGGCGCTGTTGCTCCGCTCATTCTTATTGCACTCAAGGCATCAACTATTGTTGTTGCACCTCTCTCGGGTTCCCCACTCTATCCGTTAGTAGGGCTTTTGTTCGGATTCTGGCCAGGTATTTTATATATCGTTGCAGGAGATTTCTTAGGCATAACTATTGCTTTCACCATAAGCCGCATATTCGGATACCCTATGGTTAACCGCTTTATAGTTGGAAAGGAGCGAAGCACTCTGGCAAAGGTAGTGCGCCATGTGGGAACGACTAAGGGCTTCATCCACATGTGCCTTACCTGCTTTGCGCTTCCTGAGCTCATCGCCTACGGCGCAGGTCTCTCCTCTCTTCCGTATTGGAAGTTCATACTCTTGTACCTCCCAATATCAATAGCAGTCTCCTCTGCAGCAGTGCTGTTTGGGTCTCTGCTTGATCCTTCAAACTCTTCTCTCTTTATTGCAGTTGGTGTGCCGTTAGCTGGTGCGCTTATCGTTGGAGCTGGTGCGCTTCTATTCTTGCGCGGCGTTAAGGAGAAAGAAGATTAAGATTTCTTTGGGAGGAACAACACAATCCAAAAGAGGCCGAGTATGTAGCCCGCAAGCACATCTGAGAAGAAGTGCGCTCCCAGCATAAGTCTGCTGAGACCAATAAGTACTACGAGTGCAAGAGAGACGGTGCACACAAATATACGTGTGTACCCTCTCGCAAGCCGGGAGCTGATAAAAGCAATAGATCCAAAAAGTGCCATCGCGGACGTTGCATGCCCACTTGGAAAAGAGAATGTAAGAAGTGGATCAAACCAGAGAAGCGGCTCTGGTCTTATTCGTGCAATGAGTATTTTTACTAAATTTGCACTGAGAGTACTCCCAAGCAATACATACACGAGGAATCGCGCATAGCGAAGATGGTTCCTCAGGAAATAAACTGCGCCCGCAGCAATAAGAAATGTGCCAAGCACTCCCGCAAGTGCAGTAATAACTAAAAACAACTGAATACTTGCAAGTGTTTGAAGCGGGGCTAGCGCATATGCGATAGGAATATCTATGGCACGGAGTGCTTCAGGAAATTGCCACGCACAATACGTAAGTACAATAAATAGAAAGCCCAAGAATGATGCGCTTTGTGTTTTGGTCATAATTTCCTACTATCATACGCCCAGTGCAGTAGTGCCTGTCGTTGTCGTGTGTGACAGGTTTCATCACCCGTCCTACAGGCATGGCGCACCTGTGCTACATGTCGTACCATTTGTTTCCATCTCTTTATCTGTCGCTCATCCTCCTTTGGCAGACGTCTCCCACTGAAATACCGACAGTACCATTGGAACCATCCCCTTGGATCATCCTTAAAAATCCATCCCTTTGCTCTCCAAACTGATAAAGATTGCGAAGCATCAACACCATAGTAATTGCAGGATCTGTCATGTCCTCCCGGAGACATGCGGGCATGTATAAACCAATCTGCAGGGAACTCTTCTTTGCAATCGGTCATATACTTCCCTCCAAATACACCGAGCGCGAGCATTTCTTTAGGAGTAAGGTCTGGTGTGAATTCAGGTGAGAAGTTCTCTCCCATTGGTTCTGTACGTACATACGTATACCCTCGCTGCATACTGTCTGAAACCACTACCGTAACCGGACGCATATACATCAAGTATAAACGAAAAACGGACCCTCCTAAGAGAGTCCGCTTTTCAAACACTAATTCTCTTACTTAAGTTCTGCGTCAATCAGAGCCTTAACAGCGTCATATGGCTGCGCGCCTGAGAGGAGCGTTGTGCCAATGACAATACTTGGGGTTCCGTTGATACCGAGTGCTTGTCCTTCTGCACGATCTGCAGCAATTGCAGCCTCATACTCATCACGCTTGTCGTTTATGAGTGAAAGAACACGATCAGTATCAATTCCTGAAATTGTTCGTGTCAGCGCCTCAATACTTGCAAAGTCGCCGAAGCCATCAAACTCTTCGTCCTGGCTTTCTGCCATTGCACGGAACCAATCATAGAAGCGATCTGGATGTGCATCCCATACAGCTCGGCCAAATACTGCTGCACTCATAGAATCCTCGCTGCGATCTGGGTTCTTTGAGTACTCGTCAAGGAATTGGAAGTCCTTAAACACAATCTTAACTTTCCCGCTCTTAACATAGTTCTCGTACACGTCTGCAGTTGTTGTAAGTTCAAACTGTTTGCAGAATGGGCACTGATAGTCGTACCACACAGCCATAGTAACGGGAGCGTTCTTCTCTCCAATGTATGGACTTGAGTCCGTGTCTACGTCTTTGATATCAACTGCTACCGCCTGTCCATCTGGTGGTGCATTCTTTGCACCCCCCTGGCCAAACGCAATTGCGACCGCAATAATCACACAGCCCAACACAACCGCAACGGGTGTGAGGTACTTTTCCATAAATCCTCCTCCTTGTGCATTCGTTTCCATACCTGGTATATATCCCTAATTTAGATGCTATGTCCCTAGTATACCAAACCCCCGCCAGCAAGTGGCGGGGGTTTGGGTCTTCGTATGAAGGCTCTGTTTACGGAATGAAGGTAAGTGCCTTTCCAGTAGTTCCTGCGCGTCCTGTACGGCCAATACGGTGTGTATAGTCCTCGTACGTAGACGGGAGGTCGTAGTTAATCACGTGTGTTACACCAGAGATGTCTAGACCACGTGCAGCAACATCAGTTGCTACAAGAACACGAACATCGTTACGCTTGAAGGCAATGAGAGCCTTTTGGCGAGCGCTGTGTGTCTTGTTTCCGTGAATAGAGTCAGCGCGAATGCCCTGCTGTCGCAAGTCTTTCGCCATGCGCTCAACACCATGCTTGGTACGTCCAAAGACGAGAGTCTTTTCAAACTCTGGCTCCTTCAAGAGCTCAACCAAACGATCAAACTTCTGTGAGTGATGCACTTTCACTACGTCCTGATCAATTGTGTGTGATGTCTCACGGGTCTTAACAGACACTGCTATAGGATCCTTTAGGAAAGCACCAATGAGTGCCTGAATGTCGCGAGACATTGTTGCGGAGAAGAAGAGTGTGTGACGCTCGCTGCGCATCTTGCTTAGGATAAAGCGCATGTCATCAATGAATCCCATGTCTAGCATGCGATCTGCCTCATCAAGCACAACAGTTCCGAAGTGTGTGAGGTCTAGATCACGGCGCTCCATAAGGTCCTTAAGACGTCCTGGAGTTCCAATTACAAATGCTGGGTTTCGCTTGAGTACACGAATCTGGGGAACAATGTTTGCTCCACCAACGCAGGTTACAGACGCAAGACCAAGTCCCTTAGCAAAGCCAAAGAACTCAGACTCAATCTGAATCGCAAGCTCACGTGTAGGTACCATAACGAGCACACGCTCATCATTTCCTAGTGCACGGAACTTAAGTACTTTATCAATAAGGGGGATAAGGAATGCTGCAGTCTTTCCTGTTCCTGTGTTTGCAATACCAACTACGTCCTTTCCAAGAAGTACGTGTGGGATTGACTGATCCTGAATTGGAGTAGGGGTTATGTATCCCTTGCTCGCAATGTTCGCCTTAAGGCGTTCATCAATAGCAAAGTCTGCGAATGCATGTGTTGATGCATATGCCTCCACCTCCTCAGCTGGCTGAGCTTTGTTCACGAGCTTTGAGAGGTCTACTGCCATCTCCTGGTATCCACGACCTCCACCACGTGCAGGGCGAGCACTTCCAGAGCGTTCTGGGCGTGAGCCAGTTCCGCGTTCTGGGCGTCCACCACTTGAGCGGCGAGGGCCAGTACCACGAGAGCCTCCACTTGAACGGCGCTGTTCAACAGCAGCGGTCATAGGACGCTTAAAGCCGTTTTCAAGCGCAAAGCGCATGCCTGCCTCGTATGCAGGGTTAGTTCTAGTATCGCGTCCTCCAAAACGAGAGCGCTGGGGTGCGTTCGTACGGCGTGGGCCGCGTGAACGCGTATCTTTCTTTGTATCCATGTTGAGAATGCTGAGCACGGGTCCGCCGTGCCTTGTAAATTATAAGGCGCCAAAATTGGCTCAACCGTTCTCGAGAGTCTCAAGCGATGCGCGTCTGCGCGGTGCCTGGTCTTGAATTCTCTTCAAGACGGCGATCCGTGGAGCAACTGTTGTAATACAAGTATACCAGAACCGTGATTTAACGCAAGAGAGCACTGTGCCCCTGGCACAGTGCTCTCTTGTAAGTTGTTTCCTATTTCTTTCCTCTTCCTGACCCAGACTTCTTCCCTCCTCCTGATTCCTTATTTACCGTTGCCCATGCGCGCTTTTCCGCTTCATCTTTAGATACGCCCTTCTTTTCGTATCCTTCCTCTATATGCTTTGCCTGTCGTTTCTGCTTATCGGTATACGCAGATTTGTCTCCGCGAGGCATAGGCTACGCAACAGGATTCTTTCCCTGAATGAGACGGATGAGCACCATGATGATAGCGACTACGAGAAGAAGGTGTACGAAGCCGCCGAGCGTATAGGAGGTTACAAGTCCGAGAAGCCAGAGCACGAGTAAGATAACAGCGATGGTGTAGAGCATGCATGTGTTCGTTAAGATCAATAATTCTTAACAGTACCTCTGTACAGGTGGAGAATTAATGAAGTAGATACAAGAAGGAATGGAGGAGGAAGTGTGCAGTGCACGCAGCCTCTTCCAGGATTATTTGAAGCCGACCAGAATTTTCTGACTCTGCTTCACGAGGTCAACGAACTTGTGCCGTCCGCTTCCAACGTCTTCGTGCCAAATGGGACCGAAGAAGATTTCCATCCTTTCCAGAACGGATTCGTCGTCCAGATCCAGCTCATGCGAGTTTCCCACGAGCAGCTGGACGAGGGCACGGCTTGCCTTGTTGTCCTCCGAGCCGAACAGAGGATATCTGTCCTCCAACATATTCACGAAGGTCAGCTCCCTGATTGAGAGCCCGTCCTCCTGAAGCGGGAAACCGATGCCGAGCTCTTCAGCCACAGCAGCGACTCGCCCCAGGAACGCTTGTGTCTCATGAGTACCCAGCATTGTTGCTTTCCCTTCAAATCCTAGAATGAGGTCTTCCCCACTCCTTCTTATGTCCAATCTCTGTCAAAGAATGCGTGTACCCTAACAAACTGTATGGGAAACGCAAAACGCCTCCCGAAGGAGGCGTTTGTTTTGTTAGCGACGTGCTTTTGCGCGCTCGCTGTCTGTAAGGTGTTGCTTGCGCAAACGTACACTCTCGGGAGTAATCTCCAGATACTCGTCCTCGCTCATAACTTCAAGTCCGCGCTCAATAGTAAGCGTGTATGGAGGGAAGAGGTTAATTGCCTCATCATTTCCAGAAGAACGCACGTTGGTAAGATTCTTCCCCTTTGTAGGATTAGTCGTCATTTCCTCTCCCTTAGACGTGTTTCCGATAACCATTCCTTCATACACTTCAGTTGCTGGAGAGATATACAAGATACCGCGCTCCTGAAGACCCCAGAGGGCGTAGCCAAGGGCCTTGCCTGTTGCCATAGAAATCATAGAACCAACCTGGCGCTTCTTGATTTCTCCTGCGTATGGCTTAAAGCCAAGTACGCGAGAAGAGAGGATTCCTTCTCCCTTTGTATCAATAACAAACTGGCTGCGGTATCCAAGAAGACCTCGTGTTGGTCCCTCAAGTGTAAGACGTACGATGTCTCCGTCTTGTGTAAGGTTCTGAAGCACGAAGCTGCGTGTGCCAAGACGCTCAATGATGGCTCCCTGGTATTCACTAGGTGTATCAATAATCACTTCCTCATACGGCTCCATCTTTACTCCTTCCTCTTCGCGCACAATTACCTGCGGCTGAGAAACCTGCATTTCGTATCCTGCACGGCGCATGTTCTCAAGCAAGATAGCGATGTGGAGCTCTCCACGTCCTGAAACTTTAAACGCATCAGGAGATACGAAATCAACCTTAAGTCCTACGTTAACCTCAAGCTCGCGCTCAAGATACTCGCGGAGCTGGCGACTCGTTACGTACTTTCCTTCGCGTCCTGCAAATGGAGAGTTGTTAACGAGGAAGTTAAGGGTGATGGTTGGCTCATCAATTGCAATTGCTGGAAGTGGTTCTGCATTCGGATCGGTAGTAACCGTCTCTCCAATGAAGATGTCAGGAAGTCCAGCAATAATAACGATGTCTCCGGCCTGAGCGGTAGTAGCCTCAACACGCTCAAGACCTTTAAAGCTAAACATCTTAGTGAGCTTTCCTGAACGAGTTGCTCCATCTGGCTTCTTTACAATGACGTTGTCGGTTGATTTAACAACTCCCTCGTATACGCGTGCAATTGCAAGGCGTCCCAAGAAGTTGTCATACGCTAAGTTGAATGCCTGGAGACGTAGTGGCTTCTCAACTTGTTCTGGAGTTCCTGCAACAGGAACGAGTTCAAGAATGGTGTCCAAAAGCGGTGTGAGGTCTGTGCGCTCGTCATCAAGCTTCTTCATTGCAACTCCCTCGCGTCCAATAGCATAAACAGTAGTGAAGTCTGCCTGCTCGTCTGAAGCACCAAGCTCCAAGAAGAGTTCAAGAACCTGCTCCTCAGCTCTCGCTGGGTCTGCTGCCGGCTTATCAATCTTGTTAAGCACAACGATAGGCTTAAGCCCGAGCTCCAAAGACTTCTTAAGTACGAAACGAGTCTGAGGCATTGGACCCTCCTGTGCGTCCACAATCAGAAGCACTGAGTCAATTGAGCGAAGTACGCGCTCCACCTCAGAACCAAAGTCTGCGTGGCCTGGTGTATCAACGATGTTGATCTTAGTGCCCTTATACTCAACGGCAGCATTCTTTGAGTAAATGGTAATACCACGCTCCTGTTCAATGGAGTTGTTGTCCATGGAGACACCCTCAGCAGCAGCACCTGTTTGCTTCAAAATGGCATCGGTAAGAGTAGTCTTCCCGTGGTCCACGTGCGCGATAATAGCTATATTCCTGATTTCCATAAGGTAAAAATAAATGCCCCGAGGGCTGTTCTCTACACCGTACCGTATATATAGGTATACCGTCAATCAGCGGCGTACTATTTTAGATGTCTTTGTACGTTTGAAAGGTGTCCTGCGTAGGTGGCCGAGCAGTGTATTTCCCCATCACTATCATGCAGATAATAGATACAACTAGTCTTCTGCGGATTAAGTGCAGCTTCAATAGACTCTAAAGAGGGGTTTGCTATTGGATGTGGAGGGAGTCCCGCATACTTATAGGTATTGAATGGAGATTCCAGCTTCTTATCTTCAGGAGTTGGCACTGGCCACCAGTTCCCCTCTTCTCCACGAATGTACTGCAGCGACGCATCAACTTGAAGGCGCATACCGTCATTAATACGGTTCCATAGAATTCCGGAGACTAAACGTTTGTCGTCCTTTGCCGCCTCTCGCTCAATTAGGGACGCCATAATAAGTACCTCGGTCCACGAAACATTCTTCTCTGCTGCTTGAGGTGCGTACTTTGCAAAGACTTCTTCAAAGCGTCCTCGTAAGCGTGCAGCAACTTGCGCGGGTGCCTGGTCTGAAGGAATGAGATACGTGTCTCCGTAATACACACCCTCAATCTGTGCGAGTGAAGGAGCAGTATCTACAGCGATCCAATTTGCCTTCTGCTCGTCAGTCCACCGAAGTTTCTTTGCGAGAAGGTCTGCAATTTGTTCTTTGCGCCAGCCGGGCGGAAATGTAATCCAGGCAAGGTATGGGGGCTCGGTAAGTGCTTCTGCAATTGTCCACGCATCCATGCTTGGACTAATGCGATATCCTCCCTCTGCAATGCCTTTCAGGTTCCCTGTGCGCGCATACGCAATGCGAAATGCAGTTATGCTGCGAATGTATCCTTCAGTTTTAAGATCGCTCGCGATTTCTTCAAACGTCTCGTCAGGCATAACAATTAACTCCTTCATTGGAGCCGAACGATCAACTGGACCAAAGTATCTGGCGTATACCAAGAAGAACGCAAACAAGAAAACAATAGCTCCTATTCCTATATATAGGGTTAGTTTTCGCGAAGGACGGTGTCTGCGAACTGTTTCAAGGAACGGAGCGTGCATGGATAGGTATTGTACCGTACTCGGTTACGCTTGCTTGTGGTATAGCGCACGTGCAAGCGTAAGATCGTCGTACGAAAACTTATTCTTCAAAAATGTTCTTACAGGAGCAAGTTTGTCAGAGCCCTTCTTTGAGAAGGCTTCATAAATCTTTGGGAGTGCATCCTGAAGTCGTTCTGGAATAAGCTCCAGAAGCGTGTCCTCAGTTATACGATTTGCCTCAAGAAGCTTTGCTGCATGATCGCAAATGGTTCCAAGCGTAAGTGAGCGCTCCAGAGCAATCTCTGTGAGTGGCATTCCATCTATAAGAAGTGCAAGCGTCTCATCATGCGTGCTCTTCTTTGGTGCTTTTTTCTTTTCTGTAACCGCTACAGCCTTTAGAGATCCTCCGGACGCTTTAATAAAGTTCTGCTCCATAAGTTCGCGGTCTCCCGCAGCATCAAGCGCTGCAAATGTTAATGCAGCTGCTTCAGAGGCTTCTTGAAAACTTCTGTCACGCTCTGCTACACGCGGATGTACTGAAAGTGCGTTCTCGCTCCACCCGAGCAAGTACACTCCATCAAGCCTCCGCACACGGGAGAGCGCAACATATCCTTGTCCGTGCTCAAACGCACGCGAGAGGTCAATGGCAGCTGCATCCATGCTCATGCCTTGGGATTTGTGTACGGTTATGGCCCACGCAAGACGAAGCGGAATCTGAGAGATCTTTGCGCGAACTTTGCCGTTCTCTTCAACTGCCCAGTCCGCAGGAGCAATGGTTATCTCTCGCTCGTCTCTCGTCTCAACAATCGGGTATCCAGTTCCTACTTCAAAGCCAATAACAACTCCGAGTGTTCCATTTGAATATCCTGCTGCAGGGTTGTTCTTCGTTGCCATAACAATGGCTCCCTCTTTAAGAACAAGCTGCTCTGGAGACAGACATCCACGTATAAGCGCCTGCGCGAGTGTCTGAGACCCAGACGTTTCCATAGCGAATTGATGGGCCTTCCCGGGAAGCGCATCCAGCCGTTCCCGATTTATTCGGTCTACGTCAGCATTATGTGTGAATAGCTGCGGCGTATCCTCGCCATAACTATCGTAGTCAGACTCTCTCGCCATAATGCGAGACACATGTGTGTGGTCCCACTCGCCCTCACGTATAGCGCTCAGTATCTCAAGAAATCCAGGATCGTCTTGGCGATGTTGTTCTGTTAAATAACAAATCAACGGATTCAACGATCTCCATGCGGGAGATTCAAACGCAAATTCTGTTTCTCCCCGTGAAATTGGTGGGAGCTGGAAAAAGTCTCCTACGAGTACTACCTGTAGTCCCCCGAACGCGCGGTCTGGCTCATGGCGTACTGTTCTTGCAACTTCATCAACCATTGAAAGCACATTCCCTGAAAGCATTGATACCTCGTCAATAATAAGGACCTTTGTTTTTTGAATGCGCTTTGCCACATGTTCTTTGTGAGCAATAGCATCCAGCAACTGTGGAGTTAGGTGATCATTAATGCCAATACCACTCCACGCATGAAGCGTCATTCCGCCCACATGCGTTGCTGCAATTCCTGTTGATGCAGTTATAGAGGGCTCAATGGAATGAGACCGTAGCCAGGAAACATATTCGTTAACGGTATGTGTTTTTCCGCTTCCCGGACTTCCGGTAAGGAATACATTTGCGCCAGTCTTAAGTATGGAGAGTGCGTCCTGTTGTGTCATGCCCTACCGATGCTCAATACGAAATGTAAACCGATAGTCAGCATCAGCAATTGGTGTGGTTGATACCTTTGTAGGAGCTACGTCAGTGAGGGTCACACTGAATGCTTCAGTCGTTATGGTCGTTCCAAGAGTGAACTCATTCGTACTTGTTCCAAGTCCATCAGTAATGGTTGTCTGTACACGTACAGTTCCGGCTTGAATGCACTGCACATCTGTTGGACACCTACTGTCTTCAAGAATCTCTGTGGGCTGTACAGACACACTCCACGCTTCAACACGTTCATTCAGCTGTGCTATGACAGATACTCCTTCAAGCTCAACAACCTCTCCGGTCTCGCTTTCCACATAGCGCGTTATAAGGAGTCTTCCCTCAATAGTTTCAACCGTAATAGACACAGGAATTCTTCCTGCCTCTCCTATATTGGTTACAAGTACAACTTCTCCAGTTACTTCATAAATTCCTGTATCTAACTTTGTCACAGACTGAATATCAATATAGTCAGGTGAAGGACTTGAAGTAAGACGTCCTGGCGCATTGAGTGGATCAGCTGCCCACGCATCAATAAGTGCAGATGCTACATAAGGTGTGTACACCTCTCTGATAGTCTCTGCTGCATCTGGTGCAAGAAGGGATACGTTATCCTGCTGATTGCTGAAAGACTGCACCAACGCACGCACATCTCCTTCGTGCTCTCCATCAAGCACTCCCTGAGGGTGCGTACCTATATAGGAGTATATGAGTGCTCCAAGCACTACGACTGCACCCAAAATCCACAGATACATAAAAGCATGGTGCTGTGTGGCGTGTTTGTGAATCTGCATATGCTTCTAGAATACCACTTTAACCCTGAAGAAAAGGGGTGTTGATTGACACACACCCATATATGCTATAATTTATAGCTATGTCTATCTTATCGCGTATACGGCCTTTTGTTACTAGCATTCCCACACGAAGTAAGGCGCTCTGGAAGCGCTATCGCTCACTTCGTCTTTGGCAGCAGGTAGCTATTGCTGCCTTACTTCTCATACTTCTTATTGGGGGTGTTGCCTTCGCGCGCTCAGGCGCAACTGATGCACCTTCTGCAAAGGGGCGCACCGTTACACTTCAGACTGTACGCGAGCTTTCTGGTGGCGGTAGTTCCGTTAACCTTATCGGGACTGTTCGTTCCGTAACTGAGGCAAACATCCTCGCACAGACCGGAGGAACCGTACGTGCCGTACGTACTGCTCTTGGAAAGAGTGTTCCTGCAGGATTTGTTATTGCCGAACTTGAGAATGCTGCAGAGCGCGCAAGTGTATTGCAGGCTGAAGGAGCATATGAAGCAGCTGTTGCAGCTCGCAGTGCACAATCTCTTCCTGATACTCAGATAACTGCACGAAATGCATACCGCAGTGCATACACAACTGTAGACACCTCTCTTGAGCTATACGTTGATACGTTCTATGGAAACCCAACAGCTGTTGGTCCGGATCTTCTTTTGTATCCAGATCATGACACTGCAGTGCATCTTTCCAGAGAGCGCGCACGCATTCAGACTCTTATGGGCCAATGGGAATCCTCTTTGGGTTCTGTAGACAGTCGTGACCCACAGACTCTTCTTTCAGAAGCAGAGACATACACTCGTACTATTGAGACTTTCTTGAACGAGCTTGCTGCAGCGGCAAATCAAAACAACTCACGCGCTACAAGTGCACAGCTCTCAGCACTCGCAACTGCACGCGCTAATGTTGCGGGCGTGCTTTCTAGCATTACTACTGCAAAGAGTAGTTACCGCAGTGGAAGTACCGGCGCTACTGCAAGCGCAGATGCTTCAGTTAAGCAGGCACTCGGAAGCTTACGTGCCGCACAAGCAAACCTTGAGCGTACGGTAGTACGCGCTCCTATTGGCGGACAAGTTAACTTCCTTCCTATCCGTGTTGGAGATTATGTAACAGCATTTACACACGTAGCTACTGTTGCGCAGAACGGCGCATTGGAAATTGTAGTGTACGTATCTGAGAATGATCGCGACCTCCTTGCCGCGGGCAGCGCAGTACTTGTTGAAGACACATACGAGGGAGTTATCACTTCTGTCTCTCCTGCTCTTGATCCTGTTACCAAGCAGATTGAAGTTCATGTTGCAGTTACAGGAGCAAGCGAGCTCGTAAACGGACAGTCTGTTCATGTTTCATTCCCAGATCTTGCTGCAGAGACTAATGAGCTTCCTGAGACCGAAGGGCCTATTCTCCTCCCTCTCTCAGCAGTTAAGCTTCGTGCGGGAGATCGCATCGTATACACCGTTGACGAAGAGAGTCGTCTTGTAGCAGTTTCAGTTACCGTAGGAGAAGTGCGCGGAGATCATATTGAGATTCTTAGCGAGCTTTCCCCCGAGCTTCGTATCGTACGCGATGCGAGAGGACTTTCTGAGGGACAGAGTGTAGAGGTGGCGAGTGCAGCTAACTAATACCTATGACTTCCTTCTGGACATTCTTCATTAAGAAGAACCATTTCACTGCCCTGCTTGCTGCAGTGCTTATTCTTGCAGGTATTGTTGCTGCAATAAGTATTCCTAAGGAGTCATCTCCTGAGGTGCAGATTCCAGTTGGAATTATCACGACTGTGCTTCCTGGTGCGTCCGCTGAAGACGTGGAGCGCCTTATTACTGACAAGCTTGAGGACAAGGTGCTTGGAGTTGAACGCGTGTCTAAGGTTACTTCAACATCAGGCTCAGGAGCCTCTTCTATTACTGTTGAGTTTGAGGCGAGTGCAGACATTGATAAGTCTATTCAGCTTCTTAAAGATGAGGTTGATAAAGCAAAGATAGAGCTTCCCGCTGAGGCTGAGGATCCGCGCGTTACAGACGTTAACTTTGCAGACCAACCAATTCTCATCATCTCTATTGCGGGAGATCTTGCGCCTGCAGAACTTACTGAGCTTGGCAAAACAGTACAGGAGGAAGTTGAGCGAGTCCCTGGAGTTTCTTCTGTTGCACTTTCTGGAGTACGCGAGCGAGAAGTGCAGGTTATTGTTGAACAAACAAAACTTCGTCAGTACGGCATTTCAGTATCTGATGTAACAAATGCAATTCGTGCCTCAGGCGTTGCTTCCCCTGCAGGAAGTATCACGATTAACGATATTCAGTACGCCATTCGCCTTGAGGCAGGCCTCACCGAAACTGAGGAAGTTGGAAATATTTCTCTACAAGGACCTGGCGGCGCAGTCCTTCGTGTTCGTGATGTAGCGCAAGTAGTTGATGGACTCTCAGATGCAACGACCTTTTCTCGCGTGTCTGTTGAAGGAAACCCTTCTGCCCCTGCGCTCACCCTTTCAGTATTTAAAAGTCGCGGAGGAAATATCCTTGCGACAGGCAAAGATGTAAGAGAGACACTTGAAAAGCTATCAGAAGGTCCGCTCTCTGGAACTGAGACAGTTATCTCCTATGATGCTGCGGATGATATTGCACACGACCTAACTGAGCTCACCCGTGTAGGTATTGAAACTGTAGTGCTCGTTATGATCATGCTCTTCCTTACTATTGGATGGCGTGAGTCTTTAGTTGCTGCTGCTTCAATTCCCCTTTCATTCCTTATTGCGTTCATTGGTCTTGCAGCGAGCGGAAACACCATTAACTTCATATCGCTGTTCTCACTGATTCTTGCGATTGGTATTCTCGTTGATTCTGGAATCGTTGTGGTTGAAGCAATTCATACACGTCTTGCAAAGACAGGTGACAAGAAAGCTGCTGCTATAGCTGCTATTAAAGAGTACGCGTGGCCACTTGTTGCGGGAACGTTTACTACAGTTGCGGTGTTTGTTCCCCTCTTCTTCCTCTCAGGTATTGTTGGGAAGTTCATCGCCTCAATTCCGTTCACGGTTATCTTTGTACTTATTGCATCAATCTTTGTAGCGCTTGGATTGGTTCCCCTTCTTGCTATATACGGACTACGTCCCTCAACCTCAAAGCTTGCTGAGCGTCAGGAGAAGTACAACGAAGCTGCACAGGCGTGGTATGAGCGATTCCTACGAGGAATTCTCGGAGACCGCAAAAAGGAGAACCAGTTTATCTGGCTCATGATTGGTCTCTTTGTGCTTGCACTTGCGCTTCCTATGGTTGGAGCAGTTAAAGTTGCATTCTTCCCTGGCGAGGACTCAGAGTTTGTATACGTAGAAGTTGAAAAGCCTCAGGGAACTGATTTGTCTGATACTGATCTTTCAGTGCGTGAAGTAGAAGAGATCTTGTATGCCGATACCCGCATTGAATCATTCGTGTCTGAAGTGGGTGCAGGAAGTGCGTTTGGAGGAAGCGGAATTTCAGGAAGCAAGGCAGCAAACATAACGGTTAACTTCAAAGAGAATAACAAACAGACGAGTTCAGAAATCGTAGAAGACCTGCGCAAGGATTTGGAGGTTGTTACCTCAGCAAAAGTTACCGTCTCAGAACCAGCAGGAGGTCCTCCTACGAGCGCTCCCGTGCAGGTAACATTTGTTGGAGATGATCTTGCGAAGATTGAAGAGGCACTTCGTATCGGTGAGCGTGTGCTTTCTGAAGTACCGAATACTACAAACATCTCTTCTTCAATGAAGGATGATGGCGCTGAGTTCGTAGTGCGCCTTGATACTGCAAAAGCTGTGCAGCTCGGCGTGTCTCCGCTTACTGTTGCAGACACCCTGCGCACTGCACTTTATGGAGCAAAAGCTACAGACATTCGCACCGGTACTGACGATATTGAGGTGCGTATGAAACTAGATCTTAATCAAGGATACAGAGATCCTTCAGAGACTACACATACCACTATTGAATCTGTACAAGCACTCTCAATTCCTGGCGCACAGGGTCCTGTACCTCTCGCAACTATTGCAACCATTACCTACGAACCAGCAAATGCTGTTATTAGGCACGAAGACGGATATCGCACCGGAACTCTCACGAGCGATGTAACCAAGGGCGGAAATGCGCTTGCCGCAGTGAGTGAGTTCCAGAAGCAGATAAAGGATGTGGAGCTTCCAGAAGGAGTAACCATGAAGATTGGTGGAGAGAGCGAAGATGTTAATCAATCTTTTGCTGAGATGGGACTCGCTCTACTTGCAGGAGCTGCACTCATGCTCGCTATCTTAGTTCTTGAGTTCAACTCGTTCAGACACTCTCTCTATCTCCTTGCGATTATTCCGCTCTCACTTATTGGAGTTTTTGCGGGCCTCATGATTACAGGGTCACCACTCTCGTTCCCTTCTATGCTTGGAGTTATTGCGCTTGCCGGCGTGATTATTAACCATGGAATTATTCTCATGGATTCTATGGCACGCATTGGTAAATCTTCAGCAGGCCGCTCCCTTACTGATGTAGTTGTTGAGGCATCTGCGTCCCGCTTCCGTCCTATCCTCCTCACCACGATAACAACTGTAGTGGGTATGATTCCGCTCTCATTTGCTTCTGCGCTTTGGGGACCACTCGCCTTCTCAATTATGTTCGGGCTTGCCTTCTCAATGGTGCTAACGCTTATCCTTATTCCTGTCCTGTATCATCGCTGGCCTGGAAAAGAAATCCGCGAGCAGTTCAAAGACTAGCCATAACAAAAGACCCGAGACGGCATGTCCCGGGTCTTTTGTTATGGAGAACTAGTTTTCTTTAGGAAGCTTCTACTGAAGCATCAGCTGCGAGTGCTGCCTGAACACGTTCAAGGATAAGCGCCCATCGTTCTATATCAGCAGAAGCAGTTGCTGATGCTGAACCAGATGCTGAGGCACCCTCAGTACCTGCTGCTGCGTCTCCAGAGGCATTAGCCTGCAAGGAGCTCGTAACTGATGCGATCTCGTCAGCGATTCTCGCTTCTAGATCTGCACGACTCTCCCCTGAGGTCATAAGAAATGCATACCAAGGGTACTTAACTTCAACTGAGCCACTGTCATCAATGTGTACTCGTACAGTCATCTCTGAAGGAACCAGTGCGAGGAATCGGGCATCTCGTTTATACGTAAGATCCATTCCATTCTCGTTGACTACTACTCCTTCAAAGCGAGCATCGCTCTGTAAAGAGTTCTCTGCGTACGCGCGGAAAGTTTCATTTGTGCTTACGTCAGCTGCAGTTTGTATCATCGCGTCTCCGCTCACATCAACATCTAGAGAATCTCGCATGAGACTAAATCCGAAAATGCCTGATGTGTCTGCAGAGGTGGTTGTGGAATCTTCTTCCATTGTTGTTTCACCTTCAGAGTCTACTGAAGTTGACGTATCCACTGAACCAGACACATCTGCATTTCCAGAAGTGCCATTTGATCCGGCTCCAACGTTAACGTCTAAAGCAGTTCCAGTATCAATTGTCTGTGCCTGAAGTGCTCCTCCTGAAAGCGCAATTCCAAATGCGCACAGGAGAGCTAAAGTGCCGTATTTAATCATAGATTGTATATAGGGTTAGAGCGGCACGGCCGCGTACCTACTACAATCCCATTAACCCGATTAAGGTTTCATGAACGAACACTAATTGCTCTCTATGAGCATCAGGTCCATAGGAAGCGGAGTGTCTATCTCGTTACCTTCTTTGTCTAACTGACGAATAGTTGTGTCGTTTACACGCAAATAGCGCTGAGACTTCTCTGGCATATTTGGATCAAGCACAATAACAGTTGCGTCAGGGTCTGTAGCTGAACCGCGCTCAATATCCCATTCTCCTTGAGTCACAAAAGGCTCAACATCTCTTTCAAGATAGGTTAGAGAAAGTTCGTACGTACCTCCTGATGCACCTGTTATTGAATTTGTAAGCGTTAGTCTTGTCTGAATTCCAGGACAGTCTGCACAAGGAGTGATTCCTTCGTATGCGAATGTTCCTCCCTCAACTGGAATTGCTACTGGGGGCTGTGTAAGGCGCTCAGGTGGCGGGATAAGTGCAAGAATAATGAGACCAAATACTACAAGCAGGGCTGTAGGTAAATACTTTTTCATATACAGATAATGATACACCCATGAAGAAGTCAGGACTGGTTGCTCTGTAGATTTCTCAAGGGTATTGACAAAAAATACCACTTGTTGCAAACTAGAGCTATCAATAGCAAAGTCGCGTAGAAGAAGCAGTGCTTTCGCTCTCCTCTGGTTGTGATGCAGTTGATGTTATTTAGGTGCGAATAGAAAATTGAACATGCAGACAGGAACTATCGTTGGTCTTACCGACAAAGGATTTGGTTTTATCAAGGGCGAGGGAATGGAGAAGGATCTCTTCTTCCACTCAAACGAGCTCGTGAATGTTAACTTTGACGATCTTCGTCAGGGTGACCAGGTTACTTTTGAAATCGGCGAGAGCCCTCGCGGACCAAACGCAATCAAGGTTAGCAAGGTTTAAGCCTTAGCTAAACTATACAAAACAGGCGCTCCTCGGAGCGCCTGTTTTGTATTATCCGAAGAACCCTTTCTTTACGTTTTGGTCTTGATAGTTGGCAAAGAGACTAGGACCTGTCTTCTTTGGCTTTTGCACCTCCTTTGGTTTAGAACCGGGTCTCGTGTTCTCTTCAATCTTCTCAAGCAGTTGAATAACTTTATTCATCTTCCAGTACCACGCAAGTACTTCTCGCAATATAAAGAGTGCGAGAAGTCCAAGTAGGATGGGGAAAATAATGTTTAGATCAAAGGCAGGCATAGAAGGTCCGTATCTACCTTTTAATACTCAACGGTAATTGGGAATGAAATTGATCCGTCGTTCTCAGGTAGTCCTGATGGATTGTCTTTCTTTAGGACAAGAGTCGCTGGACCTATGTATGATTCAGGAACTTTAATTTGTGCAGTGAATGGAACAAACTCTGTGGTCATCCAATCTCCCTGCGCGGTCGCAATTGCGGTTGCCAGAACCTTTCCATCTTTATCTAGGAGTGTAATGGGAAAGGATGCTTCAAAGTACCAGTTCCCTCTTGCTTCCCCTCGCACAGCAAACTCTTTCCCTGTAACTGCTCCAGGAAACGGGAGAGAAACAGAGATCATGTCTGGAGTCGCGTTTAGATACGTGATCTGTTCAGGTAGTTCTTCTGCGTATGTCCTTCCATCAGGAGTCTTACACTGGCGCGGATAACTTTCCATTACTGGATAGCCTGCAGCCTCACAGTCTTCAAATGAAAGGACTGTATTGGGATCAATGAAGCCCTGATCTCCCTGTTTTTCATTATAGATATAGGTATTAAGAGCGTAAAAAAGTCCGCCCAAAATAACAATTGCCCCAAGAAGATATAGGAATGGTTTCAGCATATGGATAAAGTATAGCAAAGGAAGGCTGAAGCCTTCATGAGAAACTGATTGGTACCTTACGCTTGCGTAAGAAGAACAATAATAAGAATGCCGGTAGTATTAAGTACGTAGGTAAGAAGCATGAACTGCCACTCACGAATCTTGCTGAGACCCATAAGACCAATACCCGCTTCGTCTGGGAGCGGAGACGCAATAATGAGTGCACCAAGTACCGGTGTGAACCATCCGAAGTATGGGCTCTTAAAAAGAGCGAACACTGGGCGCCTTTTAATACGATCAAGGATTGGAGAAAGCTCTGCGAACGCGTCCCCACGCACAAATCTAAATATAAGAAGATCTCCAATAACTCCTCCCGCTCCAGCCGTGAGTGCAATAAGTATCGGGTTGTATTGTTCTGCCAAATGGAAAAGAACTGCACCAGAGGGGGCTACTGTAAACGTTGAGACAAAGAATATTCCTGCAATAAAGGAGCCTAGATATCCATATGAACCAATGTGCTCAATAACGAGCTTTGCTGCAGGAGTATCTGCAAGCAAAATAAAGAGTCCAATACTAATGAGGACTAGGATCGTGTTTTGATACGCCCACTTCTTCTGTTTCGGCTTCATTTCCCCTAGTGTACCAAAAGTTAAATCATCAACATCGCTCCTGCTGCAATCATAAGTGCACCCAACAGAGATTTCCAAGAGAACTGTGCTCCAAGAAATAACAAAGAAAATATAAGTACAAAGACCACACTTGTTCTGTCTAGAGCAGACACTCCAGGCGCAGGACCAAGTTTTAGCGCAGAGAACATAAAGAGCCATGAGAGGGCTCCCGCAATACCTGAAAGTGTAATGAAAAGAAGAGGTCTTCCAGTTGGGAGTGCTTCAAAGCTGAGCTTCCCTAACCCAAGAGAAACAGCAACAAGAAACACCGCCATGATAACTGCACGGACAGTTGTAGCTACAGTTGAATCCAATCCCTCAAGACCAATCTTTCCAAATATAGCCACCAGAGCTGCAAAGATAGCTCCGATTAGCGCCAAGAGAACCCAGGACATGTGGTTTTACTGGCGAAACGTAACGTACGAAATGTACAACCCAAAAACTAATGCAATTGCTCCAAGGGTAAGCAGGTGCTGGAGGAAGTATTCTTGCCAATACGCACCAACTATTATTCCAAAACAAACGAGTGAAAGTTTAAAGAGACTTATTTGCCATCCCTTATAGGTATAGCTTCTGGAAAAGATATTCATACCTATAAGTGTACTACTGCTTTGGATGCCTTTAGCGAAGATAGAGGATAACTAGGCAACGCTCCTTTCCTCTTCAATAATCTTCTCCTCCTCTTTAATAATCTCAACCGCTACTGTCTTCTTAACTGAGAAGCGTAGGAGTGCAAACACAATCATTGCTGAGAAAAGAATACCTATTACGTTCACCACAAAGAGCATGAGAGCATTGCTAAACACTCCCCACTCAAATACTGAGAGCGCAACACCAGCTGAAGCGAGCGGCGGCACAAGTGCAACAGAGATGGCTACTCCTGGGAGCGTTTCGTTTAAGTGTGGCTTCGTCATTGCAAACGCTGCAGCGAATCCTGCAATTGCTGCAACAATTGCATACATGAGTGCAGAATAGTCGTTTGAGATAACTCCAGGAGGTAGGAGCGCTACTCCACTATGATCTGAGAAAAGGAATCCAATGATGAAACTCGCACCGAGCGCGAGAACTATAGACTTTCCAAGCGTATAAAAGGATCTTCCAAGCAACTTCTCATCTGCAACAATAACGCCAAGAGCAAGAGAAAGAAGCGGGTATAGCAAAGGAGCTATAAGCATACTCCCCACCAAGATAACGGTGCTTTGTAAGAGAATTCCAAACGATGCCATAGCCACGGACAACACAAGCATCATAAAGAAATCCTGTCGGGGCGTAGCGTGCTGGATGATACCTTCAATTGCCGTGTTCTTATCGTGTTCCTTTAAGTTGTTGAAGAGAGCTTTAAACATGAAATTGAATTATCCTACCACCAAGCTGATTCCTTATTAGTCTGTAGTATATACGCTCGGGTTTGGGCACCAAAGTATCCTGCTGCAGGACTAATAGCACTTGCCTTTTGATACGCAATTAATGCATCCTTTGTTTGGCTGCCGAAATATCCTGTTGCGCCTGCTGCAATAGTGAAAGACTTAGATATAAGAAAGTCTTGTAGTTTACGTACATCTTCCCCATTCATTCCCATTTCAAGATCACGTAGCGCAGAAGTAGTATTTTGTACTATTGGCGTTGTAACCATATCCAGTATGGATGAACGAGTCAGCGGTCCAAAATATCCTACAGCTGGAGTAATTCCCTTTGCTATTTGGAACTTGCTCAGCGCATCTCTCGTAAGAGCTCCAAATGTAGTTGTCTCGTTTTGGGGAGACCCGAGTCCAGTAGCTGCAAGCGTAAAGCCGTGATTGTTTAAATAGACTTGCAGTCTCTGCACGTCCTCACCTACTGATCCTAGAGTAAGATCTCGAGTGAACGCACTTGTTTGGGCTTGGGTAGCGCTTGCTTTGTACACGCAGAGATCTTGCCGGTGTGAGACAAAGGCATCGTAGTTCTGAGCAGCAACATCTTTACAGCCTACTCGTGTAGATGAATGCGTACGAGAGGAGTCTGCGGCGAGTGCTTGTCCAAACAATCCAAAGATGGAGAAGTTTGGAGTAGTACAGCTAATAGTGTTTGTATCTGTATTAATCGTACAACTATCTAGTGCTTCCCAGGCATCGTCATGATAGTGATACAACCAAAAAGTAGGTTCATCTAATCCTGCAGTATCTGCATCAGCGTATTGGTATGTAATCGTTACCGGACTATCAAATGAATCAAGGACCGTAGTGTTATCAATGATTGCCTTTACATCAAACACAATAGTCCCAACTTCTCTCGGAACGCTCTGTGGTCTTCCGAGCGAAGCCAGAATTGTATCGCCCGCAATTGCCTGCACTTGAATAACAACTGAGGATGATTCATCAGTAAAGTCCGCGGGTGCATCTACCGTAATAGTAGTGCTGTTTTCAGTAAGTTGAGAGGATCCTCCTGAAGAGGTTGTTATTGCAGTTGATGTAGCGGTAGTAGGGGCTGATTCAGCCGTACAGCCTGTTGTTCTTAGTGTGCTATCTGTTGAGGTGGCTGCGTTTGAACTTGCATCTCTAGACACGACTGCGTAATGGTATGTTGCGCAACGCACGAGACCAGTGAGCGTTACTTCGTGAGATGTGACACGTGACGAAGTATTTGTCTCTGGAGTTGTGGTTCCATATGCAGTAGTGAGTCCGAACACTACTTTCGTTGAAGCATTCTCAGCAGTGATCCAAGATATTACTGATGTTGTAGCAGTGCTGGTTGCCGTAATGGCACTTAGGGCGGGTGCAGTAAAGTCTCCTGTTGTGAAATTCCAAGTAGTACTCGCAGCAGTACCTGTATAGAAATTGTCTAGACTATCCTTGAACGCAGTGTTCGGGATAGTTACGTAGTACGCCGTACTCTCTGCGAGCGTGGTGCTTGGATTAATGGTTATGGTGTTTGACCCGCTTCCTGAAATTAGTCCACCCGTAACCGCGATACTTTCAACAAGCGAATCATCGCTCACTTTTCTAATAGCAATCTCCCCGGTGCTTGTTGAAACTGTTTTGCTAAAAGTAATTACGAGGTTTGCATTAATAGCTACTCCAGTTGCGTTGTCTGCTGGAGAGAGTGTGCTCACCACAGGGAGTGCACTCGTAGTAATAGTGATGTTCTTAGCTACCACAGTAGGAAGTGCTCCGGACGCACCGAACTCTGCAACGTATCCTGCAAGGCTGCTACTTCCACAAGGAAGGTCATTCCATTTGCCTGTGCCTCCCGCGAGAAACTGCCCGCAATCTTCTTCCCCCGACTGGTTTGGTTCCCCTGATCCCCAGTTAGCGTAATTTCCACCTATGGTGCTTCCCCCTGCAGTACCTGACCAGAACGATGTCCCTGTCTCAGGACCGGTTACCCACTTCCAGGTTCCTTCAGATTCAGAATCGCTCGCTCCCATCCAGCCCGCACCAAGAAGACGTGCCGTTACGAATGCATTCTCTGCAGAAGAAAGAATCGTTGCAAGATATCCTGTTGCCCCATATCTCGTGAGTGCTTCAGCTTTTGGTTTTGCTGCATTCCACGTACCCGCATCTGAAATGTATTCATACAAGTGTCCATTCTCTTCAAAGAAGACTTCCCCAGGACGCACCAAAGACACTTCCAACGTATCTGAGCCGGTGCCACTCCTTGTATACGTAAGTGTTGCAAGCGCTGCATTTACGTTTGCTTGAGTTCCACTAAATTGCAATGTTGATCCTGAGGTTCCTCCTGTAAAAGTGAGCCCGGTGGTTTGGCTCATCGCAAGTGTCCCACTTGTTACAACAAGTTTCACTGGAATTGGTTCAGTTCCGCTTCCCGTTATCTGAAGATCTGTAATAGGAAGTGCTACGTTTGTAGTGCCTGCAAGACTGTTGCTTCCCGCAAGTTCCCACTCGGCAAACACCTGCGGAACAACACTAAAAAAGAAGGACATGCTGAGCAGTCCAAGCAGAGTTAGTTGCACACCCTTTTTCATACCAAAGAGTATAGCAGGGGTATGTATCTATATGTAAGTAGTTTTCAAAAGAAATACCCCGGAAACCTTTCGGTCCCCGGGGCATTTGTAGGCGTTAGAAGCTATCCGTTCACAGGAGCAGGAGACGACTTAGCGACGCAGGTGCGTCACCTTGCCGTCCTCCTCCTTGGGCTTCTTCGCGCTCCGGCGCTGCGTCCGCTCGATGCCGTGGAATTGGCTGAGCATGAACAGGAACAGGAGCGGGGCGAAGTCCAGAGCGATGGCGGCCGCCCACGCCCAGATGATCACCTGCCAGTATTTGAAGATGGCCTCGCTCTCGTCGATGACGGCGAGCGGAGCCAGCTCCTCGGACTGGTTGGTCAGGTCGGCGGTGGTCTTGCTGATGTCCTGCTGTGCGCGGGTCACCAGCTCACCGGCGCGGGCGATGGTCTGCGACTGGCGCTGACCGAGGTCCGTGCCCGCCTCACCCGAACGCAGGTTCGCGACCATGTCCAGGCTGCCGGCCGATTGCGCGACCGACGGCAGGACTGAGGCGGCGTCCATCTGGGCGAACAGATCGTTCAGATCGTTCAGACGTGCGGCGAACCGCGAGACCTTCTCCTGCTGGCTGACGCGCAGGTAGGAGATGGTGCGGAGGTCGCGGATGATCGCCTTGGATTGCTCCTTCAGGCGCTCCACGACCGCACGGTTGGCTTCCACCTGCCGGCTCATCGCCGTCAGGGATCTGCCCACCGTCTCAAAGGTGACCGCCGCGTCGCCGCGACCGCTGACGCCCGTGAAGGAGCCGGCGGCTTCTGCCTGGGCCAGGTCGGAGAATTGCCGACCATAGGAGCCCAGCGAAGACGAGAGCGCGAGCTCCCGGTTCAGGTCGCCGATCCGCTGGTTCGTCCGCGCTTCTGCGGTCGCGATCGTCCGCTCGAAGTCCTTGCGCAGCGCGACCTCGCCACCGAAGGTGGCCACCGAAAACGGTGTGGTCAGGCATATGGCGAAGACGCCGAAGACGACCATCGGCAGCAGCAGCTTGCGCTTCTGCTTGTCGTTGGCCGACGGATACCACTTCAGGTACGACCGATAGAAGGCCGCGATGAAGAAGAAGGCGACGATTGCGACGCCGAAGGCGTAGAGGCTGTTGCCGATCAGCTTGTTCGCCCCGTGGAAGGTGGCGAACGCCGACACCAGCGGGAAGACCACGGACAACCAGTCCACCAGGGACCAGTTCGTGACTTCCTGGACCTTTTCGCCCAAGGTCTTTGTCTCTTTAACCATTTTAGCTCTCCAGATTTCTCTTATGATGGTGAGTGAAAAACACGATACAGTGTACGCGTATCAGCTGGCCGCTCACCATCGGTGAATTCGGTTTCAGCTCTAAAATGCTTTAGGTAAGCCACTTAGAGCTGAAACCGAACATGGATAGTTTCTATTGCCAAAGGCCAGATCTCTTTCCTTATAATAGACCATATATAGGGTTGTGTCAAGGACGTATCTGCCCTTTTACCCTGCTATTTCCTTGTTTTATAGACCGGAACTTTCCCCTTCAAAGTCTGGTTCAACGATTCCCCACATCATGCTAGCCTCATCAAGTTTCAAATATGCACTTTTGCCAACTGAAGGTCGTGCGGTCATTGGCTCTCCAGTAGCCCTATCGGCATAGTTCGCGACTACAACATTCTTATGTCGTGGATTCGGGCTTGCGTTGATCGTTTGAGGAGCAATTCTATCTCCTAAGAGATACCCGTCTGAACCAACGTATCCACGTTCTGTGTTGAGCGCTGCCACTACGTAATAGAAAATCCCACTTCCGCCGGTCTCCTGTGTTACCAAAAAGACAACATCCTCTCGCCCATCATCGTTAATATCTGTCTTGTGCTCGTTTCCAAAGTAGCGAGTCGTTATCTTTGAAGCAGATCCGGGTGCTGCTTCAACCTCTGCTACTCCGTCTTTGAGCTGAACTTGCGTCCCATCAATTCTGTATTCTGCATCTTTGTAATCAGCTGCAGCAGGTGCTTGTTTCTCGTTATAGATATAGGAATTAAATGAATAGAATGCAGCAACCAGACCGACAATAGCGAGAAGGATGAAAAACCCTATTGCACGGCCCATGTAAAACTTTCTGAGATTCATAGGTAAGTTATCCCTTTCGTGCTGCATCAATAGCAGCAACATCAATCTTCTTCATGGTCATCATGGCATTAAAGGCACGCTCAGCTTCTGCTCCTCCTGCAGCAAGTGCTTCAATGAGGGTACGAGGAGTAATCTGCCAAGATACTCCCCAACGATCCTTGCACCATCCGCACACACTCTCTTGTCCTCCATTTCCAACAATTGCATTCCAGTACTCGTCTGTTTCTTCCTGAGTGTCTGTTGCAATTTGAAAGGAGAATGCTTCGCTTTGCTTAAAGGTTGGACCTCCATTCAGGCCAACACATGGAATGCCAAAAACAGTAAACTCCACTGTGAGGACATCTCCCTTCTTCCCGCTCGGAAAGTCGCTCGGCGCATTAAAGACTGAAGATATTTTGCTATCAGGAAAGGTAGCAGCGTAAAAGTTTGCTGCTTCTTCTGCGTCCTTATCAAACCAGAGGCAAATGGTGTTTTTTGGAATCATAGGTGTTTGCTCTTATGTACAATGTGTATGTATTTATTATGGCATGGACCTTTGGCTTGTAATGCAGAGTAAGGAAAACAGCCCACGCACTCTTTGAGTACGGGGCTGCTGGCAAGCAAGGATATCGCCGATTACGACGTAGCCATGGCGATTTCATCAATGGTGCGCATGACCGCGTCATAGGGGCTTTTAGCCCCCACGATCGGACGCCCCACGACGATGCGATCCGCTCCGGCCCTGATGGCCTTTTCCGGAGTCATGATCCGCTCCGGATTTTGGTCATCGCCCGGAACGATCGCCCACGTCGGCCGGATGGCCGGCGTGTTGAGCGACAGAACGAGACCAAACTTTGCCCGAAGCATCTCCACCTCCTTGGGAGACGAGATGAGGCCGTCGATATTCGCGTTTGCCGCGACCTGGGCGAACCGCATAACGGCTTCCTCGGTCTGGCAGGTGAACATCGCCTGCGTGTCGGCGTCCGCAAGGCTCGTGAGCACCGTCACGCCGAGCACTTCCGTGTCCGGCAGTTCAGCTTTCAGAGCCTGCATGGCAGTGACACCGGAGACGCACATGGTGGTGAGCAGCTCCGGCTTCGCCTCGCGCAAGAGAACGCCGTCCGTGGAAAGCGTCTCGCTGATGTCAATCAGCTTGAGGTCAGCGAAGACCCGCAAGTCGCGCAACTGGATCTCACGGATGAGATCGTAGCCGCAGGCTCTCAGGGCGGAGTTCACCTTCAGGTAAACCCCGGTTCCCTTGAGACTGTCGGCGAGCGAGAGGACCCGGGATTCCACCCAGTGCCTCCCATTACCTGCCGGCGGTTTGAAATCAGCGGCAACGATCAATCGCTCCGCCGGAGTCAGTATTCTCTGCACGATCGTATTCCTTTCGTTTCAGAATTACAGTTCCATTGCCGCGCAAAGACGCGGCCAGTTCTTCTTCACTTCAAGCTCCAGCTTGCCGGCAGCGATGTCGGCAGCAACTGCTGGATCGTCCTGCTCGTACTCGGGATACGCCTCACGAATGGAGGCGACCACGGGCAGACCCTTGTAGGTCGTGTCGTAGGTCGGAGAGCGGTTGAGCGCTCCAACCAGGAGCACGATCTGGGCGCCGGTGGCGGCGATCTCGGCCAGGGTATGGTCGGTATTCTGGAAGTTGTTGTAGACATCTTCCGCGATAGCGACGCGTTCACCTGGCTCAAAATCAAACTGCGACAGGTCCCAGGTGTATTCCTGCTTCTTGCCCGCCTCCGTCGGTTTCGGCTTCTTGTCCGCATATGCGAACCTTTTGCCGGCGACGAGTGCGAGCATCTGACCGAACGTCCGGCCACCCTGCGGAATCCCGCAGACGGTGTCAAACAAATCAAGCAGACCCTGGTCCCGAAGTTTCTGGCAGGCCGCCTCGGCAAATGCGCGGACAGCCTCCGGATGGACTTCGATGCGCCGGAAGTTGAAGTAGATGTCTCCGACGAGGTTCCGGTCCCGGCTGTCTTTTCCGGCGTAGGCAACCAAAGGTCCCTTGCGCTCGGATCCGACTTTGGGGCAGATGTACACTGCGTTGCAGCGCTTCCCCAGTTCCAGGAGGTCTTCTCCTGGCAGTGGAATAATCGGCTTCATGGCTTTTCCTTTCAAGGTTCAGAGCCACACGTTGGTAGCGTGAGCTAGTTGCTGATTATTCAGCTCAAGCGAACCTTAGCAGAAAATGGATTTGAGGGGTAGTAAACACAATACCGCCCCTTTCGGGGCGGTATTGTGTTTACGCATTCAGATAAGTGACGCTATTGGGTCACTACAACTGTCGCGCTTACTGATGAACTATGCCCTGCACCGTCTGATATGGTGAACGTAGGCTTGTACGTTCCCTCCTCAGCGTAGCTGTGCGTGAACGTTGATGACGTTTGTGTAGTCACTTCTGCTCCCAGCATCTTTCTCATCATTCCCTCGTCTCCCCATACTACAGAGTACTGGAGATTGCCTGAGAGATTTGTGTCCGCGTTAACGGTCCACGTTCCTTCTTGATTAACCGTGAGACGAACTGGCGCATCTATGCTTGAGATTGAGATTCGTACTGCTTTACTCTTTAGATCAAAGCGTATCGCATTACTTGTCCCATTCTCATTCACAACATAGACGTCATAGTTGCCAGCCTTAAGAGCAGGCACGGTGAATGTTATGGATGTGTCGCTGTTAACCGTAACATCCGTTACCGCTTCGTTTCCGACATAGACATCACTCTCATTCGTGAAGCCTGAACCAGTGATGGTTACTGAATCACCGGCATAGCCGGAAGTCTTGCTCAGCGAGGTGATCTCTACATCAGCCTCTGCAGAGACCGTTACTGATGCGGCTGCCTCTGTCACTGAAGTACCCTCGTCATCGGTCACGGTGAACTTAGGTGTGTAAGTACCTGCCGTGTCATAGGTGTGTGTGAAGGTTGCCGACGATTGTACGGCAGTAGCGAGTCGTGCTGATGCAGACTCAGCTCCTTCGTCACCCCAGATGACTGAGTAACGGAGATTGCCCTCTGTTTGGCTTTCTACATTAACGGTCCACGTACCCTCCTCGCCGATCATAAGCGAAGCTGGTGCGCTAATACCAACAATCTCAATTCCCTCTGCTGTGTCACAACTGAGGGCTTCAATCTTTGCCTGAGTATCAGCGTTCACGATTCCTGTTGTTCTCAATCCCTCTGCACTTTGGAACTTCCAAAGTGCACGCAGAGTTGAGAATCCGAAGTAACCGGTTGGCTGGCTCTTCAGATATCCCTCTGCCCGAAGGAATGTCTGAAGCTCACTTACCTCTCCGTCCGTGTTTCGGTCACGAGATCCAAGACGAAGTGTGTGTTCAAGCTCCGTACAAGAGAGCTCAGCATCTTTCCAAGAAGCAGAGTTGTTTGCACGTACGTCTACTTTAGCCTGTGCGTAATGCGACGTCTCTGCCTGTGCTACTGGTGTTTGGGAGGGCTGACCATATGCGCCGAAGAATAGAGATGGCGCAATAGCGAACGCTCCAAGTTTAGCTGCAATAATACTTAACATACATGTGTCGTTAAGCTGATAATGCTGATCAATGATCGCTTTGTGATTCCTTGATCAAGACAAGAGTGCCCGTGTTAGGAGTAAGGTTCGGAGGTGATGAGGTCGTTGTGAATCATAAATTTTTCATGACTCCGATTCAGCAATGAGGACATCACTTGCCTACTTGTAAGAAGACGAACGAAAGTGGAATATGTTTCGCATTAAAACCTCTCCCGAACTTTATAGGTAAAAAATAATTAGAGTGCGCGTAGACTAAGCTCTTTTCCTCTTTGTTTTAGTTTTCTTATTGAGCACTGCAAGCACTGAAGGACTTACAGATTTGTCCGTACGATGAATGCAACCAATCCAGCAACACGGCCGACGTTTTCCTGCTTTAAGTTGAGCAATTAATCTTCTAATATGCTCTTTTCTCGTCTCATCCTTTTTGACAGAAATAACCCAACAAATCCATTCATTGCGTGCAAGTGGTGTAAGGCCTTCCCAGACTGTCAATGCCGCCTTGTTTGAGGCGAGAGCTTTGTGTAGATCCGCCGGCGTTGTATGTACGGTGCCGCTGAAGATTTTCTTTCCCGTCATAAGCAAATCTTACAACACGGAAACTCCCTTCTAGGAGTTAACCGAAGGTAACTACGAAATTATACATACCCATACTACATGTGCCCCGGACTGATGTTCCTGCTTCTGGTATGCCGATATCTATTATCTCTTCTCCCGTCTGAGGAAGATTCTTACGGTACCCAACCGAATGGATTACAAGTGAAGTTGAACAGTCGTACGTACCCTCCGTCTTCACTACCAGCTTGGTTTGCATACCTGCTTGCGCAGACGAAACCCGAGGGAAATAGCCGCCCTTCGCGTTTATGGTCACGTACTGGATCCCGTCTCGTATCTCTACATTCTGCACAGGCTGGGTAGATCCAGTCCCGGTGTTGCTTTTAGAATCACTCAGGACAATAATCCCGATTCCTACAATTAACGCAACCGTAATGATCAGTAAGACAGTTTTATTCATAACACTCAATTATATAGTAAAGAGCGGGCGTATGATGCCGATGCCTGCTAGTCCGGCTAGAAGCGCGAACAGTCCGAGACCGATTACCACAACGCCTGCTGACTTGAAGAACAGTGGTGCGTACTTTGAGTGCGCGAACGATGCCGAACCGAAAGAGAGCACCAAGAGTACGGGGAGCGTTCCAAGAGCAAACGCTCCCATGATAAGTGCCCCGGACATAAAGGATCCGGTGCTCAATGCCACAACTTGCATTGACTGCGTGAATCCGCACGGCAAGAAGAACGTAGCGAAGCCGAGAATAAGTGGGGTGAGCGTCTTGTGTTCAATCTTTCTGAGAAAGTTAAACACTCCTGATGGGAGTGAGACCCTGCTTTTTGTAAGAACACCGACCAGATTCAATCCGAGTAGCAACATCACGATGGAAGCCAGGATGCCTAGTATCGCCGTAAACGTGAAGTTGATGCCAATTGCTCCGCCGAGCGCGCCGAGAATACCGCCCAGCAGGACGAAGCTCACGAGTCTTCCAACATGGAAGAGGGTGAACGTCTTCACATCACTTACGTTATCCTGCGACACCGTTGCCGAGAGCGAGAGCACCAGTCCTCCTACGATCGCAAGACAACTAGATACTGATGCAATGAGCCCAATGATGAAACTCGTAATAGGAGTTGTTTGTCCGCCAATGCCAAGATTAAGAATCCCAGATTTCTGCAAGAGAAAGAAAAGCGCAAGAAATCCAAGGCCAATCGGAATAGCCATCCAGAGAACGCCACCCTCCTGCTTCATTGGAGCTAATTTTTCTACGGATAGTACATAGCCGTTTGCTTGAATTCTGCGTGTCAAAAGCTGTGCAAGCTCTTCAGGGTCCCAATCGCCTTTGGTCTCAACTTCAACTACTTCTTTCTTCAGATCAACAAGAGCGCTCTGCACACCGTCTTGCTCACTTAAGGCGTCCTCGATGAAGATCTTGCAAGATGCACAGTGTGTGCCCGACACATGGAATGTATATGTACTCATATCTTATAAACTCTTGGTTTTAATACGAAGCGAATTTGATACCACGGAGACTGACGACATGGCCATGGCGAATCCGGCGAAGACGGGATTCAAAAGCCAGCCGAAGACCGGATAAAAGATTCCTGCCGCGAGCGGTATGCCGATAATATTGTAGATGAATGCCCAAAAGAGATTTTGTTTGATTCCAAGCATTGTTATCTTTGAAAGCTTGATCGCTTTCACGAGCTTTGAGATATCTCCTCCAAGGAGGGTAATGCCAGCCGACTCAATCGCAACATCTGTGCCTGTTCCCATCGCGATACCTACATCAGCTTGAGCGAGTGCAGGTGCGTCATTCACACCATCACCCGCCATAGCAACGATGCGGCCTTGCGACTGAAGCTCCTTTATTTTCTCTAGCTTGTCTTGCGGAAGAACATGCGCGATTACCTCATCAATACCAACAATAGACGCCATATGTCTCGCAGCCTTTTCATCGTCGCCCGTAAGCATCACGACCGTAATACCGAGCGCATGGAGATCAGCGACGGCTTGCTTAGATTCTTCCTTGATCTCATCGGCAACCATCACGAAGCCAAGTACTTTGTCTTCCGTCGCGAGAATGACCGGTGTCTTGCCCTGAGCGGTAAATGCATCAAGTTTTGTGGCATCAAACGGAATCTCAAGGTCGTGTATAAGCTTCGCGTTGCCGACAAAATATTCAGTGCTTTTGAGCGTACCTTTCAGTCCTTTTCCTTGGATACTCTCAAATCCCGAGACCTCTGAGACACCGATACCTTTCTCTCTGGCATAGTTCACTACTGCATGCGCGATCGGGTGTTCGGACTTATTTTCAAGCGAAGCGAGCACTGAGATAAATTCCTCATCAGATAGCGGTGAATAATTTTCAATATCAACGAGTGTGGGCTTTCCCTTCGTGATCGTCCCGGTCTTATCTACTACGACCGTGTTCACCTTGTGGAGTTTCTCAAGCGTCGCCGCATCCTTAATGAGGATGCCTTCCTTCGCACCCTTGCCAACTCCGACGATAATCGCAGTCGGAGTAGCAAGACCTAGTGCACACGGACAGGCAATTACAAGAATCCCAACAAAAGAGACCAGCCCAAATGAAAGTGCTTGCGCGAATCCCAGATACGGTGACCCGATGATGAGCCACGTCCCGAGCGTAAGGAATGCGATCACGAGAACAATAGGCACGAAGACTGCAGATATCTTGTCTGCAAGCGCCTGTATGGGAGCCTTGCTTCCCTGAGCGTCCTCAACCATCTGTATTATCTGGGCCAAAAGCGTCTCGGATCCGACCTTTGTCGCAGTAAACGTAAACGAGCCACTCGTATTGAGTGTTCCAGCCACGACATTATCTCCAGTCTTCTTTTGTATCGGCATCGGCTCTCCAGTTACCATAGACTCATCGATAAACGATTCGCCCTCCGAAAGAATGCCGTCTACAGGAATCTTTGCTCCTGGTTTAATGACAATTAGATCTCCGTGCATTACGTCATTGATCGGAATCTCTACTTCTTTCCCGTCACGGATTACGAGTGCAGTCTTCGCCTGAAGGTTGAGAAGTTTTTCTATGGCATCGCCGGTCTTTATCTTTGACCGAGCTTCAAGATACTTTCCAAGAGCAATAAAGGTAATAACAACAATGGTCACATCGTAGTATTGATATTCAACGTTTATGAACGGACGAAGCACGTCTTCAAATGCACTGACTGCGAAACTATAGAGAAAGGCAGCAACTGTGCCGATACCAATGAGGGTATCCATATTCGCCTTGCCGTATCTAAGAAATCTATAGAAGCCGAGAAGATACGGCTTACCCACGACGAACAGGACGTAGGTCGCAAAGATCGGCAGGAGATGGTGAAAAAACTCCTTGAGGGTAGCACTCATGGCTGGTGCGATGCTGTATTCGGCGAGAATATCCCAGCCCATAACGAGAGCAGCGAAAATTGCCAGAGGAACTGCCGAGAGCATGTTTGTCCGCATGTTCGCAACTTCAGCGAGCTTTTCCTTCTTAGACTGATTCAATCCGAGGTGTTCCGCGTGCTCGCTTTCGGACATACCCATCTCTTCAGCTGTTTCAAGAACCTCTAACGAATAGCCAAGCGGTTCTATTTGTTTGGAGAGGTCGTGGGGATTAGTCTTTGAAGGATCAAAAGAGACTTTTGCCTTCTCGGTACCATAGTTCACCTCAGCAGCATGCACGCCGTCCACCTTCTTAAACGTCTTCTCGATTACTGAAGAACACGAAGCACAATGCATTCCTTTTACTTTGTATGTCTGCGTGTGCATATTACTTTCTCTTGAGCTTATATACCTTGAGGATCTCTTGCTTCGCTTTGTCCGTCTGGCCTGCTTTCACTTGATTCAAGATGCAGCCACCTAAATGATTTTCTAGCAGCAGATCTTCAACACCTGATAGTCCCTGCTTCACCGCAGATGTCTGAGTAATTACGTCTATACAATATGTATCGCTCTCTATCATCCTTTGGAGGCCACGAACCTGACCCTCAAGAAGCTTAAGGCGACGTATGATTTTGCTCTTGTTCTTATCTTCCATGTATCTCATGGAAGAAATAATATACCCCCTAGGGGTATAGTCAAGTAGGGCCAGGAATAAGAACTGGCTACAACATAGTGCGAGATAGCACCTTCATTAAGGCTACATACATAAAGAATTAAAGTAAGGCCTTACTTTAATTCAAGTATTATTATGAATGGGAACAAAACTATTATCTGGGTTGTACTCATAGTTATTGCAGTAGCAGTCATACTCTTCTTTCTCATCAGGCGTGAACCTGTCCAGGAAACTACTGACACTGCAAATCAGATAGCGACAACCACAGTACAGACTGCGGACCGCGCTGCAGCTCGTGCGGAGGCTGCTGCAGATCTCACCGCACTTCGTGTGCGCCAAGAGGCAGGAGAATCGTATGAGTCACTTAGAAACGATTACGCAGAAGTGCGCAGCCGCCTTGCTGCTTCATACGAAGATGCTGAGGGTGCAGCGCAGCAGGAGTGGGCCGAACTGAGTGAGGAATTTGATGAGTTTGAGGCGAGCGTCCGTGTCGGCGCTAGCAACTCTCTGGATCTCCTTACTCGCTTGATCGCGAGTCTCTCGGCAGATATACGTACTGAGACAACGACGGAATAATTGGGAACGATTCTTATTAGACTCTAATTAAACTAATTATGAATAGTAATTATCTAGAATGGTGGGAAGGTGTGAAGAAGGAAGAATTAGCAAAAGCTGACAAGATGGAGGCCGAAGAGCGTATGAGACGCTTGGATATGATCAACGAGTTCGGTGCCGAAGTGGATGCGGCAAAAGACTGGGTTGCTGCCGACTGGGAGCAATTCAAAGGTCGTGTCCAGCAATGGATCAATTCTACCGAGATAAAAGCAGACGAAGTGATCTAACGATTAGTTCAATCTCTGGTCGGGCTTAAAAACTACATCACCTGACTTAAATCTCCATTCAACATGCTTGGCTTCATGCCCATGATCTCTTGCTTATAAGAGAGTTCTGATGAAACCGAGTTTTGTATAAATATCTTCTTCTTAAGATAAAAGGCTACTCCAATCTCAATAAGGGTGTTACCTCCAATGTACCCTGGGATTCCTCGCTTCTCATGGTTAACGACGAGAATCGCATCACACCAATCAATCTTTTCGTAGTGATCATTAATTGCTGACTCCTTTAGGTTCCATATCTTGTGGTTCGCCGGAAACGCATCAATTCCTCCGTTCTGTTCTATATACTCACCAAAATACAGCTTCTTCTCTCCACCAAATTCTTGGGGTACCTCTAATGCAAGTTCTGGGATCTTTACTTCATGACCGAGCGCAATGAGCACATCGCGAGCTTGTTCCATCTCCTTGTAAAACCCAATGCTTCCACAGATGGTTATTTTCATACTAGTGTCTTTATTTGTGCAAAAATATCCATACCTTCGTCTTCAAGTATTGATGCGATAAACATCTTCCGCTCTTCCTCAGATAGGCTAAAGAGCTTGTCTAGAGACCAGGATTCAAAACCGAGTGATTTCCCCTCCTCTATTTTTAGATCTTCCACCCTTCCTTCATATTTGTATGCGTATACATTGCGACGAGCATAGTTGGTCATTCCAGTTATTTTGTCATGATGTTTCGTAATAGTTGTACGAAGAAGCGTCAGGTTCTTTGGGTCAAGAGAAACTCCAGTCTCTTCGTAGCTATCTCCTATTTCCACATGACCTCCAACCGTCGCATCCAATAGATCTGGGAAAGTATCCTTATCTTTTGCACGATGTTGAAAGACTATCTCGCCTGCATGTGTGTAAAACCAAACATGAATTTCAGGATGGAGTAACCCCTTTTCATGAATTTCTTGCCGCGTTGCTTCTTGCAAAATATTTCCCTCTTCATCAATTACGTTGAGAATTCTTGAGTCCATGCCCCAAGTATAGCCTGGATGCAAATGAAAACCGCTCCAGTCATCGTTGCTGGAGCGGGTGTATTGCGTCGGATCAGATCAGACGTGGCAGCCATCGGGATCCTGGAATTTGAGCCAGACGAGCGGCTTGTCCAGGTACACATACAGGCCGACCGGATTCAGGATCTTGGCGATCTGCGGCTTCAGAGCCGTGATCGCCTCCTCCGTCATCTTGGTCTTGCGGAACGAGAAGCCCAGGGTCTCGATCTCAATGGCGACGTCCTGCGAGAACTGGGCGACCTCCGCATCGTAAGGAACCGGGACGAAGTCCACGTGTTCCTCGGTCAGAGGGCTCTCCTCGGTGGAGGCCGCCTCGGCGACGAGACGCTTGAGCGGGCGCGCGATCTGGATGAGCCCGCTGTCGGAGACCCGAGCCTTTGTCGGGTAGTACAGGGTGAGTTTCGGCATTTGAATTCCTTCCTGTTGCCGGTTGGTCCAAAAATAGAATAACCTATTTGTAGGGAAAAGTCAATGACGATTTCTCTTTAACTTAAGATTCTGATGGTACTAAAATTCTTCCCTTCTAATCCATCCAGGTGAACATGCTCACGTGTGGAATTTGATGAGTTGATTTGTTCAGGTGATAAAACCGTTTCTATAAAGCTTCCATCGCGCTTTTTAAGTGCACCTACACCGACCCAAAATTTCGCAATAGAGGTCTTAGTAGTACCTATAGGAATTACATTGGGTTCAAAGAAAACTGAGAATGCTGTTATGTTCGCTCTAGTGTATGCAGGCCTTATGCGAGTCTGTTGCTCTTGGAGGTTGTAGTACGCGCTATGCATTAGATCTACTTTCTCTCGCCATAGTGGATCGTGCGCGTATTCTGGTACCGGCCTTACATTCATTTCAATAGACCGCACAGCTGAGTCACTTAAAGGTTCAGGGTTTGCCGCACGAACCTGACTTAACTTATTCATTTCTTTAGCAAGTCCTTCCTGAAAAGCTTCGTTACTTTCATACTGGGATCGCTCCAAGAACACTTCAAACTTTAGATTCAGAGGTTGCCAGAGTTGAATAAACTTCAGTAGCCCACTAAAGCTGTCTTGATATGCATCAATATCTTTCTGGGGAATATTATTCATCTGCGCTATCACCACTTCATCTACCCAGAAAGTGAACTCCACTCCTTTAGGGTACAGGGCGCACACAGGCTTAAGCCACCGTATGAAATACATAATTGAAAAGAGCTCGGCCCAATCCACCTTAGGAGCCTCTTCAAGACGCCAAAGCTTATACCCTCCAAAAGGCCAGGATATCTTTATAGATTCATCATTCGCTACGTTCTTCCCTATTGCTGCACGAATTATCTCTTGGTTTTCCTTTGGTACAGAATACTTCCTAAACTTCTTTGACATGAGAATCGCAAAAATAGCATCAGCCATTTCTTCCTCATTCCTAGGCACTGAGTTAGCTAACTCCGTATCTTTAAGAGCTTGGAGCTGAGATTCAATATACTCTTGTGCGTTCATGGAGATGGGGGCAGGACTTGCACCTACGTCTCTTATCTTGCGGATAAGTGCCTGGACTGACTCGGCGACAGCATCAGATTTAGTATATCTGAGAGATAAAGGAATACGAGCTGACCGCCCGGGATGATATCCGAGCAAATCTAGCCACCTGATCCTATAGAAATCGTATAAGTCTTTGACAGCGTACACATGATAAAATCCTTACATGTCGTCCCCAGACCCACGCTGGTCGCATGCGAATTCCATCGTGTATGAAGCTACTCAGGAGCTGTTAACTAAAGTAGTTGCCATCTATCGCTCTAGACTATCTGATAAAGACTTAGACGATAAAGAACGCGATACTATTTCTGTGTTGTTAGCCGAAGTTGAGCACCTAAAAAAGAGTATCTCTCCGACTGACTCAACACTGTCTGAGATTAGAGAGAAGTACCGACATCTTATATATGCGTAACGGTGAACGGCTAGCGGGGATAGAGAATAGGAAGGAAAGGTTTCTACTTTCTGAAAGCAGTTCGTCAGAAATATTTGAAGAACAAATAGTGCCGTACCTATTTGCAGGCAAGGTTCGTAGCCAGCGACCAAAGGCTATTTTTGTGGGTGGACAACCCGGCTCTGGAAAGACACCGTTACTCCGCTACATTACCGAGCACGAAATGGAGCTCGATAATAATTTTGTAGAAATAAATGGGGATGATTTTAGGGCATTCCATCCAGAATACACTCGTCTGTTGGACAAGGATGATCAATCGGCAGCTTTCTTTACCGATCTTGATAGTGCTCGTTGGATTGAGAAATCAATTGCTCACGCTGCAACTATAGGCTGTTCTGTAGGAATAGAGGGCACACTAAGACAGAAAGAAGTGGTTAGTAAGACAAGTGAACTTTTTAGAGCAAATGGGTACGACATAAGCCTTAATGTTCTCCTGGCACATTCTTTGTCTAGTAGGCTGGGGATTTTTGAACGGTATCTAGAACAAGTTAAAGATTCAGGTAGTGGAAGATTCACGTTACGAGAAGCTCACGATGCGTCATACAATGCACTGCCTTCCACTGTAGAGCATCTTATGCGGGACAGTGTAGTGAATGAGGTGAATTTATTTGCGAGAGGAGGTGTGAAAATAGGACAATGGGAATTGAATGAAGATGAGGCTACCTCCGTGAGAGATCAGATACTACAAATGATCATAGACAACCGTTTAGAAATGCCAGCCAATGAAATTTCACATATTCAAAATGTATTACCTCGTATCAAAAACGAGCTTCTCGTTTTGGAGAAAGTGGAGATGTTAAAGGAAATTGAAGTATTAGAAAAAGATTTCTTGAAGTTTGTATCCAAGGATGCTTAATGGGGTCAGACGTTCTGAATTAAACGTTTACTGCTGGCCGTCTCGAGTTAGAACAGTGTTCGGTCAAGCCCTGCTTAGTCTGTTTGGCTTCTTTTTGGTTACTAAAACGACGCGTCTCGTGCGCTTTAAAAAGTGACAGTCCCCCACCAAGTCACCGATTAAGAAATATATCTACAAGTGGTCGAAGGACGACAAGCCCATTTGAGACTAATAACAGATCACGTTCGTCTTCGGGATTCTTTCCGCCATGAAATAAGTTGTTTCGGATTGAATATACAAATTCGACCATACTACTCCAATCATTCAGGTCATATATAACTCCCATGATCTTATCTCTCTCCTCCTGTGTTTTCTGATTTAATTCGAGCTGATTGCAATTCCACCATTCAATCTCTTGGAGACTATTACCTATGACGGCCACATTTCCTAGTCGCATTCTTTCTAATTCAGCTATTATTCGATTCCACGCTTCTACAAGCACTGGATTTTCTTTGACTTGCACTAGATACAAACTCCTTATCTCCTCATCTCGTTTCAAAAGTTGAATGGCTCTTCTATCGTCATACTCTGTGAAAAGCCGCTTCTTTAAGAAAGCAATGAACGCCAAATATTCAAACACAAAACCCGAAAAATATTCTTCATTTCCGGCTTTAGTATGCCAATTCCTTATAAGTTGGTCGTAGTTGATCATTTAATCGGATTCCATTGAAACCTCAGGGTACTGAACTCCGAGAAATGGGTCCAATCGAGTTAATTCGACTCTGGTAAGAGTCTTATAGTCAAAATCGAAATCGTTGACCTGGGATTCAAACTCATCCTTGTTAATGGTTAGGATGTATTGAAAGTTCTTCCTCAATGACTGAGCGTAGAGGTAATTTAACGATTTCACCATGTCATCTCGACCAGTAGAGGCAAAGATATTGTCATGGATTAGGAATCCTGGATGTCTTTGAGAGGTTACCTGATTTATCATTAACAGCACGTCATAAATGAAGATTTTAATTCGATTAATACCTGAGCTTCCATCAAGATTTATTCGATAATCAAAATCAGCAAATTGCCTTGGAGCTCCTTCCTTTATTTCAATATTGAATTGACAACGCTGATTACCAGCAATGGCTTCGTGCATTTTCTTAAGGTCTTCTTCAAAGGAAGAGACTGTTTTCTTGATTTCGAAGATAAGCACACCAACCTCTTCTACATGTGACTCTTTTAACTTTTTTAGGTTCTTACGTTCAGCCTTCTTCGCGACCAAAAGATCATATGTGGACGAAAGCTCTTGAAGCTTCTTATTCTTTTCTTGCTCAAGGCGAACCGCCTCCTTCAGAGAAGAAATTTTCTCTCTTGACTCGAATCTTTGATAAATTTCACTAACTTGCCCATCAATAACTGCAATTCTCTCATCTAGATTAGCGATTTCAGAATTAAGAGCGATAAGCTTCTCATTAGTTAATGAGATTTGGAAATCATCAATTTGCTTTTTGAACTCCAGAACCTGATCAAAAGACTTCTTTACCAAATCTCCCAGACCCTCTTTAAAATGGTTATACACCATCTGCACCTGCTTAGTATTTACCTTTTCTACCTTTGGCAAGGATTTAATCTTCTTAACTAGGAATTGCTTTCCTGAACGCTCGTTTACTAGTTCGGTAAGTCGAATCTCAAGGTCACTTAGACTTTCTTGCGCCTGAATCATTCCCTCTGATGGCTGCAGGCTTTCAATAGCAAGGTTTAGCTTCTCTACATTAGCTCGTAGGTCATTTAAATATGAGGCTACTTCCTTCTCTTCAATTGCATGCATTTTGAAATCTCCTCTAAGAGAAGTGATAGTCTTGTCGATATTCTTCAATCGCTCAGTAACTGTCTTAACCTTCTCAAGTATTGATAGATCTATTTGAAATAGATAGAAATGAGGACGAAGTAGATCCTCAAAGGCTGCGACCTCTGCCTTGTAGTGGGGCTTTAAGATATCTCCGTATCGACTCTCCTCATCTCTCAGTAGAAGCGACAGCAGACTTCTCAACGAAGGACGTTCCGCTATGTCCTCCTCTCCCAAATAGAAAAGATATTCTAAGTATTTTCGTGCATCACTAAGCGTATCAAAAGATTTAGTTTCTCCATTTACTTCAATATAGATAGCGTCAGTCTCAACTCGATTCCTTCTTATAGCAACGCTCCATACCTTTTCTCCTTTGGAGATTTCAAGCTCTAGGCAAAATCTGATTTTAGGATCGAGAGCAACATCAGGTATTTTCATTACTCGACTCTCCTTGGGCTTCTTTAGTAAACAAAAATTGATTGCTTCAATCAGCACAGATTTTCCAACACCGTTCATCTTGTTCTCCTCCCCACTTGAAGTAGTTTCTGATTTCTCACCAAGAATAAAGTTAATTCCAGGTTCAAACTTAACTTCCCTAAGAATGCGATCTTGGGATTCAGTTGGCGCAAAGAAAAATCTTTTAAGAGAAATCATATGCTTATCTTGTAAATATACGGCTCATCGAAGTCGATTATGTTGTTTATAAACAAAAAGATTAGAGCGTATAGAGTTCCGCTGTAAGTGAAATTTGGATTCTTTTCCTTGAGTAGTTGATGGAGATCAAGAATCGAGAGTCGTTCACACCCCTTAAGTTCTTGTAGGATTAAGTAACCCACGTATACGTTTGATGATTGGATTTCTTGTTCGCTTGAGACGAGTTCAATGCTCATACTTCAATATTTGGAAACACATTACATTCAATCAATTCCCTCAATAAGAAGTACTCGACTGCCTGCTCGCTAAAATCTGGACCATCGCTTGTAGCAAAATGTTTTTTGAATTGCTCACACAGCGTCTCAAGAGCAGATATAGGATCTCCTCCTTTCTCTTCAAGAACCTTGATACTTAAATTTCGTAGGTGGTTATAGCATTCATGTAGACGGAAATCATCAAGTCCGGAGTTTCTCTTAGCAACTTGATAAGCATCCCCGTATAGTAGTTGCAAATCTACATAGCGACTTCTGAGCCGATCCTTTGAAGCCGAGAAGCGTTCATCTACTTTCTTTTGTAGATCACGAGTATAGTCAATCTCCTCGTTACCAACACCTTGGCTAGCAGCTACCTCTGGGATAAGGCTTATTATTTTCAGGATTGTTGCCGACTCGTTCCCCAACCGTAAACGAGCACCATAAGACACGCTATTACCATCACCAACGATTGCCGGCGACTGATCCCCAAGTGTCTTTTGGTTTGATAATTCCATTAATATTTAACGGAATTTCCTTCGCCCATAACGTTTGGCGATTGGGTTCCGGAGGTTTTTTGAGAACGATTCGAAATAAGCACCTTTACCGTATAACCTCCTCCGAAGCCAACCACAAGCCCCGAAATGAATATTGCTATTTCCATAGCCAAATTATAACGCCAAATCAGAGAATCGCCGAAACGGCGGTTTTCTGTGATCGATGCGTCTCGAGCACGATAACATAGCACAAGTCGGCTG
>DJWB01000004.1:91216-91342 GCA_002441425.1 Patescibacteria group bacterium UBA6241 | reverse complement strand
AAGAAGGGGAACTGAGATGCCTCGTAAGGGTCCGGCCCCGAAGCGGCCGCTGATCTCCGACCCCGTCTACGGGTCCCCGGTCGTCACCCAGCTGATCAACAAGGTCCTGCTCGACGGCAAGAAGTC
>DJWB01000004.1:0-91114 GCA_002441425.1 Patescibacteria group bacterium UBA6241 | reverse complement strand
GGCGGCGCGACCTACCAGGTCCCGGTCGAGGTCCGCCCCGTCCGGTCGACCACCCTCGCGCTGCGCTGGCTCGTGGACTTCTCCCGTGCCCGTCGCGAGAAGACCATGACCGAGCGCCTCATGAACGAGATCCTCGACGCGTCCAACGGCCTCGGTGCCGCGGTGAAGCGTCGCGAGGACATGCACAAGATGGCCGAATCCAACCGGGCGTTCGCTCACTACCGTTGGTGATCGCGGGCGGGGGTGGCGACACCCCCGCCGTGACCGCTTGAAGAAGGGCTTCCCACCGTGGCACTTGACGTGCTGACCGACCTGAACAAGGTCCGCAACATCGGCATCATGGCTCACATCGATGCCGGTAAGACGACGACTACCGAGCGCATTCTCTTCTACACCGGCGTCTCGCACAAGATCGGCGAGGTGCACGACGGCGAAGCGACCATGGACTGGATGGTCCAGGAGCAGGAGCGGGGCATCACGATCACGGCTGCGGCCACCACGTGCTACTGGAACGATCATCGCATAAACATCATAGATACGCCCGGGCACGTGGACTTCACCATGGAGGTGGAGCGGTCGCTTCGCGTGCTGGACGGCGTAATCGCCGTGCTGTGCGCTGTGGGCGGAGTTGAACCTCAGACCGAGACGGTGTGGCGTCAGGCTGACCGGTACCATGTGCCGAGGATCGTCTTCGTGAACAAGATGGACCGCGTCGGGGCGGATTTCCCGCGCGCGGTCAGGATGGTTCGCGAGAGGCTCGGCGCCCCTGGAGTGCCGGTCCAGGTCCCCATCGGGTCCGAGGACGGCTTCAAGGGGGTCGTGGACCTCGTTGAGGAGAAGGCCGTGCTTTACCTGGACGATCTTGGCATGCAGCGAGAGGTGACGGAGATTCCCCCCGAGATGCAGGAGGAAGCCCAGAGATACCGTGACGAGTTGATCGAGGCTCTCGCCGATACAGACGATGCCATAATGGCCAAGTACATCGAGGGTGGGGAGATCACAGTTGCTGAGCTGAGGCAGGCGCTGCGTGAGGCGACCCTTTCGGTGAAGATCGTCCCGGTGCTGTGTGGGGCGGCCTTCCGTAACAAGGGAGTCCAGCTTCTCCTCGATGCTGTGGTGGACTATCTGCCTGCGCCGAACGACCTTCCGCCCGTCAAGGGAACCGATCCCAGGACGGGTGAGGAAGAGGACAGGGCGTCGGATGGCGCCGAGCCATTTTCCGCCCTTGCTTTCAAGATAACGGCGGACCCGTACGTTGGAAAGCTGACCTACTTCCGGGTATACTCGGGGGTTGTGCGGGCGGGCTCGTACGTCTATAATGCCACGAGAGGGAAAAAGGAGAGGCTTGCGCGCATCCTTCAGATGCACGCAAACCACCGTGAGGATGTCGGCGAGGCGCATGCAGGCGACATCGTTGCCGCTGTAGGTTTTAGAGAGGTCACCACCGGCGACACGCTGTGCGACGAGGGGAAGCCCATCATCCTCGAGGCCATCGAGTTCCCGGAGCCCGTGATATCCGTGGCGGTGGAGCCGAAGACCAGGGCCGACGAGGACAAACTCGCGGCGGCCCTGGCGAAGCTCGCGGAGGAAGACCCCACGTTCCACGTGCGGCAGGACCCCGAGACCGGCCAGACGGTTATCTCCGGGATGGGCGAGCTTCACCTCGAGATCATCATCGACAGGCTCATCCGCGAGTTCAAGGTCGAGGCCAACGTGGGTAAGCCGCAGGTGTCGTACAGGGAGACCATACGGTCCACCGTGGAGAGCGAGGGCAGGTTCATAAGGCAGACCGGCGGCCGCGGGCAGTACGGTCACGTGGAAATCACGCTATCCCCGCTGCCTGCCGGCGGAGGCTTCGAGTTCGAGGACCGCGTGACCGGCGGGGCGATACCAAGGGAGTTCATACCCGCTGTCGAGGCCGGCGCCCGCGAGGCCATGGAGTCCGGGGTTCTTGCAGGGTATCCCGTGGTGGACGTGAAGGTGACCCTTTTCGATGGATCGTACCATGAGGTCGATTCCTCTGAGATGGCGTTCAAGATAGCCGCGTCCATGGCTGTGAAGGACGGGGCGAGGCGGGCAGACCCTGTGCTACTGGAGCCTTTGATGCGCGTGGAAGTGGTCGTTCCCGAGGAGTTCACCGGGGATGTCATCGCCGATGTCAGCGCCAGGCGTGGCAGGGTGCAGGGCATGGAGAGACGAGGTCCCTCTCAGATCATCAGGGCTCATATCCCCCTTGCTGAGATGTTCGGGTACGCTACAGACCTCCGGTCTCTCACGCAGGGGAGAGGAACCTACGTTATGCATTTCATGCGCTACGAGGAGGTGCCCGCGCAGATCGCTCTGGCCGTCACTGCGCGCGGGAGGTACTCGTAATAGAGCCAAGACCTATGCCAAGGGAGGATGACTTGAGAATGGCCAAGCAGAAGTTCGAGAGGACAAAGCCGCATGTCAACGTGGGGACCATCGGGCACATCGACCACGGTAAAACCACCTTGACCTCGGCGATCACGCTGGTCCTGAGCAAGCAGGGGAAGGCGACGTACAAGAAGTTCGAGGAGATCGACAACGCCCCCGAGGAAAGGGAGCGCGGTATCACGATCTCCACGTATCACGTGGAGTACGAGACCGATAAAAGGCATTACGCGCACGTTGACTGCCCCGGCCACGCCGACTACATCAAGAACATGATTACTGGAGCCGCCCAGATGGACGGTGCAGTACTCGTAGTCGCCGCGACCGACGGCGCAATGCCGCAGACCCGCGAGCACATCCTCCTTGCTAAGCAGGTTGGTGTGCCTCGTCTCATCATCTTCCTCAACAAGGTTGATATGGTTGACGATGCAGACATGCTAGACCTCGTTGAAGAGGAGATCCGTGAGCTTCTAACGAAGCAGGGATACGATGGTGCTACTACTCCAATTATCCGCGGTTCTGGACTCAAGGCTCTTGAGGCAACCAGCGCAGATGATGAGTACGCTCTTAAGGTGAAGGAGCTCGTTGACACTATGGACAGCTACTTCCCACAGCCAGAGCGCGAGCTTGATAAGCCATTCCTTATGCCTATTGAGGACATCTTCTCAATTGAAGGACGCGGAACGGTTATCACTGGACGCATTGAGCGCGGTGTAATCAAGGTTGGTGAGGAAATTGAGATCGTTGGTCTCAAGGACACCGTTAAGACTACCGTTACCGGTATTGAGATGTTCAACAAGCAGCTCCAGGAGGGACAGGCTGGCGACAACGCTGGTATCTTGCTCCGCGGAACTAAGAAGGAGGACGTACATCGCGGACAGGTTCTTGCGAAGGTAGGTTCTGTAAAGCCACACACCGAGTTTGAGGCTGAGGTATACGTTCTTTCTAAGGACGAGGGTGGACGTCACACTCCATTCTTCTCAGGCTACAAGCCACAGTTCTACGTTCGTACTACGGACGTAACTGGAGAGGTAACCCTTCCAGATGGAAAGGAAATGGTTATGCCTGGTGACACTGTTACCTTCAAGGTAAAGCTCACTGCACCAATCGCACTTGAGGACAACTTCCGTTTCTCAGTACGTGAGGGAGGTAGAACTGTAGGTGCCGGCGTGGTCACGAAGATCATCGCGTAAGTTTCCTGGATTATCTTACTCGTATGGCTACAACCGCAAAGAAGACCGTAAAGAAAGAGGCAGCCCCAGCTGGCGAGCCAAAGCTCCGGATCCGGGTGCGTGCCTACGAGCACAAAATCCTGGATCTCTCAGTGAAGCAGATTATGGACACCGCTAATCGCTTTGATGCGAAGATCGTTGGCCCTGTTCCGCTTCCAACTGAAATTAAGCGTTGGACCGTAAACCGCTCAACCTTCGTGCACAAAGATGCACGTGAGCAGTTTGAAATGCGCATCCACAAGCGTCTTATAGACATCATGTCGCCAAACCCAAAGGTTATTGAGGCTCTCACGAATCTCACCCTTCCTTCTGGAGTTACGATTGATGTAAAGATGGTCTAGTCCCGAGAGGGATAGAAGCAAAACCGCCCTTTCGGGCGGTTTTGTGTTGTGCTAGACTTTTTCTATAATCCTTAAAAGAAACTCGTATGAGTAATGAAGGCGGATTTGGAAAGGCAATGGCAGGCATGATGAAGCAAGAAATTGCTGGGGTTAGAAGGTTTGAGCAATCAACTGCCGCGGTAATGCCAAAGGTTGGTGATACTGTACGACTCGTAAAGCGCGCGGTGCAGGAGGGGGCAGCATCGACCGTTTCTGCTGGAGAAGCTATGGAAGGCAAACTTTTAAGAGAAATCACCTTAGGAGAACAGATTTTTCACTCGGGCGGTCAAACGAGCGCCGTTCAGGCAATGCGTCTTGAAGGCGATAAGATTGTTGTTGAAACCAAGACCTCTGTTTACGAAGTCTCAAGAGGCTAAGGATAAAGAGGTGAAGAAACCGCCCGAAAGGGCGGTTTTGTGTATACTGTCCGTATGAAAACCATCCTCATTTCTGGCGGCAACCAGGGTCTTGGCAGGGCTCTCGCAGAAAAGTTTGCAAGCAACCATACTGTAGTGATTCTTGGGAGAGACCAAAATAAAGTGAAGGAGGCTGCTGAAGAAATAGGATGCGATTTTGTTATAGCTGATGTTGCAGATCACACGCAAATACAAGCCGCAGTTGATTCAGTTATCCAAAAGTACGGCGCTATAGATTGCTTGATAAATAATGCGGGTCTGTGGATACAAGGGGCTCTGGAAGAGAATGATCCAGAACAGATAAGCGCTGCTATGAATGTGAATGCTACAGCGACCATTCTTTTAACACGTGCATGTCTGCCACATATGAAAAAAGCCCAGAAGGGCAGAATAATTAACGTGATTTCGCAGTCAGGCTTTTACGGGAAAGGAGAAAGAAGTGTGTATACAGCTTCAAAGTGGGCAATTGCAGGCTTTACCAAGTCTCTCCAAATGGAGTTAACTGGCACAGCAGTTACCGTTTGCGGGTTTTATCCAGGGTCCATGAAGACTGAGTTTTTTGCTAATGCCGGAGTTGAAAAGGACTCATCAAAGTTCATGGAACTATCAGAAGTTGTACGAGCGGTAGAGTTTATTCTAGATACCCCAGAGGATCTCTCTATCCCTGAACTAGGAATTAAGCCCGCGTACTATTAGGAAGTGCTAGTTCAAACTGACTGATTTGCATTCCCCAGCCATACCCTGTATAGTCCCTAAGTCGCAAGAACAACCCTCGGGTTGGTCCAATGGACGGGAAGCCCGCAAGGGCCTAACGCGCTATTGGTAGCGCGCTTTATTTTTTCTATGAAATTCATCCTTGCCCGAAAAGGCCGCATGACTCAAGTCTTCAACGAGGCTGGAGAGGTATTTGCAGGTACGCTTGTAACTGCAGGTCCTGTTGTGGTTACTCAGGTAAAGGATGAAAAAGGCGCAGATGGCTATTCAGCCGTACAAGTAGCATTTGGAGAGCAGAAAGTTCAGCGCCTTGGGAAGGCTGTACTCGGACACACTAAGGGTGTGGGGTACAAGGTTCTCAAGGAATTCCGCACAGAGGCTGGAGATCTTGCTGTTGGTTCTCAGATAACTGCAGATACCTTCGCTGAAGGAGATGTAGTTACTGTAACTTCAACATCTAAGGGACACGGCTTTGCGGGTGTGGTAAAGCGCCATGGTTTCCATGGAGGTCGCCGCTCACACGGACAGAAGCACTCAGAGCGCGAGCCTGGATCTATTGGAGGAGGAGGTCGTGCTGGAGGTCGCGTTGCTAAAGGCATGCGCATGGGTGGTCGCATGGGTAACGACCGCGTTACCATTAAGAATCTTAAGGTTCTTAAGGTTGATGCCGCTACTGGCCAGATGATCATCTCAGGTGCTATTCCAGGCGCTCCTGGCGCACTCGTTGAGATAACCTCAATGTAATTTACGTACTATGGCTACTCCCGCAAAGAAAACCGTCGCCAAGAAGGCACCCGCAAAGAAGACTGCAGCTGCAGTATCTATGGAGGCAACTATTTGGAACGCTAAGGGTGCTAAGGCTGGAACCGTGCAGCTTCCTGAGGAGCTCTTCGGTCTTTCATGGAACTCAGACCTCGTGCATCAGGTGGTAGTTGGTATGCAGGCAAACGCTCGCGCAACAACTGCACACACCAAGTTCCGTGGAGAAGTATCTGGAGGAGGAAAGAAGCCTTGGAAGCAGAAGGGAACAGGGCGCGCGCGTCACGGATCTAACCGCTCTCCAATCTGGAAGGGAGGAGGTGTTACACACGGTCCACGTGCTGAGAAAGACTACTCAGTTAAGATCAACCGCAAGATGCGTGCTGCAGCACTCGCAACAGTGCTCTCTCGCAAGCACCGTGATGGGCAGGTTATCTTCGTTGATAGCTTTGGCATCACAACGCCTTCAACAAAGGACGCAAAGGCAATGCTTGTTGCTATTGCAAACGGTGCAGGCGTAGCTGAGCTCGCAACAAAGCGCAAGAATGCAGCGGTCGTCGCATTCGCGAAGAAGGACACAACAAGCGAGAAGTCTTTCCGCAACATTGGCAGCCTAACCCTAGAGGAGGTTCGCAATCTAAATCCAGTGGATTTGGTAAACAAGAAGTATCTTGTTATTGAGAACCCAACAGATGCACTTCCTGTGCTTTCTGCGCGCCTCAACAAGAAGGGCTAATACAGTATTTATGGCACTCTTTTCATCTGACAAAAAGGAAACAAAGGCAAAGAAGACGAAGTCTGGAACTCGTCTCTGGGGTCGCGGCATGCTCGCCGTTGATGACTCTCGTCTTGCAAACGTACTTAAGCGCCCTTGGTTCTCTGAGAAGGCACTTATTGGTACTGAGTCAGGCGTCTACGTCTTTGAAGTTCCTCAGGCTGCAACAAAGGAGGATGTTGCACAGGCCATTATTAAATTCTATGGTGTTACGCCAATGAAGGTTCGTATGGTTAACCTTCCTGCAAAGAAGGTATCGCTCCGCACGCGTCGTGGTGTAGGAACCCGTGCTCGTCGCCACAAGGCATACGTCTATCTTAAGAAGGGTGACAGCATCACCTTCGCATAACTTAGAGTCCTATGAAGTCTTTTAAACCTACCTCAAAGAGCCGTCGCAGCATGACCGTTGTCACGTACCGTGGCGTGCTTTCTGGTGACAAGCCACACAAGCCACTTCTTTCATACAAGAAGCGTCAGGGTGGTCGCAACAATGCAGGACGCATCACTACCCGTCATCAGGGAGGAGGACACAAGCGCATGCTCCGTGATGTTGATTTCAAGTACAACAAGCACGATATTCCTGCACGCATTGAAACTATTGAGTACGATCCGTATCGCACCGCCTTTATCGCACGCACCGTATTTGCAGATGGAGAGCGTCGCTACGTAACGGTTCCTAAGGACATGAAGGTTGGAGATACTTTCATTGTGTCTGAGAAGGCTCCTATCAAGACTGGAAACCGTCTCCCACTTGGAAAGATTCCTTCAGGAACATTCATCTACAATGTAGAGCTTCGTCCTGGTGCAGGAGCACGCATCGCTCGTTCAGCTGGAAACTACGCTGAGATTGTGGCGCATGACGCAGGCTACGCACAGATTAAGTTGCCTTCAAGCGAAGTTCGCAAGGTTATTGAATCTGCATGGGCATCAGTTGGTGCAGTTGGAAACGAGGAGCAGCGCCTTCAGAACTACGGAAAGGCTGGAAAGAGTCGCTGGAAGGGTATTCGCCCAACCGTGCGTGGTACAGCTATGAACCCTGTTGATCACCCACACGGAGGAGGTGAAGGACGTCAGGGACGTGGTCTACGACGTGCTAAGAGCATGTGGGGTAAGCCAACAGGCAAGGGACAGAAGACCCGTACTCCAAAGAAGTACTCAAACAAGTTTATTGTTTCTCGCCGCAAGGTTGGAAAGAAGCGATAAGACACAAAGAAAGCCCCGCACGTGCGGGCTTTTCTTTTATGATTTAGAGGCGTATGTTTGCTGTGGAGAAAGGGAGTGAACGTCAATGAGCATTCGTCGTTGGTTTCGCTTGCACGAGGCACGCCAAGAGCGAGCTCTCAGGCGAAGACTCCGCCAGGCTACGAGAAATCTGAAGCAGGCACGCGCTTCTCTGGCAGCAGCGCGCGAGTACACGCCTCAGGATCTCGGTGGTGTGGAGGACCGCATGGACTGGGAAGATCAAGCCAGAAACAGCATCTGGTACTGGACCAAGGAACAGGGAAGGCTCATGAAGCAGCTTAACTTCTACTTCCCCGTGAGGACTGCAAAAGCCAACTAAGGAGTTGGTTTTTTCTTTAGGGGAGGTACTTAGGAAGTACTATGTCTTCAAGCTGTGCAAAAGGAATAGAAACACTCTGTGGCCCGAGTGCGTAGGGACCAACTTGATATGGAGGGAAGAGGAAGACAAGAGAATCTCCTTCAATTACAAAGGTTTGGAAGTTAATTGCGTCTGGTTCAGTCCCTTGCTGCATATAGGAGACATCAACATCTTCTCCAAGTTTCTTTTGAAGTTCAAAGCGAGCTATCTCAGAGATACGTTTTAGATAGCCTGAGCGGGGAGCGAATAACTCAGCTAGTGTAAGTTCTTTTCCTGTTTCGGCATCAAATACAAAAGTTCTATAGAAGGAGTTTGGATGTGCACCGAACGTATCTGCATACATTGTATATACATAGGAAACCGTGTGGGGGCCGAGCACCTCATCATACTCAATAGCGAGCGCCTGCTTGCGGCCATCCTCGTACCCCATTATCTGGATGTCTTCTTTGGTGAGGCTTGCGAAATTGCCCTCACGCTTAAAGCTTTCAATGGTTTCCTCAACAAAGTCCCGCATACGTTCTATAGCTTTTGCATCTGCAGGAGTGCCTGCAGAAACAGCAAGCGGGGTTTCTGAAGGATAGGCAGCTTCAATATCATAATACTGAGCGTGCTCGCGGATGGTTTGCGGTTCTGCGGGCGGAATAACCACAGTTTCCTCAGGAACAAGTGCATAGGGCTCTGGTGCCTTGTGTGTGGCCATATACCAGAGGGACAGACCAAGGACACAAAGTATAAGCACTCCTGCGCCAAGTAGTTCTAGCTTCTGCACGCGTGAGAGGGTGTGTAGGTTCCACATATGTGAGAAGTATAGCGCATAAAGAAAAAAGGCCGCTCGCGAGGTGCGGGCAGCCTTGGGAAGGATCTGTTGTTCTACAGGTCAGGATAGATTTCCGGATCGTACCGATCATCGGAATGCCATCGCATGATGGAATCGATGCCTTCGTCCGAAATATGCGGGTCGCCTTCTGCGTCCCCCTCAGGATCGGCGGCAGGCAAGCCGCCCACGTAGTTGCTCATTAGTTCCTCCTCCTCAACTACATTTTCACCCTAGCATAAAAAAGACCATGCGCGAGGCATGATCTTTGTTTTTTCAGGCGAAGGAGCCAACGAGCCGCTTAACTGCAGCATGGGGACTCTCAAAGGGCCCTCCATACGGCTTGAGCGCGTCGGAACCGAATTCTGCGGTTACTTCAGCCAGTGCGTCGCCCACATCAGTATGTTGGGCGGGTCTCTCGGGTTCTCCGAGGACCGCTTTGGGGGTGTCTGTGGTCATGGTACCTCCCTCTATGAGCACGAAGGTACCCTATCACAGAGCCAATTGTTTGACACTTCCGCTTGTTTCATATAGATTCTATCTATCCCGCTTGGCGGGCTTTCCATTGTCTATCTATGTCCCGATCCCTTAAAAAAGGCCCATACATTGACCAGAAGCTTATGAAAAAGCTTCAGGACAAAAAGCCGTCAGCGACCGGTACTATTAAGACATGGGCCCGCAATAGCCAGATTGCTCCTGAGTTCGTTGGATTCACCTTTGGTGTACACAACGGCAAGCAGCACATAGACGTACTCGTTTCTGAGGAAATGGTCGGACACCGTCTTGGCGAGTTCTCTCCAACGAAGAAATTCCTTCGTCACGGAGGAAAGATGCAGAAGCAGCTTGAAGAGAAGAAGAAGCAGGCTGAGATCGCAGCCGCTAAGGCAGCTAAAGCCGCTCCTTCGCCAGCTAAGAAGAAATAGCTATGGCATCTACTGGAACACACAAGCAGCCTGCGCAAATGCGTAAGGACGAAGACAAGAAGGCTATTCGCGCCTCTCTTTCTACCTACAATCAGTCACCTCGTAAGGTGCGTCTCGTTACTGACCTCGTTAAGGGGAAGAAGGTTACTGAGGCAGTAAAGGCACTCGCATTCCTTCCAAAGCGCGCCGCACTTCCTGTACAGAAGCTTATTGAGTCTGCTGCAGCAACAGCTAAGAGCCGTGGAGAGGATGTGGATACACTCCGCATTGCTGACGTACGCGTTGATAGCGCTGGTATGTTCACTCGCTTCATGCCTCGTGCTATGGGTCGTGCAGCTCCTATTAGGAAGCGTCGTAGCCGCATCACCCTTCGTTTGACTTCAGACACCACTAAATAACATGACACACACCGTTCATCCGTACGCACACCGCCTAGGCATCATCCGTGATTGGAAGAGCCGCTGGTTCGCTGCAGACAAGCAGTCTTTCCGCGAGAATATTGCGGTAGATCAGGCTATTCGCGCGTACTTTAAGAAGCGTGGACGTGGCATGTACATTGCTGATCTTGAGATTGAGCGTACTGCTGCTGAGATCCGCATCCTTTTGCATACTGCTCGCCCTGGTGTGGTTATCGGACGCAGCGGAGACAACGCAACAAAGCTTCGCAATGACCTTACGAGACTCGTTAACTCAAAGGCAACTGGTACTAAGCGTGCCGTAAAGCTAGACATTATTGAGGTTCGTCAGCCAGAGACATCAGCTGCAGTAGTTGGTCTTATGGTTGCTGAGGGACTTGAGAAGCGCATGCCATTCCGTCGTGTGCTTAAGCAGACTGTAGAGAAGGTTATGGCAGTTCGCGAAGTAGTCGGAGTACGCATCGTCGTCTCTGGACGTCTTGGTGGTGCTGATATGTCTCGCACTGAGCAGATCAAGCGTGGACGTATCCCGCTTCAGACATTCCGTGCAAACATTGATTACGCACACCAGGAGGCATTGCTTCCATACGGCGTGATCGGTATCAAGGTATGGATTTACCTTGGAGAGACGTTTACAGACCAGGCTGCTAACGGCCGTGCTGCAGCTCCTAAACACTAGTCGTATGTTGTTCCCTAAGAAAGTTAAGCACCGCAAGTGGCAGACAGCTCGCAAGAGTCCTGAGAAGCTCGCACGTCCTGATACTCGTGGTATCACTGTTGCGTTTGGTTCATATGGTCTTCGCGCGACTACTCCTTCTCGCATCACCTCTAATCAGATTGAGGCTGCACGTAAGGTGCTTACCCGCGTAACTGGAAAGGGAGGTAAGTTGTGGATTCGCATCTTCCCGGACCGTCCAATAACTAACAAGCCAGCTGAGGTGGGCATGGGTAAGGGTAAGGGAGATCCAAAGCACTTTGTGTTTGAGGTTCGTCCTGGACGCATTCTCTTTGAGCTTGATGGTGTTGATGATGCTAAGGCTCGTGATGCCCTTCGCCGTGCTGGAGCAAAACTCCCTCTTAAGACAACCGTAATTACCCGCTAACATGGCTAAGAAACTTTCATTCAAGGACAAGAAGCCAGAGGAGATTCAGAAGCTTCTTACTGAGAAGCGCGAGGAGCTCCGCTCACTTCGCTTTGCAGCTGCAGGCGCTCGTCCAAAAGATGCATCCGCTGCCGCTAAGGTCCGCAAGGACATCGCTCGTCTTCTCACTGAGGAGACCGCGCAGAAGAACGCATAACCCTATGGAACACACACCCGCAAAACCACAGTCATTCAAAGGAACCGTTGTTAAAACGGCGATGAAGGATACTGCTACTGTTGCTGTCTCTCGTTACGTGAAGCACCCAAAGTACAAGAAGTACCAGACTCGCACAAAGAAGTTCCTCGTGCATGATGAGGGAAACACTGTTTCAGTTGGAGATGAGGTAACTATTGTTGCGTGCGCGCCTATCTCAAAGCTTAAGTCTTTCAAGATAGCTAAGTAAATTATTTATGGTACAGCCCCAGTCAATCGTTAAAGTTGCAGACAATTCAGGCGCAAAGATCGCGCGTGTCTTCAAAGTGCTCGGGGGCTCAAAGCGCCGCTATGCAGAGATTGGAGACGTTGTGGTTGTGTCCGTTCAGACTGCAGAGCCTCGCAAGGCCGTAAAGAAGAAGGATATTTATAAGGCAGTGGTGGTTCGCCAGCGAAAGGCATTCCGCCGCGCTTCAGGTATTTACGTGCGCTTTGATGATAACGCTGTTGTTCTCATTGAAAAGCAGGGTAAGGAAATGGGACCAAAGGGTAACCGTGTGTTTGGTCCAGTGCCTCGCGACTTGGTTGAGCGCGGATGGCAGAACATTGCATCTCTAGCCCCTGAAGTGGTCTAACCTCTACATATATGTCAAAGGCAACTCAAGGAAAGCAAACTGCAAAGTTTAAAATAAAGAAAGGTGACACTGTTGTAGTCATTTCAGGGAAGGACAAGGGTAAGACCGGCGTTGTTGAGCGTGTGATTCGCGAAGAGGCGAAGGTAGTTGTTGAGGGTGTTGCGCTCGTAAAGCGACACAATCGTGGAGTTCGTGGTCAGACTGGCCGCATTGTAGAGAAGCCACGTGCAATCTCAATCTCAAACGTTATGATCCAGGATCCTAAGGACAAGAAGGGAACCCGTGTGAAGCGTGAGATGAAAGATGGAAAGCGTGTTCGTGTGTCAGTTAAGAGTGGCACGACACTCTCCTAATGAATTTGCGTATGATGATGACTAAAGAAAAACAGGCAGCAGCATTTGATGCACTTAAAGAGAAGTTCGGATACACGAACGTCTTTGCAAGTCCTCGTCTTCAGAAGATCGTTGTGTCTTCAGGAGTAGGAAAGGCAGACAAGGCTCGTAAGGCTTTCGTTGAGAAGCGTCTTGCAACTATTACGGGCCAGAAGGCATCTCCTCGTGCATCTAAGCAGTCTATTGCTCAGTTCAAGATGCGTCAGGGCGAGATTGTTGGGTACCAGGTTACGATGCGCGGCGCACGTATGAATGACTTCCTAGACAAGCTCATTCACATTACGCTTCCTCGTACTCGTGACTTCCGTGGTCTCTCAGCAGGAGCAATTGATGAGATGGGGAACCTTACGATTGGTATTAAGGACCACACTATCTTCCCAGAGACTGCAGACGAAGATCTCAAGGACGTATTTGGTGTTGCTATTACGCTCGTAACAACTGCAAAGACCAAGGAAGAGGCAGAGGCATTCTTCCGCCACCTCGGCATTCCGTTTACTGCAGCTGTATAAGCTACCAGTTCCTCAAAAGAGCCCGGAAACGGGCTCTTTTGACATATATAGGCGAAGTTGTAGTATCAAAACACTAAGTTTGATAGTTGTATCAGGCTTTAAAGAAGGAGGATCAAGTGAGAAAGATGTTCTTTGCAGGGGCTCTCGCCCTTGCGCTTTGCGCCTGCGACAGGAACACGGACAACAATCTGCGGTACGAAGTTTCCGTGGACTACCGTGAGCCTGTGGGCGCCGTGGTCAGGGAGCTCGGTCTCAACACCGAGGAAGTGCCCGTCTACGAGACCATGGACCGCAGCAGGAGTGGTGTCGGCCTGGAACTCATCTGGATGCGCGTTGTTCGTGCCCGGGAGCTGGAGGACACCTACAGCCCCGAAAACGGCTTTCACCCGGCCGACACGCGCGAAATGCTGGCGTTTTACGCTGAGCATCCGCAGGCAGTCCCTTTCAAAGGGCTCTGCGCCCCGGGCGAGCAACTGCCGCTTGGGGAAGGGGCGACCGGCGTTCCGGTTATCACCCGGGCCGGCAATCTCGGCATTTTCGCCCACGGCTGCAACAAGCCGGGTCGCCGTGTGCTCGTGGTGCGGGATTTCAGCCGCACGCAGCCCTGAATATACGGTCTCCATGTCTTCATCGGCATGGAGGCCATTTTCTTTGCAGCCAATGTTTGACAGCCTATATCCTTACTGATAGATTACATGAACGGCTCCCCGGAGCTATTTTTTCTTATGGCCAAGACCTCACAAATTGCTCGCAACAACAAGAAGATTAAGCTTGTTGAGAAGTACGCAGAAAAGCGTGCTGCTCTTAAGGCTGCAGGTGATTGGGAGGGTCTTCAGAAATTGCCTAAGAATTCATCTCCGGTTCGCGTAAAGAATCGCTGCTCTGTAACTGGTCGTCAGCGTGGATTTATGCGCCACTTTGGTCTTTCTCGTATCACCTTCCGCGAGCTCGCTCGCGAGGGAAAGATCCCGGGTGTTAAGAAAGCATCTTGGTAATATTTTCGTATGGTAACTGACCGCGTAGGAGATTTCATCATCCGCCTCAAGAATGCTGGCGCTATTGGCAAGGAAAAGATTTCCATGCCGTATTCAAAGCACGTAGAGGAGATTGCAAACAAACTCAAGTCTTTGGGCTATGTGTCTGAGGTTTCAAAGGGGAAGGCCCCTTACACCTTTGAAGTTACGCTTGCCTATGACGAGCGTGGACAGCACAAGATTCGTGGCGTAAAGCGCGTATCAAAGCCAGGACGTCGTCTGTACACTCCAGCTGCTGAAGCACACAGTGTTAAGAACGGTATTGGTGCTCGTCTCATTTCAACTCCAAAGGGAGTACTTACAGATCGTGAGGCACGTAAAGTTCGTTCAGGAGGAGAAAACCTCTTTGAGATTTGGTAATACAGTATTTATGTCACGCCTCGCTAAAAAACCAATCGCTATTCCTTCTAAGGTTACCGTTTCAACCACAAACGGACTACTTTCAGTAAAGGGACCTGGTGCAACGCTTGAGCGTCCAATTCATGCAGCAGTTACCATTGAGGTTACTCCTGAGGGAGTTATGGTAGCCCCTGCAAACGATACAAAGCTTGCTCGCGCACTTACAGGAACCTTTGCTGCACACACTCGCGCAATGATTTCTGGAGTTGAGACTCCTTTCAAGCGTGTACTTGTTATTAAGGGAGTGGGATACAAGGTTGAGCTTCGTGGACGTGATCTCGTGTTTAACGTTGGATTCTCACACCAGGTAACACTCACTATTCCTGAGGGTCTAGACGCAAAGGTTGAAAAGCTCACCATCACTGTTGAAGGAGCTGACAAGCAGAAGGTAGGACAGTTCGCAGCTGAGATCCGCGCGATCAAGCCACCAGAGCCATACCTTGGAAAGGGTATCGCCTATGACAATGAGGTTATTCGTCGCAAGCAAGGTAAGAAAGCCGTATAGCGTATGCCATCAACTCTACTTAACAAAAAGGAACTTCGTGATCGCCGCCACAAGCGCGTTCGCGCACGCATCTCAGGAACTGCTGAGCGTCCTCGTCTTGCTGTATACAAGTCAAACAAGTTTATTTCAGTGCAGCTTATTGATGACACTGCGCAGAAGACTATTGCTGCAGCACACGGGCAGTCTTTCCCTGGTTCTCTTTCAGTACAAGCTCAGGCTGTAGGGAAGGCTATTGCTGAGGCTGCAAAGAAGGCAGGAGTCTCAAGCGTTGTATTTGATCGCGGAGGATATATGTACGCAGGACAGGTTAAGGCAGTAGCGGAAGCTGCACGTGCCGCAGGACTTACGTTTTAAATCATGACTGACACACCAACCATGGACACAGAGAAGAAAGCACCAGAGACAACTCCTGAGACAACAGGAGCAGCTCCTGCACGCGGTGGACGCACTCAAGGAGGACGCCGTCCTGGAGGTCGCGGAGACACACGTGGACGTGGTCCTCGTGCTCCTCGCGAGCGCTCTGAGTTTGAGCAGGCAACTATTGAAGTTCGCCGTGTTGCTCGTGTTATGGCCGGAGGACGTCGTTTCTCTTTCTCTGTAACGGTTGTTATTGGAGACAAGAAGGGACGTGTTGGTGTTGGTCTTGGAAAGGGAGCAGATACAGCGCTCGCGATTGATAAGGCTGTGCGTGACGCAAAGAAGCACCTCATTACCGTTGCACGTACTGCAGACGGATCAATTGCACATGACGTGTCTGTGAAGAACTCTTCTTCAATTGTTACTATCGTTCCAAGTCCTGGTCGCGGTATCGTTGCAGGATCTGCGATGCGCACCGTGCTTGAACACGCAGGCGTTACAAACGTCGTTGCGAAGATTCTTACTCGCACCAAGAACAAGCTCACCATTGCGCGTGCAACTGTAGACGCACTCGCAAGTGCAGGTAATCGTTAACAGAATTTGTATGCAGTCCAACACTCTCGCCCCAAAGACAGCTCGCATAACCACGCCTCGTGTAGGTCGTGGTGGTAAGCGTGGTAAGACCTCAGGTCGCGGTACCAAGGGACAGAACGCACGTGCAGGACACCGCAAGCGTCCTGAGATGCGTGACCTCCTTAAGAAGCTTCCGAAGCTTCGTGGACATGGACAGAACCGTTCTCACACCGTTCGTTCAAACCGTTTGATCTACAGCCCAGTTAACCTCACCATGCTTGAGGCGGCTTTCTCAGCTGGCGACACTGTTACTCCAGAGACTCTCTACAAGAAGGGACTCGTTAGAGCTCGTGGGGGAAAGATTTCCTACGTAAAGATTCTTGGAACAGGATCTCTCACCAAGGCACTCACCATTTCAGACTGCGCAGCGTCGGGCGCAGCTAAGAGTGCTGTTGAGGCAGCAGGCGGTTCGCTCGTCTCCTAATCCGCCATGGCAAGCCAGGCGATACACAAACTAAAAGTTATCTTCTCGGATTCGGTTATTCGCAACCGGATACTATTCATTCTGGCTGCCTTCGCTGCTTTCCGCGTTCTTGCCGCAGTACCAATTCCTGGTGTTAACCGCGTGGCACTTGAACAGTTTTTCAATAACAATCAGTTCCTCGGACTGCTCAACATCTTTTCAGGAGGAGGATTGTCTAGTCTTTCTATAGTTATGCTTGGTGTAGGTCCGTACATTACGGCGTCTATTATCATGCAGCTTGCAACTGTTATCTTCCCGAAGGTAAAGGCAATGTACACAGAAGAGGGAGAGGCAGGACGCACAAAGTTCATCTCACTCTCTCGCGTTATCACCGTTCCGTTTGCAATTCTGCAGTCTGTTGCGTTCCTCTCTCTTCTTGAGAGTCAGGGCATCGTAATCGCACTCACCCCATTTGCCTTTGCGCTCAACGTGTTCCTCGTTGCAGCCGGATCAATGCTTCTTATGTGGATTGGAGAGCTCATCACTGAGTTCGGTATCGGAAACGGTGTTTCACTCATTATCTTTGCAGGTATCGTTGCCGGGCTTCCAGCGGGTATTAGCCAGCTTTTGTTCACTGCATCTGCAGCAAACATTCCAGCGTACCTTGGCTTCGTATTCCTTGCGCTCCTCGTTATCTTTGCAGTGGTGATGGTATCTGAGGCAGAGCGCTCTATTCCGATTCACTACGCACGAGCGATGAAGGGTATCTCAGGGTCTCCTACATATCTTCCGATTCGTATTCTTCAGGCAGGAGTTATGCCAATTATCTTTGCGCTTTCACTCCTCCTTCTTCCTCAGATGGTACTTACGGGACTCTCTGCCGTTGGTATTGCGGGAGCAGCTGGAATGCTTGAAGCGTTCACTGCGTTTAGTGCTAATCCGTTCTGGCATGGAGCGGTGTACTTCGGACTCGTTGTTATGTTTACGTACTTCTACACCTCAATTACATTTGAGCCACACCGTGTAGCTGAGAATCTTCAGAAGTCAGGTGCATTCATTCCTGGAGTACGTCCTGGACGAGAGACTGAACACTACATTGCAAATGTTGTTACCCGCGTAACTTTGCCTGGCGCTGTCTTCCTTGGTCTCGTTGCGGTTATCCCATTCATCATCCAGGGACTTACCGGTATTACAGCAATCCTCATTGGAGGTACTGCGCTCCTCATCGTTGTTAACGTAGTTCTTGATCTTATCCGTAAGATTGATGCGCAGGCATCTTTGGGAGAGTACTAGCAGCCTCTCGCTGCGTGCTACAGTCTTTTCATGAGCACTCGTGGCATCTTTGTACCAGTTGTAGCGCCAACAGGAAGCGGGAAGGATACCTTGATTGCGTACGCAAAGTCTCTGTATCCAGACATTGTGCTTTCAATATCGTGCACCACACGAGCCCCGCGTGAGGGAGAAGTGGACGGCGTTGATTACTACTTTCTTTCTCGCGAAGAGTTTGAGGCACGCATAGCAGATGGAGGCCTACTTGAATGGGCTGAGTATGGCGGCAACTACTATGGAACTCCGAAGGTAGAAATTGAGCGAGCAGTTTCGGAAGGCAAGCTGATTATGGGAGATATTGAAGTGCAGGGTGTGCGTCTCATTCGCGAGCGGCTTCCACAGGAGGAATTTAGTACCATATACATTGATGCGGGTTCGTGGGAAGTACTGTCTGCACGCGCTCTTGCACGTGCTCCTATGAGCGAAGAGGAGTTGGCTAAGCGAAAGTCGCGGTACGAAGATGAGGCATCTTTTAAAGCTGAAGCAACGTATGTGGTGCATAACCCAGATGGGCACCTAGAGGTGGCTAAAGAGGAAATGAAAGCAGTTGTAGAGGCGCTTTTGGCACGCATTAGCTCGTAGACTTATTTGATACAATTTCACTATGGAACAACCAGACTATCGCAATGTACTTCTTATGGGCCGCCCTGGCTCAGGGAAGGGTACGCAGGCAAAGCGTCTTGCAGAGACTTATGGATGGGAACACTTCTCAACGGGAGACCGGTTTAAGATACTTCGTGATGCTGAAGGACACTTAGGTGCAAGTGTTCGTGAAGCGTATGACGCAGGGAAGCTTCTTCCGGACTGGTTCGCAACCTATTTGTTTGAGTCTGTAGTGCTTGAGCTAGATCCTGAAAAGGGGCTCGTGTCTGAGGGATACCCACGCTCATTAGGACAGGCAGAAACATTTGATTCAATATTGTCTTGGCTTAACCGCCCCTATAAGGTTCTGGACCTTGCCGTTTCCAATGAGCTTGTTACTGAGCGTATGCTGCTTCGTGCGGAGACTGAACACCGCCCTGATTCTGCAACAGAGGAGCAGATTAAGGCACGTCTTGCGACCTACGAGGAGCACACGGCACCCGTCTTAAATTTCTTTAGAGACCGCGGCATGCTCGTTACGATTGACGGGTCAGTGTCTCCTGAGGAAGTTACTGAGGCAATTCGTAAAGAGCTTTTTGCATGATTGCACGTGCTCCAGAAGATAGAGAAGGAATTATAGAATCGGGCAAGCGACTTGCGCGAGTCCTTTCGCAATTAGAGAAGATGGTAGCGCCTGGAGTATCTGTTGAGGACTTGGATACTGAAGCTGAACGGCTCATCAGAGAAACAGGAGATACACCAGCATTTCTCAACTATACGCCAGAGGGTGCACGCAGACCCTATCCAGCCTCTTTGTGTGTGTCTGTGAATGAGGAAGTTGTGCACGGGCTTCCAAACGAAGCACCGAGAGTGCTTAAGGAGGGAGATATTGTGTCTCTTGATTTGGGACTTACCCATAAAGGATTCATTACAGATTCTGCAGTTACGGTTCCTGTTGGAGAAGTTGCGAAGAATGTACAAGCACTTCTTGATACAACACGCCTCTCTCTTGAAGAGGGTATTCGTGCTGCTCGTCCCGGCAACAGAATAGGGGATATTTCACACGCAACAGGGAGTGTATTTAAAGGAACACCATTTTCCGTAGTTAAGATGTTGGGAGGACACGCAGTGGGGCGAAAGGTTCATGAGGAGCCATTTATAGCCAATGATGGGTATCCTGGCACTGGTCCTGAGATTGTAGCTGGTATGGTGCTCGCTATTGAGCCTATAGCCAATCTTGGGAAAGCGTCTGTTATTTTGGCTCCAGACGGATATACCTATAGAACAAGAGATGGATCTTTCTCTGCTCATTTTGAGCACACGATTCTCGTAGGGGAGGAGGAGACGATTGTGCTTACGAGAAGAGAGGGAGAGGTATACTAAAAGTAATGGCCCGCTACCGCAAACTAGTGAGAGACAACATTCCTGAGATTCTAGATGCTAAGGGAGTTGCCTATACAAAACACACGGCAGACGAGGAAGAGTATAAGAAGGAACTAGTCGCAAAACTCGTTGAAGAGTGCAATGAGTTTGCAGAGGCAACGTCAGTTGAGGAGTTGGCGGATGTTCTTGAGGTGCTGAACGCATTACAGGAACTACCCGAATACTCTGATCTTGAGGATGTTTGTCTGGAGAAGAGAACAGAGCGAGGCGGCTTTGAGAAGAGGATTATTCTAGAGGGAGAAAAATAGCTCTGCTGACAGGCTATACGCCCTATAGTATAGTGCGAGCACACACGCCCCTGGGCGATTTTTAGTAAACAAGTACCTATGCCAATTCCACACCCAAAACTAGAGCGCACGTTCGTCATCGTAAAACCTGACGGCGTTCAGCGTTCTCTCATCGGAGAGATTATTAAGCGCTTTGAGCGTACAGGCCTCAAGCTTATCGGGCTTAAGCTTACGGTTCTTGATGCAGATCGCATCTGGAAGCATTACAGCAAAGATGATGAGTGGTTTATCAAGAAGGGAACCAAGATTGCTGAGGACCGTGCTGCTGCAGGACTCTCAGCTGAGAAGGAGCCAATAGAGTACGGAAAGGACATCATTCGTGCACTTGAGAAGTTCATGACCTCAGGACCAGTTGTCATGATGGCATGGGAAGGAAACTCTGCGGTAAGCGTAGTTACTAAGCTCGTGGGTGATACTGAGCCTGCAACTTCTGATGTGGGAACCATTCGTGGAGACTTCACGGTAGATTCGTACAACATTGCAGCAGTTGATGATCGTGCAGTACGCAACCTAATTCACTGCTCAGATACTCCAGAGAACGGACAGAAGGAAATTGACCTCTGGTTCACTCCTGAAGAGCTCATAACCTACCGACTTGTAGGGGATCAGATCATCTACGACGTGAATCTTGATGGGATCTTGGAATAATATATCGGAACGGTATACTCTCCTTGGAGCCGTCCCTAAAACGCAACTTGCTTAATTTTCGGGAGTCTTATATTCACGTGTCGGGGTGTTCCTTTTTGGACTAACCGGTGCGATGCGGGCACCCACGTGGCATCAAAAAGTTGCCACATGGGGACGGTTCCGCACAAAGCCCGCCTCTTTTGGCGGGCTTTGTGCGTGCTACCATACCTGCATGCGTCTCCCTTGGCTCATAGCAGCATTGATATTGGCTGCGCTTCTTGCCACACTGCAGCATGTAGCACTTGCTGAATCTTTGTATTGGCACTACCCATGGTTTGATACGCTCATGCATTTCTTGGGAGGACTCACCGCTGCTTCTTTCATTGTTGGTGTACTGCATAAACACCGCGCACAAGTATTTCTTGCGGGTATGGTTGGTGTAGCTGTTGGGTGGGAGGTGTTTGAGTTTATTATTGGCACTCAACGAGAAGCAAACTTCGTATTTGATACTGCTTTAGATTTACTTATGGATACTCTAGGTATGGCAACTGTGTACTTAATCGCTAGATATACTCTATGGCGCTCCGCGTAACGTTCCATGGCGGGGCAGGGTCTGTAACCGGCTCAAACTTCCTTATTGAAGGAAGCAAGGGAAAGCTACTTGTAGATTGCGGACTTGAGCAGGGGCAAGACTTTTGCATGCAGTGCATGTACGCTCCATTCCCGTATGATGTGTCTTCTATAGACGCGCTTGTTATAACGCACGCGCATTTGGATCATATCGGGAGAGGGCCAAAGCTTATACGCGAAGGATTTAAAGGAACGGTGTATATGACACCCCCAACACGGGACCTCACCGAGCTCATGTTAAAAGACAGTGTGAACTTGCTCACCCGAGAAGCTAAGCGCCTTGGGCAGGATCCGTTGTACTCCGAGCAGGATGCATCAGAATTCATGGAGCGGGTGGTTACCGTGAATTACCACGAGGAGAAAGAGGTTGCTCCCGGACTCTCCATATACCTGCGCGACACGGGACATATTCTTGGGGCAGCTAGTGTGCGTATTAAAGACGCAGATGGTACGAGCCTTGCATGTACTGGAGACATTGGGAACTCTCCAAATCCATACCTCGCAGACTTTGAACCAGTACCTGATGCTGATGCCGTTATTATGGAGGCCGTGTATGGAGACCGGCAGCACGAACATCTAGATGAGCGTATTCCACGTCTTAGAGACGCTATGAAGCGTGCAATAGAGCGAGGAGGCACTATTCTCATGCCCGCGTTCTCTATGGAGCGCACGCAGCTCATGCTGTATGAGCTCTCTAACTTAATGGAGGCAGGAGAACTTCCTGAGATACCGGTGTTCCTAGACTCGCCTTTGGCAATTTCTGTAACAGGAGTGTATGAGAAGTGGGCAGGGGAATACTTTAATAAAGCCGCACAACAAGAGACGAAGAAGGAACAGAGTATCTTCAGATTCCCGTTCCTTACGATGACCCCTTCGCGAGAAGACTCTGAAACCATAGCGAGTACTCCTTCTCCTAAGCTCATCATCGCGGGAGCAGGCATGAGCCACGGAGGAAGAATTGGGAAGTGGGAGACTAAGTACCTCCCAGATCCTTCAACAACTCTTTTTATTGTTGGGTATCAAGCCCCTGGAAGCCCCGGTAGATTGCTGCAGGACGGTGCGCCTCGCGTGAAGCTTGATGGAAGAGAAGTTATTGTTAAGGCAAAGATAGAAACTTTAACGAGCTGGTCTGCGCACGCAGATAGAGACGGGTTGCTCAAGTTTGCAGAAGGAACACTTCCGCGCGCTAAAGCCGTCTTTGTTTCAATAGGGGAGCCTACAAGCCAGCGTTTCCTCGCACAACGCATTCATGATTATCTCGGTGCCAAGGCTATCATTCCTGCTCAGGGAGAGGTGTGGAATATAACAAAGGAAGGAGTACAAAAAGAAAAGGCCCCATAGAGGGGCCTTTTCGTTGGCGGGCCTACCTTATCCCTGAATCTTCTTTGCAACGCGTGCGAACACCTCAGGCTCAGTTGCTGCAAGTGTTGCAAGTACCTTGCGGTCTAGATCTACATTCGCCTTAGCTTTAGCTGCGATGAATGTGCTGTAAGACTTGAATCCTAGATCACGAATTGCAGCGTTAAGCCGTACAATCCAAAGCTGACGGAAGTCAGTCTTCTTGTCGCGACGGTGATTGAACGCATTCTTTCCCGCGTGCACCAAAGACTCCTTCGCAAGACGTACCTTTGTTGAACGTCCATGGCGATACCCCTTAGCACGCAAGAGAATATTCTTGCGACGCTTTGCTGATGCTACTCCTCCTTTTACTCGTGCCATACAATGTTAATTACTGAAATTTATTTGGTCGTCGTCTTGCTCAAGAACTGGCGAACAATACGCTTAGGTACAGAAATGATATTCGCTGCACGCTTCACGGTCTTCGTGCGTCCGCGCTCTTTTGCATTGAAGTGGTCCTGACCAGGCTTACGTGCGACAAGCTTCCCGTTACGGGTCACCTTAATGCGCTTTGTGTATGACTTATTCGTTTTCATGGGTAGGTGATTCGGGTGGTGGTGTCTGCTGCGGTTTTTTAGCGGCCTCCGCAATGGCCTTGCTGTCGCGTTCAATAATTCCTGCGAACCCTTTCGGAGCGCGAGCGATTGGCTCAGCTATCTTGTAGGGGTAGGGAATGAGGAGCACAAACTTTTCAAGCCGGGTTTTGAGGAATGACTCATCCATACCCTTGTACCGGCCTTTGAGGAAGAGCTCGACACGTACTCGGTGCCCGTCAGCGAGCCACTCGGCTGCTTTCTTGGCTTTGAGACGCATATCGTTCTCTCCAGTGCCTACCTTGATCTGGACCTCTTTGGTCTCTGAGACCTTTACCTTGGCCCTGGCAGCACTCTCTCGCTTGCTTCTCTCGTACTCGAATTTACCATAATCCATTATTTTAGCAACGGGAGGAGCCGCATTCGGAGAGATCTCAATAAGGTCCAAAGTGAGGTCCTGAGCCCGTTTTAGGGCCTCATCCGTAGAGATAACACCCAGGTTTTCTCCCTGAGCGCCAATAACGCGCAATTCGCGCGCCTTGATCTCTTTATTTATACGTATGCGGTCAGAATTGGTACTCAAAGCGATTTCGTTCCATTATTTTAGCACGCAAATACCCAATAAACAAGGTTCTGTAAGGATATTTTCCTGTGTGTACAGAAAGACCCTGCCCACAGGAGTGTGGGCAGGGTCTTTTCTTCTGGCTTATTGAGCAGCGGTGCTCGTTGCCTGGTCAATATCGTTACTGAAGTCGCGAAGGAGCTGTGAGAGCGCATCAAGCTCGTCCTGGCAGTCAGATTTGCTGCCAGCGTTTGGTCCAGAACAGACCTCGGCAATTCGCGCTCGTTGAGCAGTTATGTCCTCCTTTCCTTCCTGGAGGACAGTTCCAAGGTCCTTTTTAGGGTTTAGGATTACGAAAAGAGCGACGATAAGCAAAACGGCGAGGATGCCGGCAACGGTCCAGGCGAGAGCGAGCTGTTTCTTGGGATTCATGACTTACTGGTTACGTGTTAGTAGCTCGTATTGTACACCTTTCGGGTGAACGATTCATGAGGGGTCTCGGGTAGGTCATTGAATACCGTTCATGAACGCTTCAGGGGGTTCTCTGTATGCTTTGGCTATTACCTAAGTAACAACCACTCTACATGGCCACAATTGTGAACAATCCCAATTCAGATTCATCAGGAGGTGCAGGAGGATGGATTATTGCAGGTGTACTTATTATCGGAATCGTACTCATTGCTATCTTTGTGTGGCCTGGGTTTGGCAACAGTGGAGCTGCCCCAGCGCCCACACAAATTAATGTTGAAGTTCCTACCCCAGATATTGGGGGAGGAGAGGGCGCTCCCGCCCAATAGACTTACTCACTTATAACTATATCTATATGGAATTTCTCATTTGGATTATCTTCGGTGCACTTGCAGGATGGATTGCGTCCATGATTATGAAAACTAATGGTCAGCAGGGTCTCTTGTTAGACATTATCGTAGGTATTGTGGGAGCAGTGCTTGGCGGATGGATCATGAACTTCTTTGGAGAGGGAGGAGTTGATGGATTCAATCTCTACAGCTTTATCGTTGCAATCTTTGGAGCCGTTGTGCTGCTTGCGATTGTGAAGATGATTCGTCGTGCGTAGTGTGGACTAGTATGCAAACACAAAGAGCCGCTGAATGCGGCTCTTTGCATATGGGAGTATTAAAAAATCCTGCCGAGTAGTTAGCAGGATTGGTGGGATAGAACCCGAAGGGCTTGAAACTTTCCGAGCCGTTCGTTCCACGACACTTCGCACTCAAATGTGTCTCCACGCGCGAGCGGATGTTCCTCCAGGTTTCGATATTTGTTCAGCACGCTGAACGGAAGATAAATCTTCTCGCCATCAGGAGTAGTGAGGAAGACGTACCGAGGACCGATTACGCAATTTCTTGCAACTCCTTTCAACTTGAGTGGCGTCTGCTCTGTTGCAGGCGTTCTATCAGGAGAAATTGAAGGCTCAGATTCCGTCTCACGACTCAGGATTTTTTTGGCATAGCGAGACGTCGTAGGGCGTTGTCCTCGTCCCTCCAGCTTCCGCTTAACAGACCGCTTCATCTTATCCTCCCGGGGTTGGTCCAGGTTCTTTGTACAGGTTGCAGGAGGCGGGGTCAACAAAGGGTATACTTCTCCTTAACATGAATGAATTTCCTGCCGCTCTTGGAGCGTATCTTGTAGACAACCTCCTAGGGATCGTGACGCTTGTCTTGGCGTACCTCGCAGGACACGCAGCAGCGAAGATAAACCGAAAGAATAAAATTGCTGATGTGGTTATGCACTGTATTAATAGATACGACACGATTGCACGAGACAGAGTGCTTATTGAAAACAAGTACCAAGCATATGGATACTATCGTCGGTATTTTGGGCTTAAGAGTGACCAGTTTGATTACTGGCTCTCTGGTCTTGTAGATGCAGAGAATATATCTAGCTGGTTTTACTCTCTCCTCAATTCATTTGAGCAGGAGAAACGTGTGCACTATGTAGAAGATGGAGAGGAAAAGTGGATGAATTTTCATGAGGGATGGGAGAAGAGTATGAGCGCACACGATGCACCGAATGCTGCTTTCGTGCGAGTTATTGAACGCATTCAGGAACTCTCTCGGGAGCCGGGGGATCGCAAGAGCAAATACTATAAGCTCATCTCTCTTCTACGTTCTACAGAAAAAGCAGAGAGGGACTTTATTAACTTTGCAGATATCAGTTTCATATTTAGACGTATTCGTGGCGGAGATATGGCCGCTTTCCAGAGAATGGAAGTGCGACATCATACACGTGTAAGTAAGATTGATGGGTGTGCATAGTGCATTTGGTACAGTAGAGGCATTAGCACCTAGCGCACACGATATATGGCCACGTATGTAGATGGGTTTGTGCTCTCAATCCCGAAAGCAAAGAAAGCAGAATACAAAAAGATTGCACGAGAGGCGGCACTCGTGTGGAAGAAGTTCGGAGCTCTTGAATATAAGGAATGTCGTGCGAATGATATGAATCCGGAGGGTGTAACGTTTACATTCCCTAAGATGGCAAAGACCAAGGAAGATGAAGAAGTATGGTTCTCCTATATTGTATTTAACTCACGTGCAGAGCGGAATGCGATTAACAAGAAGGTAATGGCGTACTTTGATGAAAAGTATGCAGACAAGAAGGATATGTCCATGCCGTTTGATATGAAGCGCTTCGCGTACGGAGGGTTTAGTACAGAGGTTGAGGCATAACAAAATACCGCCCCGAAAGGGCGGTTTCTTGTAGTGCTAGAATTGGGCGATGGAAAGACTCAAACAACCGTCTGCAGAGACAATATCTCAGGCAGTTGAAAAGAAAGTTGCTTCATGGAAAGAAGGGCCAGTTGTACTCGCCTCAGGTTCTTCTTATAAACTAGAGCAACTGAAGTCTCTGGGAATGAAAGATGTCTCAGCAATTCCAGCTCCAGAAATAGAGGAGAGCCAGTTTTTCGGGCGATATGAAGACGGGAAGGGCAGGACTGATGAGATGGTTGCAGCACTCGTTGCACGTACAAAAGTTAAGTACGCTATTGCAAATGGTGCTCCGGCAGACTCATTAGTATGCGGATTTGATACCGTTGTTTTGAAAGTAGAGGATTGGGGAGACAATCGCAAGAACACCTATCTCCAGAAGCCAGAAACACGAGAACAAGCGAAAGAGGGGCTGGTTGATTTCTTTGTGCATCTCGCAACACAGAAAAGAAGGCATGACGACTCGTATGCAGATATGAAGGAACTCGTTGAGATGCATCCAAAGTTTAATAAGAGGCGTGACGAATTGGAGAACACTATGGATTTCGGGAATCCTCGTCCACTTATTCTCGTTGCAACTGGAATGGCGGTGCGAGCCCCAGGAAAGGGAGATGACATTGATATAGTCCCTACAGCAATGCGCCTCCAGTCCAATACGCTGTACGCATATTCAGAGAATAGTCCTGAGGAACTAAAGAAGCGATGCGAAGAACTCGCAGAGGAAGCACTCGTTATTATGGGAGACCGGTGGAGCGGGATTACTACGGGAATTGATTATTCAGATCCACAGATAATTGGGTTATTGGACCTTCAGGAAATACCTGTTGTCTTCGGTTTGCCTCCTACGGAGGAGGGAGTTCTAAAGGGAATGCCGAAAGAAGCTTTTGAGAGAATGCTACGAGGAATGGCTGAGGAAGAGGTGACTAAAACCTAGGAGTCTCTCTATTACGGCTTACGTAATATCTTCTCCATTGACTTGCCCCTTGCGAGCTCGTCAATAAGTTTGTCTAGGTACCGGATCTCTCGCATGGTCTTCTCTTTGATGTCTTCCACGCGTATGCCGCAGACAACTCCCGTTATTAACTTCCGTGCGGGGTTGGGGTGCGGAGCCTCACCAAAGAAAGTTTTAATGTTTGTTTCATTTTTTAGTACGCTGCCTAACTCTTTCTGAGAGTATCCTGTTAGCCAGCGGATGATTTCATCAACTTCTCTTTTAGTGCGTCCTTTCTTCTCTGCCTTGGCAACAAGAAGTGGGTATACGCGCGCGAAGCTCATGCGATAGATGCGGTGTTCTGCCATAGTTTTCTTATGGTATCGCTTGTGTGGGGAGGGCACAATTGCAAATATCTAAGAATAGCTTAGGTGTTTTATTTGGTGGAATTGGTTATTCCAGGTTAGAACATCGCTGATGTTAAACAGCTCCACATATTTCTTACGCGTCGCGGATGACTGGGTATCACCATGAGTACACGAAAGCCAATACGTGCCTACGGGGTACTTAAAGCTAGGACAAGTGATTGAACCTACTATTTCAACTTGCAAACGAAGGTTATACTTGTCTTCATGAAGAACGTACTTAAGGATAAAAATCTATATTTACCGATTGCCCTCGTGATTGGATGTGTGGTGATAGCCATTTCCTTTTACCTAGTTCAAGTCGATAAAAGGCAGTCGATAGAAAGACAACAGGAGATAGAAAACACTCGCGCTACCTACGAGAAAGAGCAGTCAGAACTTTTAGCAAAGCAGAAAGAATGCGAATCACTATCTAGTGGCGTGATGAGAAAGTGGAATAATGTCATGGGAGTAACTTATGACAAGGATTTTTGGGAAGAATGTGTAGTTACATTTACAAATACTGAAACAGGAGAGATTGAGACATCACCATTGCGATTCATGAAGGATACGCGTTACTAGTTACTCATGAATAAACCAATTCTGTTTGTTGATTTTGACGGAACGCTTTGCCATGATCGTTTCTGGCGAAGCCTTCCTGAAGAACAGTATAAGAAAGTGCAGGTACGTCTTTTTGAAGAAGAGAAAAGCTATGCAGAGGAGTGGATGAAAGGGAAACATACTGCTGAAGAAGTAAATCAGTTCCTGGCAGAGCAGTTAGGAATTCCATTCGAAGAGATATGGGAAATCTTTGTGAAGGACGCAGAGACTATGAATGTTTCAAAAGACGTTCTTGAAACAATAAGGAAGCTTCAAGAGAGATACACAACTATTTTGGTAACCGTGAATATGGATAGCTTCTCCAGGTTTACTGTTTCAGCCCTGAAATTGAAAGACTATTTTGATCATATTAGTAATTCCTATTACGAAGGTAAGTTCAAAAGCGATAACGAAGGGGAAGTATTTCGAGACTACATACAGAAATATTCAGCTCCAGTAGATCGCAGTATCCTTATAGATGACTCCACGGGAGCGTGTAAGACCTTCAGGGCTCTTGGAGGTATTGCCTACCAGGTAACTACCGAAGAGGACATTTCGCATCATTTGGCCCAGCTTAATAAGTCTTAGTTCAGGAGAGGTGGGGGAATTCTGAGAGGTTGCTGCAAAATAGTAGAACCTCCCAATAATACGGATCCGTATAGGTGGTTGCTCAAGTTGCTTAATCGAACTAAATGTACTATAGTCATAAGTAATCATATATTCACAAACAGCTCATTAAGTATGTTGTTTATTTAGGTGGATGACCGACAATAGAAGAAGAAGAAACAAAAGAGCAATGGCCACATCTCTCAACAAAGAAAAATACACAAACGCACTACTCTACTTCGTGTCTGAGTGCGGTAATGAAAAATTAGGCATTATGAAGCTTAATAAGCTTTTTTATTACCTAGATTTCATTTCTTTTCGTGATCGTGAAAAAAGCGTCACCGGCGAGACTTATATGCATTTGCCGAAAGGACCCTTTGCTTCCTCGTTAGAAGAGGGAATTATCGAATCAGCACAAAAGGAAGAGCTTATCAATCGGAAAGAGGATGCCAGCGAGAAGTACGGTAAACGAAATCGTTTTCAGGCACTTAAGCCTTACAACGCGACTGTGTTTGATGAGTATGAGAAAAGTCTCCTTGCCTACCTCTGCTCAACTTTTAAGGATTGGAGTACTGATCAAATGGTTGCCCAAACTCATAGCGAAGCACCGTGGGTATTTTCACAGCCTAGCAAAGCTCTGGACTATAAAAATGCGGATGACATAGAGTTTTTTATTGAAGAGCACGTTGCTGTAGCGTAGCTGCATAACCTCGTTCGTATGGCTTGGCGAGTGCAGCGAACAGAGAGTTTTGATAAATGGTGGAAGAAAGAAAAAGTAGACGATGGGAACTATAAGTATCACGAAACTGCCTTAAACGAGTTTCAGAATATTTCACTGCCGCATCAAGTTCAGGCGTGTATATTCAAAAACGGCAGCTTCGAGTGCTGGGTAACTCGTTTACCTGACAAGAAGCGAAATGTGGGCAAAAGCGGAGGATTTCGAGTACTACTTGTACTTGATCTAGAGGAAAAGGTTTTACTACTACAAGGAATCTTTAGACGAGACCATCTTGGCTACAAGGGTAGTGCAGGTAAATACGATGACGCATATGACGATTTGGTAAAAGCCCTGGCTCAGGAATTTGTTGAAGCTAAGAAGTAAGGAGAGTTGGCGGAAAATTTAAGCAGTTTTGAGAGGTTGCTGCGGAAGGTTAGAACCTCCCAACGATAAAGACGCGTATATATTAAAAGGCCCGTTAGGGCCTTTTAATGAAACCATGTGGAATTGGTTATTCCAGGTTAGAACTTCGCTGATACTAAACAGCTCCTCACATTTCCTACGCGTAGTGGACGACTGGGTGTCACCATGAGTAAACCAAAGCCAATACGCTCCTAAGTACACGTCAAAGTATAGAAAAGATTAGAACTCCTGCCTGCTATACTTTGCTCACCATGGAAACAGGTAATGATGCGACGAGTACCACTTTCCCCGAAGATAGTTATTCACCTGGCCAGATTATTGTTGCCGTTCTCATAACGGCACTCGCAGTAGCGTTTGGTTTCTCCCAAACAATCAAGAACACCATCTTCTCTGTTAAGAACCCTGAGGGTATATACACGCTTAAAGAAGTGAACACACACAACACTCCTGAGGATTGCTGGCTTGTTGTCGACGGATTCGTGTTTGATCTTACGTCCGAAAGCAAAAAACATCCTGCAATGTTTTCCTGCGGGACAGACGGCAGTGCCAACTATCACAAGAATCATGGCCCCACCATCAGAGACCGCATGATGGTCTTCAGGATAGGGGAGTTGGATGAGGAATCAAAAATACGGGCAAAGGAACTTGCGGGTGCCTCTTCAGAATTGGGGGCGGCCATCACTCCGGTCAGTACTCTATTCGTCGAGAGAGGAACCTGGAATCCGCTTGACCTCATGATTGTGATGGAGCGCGACAATCGTTCCCTCTTAGTAATAGACGGGAAGACTAATACGCCTGTCGGGCGCGTTTCCGATATCGGGAGCTTGGTGCATACGCAAGTGTTCTCTCCTGATGGAATATTTGTCTATCATATTTCTCGTGATGGATGGCTTACCAAGATAGACTTGCGCACGCTTGAACCTGTCGGTGTTGTTCGGGTCGGTACTGATTCCCGTGGTACCGCTATCACCGATAGCGGTACATACATCGCCGTAGGGAACTACGAGCCACGCGAGGTGGTCATCGTAGACGCCAGCTCTCTTTCTATCGTGACCCGTATTGCGCTTGTCGATACCATGAATGGTGTTACTGCCTCTCGGGCAGGAGGCTTAGTCGAGCGCGGCGAGAAATTCATAGTTTCTCTCAAGGACGCGCGCAGTGTTTGGGTCATTGATACGGAGAAACGCGGCATGCCGGTCACGCAACAATTCTGGGATATAGGGGAAGAGGGCGACATACTGCATGACGCATTCCTTACTCTAGACGGCAACTATTTCCTCACCGCAGTCCAAGGTTCTGATCGCGTATGGGTACTCGATACGCAAGCCTGGGAAGTGACGGCCGAAGTTACGGGTGTCGGAAAGACCCCACACACAGGGCCGGGCGCCATGTGGGGCAATACAATATTTGTCCCTTCACTAAAACAAGACGTTATTACCGCAATCGATATGCGGACCTGGGAGGTTCAGAAGCTTATTGAGACGGGGGGCGCAGGTCTCTTCGTGCGGGGGTATCCAGATGCATCGTACCCGTATGTTTGGGCTGATACGGCATTCGGCACCAAGCAGGACGAGATTGACGTCATTGATGTCGAAACTCTCACGGTCATTAAGAAAATCGTGCCCATGCCGGAGAAACGTGCCGTGCATCCTGAATTTACAAGAGACGGCAGATTTGTGTACGTTGCGGTATGGGGCGGGGACAAGATATACATCTACGACGCGCACACGTTTGAAGAAGTCTCCACTATTGATGCCATTACGCCAACAGGTATTTCAAATGTCGGTCTCCGTATAGAAGAGCCGGGTCTGTAACGCTATCTACTACGGAGAGCAAGGGCGACGGACGCTCCCAAAATTGAGATATCGCGGAACAAAAGGTCCGCATACTGCCAGTTAAGTGCAAGAATGCCGAGAAGGTATACGGATGCCACAACACTCGGTATGAATATGCGCCTTGCAAATAGTATCCACGCAGCTATGAGCAGTTCGCTGATGCCGAATAGGTGAAGGAAGAGTACGTCGTCGGGCACCGCGTCACGAATGAATAGGGGAATGAAGCCAAGCCATGCGTCTGGATTCATAAATGCCGCTATGGGCGGATATATGAATGCGACAGCTATTGCTGATCGGAGCACTATTGAAACCAAGCGCTCACGGGACTCTGGGTTAAGAGAGATGCACGGAAGAATCATCATGTGCAAACTATAGCAGCATTTCGACTAACAATTGCTACATGGTTGCGTCAGTGAAGGGTCTCGCTAAATCAGAAAACCGCCTCGAGGACGGTTTTCCAATTCTTCTGCAAGTTTCCCATAGAGGGGTATGCTCAAAATGAGCATAGTCGGTGGAGGTGCGGAGAGTTGAACTCCGGTCCGAACCCTGCTTTAAGAGCGAGTCTACGACGCGTAGCTAACGTTTTCGTTTCAGTAGGAGAATAAGAACGTTAGCAAAAACGCTCCTACCTAATCCCGTCTTTTAAGCCAAGGGTAGGGAGGCCCTTGATACCGATCTCGTAGAGAATTCCGCCCATATCACTAGCTACGAGATCCTAGAGATATGAACGTCGCTCAGGCGAAAGCGCGAGGCTTTTACGCGTAAGCGAACGCAAAGTCAGACTTACCGAAGTAAGGCGACGTTACGCTTGCAAGAGTGTTCTTGGCAAGTTTGAGTGAATACGTTTTAAGGTGGTCAGCATCCTTCCACCGCGTCGCACGTCTCTCAAAGTACAGGGCCGTCAAAGCCGGTCACCCCCGTTCTGCATCCGTTCAGGAGAATGGATGCAGAACGGGACCGATCGGAACTATCTTCGCTTAAGTGCGCGGTCCGCTTCCTTCTTAGCTTCTAGACGTTTCAAGTCCTCACGTCTGTCTTCTTTGCCTTTCCCGCGCACAATAGCAATTTCTAGCTTCAGATACCTACCATTATTATACATCGCCAAAGGTACTACTGTCAAACCCTTCTTTGATTCTGCATCAAGCACCTGTGCAATTTCAGCACGCTTCAGCAGGAGTCTGCGAGGGCGCTCAGGATCGTAGCTCTTAGGAGCGTTTGCCTGCTGAAAGGGGGGCACTGTAGCGCCTACCAGGAAGGCCTCGGCTCCGCGTACCACAACCCGGGCACCATCAAGAGACCCGAGTTTGGACCGGATTGATTTAACCTCGTACCCAAAGAGCTCTATCCCTGCAGTGAGGGTTTCAAGCACTTCAAACCGAAGTCTCGCTTTCTTATTCTCAAGAAGAGAAGCCATACCTATAAAAGGTAGCAGGATTTGAGAGAAAACGCTCTAGTGTTTCGTCTTCCTCTAAATGTGCCGTATAATCTCAGGACTATGGCTCCTATCAAAAAATCGGCTCCAAAGCCACCACAGAAGAAAAAGAAGGGCAGCGGGCGCGGGAAGGGGAAGTTTCCGATGCCAAAGGGCACGAGCTTTACCGGGAATCTCCTTTCAACGATTCTCGTTATTCTCATTGTTATTAGCCTGTACTCCCTTATAGGAGGACCAGGAAAAGAGAATGAGTCTGTATCTCTTTCTCAGGTAGCAGCAGATGTAAAAGCAGGACAGGTGACCGTTATTGAAATCTCAGGCAATGAACTTGGGATTACCTACGCAGACGGTTCAGAAAAGAAGTCCATGAAAGATCCGGATGCTTCTTTGCCGGAGACACTTGCAGCGTACGGCGTAACGCCTGAGCAACTTTCTGCTGCAGGGATTAAAATTGAACGCGAGTCTGGATTCAAGTACTGGTTCTTTAACCTTGCACCGATTCTTCTCCCTATTCTATTCCTCGGCGTGCTCTTCTGGTTCCTCACGCGCCAGGTGAAGGGAGCAGGCATGCAGGCATTCTCATTCGGGCAGTCTAAGGCTCGCATGATTGATCCAGCTGATACTAATCAGCGCGTAACATTTGCTGATGTTGCGGGAGCAAAGGAAGCAAAAGAAGAGCTTCTTGAAATCGTGGACTTCCTAAAGAATCCTAAGAAGTTCTTAGATATAGGAGCACGTATTCCAAAGGGAATCCTTCTCATGGGTGCTCCAGGAACAGGAAAGACACTTCTTGCACGCGCCGTTGCGGGAGAAGCAGGTGTGCCATTCTTCTCCATTTCAGGTTCTGAGTTCGTTGAGATGTTCGTGGGAGTGGGTGCATCTCGTGTGCGAGATCTGTTCCAAATGGCAAAGCGCACTGCGCCTTCCATTATCTTTGTGGACGAGATTGATGCAGTAGGACGTGTGCGTGGGTCTGGTGTTGGAGGAGGAAATGATGAGCGCGAGCAGACACTCAACCAGATTCTTGTTGAGATGGATGGCTTTGATCCAACAGAGAAGGTGATCATCATGGCAGCGACAAACCGCCCAGATGTTCTTGACCCAGCTCTTCTTCGTCCAGGACGCTTTGATCGTCGTGTGGTTATTGATTTGCCAGACCGCAAAGACCGCCTAGAAATTCTTGCAGTGCACGCACGCAAGAAGCCATTTGGTCCTGATGTTGATTTTGAAGTTATTGCAGAGCGTACTCCAGGATTCTCAGGAGCTGAGTTGTACTCACTCATGAACGAGGGAGCGATCTTGGCAGCACGTGAGGATCGCAAAGAGATTACTCAGTACGATCTCATCCGCTCTATTGAGAAAGTGATGCTTGGCCCCGAGCGTAAGTCACACTTGCTTGGAAAGAAGGAGAAGAAACTCACGGCATATCACGAGGCAGGGCATGCGCTTGTGGGCTCTGTGCTTGAGCACGCAGACCCAATTCACAAAATCTCTATCATCAGCCGTGGACGTGCTGCGGGGTACACTCTCAAGCTTCCGTTTGATGATAAGAAGATGCATTCTCGCAAGAGCTTCCTAGACGATATAGCAGGAACACTCGGAGGGTATGTTGCAGAGGAGATGGTGTATGGAGACATCACTACCGGTCCTTCAAACGACCTCTCAGTTATTGCAGCACTTGCACGCAATATGGTGTCTCGCTACGGCATGTCTGACGTGCTTGGCCCGGTTGCGTATGACGCAGATCGCGCTCCTGGAGAGCCAGGGTACTCTCAAGCAGTTGCTGCAAAGATTGATGCAGAAGTATCACGCATCATTGACGAGGCTAAGGAACGCGCCCGCGCAGTCCTCACTGAGCATCGCAAGGCACTGGATGCAATTGCAGAGAGACTCGTTGAAGTTGAGACACTTGAGCGAGAAGAGTTTGAAAAGATTCTTGTTGCCAACGGTATTACGCCAAAGACAAAAGACGAAGAAGAAAGTGTGTAAAGAAAAACGACCCGAAAGGGTCGTTTAGTGATAGGCGATGGGGGTTGATTCGGCCACGTGCTTCAGCACATAGCCGATGAAGTTCAAGCCAGCGAACCCCAGATAGGCGAAGAACACAAAGCGCAGAACGCCCAGTCCGTCGCCGTTCTGCCACTGAGCCAGGCCGATGATGATGCCGCCGCCGAAGAGGCACAGGATCACCACGCACAGCCATTCGCCGACGTACCAGACCTTGATGTCTGATTGGTTCCTTTTCAGATGCCGCAGCATCCGATACAGAACCAGAAGGGAGCCAAAGACCCACTTCAAGAAGGTGCCAAGACCTCCAAGTACACGTGTTTCGGACATGAGTTCCTCCGTGCTGTCCTTCCGCACTCTATAGATACTTGTATATTTGTCCACCCTCTTGGACTCGAACCAAGGACCGCGGAGGTATAAGCTCCGTGCTCTAACCAACTGAGCTAAGGGTGGTCTGTGGAATACTGTAGCGTATCTATCCTAAGGGTGCACGTAAAAAGAGCCCAGATCTTTTGGATCAGGACTCTTGTATCTCTGGCTTCTGCCAAAGTTCCCAGCCTGGAGATATTCCATCTTTATACAGGTACCCGCTGGGTTGAGTTCTGTGTAAGCCGTTCCGATGAAGCCGAATGTTGGAACGAATCACGCGGCTTTGTGGAAACACAGAGGGCGCTCCCTTTGGAAGCATGTGTCTTGGAATTGTTACTTCCTGAGGATCGTGTTTCCAATCGCCTCTGCCGATACAGACAAAATCTTTTGGAATCGTGCCCACTGGATATGCTGGAAAGGAACTAAAGAATAATCCTCCTGGGCGCAGGCACCTACTGAGTTCCAGATGCACCTTAGAGGCACTCATGAAATCCATCGGATTCGCAGCATTCATAGTCACCAGATCAAGTGACTCGTCCGGTAGCATGAAGTTTCCGAAGGATGCATGCACGCGCCAGATACCGCGTTTGTGAGTCGCGAGCAATGAGGAAACTTTGCTCGGGCGTGCGACAGAAAGGAACGAAAGAGGTCCCCAATAAGGTTCTCCGCACAGAACACTCATCTGCAGCCAGCGGTTCTTGGAGCATAGCTCTTTGGCGAAGGCACGTGAGCCCGCGCCGATATCAAGTACGACGTAGGTCATCACATTCTCCGATATTCAGCAGCACTTTGCTGCATTCCAGAAGCACTCTAGCACTTTCTACTCTGGATGCACCTCCTCGTCTGCTTCTCTGGCCAGTGCCTTAAGGAGAGGGTGTCTCAGAAGCTCTGGATCTTCTGAGATTAATGCAGCAGCTTCAGTGCGAGCAGCTTCAACCATTTTGATATTCTTGAGCGCCTCCATTGCAATATCAGACACACCCCATTGGCGTGTGCCATATAACTCTCCAGCTCCGCGAAGTGCTAGATCATACTCAGCAAGTTCAAAGCCGTTCTTCGCGGTCGTGAGCGCCTTGAGTCGTTCCTTAGTTGTAGGCCCATAGGATTCAGGGAGCACGAAACAATACGCCTGATTGCTAGAGCGGATAACGCGTCCGCGAAGCTGGTGCAATTGTGCGAGTCCAAATCGCTCAGCACCTTCAATAAGAATGACGGTAGCATTCGGTACATTTACTCCCACTTCAACAACAGAAGTTGCAACCAGAATGTCTACAGACCCGTTCTCAAAACGTTTCATCACATCTTCTTTCTCCTTAGGGGTCATCTTGCTATGGAGGATATCTATTTCCGCATCAGGGAAGACTGAATCTTTAAGACGAGCTGCCTCTGCTTTTACAGACTTTGCCTGTACAGCCATTTCCTTAGAGGGGTCAGGCTCATCTATGCGCGGACAGATAACATATGATTGATGTCCCAGTGCAAGTTCTGAACGTACACGTGCATAGGCTTCTTCACGTTTCTCAGGACCTACTACTTCCGTTATAACGGGCTTTCTCCCCAAAGGCATTTGATCCAAAAGAGAGAGGTCCAGATCTCCATAAATAGAGAGAGCAAGCGTACGAGGGATTGGAGTTGCTGTCATAGACAATAAGTGCGGAGACAACTGTCCATGTTTTTTGGTGAGCTTTTGGCGGTGTGCTTTTCCAAAGCGGTGCTGCTCGTCAATGATGGCGTAGGCCAGGTTCTGGAAAGCGAGAGATTTATATACAAGAGCGTGTGTTCCTATAACTATAGGAATCTCTCCATTTGCTACCCACTTTGAAAACTGTGCACGGGACACTTTGGCAGACTCTTCGTACCGCACCTTAGAAGGGAACTTCCTACACTCACTTCCTGTTATGAGTCCAATGGGAATAGGGTGGTCTTTAAAGTAAGACACGAAGGTTGAGAAGTGTTGCTTTGCAAGAATCTCTGTAGGACACATGTAGGCAACCTGCAGAGTTCCTGCAACGCGTCCTGGGGGCCTGCTGGTTGCAACCATATAGGCTGTTGCTGCCGCTACGGCAGTCTTTCCGCTCCCTACGTCTCCCTCAAGCAACCGACGCATAGGGTGTGACTTCTCAAAGTCCGTAACAATACTTTCAATTGAAGTCTTCTGTGCGTCTGTTGGCGGGAACGGGAAAGAATCCATAAATGCAGCAAGCGATGAGCGATCTACCTGTACCGGAAGAGACTCTTCTTTTGTTGCTTCCAGTCTTCTCTTTTGAGTTGTAAGTTGGATCGCCAGCACTTCTTCAAACGCAAAGCGTTTACGTGCCGCTTGTGCGTCAGGGAGCTTGCGGGGAGCGTGTATCCAAATGAATGCAGTGCTTAAGGAAGGGAGGTTGTATTTCTCAAGAAGCTCCTGCGGAATAGGGTCAGGGATCTGCTCGTGCACACCCGCTTCAAACACACGCTTAACTGCGTGCAAGAACCAAAGAGAAGATACGCCTTTTGATTCTGGGTAAATGCCATGTAGGGATTCTTGGTCTGGCTGGTTTGCGTGTTGAAAGAGTGTCTCGTGCACTTCTTCTGGGTTAACAGGAGAGCGGTCTATCTCAGGATTTGCGAGATACACTTTGTCTCCTGTGCCTGCAATCTTTCCGCTTGCCTTAACATGCATGCCGTCTACAAGAGACTTTGCAATATATGGTTGGGAGAACCAGCGAAGCTTAATCCTACCTGAAGCGTCTTCAAGCCACGCTTCGCCCATGGGCCGTCTAGATTTCCATGCCTTCTTTGCCTCTGGTTTTCTGATGGTGCCGTAGAGCGTAACCTCAGCTCCTGCTGTAGCGCCTGCAATAGTGCCTGTCGGACCTACATTCTCGTACCGAGCCGGGAAGTGAAACAAAAGATCGCGGATGGTTAAAACCCCAAGTTTCTGCAAGGCCTTCTTTTGATCGGGCTTTAGTCTCGGGAATAACTCGCTTAAGGGCGCGTCCGGCTTCATGTACAGGTAAGTATACCTGGTAGCATTTTTGGAAGCAGCATGGTCTTATAGAGGTATGAAAAAGCTGTCATTTCTTCTCGTCGCTATTGTGTTTGTGCTCGGTGCGGCTCCGTTTGCTCGTGTGCAGGCTGCAGAACCTTACGCTCTTGAGATTACAAACATAACCATGGTTCCAAAGCCTCCTACTTGTTCTGCACGCGCATCAAAGCGTTCCATACGCTCAGGCGATGCGATAACTATTACTTGGAAGAGTAAGGGTGCTGAGACTATGAGAGGACTCTCAACTGCAACTGCAGACTGGCCAACAGACGGAAAGCAGCGAGTTGCTATTGGTGTAGTAGGAAAGCATATATTCCCACTTACATTCATAACTAAGAACGGGGGAGTTGCTACGTGCCCTGTGAAAGTATTTGTACACCCGAAGAAAGACTAACCATGGCAGACGGTAAGAAGACACCAAAGCAGATCCTCGCTGCTTTTAAAGAAACAGGTGCACGCGTTGAAACCAAGGCGAGAACAAAGCTTAAGAAAGCCGCAGACCTTTCCTTGTATTACACACCTGGTGTAGGAGTTGTGTCTGAACATCTCGCACAGCATCCTGAAGAGACTCCCGCGTACTCAGTTAAAAAGAATAGTGTAGCTGTTATCTCAGACGGCTCTGCGGTACTTGGCCTTGGGAATATCGGTCCCTATGGTGCCCTTCCAGTTATGGAAGGGAAGGCACTTATCTTTAAAGAATTTGCAGGTATTGATGCCTGGCCTATTGTGCTTAATACCCAAGATCCAGACGAGATTGTTCGCACGGTACTTGCGATCGCGCCCGGATGGGGAGGAATAAATCTAGAAGACATTGCTGCACCGCAGTGTTTTGAAATTGAGCGCAGGATTAACGATGCACTTCCCATACCAGTTATGCATGACGACCAGCATGGTACTGCCATAGTTGTACTTGCAGGACTTATAAATGCCGCGAAGCTGGTTAAGAAACCGCTTAAGTCTTTACGTGTAGTTGTCTCAGGAGCGGGAGCTGCAGGACACGGTGTTGCAATGCTACTTGCTGCAGCGGGTATCACAGACATTGTCGCGCTTGATCGCAAGGGAGCGATACATTTGGGCCGCACAGACCTGCCTCCACATAAGAAGGAGCTTGCAGTTATCAATACGCACAAGCGTGAAGGTGCGCTTGAAGACGTTATGCAGGACGCTGATGTCTTTATTGGCCTGTCTGGGAAGGGACTCTTGCATCAAGATCACATACGAAGCATGGCGCCTCGTTCTATTGTCTTTGCCATGGCAAATCCTATTCCTGAGATTATGCCGGACGAAGCAAATGAAGCTGGTGCGTATGTTATCGCAACAGGACGATCTGATTTCCCTAATCAGATAAATAATGCGCTTGTATTCCCTGGAGTATTTCGTGGAGCGCTTGATCGGGGAGTGCGTCGCATAACGGAGCCTATGAAGTTAAAAGCAGCACGTGCACTTGCAGCGCTTGTTGAAAGTCCAACCGCAAAGAAGATTGTTCCGGACATGTTTGATGCCCGTGTTGTGCCAACTATTGCAAAAGCGATTCGTTAGTCTCTTTGGATTGCGTGGCGCACGCGCTCAAAGACTGTGATAAACCAGGCGCGGTCCTTTGGGTGATACAGAGATTCAAGAACGTGCTTAAAGGGCACAAACTTAGCTTCTTCTATCTCCAATGTCGGGGCAACCTCTGAATGCGGAGGAGCTGCAAACAAATACATATGGATAGTTTTAATTTCCGTATGGTCGCTGCCGTCTTTATGTATACGCGGTCGCTCGTATGAGCCGAGATCGTCAATGTATTCCAGATTTGTAAGACCTGTTTCCTCAGCAATCTCTCTACGAGCAGCTTCTTCGTCTGTTTCTCCTGCATCAATCTTTCCTTTAGGAAAAAACCAGAGCGTACTCTTTTGATTGCGTACGAGTGCAATAGTGCCGCTATCTCCAAGCACAATGCCGCCCGCGCAACGAGTATTAGGTTCTTGCATGAGGGAAGTGGGCGAGTGCGAGCGCTGCGAGTGCGATACTTACATCCCGGAAGAGTATTGGGAACTGCGGCATGTTGAAGCCAACAATGAGAAGCAGTAGCGCAGCCGCTATATAAGAAGGAACACGAATGTGTTTCCCAAACAGGATCCAAAGCGCAAGCAAGACCTCAACTGCGCCAAAGAGGTGTAGCGCAAGCAGTGCATGTGTACCGAGAAGCGTCGTTGCCCAGACAGGGAAATAGCCAAGCCACGCATAGGGATCGGTGAGTGCCGAGATTGGTGGATAGATAAAGGAAAAGGCAACCGCTACGCGAAGCAACAACTCGCTTGTTCCTAACGTAAGAGGATTCAGCATGCTACTGAACAATAATGGTGCCGGTCTTCGAGGAACCTACGTGATTGTGATACTCAAAGGTTCCTGCTTTGATGAAAGTAAATTCGTAACTTTCGCCTGAAGCGTACGCGCGGCACGCATCAAAGGTGCCGCCAATAGCAGCTCCGTCTACACAATGCTCACGTGTTGAAGTTCCATCATATTCTGTATGTGTCGGATGCTCGTCTGCAGCCACCCACATACCCCCATCGCTATTGTTAGCGAAGCGGACTGTGTCTCCTACTGAAATAGTAACGGTGTCAGGGGAGAACCCTTCATTCGTATACGATACAAGAGTTACAGACTCTGCCTCTGTATCGCCCGGAACGCCAACTCCTGCAGGAGGAAGTTCTTCGGCAACAGGTGTTTCAGTTGTTGGTGCTGCTGCTTGTTTTGCAAAGAGCATATAGCCACCAATGATGGCAACAAGGAGAACAACAAGGAGAATCCAAAGCGCGTTTCTATTCATATATATATATATGCAGTGTTAGGCCTCATAGGCTTACACCAGTGTACTACTTATCCAAGTACGAGGGGAGGAAGGGATGCCCACTGTTCGCGTGGTTCTTTCACTTCTTTAGTCAATAGGTAGGAACGAATACGAGAACCAAATACAGGAAACGCGATGAGCTGTTTTGTTAGTGAGCTCATTTCTTTATGATGCTTACGCGCAAGAAGGGATTCAATGCTTATATCCATATGCGCGTACTATACGCACATATGGATGAGGCGAGTGTGAAGGATTGCTACTCGGGGAAGGTGTCGTTGAGTTCAGAGGAGCGATAGAAGAGCGCTCCTAATTCTCCAAACGCATAGGTCTTTCCTCCAACACTAATAGAAGCACCTCCTACCTGAGGATTTGCATTCGGATTTGAGTTAGCAAATCCAATATTGAAAAGTGTAACGAGTGCTTCTGAATTTGTATCAATAGGGAACCCAGCTTTGCTCCATTGAGATTGGATCTCTTTAATGTAGAGCGCAGTGTAGAGGTAGGAGTAGTAGTGATCCTTCTCGTCAGTGAGTCTGCGGAACAGCTCTGCATTCTGATCAACCCCCTCAGGATACGCGAGCAAGCGTGCTGCTTCAGGTCCTGGGTAAAAAGGTGAACTAGGATCCTGCGCATAGAGCTCAACTTTTCTTGCAGTGTCCTGCTTGATGCCTGAAACTCCCAAGGAGAATTGAGATAGAGAGCCAAGTATCTTTAGCGGCTCAAAGTATCTTTTAAATACTTCACGCTCAGAGGTAAAGAAACGAATCTGTTCTGGGATCACTACTGCAGCCATAAGTCTTCCTGAGACGCCGGTCTCTTCCTGAACACGCGCGATTATAGCTGCGTCCTTTTGAAGTCCTCCTGCAACAACCTGCCACTCAGGAGTTTTATTCCAATCACACACTTTTTCAGCCTCAGAGATACAAGGCTGCGCCGGAATAACAACTGGTTTGTCTGCTTCTTCTGCGAAAAATGCATTCCTATCCAAGATTGATCCGCGCACATTGAGCAGATCAAACTGCATAGCAACAAAGACTGCAGAGAAGAGGAGTCCTATTCCTGCAAAGAGGAAAAGTGCTGTAACGAGTGCGATTTTAAGATGCTTTGACATGTCTCTTGTATATACCAGGTATTGAAACGAAATACGAATTAGGAGAGAAAACTGATGCCATATTCGTTAGCGAGGAGATATATGAAATTGAAATATCCCTCCCGTCTCCAATTCGTGAGAGCTATTCAAGAGATTTAGACCATGTGTATTAAATAGGAAAGGGTTCGTCTCATATACGCGAGACGAACCCTTAAAATCATTTGAACCTAGCCCCTGCAGATCAGTTGTTCGGAGCCGGGAACGGCGGCGGCGGAGGCGGGGGCGGAGGCGGCGGGAACGGCGGCGTACAACACGGAGTGGGGGGTGTGGGCGTCGTCGGAGACGCCGCCCGCACATCCACATTCACATCCGTGTTCACGTCCACGTCGGTCCGCGAGTAGGAATCCGACCACGACTCGGCGTCTGCGCGTGCGTCTGCGTCGGATTCGGACCAGGAGTCCGAACGCGACGAGTTGTCGATGGTGGTCTCGTCCGGACGCAGGCCTTCGTAGGCCCGCACCAAACTGAATCCGCCGATCAGACTCTGCACGATACCGGGCAGGGCGCCCGGCGCGGACGAAGACGTGTTGCCGACCAGGTTGCAGGTGGGATTGCAGTGGAACTGCATCGTCTGCGACTCCTGGCTCCGGAACCAGCCGCCTTCGCGACTCGTCACCATCACCGCGACGGAACCGTCCGGCAGGGCGATCTGGTGCTGACGCACCTGAGCCGCTGCGCTGCCAGCGCCGAACAAAACGGCCACTGCGACCGCTGACGAAAGGAACTTCTTCATGCCTGCTCTCCTTTATTTCAGGGGAGACATCTCCCCAGGCATTGGGAATAGGGTAGTATAAACTTGATACTTTGTCAAGTGTATGGCCTTCTGTTGGCGGAGACGGAGGGATTCGAACNNCTTTCGACCACTCAGCCACGTCTCCGTGAATACTACGGTATCACTTTCAGCCTAATGCGCCAATGTTATAGCCCGTACCTCGTGGGCGCCAGCGGATCTAAGGGCTTCCATGGCCGAAAAGAGTGTTGCACCTGTGGTGGTAACATCGTCCAGCACTATATAGGTCTTGTTGGGAACAAGGACTCCTTGCACTGAAAAGGCATTCTGGAGGTTCTCTCTTCGTTCCTGTGCGCCTAAACTCGTTTGTGGAGCTGTGTTGCGCGTGCGTACAAGAATATTTGATTCGTAGGCAATGTCTCCCGCAGTGAGTATGCGTTCAATCTGGTTGTATCCTCGGGAACGATGTCTTTCTGGGGAAAGCGGAATAGGAACAATGAGGGATTCATGCAATTTTTCCTCCCACGTATAGTTCGCCAAAAGATTTCCAAGGAGTTTCTGAGCCTTCTGGTTGTCTCTGAACTTCGCTTCCTGAATAAGCGCAGAGACCTCACGGGTGCGATAGGGAAGCAAGGCAACTACGTTAGGTTGTACATATATAGGAGACTGATACGCCTGAAGTTCTTCGTATGAAAGTTCCCGTACAATTCTCTCACTTCCTCGGGGAGGGAAGAGTATGTCTAAAAAGATACGCGCAAGTTTCATGGCAGTGCTACAATTCTCGCATGAGCTTCTTGAGCAATCTCTTTGGATCAAGCAAAAGTGGCAAAAGTGTCATTGGCGTTGATATTGGCTCCTCTTCACTCAAAGTAGTGCAACTTCGTCGTGAGGGAGCGACTGCCGTACTTGAAACTTACGGAGAGCTTGCTCTCGGTCCCTATGCAGGAGGGGAAGCAGGACAAGCTACTAACTTGCCTGCAGACACCATCGCAGAATCTTTGCGAGATCTTTTACGTGAAGCAAACGTAACTACAAGGGATGCAGGTATTTCTATTCCATTCTCTCGCTCACTTTTGACCTTGGTTGAATTGCCGCGACGAGACGATCCTGACGAACAAAAGACAGTTATTGAGCTTGAAGCAAGAAAGTATATTCCTGTCCCCGTGTCTGAAGTGCAGTTAGACTATTTCATAATTCCCCAAGCACTTCCTGAGGGCGCGGAGAAGCCACAGAAAATACAGGTGCTGTTAGTTGCCGTGCATAACGACGAGCTTTCGTTGCTTGAGAACGTAGTGCGCGGATCAGAACTCGCTGCGACGTTTTATGAGATAGAGATTTTCAGTACAATCCGCTCTGTAGTTGATGAGCCTGTTAATCCAGTGCTCGTGCTTGATATCGGCGCATCTGCAACAAAGGTATATGTCGTTGAACATGGAGTTGTGGCGCTCTCACACAATATTCCTCAGGGAGGGCAGGATGTGACACGAACTATTGCGACATCCCAGGGTATGTCTGTAGGGAAAGCTGAGAACTTAAAGAAGGAACACGGATTTGCTCAGGAAGCGGGAACATATGATCTCAGAAGTATTGAGCTTGTGTTCTCTCGCATCTTTGAAGAAGCAAAGCGTGCGCTGAATCAGTACGAGTCAGCTCATCAGAAAAAGGTAGTGAGTCTTATTCTCACCGGAGGGGGAGGAGTGACCCGCGAATTGGAGCAGTATGCAAAAACATTCTTTGCAATGGATGTGCATATAGCAAATCCATTTGGGAAGACACAAGCACCTGCATTTATGCAGCCAGTGCTTGAATCCATTGGTCCTGAGTTTGCCGTTGCAGTAGGGCTTGCGCTTCGCAAACTTGAAGAACTCGGGTAACTCACACACTGTGCATAAAGCATGCGCAGATTAGGGAGTAAGACCGTATACTTATATATACTGTGGCGATACCTCCAACTATTCCAACCTCATTCGTGCCTAAGCAGCCAGTTACTACTGGCATGCGCCGTCCGCAGAGCGGCGTAAACGTGTTTCTTATTATTGCGGGGATTGTTCTTGGGGTTGCAGCTCTTGGAGCAGGAGGCGTATTTGGATACAAGCTCTATTTGGAGAACGTACGTAATGCAAAGGCTGCGGAACTGCAGCGCGCTCAAGATGCAATCAATGAAGACACTATTGAAGGTTTTGTAAGGCTCCGTAACCGACTTGAGTCAGCGAGTACGCTCCTTAACCAGCATGTGTACACGTCTCAGTTCTTTGATGTGCTTGAGACACGCACGCTTCAAAGCGTTCGTTTTAGCTCTCTCACACTTTCAGTTCTTGACGATCGTTCCGCTGAAATTCAGATGGAGGGAGTAGCACGCAGTTTTAACGCACTAGCTGCTCAAAGCGAGGCTTTCGCAAGTGAGAAGCGAATTAAGCGCGCAATCTTCTCTAGTATCACGGTGAACACTACAGGGTCAGTAAGTTTTGAGCTCACTGCTGAGCTTGATCCAAAGCTTGTTCTCGCATCAGATGCAACTCCTGTTACACCTCTTCCAGAGTCAACACTTCCTGTGCAAGTACCTGTAGCACCCGTAAGCAGTAGCAGTACTGCTGCAAGTACCACACCTGCCCTATGATTACCCGCCTTCTACCCGTCGTTTTCGTAATCGCTGCAATTGGTTTATTTGCAGGGTATATACACCCAACCTACACGGGAGACATCACCACAGTCTCTGCAGAAATTGAAAACTACAAGCTCGCGCTTGAATCTGCGGAGCGCTTTAAGCAAAAGGAAGTGCAGCTTGCATCAGAGAAGGAACAAATCTCCTCAGACCAACTCCTTCGCCTGGAAACCTTCCTTCCTGACAGTGTTGATAATGTGCAGTTGATACTTGATCTCAACTCTCTTGCAGCACGTTCCGGCATACAGCTTTCAGATTTTGATATCGCACAGAGCGAAGAGGATGAGAATTCTTTTGACAGCTCTCAACTCGCGCCACAGACACCGTATGATTCTCTTGACCTGTCTGTGTCTGCAGTTGGGTCATACCCAGCATTCCGTACGTTCCTTGCCGGAGTTGAGAATAGTCTTCGTCCGCTTGATGTAGTTGAAGTCATTGTAAAAGACTCAGCTACTGGGGTGTACACCTACGAGGTAACCTTCCGCCTATACTGGCTCCGCTAATACCTGATTGTATGCACATCTCTCGCAAAAACATCACCTATATCGCAGCCGCCATTGTAATTCTTGGCGCAGCTTGGTATTTCCTCATGGGACGCACTCCTGAGATAGACACCATAACTACGGACAGCGCAGTACCAACGAGCGAGGCACAAACTACGTTCTTGCTTCTTGCAGCACAGCTTGAGCCAATATCCTTTAATCCAAAGGTGGTTACTGATCCGCGATTCATGCAACTTCAGGATATCCATACAGTTATTGTTCCAGAGACAGAGGGGAGGACTGACCCATTTGCACCACTTGGAGGAGCTTCTTCCGCACCCTAATGCATGAATCTTGTTGAACTACTTACAGAAAAAGGACTCTTAACTGCTGAGGCAGCTGCCGAGGTTCAAAAAGGCATTAAAGAGAATGCAGGATCAATTGATGCGCTTATAGAAAAGCAGGGAGTTCCTCTTGAAAAGGCGTATGCGATTGCAAGCGAAAAGTACGGAATTCCGTATCGCGATCTCCCTACAGACACAGGAGACCAGCGAGCACTTGAATACATTCCTGAAGAATCCGCACGGCACTATCAGTTTGTCCCGCTTGAAGTTAAAGATGGAGCGCTCTCTGTTGGTGTGCTTGATCCAGACAATATAGAAGCACTGGATGCGCTGCAGTTTATTTCTTCCCGCGTAGGGATGCCATACAAGTTGTTTCTCATAAATCGTGCTGACTTTGATCAGGTATTGCAGGAGTATGAAAACCTCTCAGGAGAGGTGGGGGAGGCGCTCTCTGAGTTTGAAGGATCAGAATCTATTGGAGAGATTGGAGGAAAACCTAACACACCCGTAGAGACAACGATTAAGGCTGATGCGCCTGTAACGAAGATTGTTGCAACAATACTACGCTATGCCGTTGAGGGAGGCGCGTCAGACATTCACATAGAACCATCACCAGAAAAGACAAAGGTGCGTTTCCGCATGGATGGAGACTTGCACACATCTCTTGAGCTTCCTGCAAAAGTACACCAGGCAGTTATTGCACGCATCAAGATTCTTTCTCAGATGCGTTTGGACGAGAAACGAAAGCCGCAGGACGGACGCTTTTCTGCAACAGTTGAAGGGAGACGCATTGATTTCCGTGTCTCAACGTTCCCTACGCAAGGTGGAGAGAAGGTGGTGATGCGTATTTTGGATAGTGCAAAGTCAATCGCAACGCTTGAGACTATCGGGTTGTCTGAGGCAGATCTTGCACAAGTACGCGAGATTATTAAAAAGCCATACGGCATTGTGCTTATTGCCGGACCAACAGGATCAGGAAAATCTACGACGCTCTTTTCAATGCTCTCTGAGCTAGACCGAGAGACTGCAAACGTAGTATCTGTTGAAGACCCTGTTGAATATGAGATTACCGGTGTGTCCCAATCTCAAGTGCGCCCTGAAATTGGCTATACCTTTGCCGCAGGACTTCGTTCTATTTTGCGTCAGGACCCAGACATTATTATGGTTGGAGAGATTCGCGACAAAGAAACAGCGCAGCTTGCGATTCAGGCAGCCCTTACGGGACACCTCGTCTTCTCAACAATTCACACCAACACAGCAGCTGGTGTTATTCCACGTCTCGTTGACATGGGTGTGGATCCTTATTTGATTGCACCAACGCTTATTGCAGCAGTAGGGCAGCGCCTTGTGCGAAGACTCTGTCCTGGAGCTGGGAAGGCTGTACCTATAACAGAGAGCTTGCACGGCATGCTAGACAAGCAGTTTGAAGACTTGCCAGAGGAGTTCCGTAAGAAGCTACCTCCCTTTAAGTCTTTCTATACAGCAAACCCAACTCCAGATTGTCCAAACGGAACCAGAGGACGTCTTGCGGTGTTTGAGTTCCTACGTATGGATAAGGAGCTTGAGCACGTGGTACTCACTAATCCCGTTGAGGAGGAAGTCTATGCAACTGCTCGTGCAAAGGGAATGATCACTATGCGCGAGGATGCTATCATGAAAGCATTGGCAGGAGAGATTCCGTTTGAGGAGGTGAACACTCTTGGAGGACAAATCTTCCCAGACGACGAGGATCTCGGATAACCTACTTATTTATGGCAACACCTTATCGTATCTATCTCGTAGACGACGACCGCTTCCTTTTGGATATGTATGCGGTTAAGTTCAGAACTGCAGGACATGAGGTAACTGCCTTTGCGGGAGGGGAGGATGTGCTTGCTGCACTTCGCGAGTCTCCAGCTCCAGATGCAGTACTTCTGGATATTGTTATGCCAGGACTTGATGGGTTTCAGATTCTGGAGATGGTTAAGAAAGAACAGCTTGCAAAGACTGCAAAGTTCATCGTGCTCTCAAACCAGGGACAAGAATCAGACATAACTCGCGCAAAGGAGTTAGGAGCTGCAGGATATATTATCAAAGCCTCTGCAATTCCTTCAGAAGTATTCTCAGAGACGATTGCCATAATTGAGAAGCCGGTATGAGCGACGCGCTTTCTGCTCGTCTTAGTACGCTTCTTGATACAGTTGTCGCAGAAGACGCTTCAGATCTCCATCTCTCAGCAGGGAATAACCCAATTCTTCGCATCTCAGGTTCACTCGTGCCTTTGTTGCAACAGCCTGTACTTACCCCTGAGGAAACGAAGGCAATGCTTCAGAGTTTGCTTCCTCCAAACCGATGGGAGAAGTTTGAGCAGGATCAAGCAACAGACTTTTCATACGCACATGGGCCAAACGCTCGTTTTCGTATAAACGGATACACCGTGCAAGGAGCGGTTACTATCGCCATGCGTCTTATTCCGCATGAGATTCGTACGTTTCAGGATCTCGGGCTTCCTCCAATCTTGGAAGTGTTTAGCCAGCGCTCACAGGGATTCTTTCTTGTAGTGGGCCCAGTTGGTCAAGGAAAATCAACGACACTTGCAACTATTATTGATCGCATCAATGAGACCAGAGCAGAGCACATCGTAACGATTGAGGATCCGATTGAGTACATCTTTGAACAGAAGAAGTCTCTTATTCATCAGCGAGAAGTGCATATTGATACTCCTGATTTCCATTCAGCACTTAACTCAGCGTTCCGTGAGGACGTGAACGTAATCATGGTGGGAGAGATGCGCAACCAGGAGACTATTTCTTCAGCGGTTACGGCAGCTGAAACTGGACACTTGGTGCTCTCAACACTGCACACCAACAATGCTGCGCAGACCATTGACCGCATTATTGATATGTTCCCGCCAAACCAGCAGGATCAGGTGCGTGTACAGCTTGCAGGATCGCTTGCAGGAATCTTTTCTCAAAGACTCATTCCACGTATCTCTGGAGGACAGCTCCCTGCGTATGAGCTCCTTATTAACAACAGTGCTATTTCAAACCTCATTCGTGAGGGACGCACCCACGAGATCACCACTGTTATTCAGACCTCTTCTCAGGAGGGTATGATTGATATGGACCGTTCACTCGCTGAGCTTGTGCGCCGAGGAGAGGTAACGATTGAGAATGCGTACGAGCGAGCAAACGATCCAAAGACCTTTGAGCGCTATTTGTAATCTATGCTTTTTTCTTACCACGCCCTAGATAAAGATGGACATGAGCGAGACGGAACCGTTGAGGCTCTGTCTATGGATGTTGCAGTTTCAACGCTGCAGCGCCGCGGACTCATTGTTTCTTCCATAGAGCCTGCAGTTAAGAAGTCCATTTTAAATGTTGAACTCGGGCTCTTTAAACGAGTTTCAAACAAAGAGATCGTTATTCTCTCCCGACAGATAGCGACACTCTTTGAAGCACAAGTGTCTGCGCTTCGTATCTTCCGCCTCCTTGCCGCGGAAGTTGATAACAAGTATCTCTCTGAGATCATGACGCAGGTTGCAGACGATCTGCAGGGAGGAAGTCCTATTTCAAAAGCAATGGGGAGGCACCCGAAAGTATTCACTGGGTTTTACGTAAATATGGTGCGCTCCGGAGAAGAGTCCGGAAAACTTTCAGAGACCTTTGGATATCTTGCTGATTATTTGGATCGTACGTACGAGGTTATGAGCAAGGCGCAGAACGCGCTTATCTATCCTGCCTTCGTTATTGGAGTCTTCTTTGTGGTTATGGGTCTCATGCTCACGCTCGTGATTCCCCGTATTAGTGCAATCCTTAAGGATTCAGGGCAAGAGATACCGTTTTATACGCAGATTGTTATCTCTATATCAGATGCACTCGTACAGTATGGGTTCCTTATTCTTATTGCACTTGCTGTTGCAGCGTTCTTTGCATATCGCTCATTGCAGACTCCAGACGGAAGACTCTTCTTTGATAAGTTGAAGCTGGATTTTCCCTATATTGGAGATTTGTATCAGAAACTGTATCTCTCACGTATTGCAGACAACTTTGCAACGATGCTTGTGTCGGGAGTGCCTGTTGTTGAATCAGTTGAGATTACAGCCTCTGTGGTAGGGAGTAGTACGTATGAGCTTATCCTTAAACAAGTAGGGGAGGACGTAAAGGGAGGATCGTCCATATCTGATGCGCTTGGAAGGCATGCAGAGATCCCAGGCATCATGACTGCTATGGTACGCGTGGGAGAGGAAACAGGAGAATTGGGCAATATCCTCACTACACTCGCTAAATTCTATCGCCGAGAGGTTACAACAGCAGTTGATACGCTCGTTGACCTCATTGAGCCACTCATGATTGTTATCTTGGGTCTTGGTGTGGGAACACTTCTTGCGTCTGTGCTCATCCCGATCTACAACCTCGCCGGTTCAATCTCGTAGTCTTATCCACACGAAGATACCTAATACCTCAGGTATCCCGTACAATACAGAGAGCGGCACTTACCCGTAATCCGCCTATCTATCACAATTCTTATGAACATTGTATCTAAACGACTTGGGCACATTCGCGCAGGACATGCGACTCAGGGTTTCACCTTGATTGAGCTCCTCGTCGTTATCGCCATCATCGGCATCCTCTCATCCGTTGTACTCGCCTCACTAAACACGGCGCGTTCAAAGGGTAACGATGCAGCAATTCAGTCAGACCTTTCAAGTGCTGCAACTCAGGCTGAGTTGTACTACGACAGCAATAGCAACGCATACGGAAGTGCAGTTACACTAGGTACCTGTCCTACTTCAGGAGCAAGCATGTTCTATGCAGATACTTCAATCCGTCAGGCAATTACACACGCTGAGACTTCAAACGGTTCAGCAAACGTTAAGTGTTTCTCAAACGGAACAGCATACGTAATCTCTTCAGCACTTCCTTCAACTTCAGGAACGTACTTCTGTGTTGACTCAACAGGAGCGCGTAAGAAGGGATCTACTGACTTCACTACTGGAACTACCTGTCCATAGTTTGTTAGCTAATCAATCCTTAGTCTTATGATCAGTATGAAGCGAGGTTTCACCCTCATTGAGCTCCTCGTCGTTATCGCCATCATCGGCATCCTCTCATCCGTTGTACTCGCCTCACTCAACACGGCGCGTTCAAAGGGTAACGATGCGGCTATCAAGGCGAATACAGACTCAGTTGCTTCTCAGGCAGCACTCTACTACAGCGAGAACGCGAACAGCTATGGAGCTGCGAACACAGGAGTAGGTGCAAGCTGTTCAGCAGCAAGCACGCTCTTCGCGAACACGACTGTCGCAAATGCAATTGCAGCAATTGATACTGCAAACGGAGCAGGAACAGTTATCTGTACCTCAACTTCTGACACCTACATGATTGCTTCCCAGCTCATTAGCGACAACACAAAGTACTGGTGTTTGGACTCAACTGGACAGAAGACTGAACTTTCTGCAGCTCCAGCAAACACAGACACTGCGTGTCCGTAAGAGATAGGCACTTACTAACTGGGTAACACAAAACCCCTGTCCTCACTTGAGGCAGGGGGTTTTGTGTTTTGGATGGGTTGGGGAACGGTATACTACCTATAATGGAAGTGATCACTACAATCTTCTTTTTTGCACTCGGTGCAGTGCTTGCGAGTTTCATTGGAGTTCTCGCAGAACGTATATATACAGGCGAGGCATTGTTTACGGGCAGGTCTAGATGCAACTCCTGCAACAGGCAGCTTACGGTGCTTGATTTGGTCCCAGTCTTTTCATGGCTTGTTTCTCGGGGCCGCTGTAGGACATGTAAGGCAAGCGTTCCTGTACTGTATGCAGTCTCTGAGGCGCTCCTCGGTCTGCTATTTGTACTTTCGTATCTTCAGTTTGGACTTACTCTTCAGACAGGGATCTTGCTCCTTATCCTCTGCGTGCTCTTGTTCATTGTCTTGTATGACTTGCGTCACATGATTGTGCCTCCTGTTGCGTCTGTTGCACTTGTTGTTCTTTCTTCTGTATATGCCGTACATACGTGGAGCGGAATGACACTCGCACAAGTATGCATCGTTTCAGGAGTAGTAGCACTTGGTTTCTTCTTGTTGTTCGCGCTTTCACGGGGAAGAGCAATGGGGCTGGGGGATAGTCCTGTAGCGCTCGCGCTTTCTCTTGTAGTAGGACCCCAAGCACTTGCGGGACTCTTATTCTCCTTTTGGGCTGGTGCGTTTATAGGCATCGGCATATTGGTGTCACGTCCGAAAGGCTCTAGAATGGGAATTGAAGTACCGTTCGTACCCTTTCTCGCACTTGGGTACCTGTTCGCACTATTTACACAATGGAATCCTCTCGCACTTACGTTCTAAAGAAGCCACCCCGCGGATTCACGCTTGTGGAGATGCTCGTGGTGCTGGCGATTATCGTAATCGTTACAGGTATCGCTATTAACGGGCAGTCTTCTTTTAATAAGACGGTTATTCTCACTGATACTGCATATACGCTCGCGTTCTCAATACGTGAGGCGCAGTCTTTGGGACTTTCAAGCAGGCTCTTTAATGGAATACAAAACGCAGCGTATGGAGTGCATTTTAGTAACGCAACTACAATAACGAACTACACTCTTTTTGCGGACACTAATCCAGCGAGCCCAGGCTCAAGCCAGGGTGGCGTATGTCCAGGACACACAGTGTCGTCTGGGCCTGAAGCAAAGCCAGGGAACTGCACGTATGACGTGCCGACCGAAGCGGTACGTACCTCTACGTTCAATAGAGGATTCAAGATCAGCAAGTTCTGTGGGTTTGATACTGCTCTAAATGCGACTCGCTGTTCAGGAACAAACCTGGACTCACTAGATATTGTGTACCTGCGTCCCAATACGCAGTCCATAATTACAGGGAAGCGCTCTGGAGCTCCTATGGCACTTGAAAACGCGACTATTTATGTAGCTTCTCCAGATGGGGGAACAGAGCGATGTGTAAGTGTATCTAAGGTTGGCCAAGTATCTGTAGGCGTATGTCCATGAGTACTCACACACCACACCGCGGGTATACCCTCCTAGAAATGATCGTCTCTTTGGGCATCTTTAGTCTTGTTATGGTTGTGGTAACAGGAGCGTATCTCACACTCATTAGCTTGGACCGACAAGCACGAGGAAATAATCAGCTTGTGGCGAGTCTCTCCTTTGCAGTTGAGAGTATGGCACGCAATATTCGTACGGGAACTGGGTATGCGTGTAACGGAAGTTCTGTTTCACCTAACTGTGTAAATGGAGGAACAAGCTTTTCCTTTGTAGACAGTCAGGGGCAGACCATCACGTACTTTAAAAAAGCAGATGGCACTATTGGTCAGTGTACAGGTTCATGTAGCGAAGCTCGTGCTGTCTCACTCACTGATCCACTTATTACCATTCAATCGCTTACTTTTTATGTGAGGGGTGTAGGAGCTTCAGACACGGTGCAGCCACAGGCAATCTTTGTGATTAAGGGAACGATGAAAACTGATACCAATAAGACCACTGACTTTGCGATTCAGACGAGTGCGACACAGCGATTTATAGACATATGATGCACACCCGCCCACAACAAGGATTTACACTCGTAGAAACACTCGTTGCAATTACGATTATTGCGCTTGCACTCGTTGGTCCTTTCTATGCAGTGCAGCAGGCATTGAATGCTTCTCGTAGTGCACGAGATCAGCTCATTGCGTCTTCGCTTGCACAGGAGGGAGTTGAGTATGTACGTAGTATTCGTGACGGAAACTATTTGTTTAACTTGCGGAACCCAAGCGCGACGCATTCTTGGTTGTATGGGCTAGACGGGACTGGAGGGACAAGAAACTGTATTGCTGCAGATTGTGTGGTTGATGCAAAGCAGGGAACGGTGAACACCAACATAACGCCGCTCTACATAAGTTCTGCGAATATTTATAACCAACAAGGCTTAGGAACGGTGACACCGTTTACACGAAAGGTGCGTCTGACTGTGATCAGCGCAACAGAGGTGCGGGTCACTGTTACGATGACCTGGATGACTCGCACGGTGCCGTACACCACAACTGTTACGGAGACCCTAAACAACTGGCTATGAGCAAGACTGCACCAAGAGGATTCACATTGCTGATTGCGGTTATCTTAACCTCGGTGCTTTTATCTGTGGGTCTTGCATTGCTTGATGTTGCATACAAGCAAGTCGTGCTCTCCTCAACTGCAAAGCAATCCCAGACTGCTTTTTATGCAGCAGACTCTGCTCTGGAATGCGCACTATACTGGGACCAGCAACAGGGAGCATTTGCATACGGCTCTCCGAGTGGATCTATTTCATGTACGGGCCAGACATTCCCTTTGTCTTCAACAATTTCAAGCAATGTGCAGAAAACAGTCTTTTCAGTTACTTGTCCTGGGGGCAACTCAGCGCAGGTTGAGATATACAAGGCATCAGGAGGTGCAACGTGTAGCCAGGGAAAGACAACCTGTATTTATGCGAACGGGTATAACACCTGTGATGCAACAAATCCACGTCGTATTGAGCGCGGACTTAAGGTCGTGTACTAGGGCTTCAAACGGGGTACAGTATAGGTAATGAAGCCTTCAAAAGAGATACAAGAGCGCGCTAAGAAGCTTCGCGAGGCTATAACGGCATACCGTGCCGAATATCATGAGCGGGATACCTCATCCATATCTCCTGAAGCTCTAGATTCTCTTAAGCATGAGCTTGCTGAGATTGAGCGCATGTATCCTGAGCTTATTGTTCCTGATTCACCCACACAAACCGTCGTGGGGAGAGTTGCTCCTGGTCTTAAGAAGGTTACGCATGCAGTACCACAATGGTCTCTGGATGATGCATTCTCAGAGAAAGATGTACGTGCATTTGATGAACGAGTGAAAAGAGGACTTGTACGTGCGGGATATACAGATCCGGCTCCTACCTATAGTACGGAGCTAAAGATTGATGGACTACATATTGTACTTACCTATGAGAAGGGAGCACTTGTACTTGCAGCAACGCGAGGAGACGGAGTTATCGGAGAAGACGTAACGCATGCAGTGCGAACCATTAAAAACATTCCGCATACACTTACACGTCCCGTTGATGTAATTGTTGAAGGAGAAGTGTATATGAAACGCTCTGGGTTCGTGCTCTTAAATAAGGAGCAGGAAAAACTTGGCAAAGCTGCTTTTGCAAATCCACGCAATGCAGCTGCAGGATCCCTGCGACAGATTGATGCACAGGTTGCTGCAGCACGTCCGCTTGCTGCGTTTCTGTACGATCTTGATGCAACAAGCGAGAAGATGCCTGAGACTCAAACTGAGAGTCTCTCCTATATTAAAGAACTTGGTCTCCCGGTTAATGCAAAGAGCATCCACGGGCGCACTATTGAGGAGGTTGTTTCCTTTTGGGATGCATGGCACGGAGCAAAAAGAGAGAGCGAGGACTATCAGATTGATGGCGTGGTGCTTAAGGTAAATGAAGCTGAATACCGGACCGCGCTTGGATATACAGGAAAGGGACCACGCTTTGCCATAGCACTTAAGTTTCCGGCAGAACAAGTAACTACACGTGTTACTGATATTAGTCTTCAGGTGGGGCGTACTGGAGTGCTTACGCCTGTTGCACATTTAGAACCAGTGTCTGTTGCAGGAACGACGGTTGCACGCGCAACACTTCATAACGAAGACTTCATTGCAGAGAAAGATATTCGTATTGGCGACACAGTTATTCTGCAAAAGGCAGGAGACATCATTCCAGAGATTATTCAGGTCTTGCCTGAGTTTCGTACAGGCAAAGAAAAGAAGTGGAGTTTTCCCAAGCGCTCTTATTTGTGTGGGGGAGAGGGGGAAATAGAACGAGTCCCAGGCACTGCTGCACGCAAGTGTAAGGTTGCGGGGTCTTTTGATCAGCAGTATAGGAAGCTTACACACTTTGCGGGGAAGAGCGCGCTTGATATTGAGGGGCTTGGCGGGAAGACCGTTAAGCTACTTATGGAGCATGAATTGGTGAGTGAGTACGATGATTTCTTTGATCTTACGTATGACGAAGTGCGTGCGCTCCCAGGCTTTAAGGAAACATCTGCACAGAATCTTATCGCTGCAATTCAAAAGCGCACTCGCATTCCGCTAGACAGGTTGCTGGCTGGTCTTTCTATACCGCATGTGGGAGTTGAAACTGCATACTTGCTTGCAGCGCATTTTGGAACTCTCCCGCACATTCTGAATGCAAGACCTCATGAGTTTAGCGATATACACGGTATCGGCGAGATTGGAATGCGTGCAGTATCTGAATGGTTCTCCGATGCAGAAAACAGAGAATTAGTTGAACGGTTGCAGCAGCACCTTTCAATTTCTTCCGTGTCTAAGGCACCTAGCAAAGGAGTGTTTTCTGGTGTCTCCGTGGTTATAACCGGAAGTTTTGATGAATTCTCTCGGGAAGAGGCAGCAGGTTTAATTAAGAAAGAAGGAGGCTCTGTAAGTAGTGCAGTCTCTAGAAAGACAGGATTTGTCCTTGCAGGAGAAAAGCCAGGATCTAAGCTCGCTGCTGCGAAGGAGCTGGGTGTACCGGTAATAGACGCAAAGGAGTTCCTCAGGAGGCTTAAAGCGTGATAGATTGGCTGTAATGAGTGAGGTCCACACAACAGCTGAAGATGTTAAAAGGCTAGCTGCTCTGGCACGTATACAGGTACCAGAAGCAGAACTCGCAGGCTTCGCTAAGGAGTTTGAGAGTATTTTGGCCTATGTAGGGAAGTTGGATACGCTCTCGCTTCCACATACAGAAAGGCAAGTTCCAGAGCTACGTAATGTCTTCCGTGAAGACGGAGAGCCCTTTACTCCTGGAACCTGGACAGAGAAGATTGTTGAGCAGTTTCCTGAAAAAGAAGGAGACTCTTTGTCAGTGAAGCAGATTATTGCGCATGACTAAGAAACTTAACGAGCTATCCATAACTGAGGCAGCACGAGGACTTCGTGCGGGAGAGTTCTCTGTGCGAGAGCTCTGGGATGCCTGCGTATCAGAAGCGAAAGAACGCAATGCGGAACTGAACGCATACTTGGAAATCTTTGATGCTGACGAGGCAGCAATTGCTGCTGCACAGGAGCGTATTGATACAGAGAAGGATGCAGCTCCACTCTTGTGTGGTATTCCGCTTGCGATGAAGGACAATATTCTTATTGAGGGAAAGATTGCGAGCGCAGCATCACGGATGTTAGAGAATCATCGTGCACTTCGTGACGCGACCGTTACAAAGAAGCTCAAAGAAGCAGGAGCATTGTTTGTGGGGCGCACCAATATGGATGAGTTTGCTATGGGTTCTTCAACAGAACACTCAGCATATGGAGTAGCGAAGAACCCTCTTGATACAGAGCGCACCGCAGGAGGCTCTTCTGGAGGTTCTGCATCCGCTGTTGCTGCAGGTATGGGACTTGCGGGACTTGGTACAGATACCGGAGGTTCTATCAGACAGCCGGGAGCACACACGGGGCTTGTTGGAATGAAGCCTACGTATGGAGCAGTATCAAGAAATGGACTTATTGCACTCGGTTCTTCTCTTGATCAGGCGGGGCCTCTAACGAAGACGGTTGCAGATGCAAAGATTCTCTTTGACACCATAGAAGGACATGACTCATTGGACGCTACAACGCTTCCAGATAACATGCGTGATACGAGAGAAGTTCCTGCAACCTTCCGCATCGGAGTTCCCAAGCACCTTCTCGCAGAAGGAATTGATCCAGATGTTCTTGTTCATTTTAATGAGACACTTGCACGTCTTGAATCTGAGGGGCACACCCTTGTTGATGTTTCTTTGCCTACAAGCGAATACGCGCTCCCTGTGTATTACGTGATTATGCCTGCAGAAGCGTCTGCAAACTTAGCTCGCTTTGATGGAATTCGGTACGGACATGCAGCAAGAGGGGAGACACTCCTTTCAGACTATGTCTTGAGCAAGACTGAAGGATTTGGTCCAGAAACAGTGCGACGTATCTTGCTTGGAACGTTTGTACTTTCTTCAGGCTATATTGATGCGTACTACAGAAAGGCTGATGCAGTGCGTGACGTGTTGCGTGACGAATACAATGAGGCATTTAAGGATGTTGATGTTATAGCGTTCCCTACAACACCTTCTCCAGCCTTTAAGTTCGGCGAGAAGTCAGACCCAGTATCTATGTACCTTGAAGATATATTCACCGTTACCGCAAACCTTACTGGCATGCCTGCTATCTCAGTTCCTATGGGGCTTGTTGAGAGAGACGGAGTTTCTCTTCCAACAGGTATGCATTTCACCGCTCCACATGGTGCAGACCAGCTCCTGTTTAAAATTGGCGCACTCGTGACCAAAGAAACGCTATAATCAGAGGGATGGCGACCTCTACAGGATCAATACATTTCCTAAACGTAGAATATTTCTTTCGTCTCTTCTACGATCTTATTACGGGAACGCGCGTAGGCGGTGTACAAATTGATTTTCTCTCCCTTGCATCTCACATTTGGATTGTTGTAACAATCATTTCCACACTCGTTACGATCGGTATTTTAATTGTCTTCATAAACTCATCTCTTAAGTACTATCAGATTCTTCACGAGGGGGAGAAGAACATAACCACATTGGATGCAGCGCATGCTGAGGTTGAACGAGACCATAGTCGCTGGGACCACATCAGGGAGCTTATAGAGAGCCCGCTTGAGAATGATTGGCGTCAGGCAATTATTGAGGCAGACATTATGCTGGACGATTTGCTTACTCAGCTTGGGTACCCAGGCCAAACTATTGGAGAGAAACTTAAGGCAGTTGATCCTAACCGCATGCACACCCTGCAGGACGCGTGGGAAGGGCATAAGGTGCGCAACGAGATTGCACACCAGGGCTACGCATATCAGTTAACTGAGCGTCAGGCACATCGCACTATCGCGCACTTTGAAGCTGTTATGCGGGAGTTTGGGGAGATTTAGTCCACCTCTACCTTTTTAGAGAAAGTTCTAATGCGATGGCAATTCGCACAGACTAATTCGCATTTTTCTATTTCTCTCTCGATTGCTTCTATGCTGAGCACTGAGTGCGACCAGCTCCCTATGGTGAATTTCTTTGAAAGACCATCGTTCAGGTGGTCAAAATCAAGTACATAGGGGAACTCTTTCCCCGAAAATCCGCAATCTGCGCATACGCGGGCTCGCTTGTACTCCTCAATGAATATCCTTACGCGCTGCTTATTTCGGCGGACATACGACAAATGCTTCTCCTTATTTTTTGGATACCACACTTCTCTCATATATCTTGAGCGGTATTCCTTGGCACGCGCAGGATCTTTATGCGGCATATACTAATACTAAGAATAGCATCATAACTATAGGGAGTTTATGAATCCTCCACTGTTGCGCCCATAGCAACCAGCATTGTACTCTCCTCAGTAAAGTGGTATGCTTTGCTCGGCTTCATCAGTGAAGCAGTACATAGCGGGGTAGAGGAGAGGTACCTCGGGAGGCTCATGTGAATAACGTGACCCTATCCGGTAACGGGTAGTGGAAAAACTCTCTAAATTGCTGGAATACCGTTAGAGCTTCTTGTGCTACAACGTGATCTGAAAGGATGAGCGTGAATGCGCGAAAAACAGGAAGATTCGGCAATCAGCAGCCAAGTCTCGGAGTAATCCGGGAAAGGTTCAGAGACTATAATGGGAGGATCCTATCAGGATCATGGGATAGTCCATTCCTATTGGAAACAGTAGGTGTAAAAGAACCTCCAGACGCCGGTTCGATTCCGGCCCCCGCAACACGATTTAGGAAAACGGCACTCTAGGGTGCCGTTTTCCTTTGTTTCAGACTAAACCCCCAAAGGGCTATGGAGTCAGAAGGTCTCTTACCAGTAGGTGAAGGGTGCAAGCAGAGCTCCCTCCTTAAAAGGAGTAAAGCGTACTATAGTGAGTTTATGAAAGCATTGTTCCAGCGGCCGTTAGTAATAGGAGCGCTCATACTCGTTGTGCTTGCTGCGGGCGTATATTTGTTTGTGAGTACGTATCGTTCTGTTTCATACGATTCAGCAGAAGAGGCACGACTCCACATAAACGAACCAGAAGCTGAGTATTGGGAAGCACCACGAACACCTTTTGTGCGACCAGAGGAGGCAGCCTCCGTGGCTTCATCAACAGGCATACACCTCGTGCCAGTTAAACATGTGCTCTTTGAGTATGTTGAAGTTATAGATAGTTGCGCCGAGCACTTTCAAGGGGAGTGTGTGAACGTACGCTCTGGTCCTGGTGAAGAGTTTCCTGTGGTCACGCGTTTGCGCAACCATGTGGTGCTTAAGATTAATGGAAAGGTAGAGCGAGATGGGCAGACGTGGTTTAAAATCGTATTTGACGAGACCCTTGTGTATCCCGAACGAGTGAAAGGAGACTGGTATGTTACTGCGGAGTATGTCCGCGTTGTGTTGGATGAGGGCGACAAGACTATTTGGGATCACGAGACAGCAACAACAACCAAGCGAATTGTCGTAAATCGCAGCAATCAGACACTGATTGCGTATGATGGCGATGTCGTATTTATGGAAACAGCTATTTCAACAGGTCTTGAGCTTACGCCCACGCCACGCGGAACGTTTAGTGTTTTCAAGAAGACCCCAAGTCGCTATATGCAGGGCCCAATTCCAGGAGTTGCGAGCGACTACTATGACCTTCCGGGTGTGCCATGGAATCTATACTTCACTCACGAGGGGGCAGTTATTCACGGAGCATACTGGCACAGTAGCTTTGGCAGCAGATATTCCCATGGGTGTGTAAATTTGGATCCGGACAAGGCCAGAAAACTTTATGAGTGGGCAGAGCTCGGCACAGTCGTTATTGTAGAAGACTAGACAAGGCGTTGCGTTGTGTGTTCTTGCGCAGTAGAATGTTGCGGCTATGGTATTTCTCTCTTTACTCCTCGGAGCTTTCTTCTTCGGCACTCCTGCGGCTGCTTCACCGGCCCCTACTGTCGTACAGGCAAGCGAACTCTTAGTTAGTGTTCCTCCTGTGGTGGAGGAAACAACTACTGTTCCGTTCTTTTCTCAGTTTAGAGATATTAGCTTTCCTGAGTGGCAGAAGGTTGGGTGTGGTATCGCGAGCCTCGGTATGATCATGGAGTACTACAAGCCCGGTACTGTTTCTGTTGATGCACTACTTGCGGATGGTATTAAGAAGGGAGCCTACTCAGACGCTGGCTGGACGTATAAGGGGTTGATCAATGTTTCAAGCGCATACGGATTCTCTGGAGAGAGTCATGATCTTGCAGGAAATGCAAACGCGTTTACTTCGTTTAAAGAAGCTGTAGAGAAGGGGCCAGTTATTGCGTCGGTGTATTACACATTTGAACCCGGGAATCCCATCCCGCATTTAGTGGTTGTTACTAAAATAGAGGGAGACACGGTGTACTATAACGACCCAGCAGAAAAGCAGGGTGGGGGAACTATCTCAGTAGATGCTTTTATCAAGGCTTGGAAAAAGAGGTATATAGAAATCTACCCAGTTGGATAAGCACTCCTTCATTTCATTACAAACGGACGAATCCGGTTCGGAGGAGTTTGGTGTTGCAATGAAGGAGAAAGAAGAATGTTTTTGAAATAGGACAAGAATCATGTTCTGGATGCATGCAATCTTACTTGCAAGATATATTAGAATATACTAATATGTTGCATATGCAGCTTAACGAATTATGCAAGGCGGTGGGTAATACAGAGCGCGTACGACTTATCGCGTGCCTCGCACAAGAGATGACGGTGAGTAGCCTTCTTAAAAAGTGTTCCCTAAGCCAGAGCGCACTCTCGCAACATCTTAGTGTCTTGCGTGATGCGGGAGTAGTGCATGCTCGCGAAAGTGGTCGGCACGTGTACTACCGCACCGCCTCCCGAAAGTATGTAGATCTTGCGCGTACTATTATCGCCCTAACTGATTAATTATATGAAGCACATATCGGTCCCTTCTTTTAAAGAAGTTATAGATGCAGAAAGGAATAATCCATCTGTTGATTTTATTAATGTGTGTACGCTGGACGAATACAACGAGAAGCATATTGCGGGAGTTCGTTCAGTGCCGCTTGATGAGATAGAGCAGCACTTAGCGGAGTTTAAGGATAAAAAGACTATTTATGTACATTGCCGCTCGGGACGTAGAGGTGTAGCAGCTGCGGAGAAACTTGCAGCGCTTGGGGTACAAGCAGAGCTTTGTGAATGTTGAAGGCGGGATTCTTGCTTGGGAAAGTGCGGGATACGGCACTGCAAGGGTCTCATCCAGACTTTCTCTTATGCGTCAGACCTTCATTGCTGCAGGAGTGCTCATCATTCTTGCGCACATGCTTGCACTGTTGATTTCCCCAGGATGGTTCCTACTTTCAGCCATGATTGGTATCGGGCTCATCGTCTCTGGTTTGACCGGATGGTGTGGTATGACCATGCTGCTTGCACGGCTACCTTGGAATAAGGATTAATACGACTCTCATGAAAAACTACGAAGACTTTCTTTCTCACCACCCTTCAGTCAAAGGATTCTTTGACCATGCAACCAATACCGTAACGTACGTTGTCGCCGATGAGACAACTAAACAATGCGCAGTAATTGATAGTGTTCTAGATTATGAGCCACACGGGGGTACGATTTCGTTTGAAAGTGCTGACAGAATCATCCAGTACGTTAAGGATAACGGGTACCGCGTAGAGTGGATTATGGAGACACATGTGCATGCTGATCACTTATCCGCTGCTCCGTATCTTAAAGAGCACCTCGGCGGCAAAATTGCGATTGGGGAAAAGATATTGGAAATACAAAGCGTGTTTGGAAAGGTCTTCAACGAAGGGACCGAGTTTGAGCGAGACGGAAGCCAATTTGATCAGCTTTTCTCAGATGGAGATGAATTCTTGCTGGGTGACATACCTGTCCATGTTATGTATACGCCCGGGCACACACCTGCGGACGTAACCTACATCATAGGTGACGCTGTCTTCCCAGGAGATACGCTCTTCATGCCTGACTATGGTACTGCCCGTGTTGATTTTCCTGGAGGTAGCGCAGAGGATATGCATGCTTCAGCACAGAAGCTTTTCTCTCTTCCTGAAGAAATGCGCATGTTCATGTGCCATGACTATCTTCCTGAGGGGAGGTCGGAATACCAGTATGAGACAACTGTTGGAGAGCAGAAGCGTGCAAACATACATCTGAACCAGCATACTCGTGCTGATGAATTTGCTGCGTTGCGTAAGGACAAAGATATGACACTTGGCATGCCGCGACTGATCATTCCCTCGCTTCAGGTAAACATGAGAGGGGGAGAGATTCCTCATGATAGTGAGACTGGAGCCCTGTTCCTCAAGATCCCGGTGAATAGTGTTTTTTCAAAGAAGTAGATGATAGACACGTTCTCAATCAAATTGAGAACGTGCGGTAGAAAATTATAGATTCTGTTCCTTAACGTCTTCTTCTTGAAGAGGGGTTGCGAAGCCGCTTCGCAACAATCCAGAAGAGCACAACCAATAGGATAAAGAAGAGGGGATAAAAGATTGCAGGGTATCTAAATATAGGAAGAAGAGTATTTGCTACATTCGCAAGCAGGGAAGAATCTTGTGAAGAGACTTCAGGTTCTGCGGCATAGGTTTCAGCACCGAGTACTTCTCCCTTTGAAACTGAAGGAGTGCTTGTTCCTGCTGCTTCAGACAAAAATGCTTCTCCTGCAGTGCGAATAGACTCCGTTGTCTGTACTACTGTCTGTGCAATGTTTGAGACAAGCGGGCTACTTGAAGCAAGTGCAAGACTTATTGCAGAGCTTGCTGTGTCTACTGCAGCGAGTACTTCAGGAGTTGGCTCTTTCTCTGCGACTTGAACTGATATATTTGCAACCTCTGCATGCTCAATACTCGCAGTCTGTTTTGAGTTCCGTTCAATAGCAGTATTTATAAATGCACGCACTGTGTGAGGACCTGCAACTGCAGTCCACTCTACTGATTTGATACTTGTCTCTCCGTCATTAAGCACAAAGGGTACAGATCCTATTTCTGCATCATCAACTAAGAAGGTAATGGACCCTTCAAGAGAGGTATCGCTTGCGTTATATACCGCAGCGTATAACTCAACCCGCTCTCCAGCTGTTGGTTGCTGCTTGGACACCCATATAGGTCCGGGCGCAAAACCTGCAGGGAGCTCTGCTGCGTACGCATATGCGTGTGTTGATAGCAGGAGGAAGAGCGAAAGCAAGGAGATTCCAAGAACTCTCATTATTCGTATCCTAGCACCAAATAGGTTGACATTTGGGGTACGAGGCATAGGCTTGAGATATTACTGGGGCAGGAGGCCTCTGGGCCTTCTAAAGTAATACGTTCTATTACTTCAATTAGAAATTCCTATGTCTACATTTATTAAAAAGCTCATTGGAGCAACAACGATGCTTGCACTCGTGGCATCGTTTACACCAATGTCAGCACTCGCTGACGGGCCGCTTGTATTAACAATCACACCAAGTACTCAAAGCGTTGAAGGAGGAGGAACAGCCACGTTTAACTATACGATAACTGGCGGAATCGCACCTTCCAACTTCGTGGGAGCTAGCGCAGAATCTGGAGAGCTTGCAGAAGCGCTTGGCATGAGTTCAGCGGCTTCAGGTGCCGGCACAGGTACCATTACCTTTACAACTGGCCCAGAAGATATACGAACTGAGCCGTACACACTAGTTTTAGAGGCTGCTGATTCGGAAGCTGTAAGTGAAGAAGCGGATGTTGAAGTTACGACTGCAACAATTACTCTCACTGTTACAGCACCAACCGTAGAGGTAGTTGACGGACCTTCGCTAGAAGCTGCAGTAGCAAGTGCCGAAGAGGGAACAACCATCCATCTCGCAAATGGTACTTACAATCTCTCAAGCACACTTAATATCACCACAAACAACCTTACTCTTGTTGGAGAGAGTGAAGAGGGTGTTGTAATAAACAGTGCACCATCAGGCTATGGAATTGCACCAACAGCAAATGGAGTCACTCTAGAGAAGTTCACCCTTAATGGACCTGCATCAAACTACGGAGTTAAGGCGTACCAGGCAGAAAATCTGACTCTTAGAGATGTAACTGTACAGGGATCAGGAAAGTCTGAAATTGATCTAAACGCTGTAACTAACAGCGCTCTTGAGTCAGTAACTGCAAATGGACTTAGTACAGCAGGTGTAGGAATCGCACTAAGTAATGTTACAGATCTAGAGCTTAGCAACGTAACCACACTAGATAATAACTGGGGAGGCGTAGGAATTTTTGACTACGGAACTGGACCAACTACAAATGTAGCCTTTTCTGGAGGTGACTTTGCGGAATCAAATCCAATCTACTCTGATACTGAACATGGGTTTGCTCCATCTGGTATAGAGCTTCCTTCAGGGTTCAACTACGGCATTACAAATGCAGCTCACCGGGGTGCAGAAAGCACACGCTTTGTGTATTTCCAGAACTCTGAATCAACTGCAGTTGCAGGAGCATTGGCACTACAAACAGCCCCATTTGCAGCAAACACTGTTTCTGTCATCCGTGAAGTCTCAAATACAGGTGAACTTGAAGATAATTTCATTGTAGGACCTGGGATGACTATTCAGAGTACATTGTCTGCAGCATCTGCTGGAGGCAACGTTACTGTCCTTGCGGGAACCTACAACGAGAATCTAACCATCGCATCAGATATCACTATTACAGGAGAATCTGATGCTCAGATTAACGGACAGATCACAATAAATCACTCAGGAGTAACTCTTGAGGATTTAACTCTGAGCAATCCTACAGGCACTAAAGCAGTGCTCATCAATGGAGTAGGAGATATAACAATCAGCAGTAACCACTTCACACAGATTGGCTCAGACGCGAGCGTGAACGCTAATGTACACGCCTTGTACTTCCAAGACGGAGCTGAGAGCGTGGATAACATTGTTGTTGAAGATAACGAGTTTGACGCAATCGGCCATGTAAACGGAAGATCAGCAAGCGCAATCTCTATCGGAGACTCAACTGGAGCCTCAGATGTAAATGGTGTTCGCATTGAATCTAACAACATTCATGGGATCGTGGCCAAATCCTCAACTAACTTTGCAGGAGGAGGTAGAGGTGCTTACGGAATCTTGGTTAATCACGCAGACCAGACAGGAGCGAACATTGGATCTACAAGAGATCTAGAAATTCTAGATAACGAAATTAACGATCTAGAAGGACTTTGGGTCCACGCAATTGGACTTGAGGGGAACACTCCCGATGCAGTGGTTAATGGAAATACAATAAGCGACCTACGTGAGCACAAGCTTGCTCTTGAGGGTTCTCTAGATGGATTCGTAGTGTTTTTTGAGAAAAACCCAAGTGCTGGATCTGTTGCAATTAACGAGAACTCATTTGATCTCGGAACTGCAGTGGGTGTAGGAATGCACTCATCACTCATAGGTGCATACACCATTGATGCAACGAACAACTTCTGGGGAGATGCAAATCCTCTTGAATCAGTTGTTGCCACTGATGGAAGCACTATCGTTGTATCGCCTTGGTTTGCTGAGGAAGATGGTGATTCAGTTGCTATTGTAATAACAGAAGAAGAGAGCACAGCTTCTTCAAACGGCTTCACGGTTAATGTGAGTATCCCAACTGGGACAATCATTACGGGAGAAGACTGGGATGGAGACACTTCAGACCTTGAAGCATCTGCTGTAGATGTAACCGAACTAGACTCTATAGCGATAGAAGGGTTTGAGAACATTAGTCCAGTTTCAGCAATAAGCATTGGATCAAGTGATAACTCGCTAACACTTTCCAGTGCTGCTCGTCTTGAATTTGTTGGTCTCGCAGGGAGACTCATTGGATGGACGACAGATAACGACGGGGGGGACTTCACACCGATAACAACCGAATGTAGCTTGGACGACCAAGTAACTGTTGATGCGCAGCTATCAACAACTGGTGATTGTTACATTGCTGTTGGGTCAGATCTAATTGTCTGGACCAAGCATTTCACCACATTCGTGGCGTACACGGCAACGGTAACTGATTCTAGTTCAACAGGATCAGCGGGGGGAGGAACTAGCCGAGCTAGTGGCAGAAGCGGTAGCGGGACTGCAAACACAACAACTACAGCTGGGACGAGCGGAACTGTCGGGGGTGGTCAGGTACTCGGTGCAGCAATTTTCAACTTCACCAGCGACCTCACAATCGGCTCTACAGGACTAGAAGTGAACGAGTTGCAAACAATGTTGATTGCTTCAGGTGATCTCATGATTGCTGCCCCAACTGGATACTTTGGCCCACTTACGAAAGTTGCCCTTACTAAGTGGCAGGCAAGAAACGGAGTAGTGGCAACTGGATACTTTGGTCCACTGACACGAGCTAAGATCCAGGAAATGGGAGGAGTTCCTGCAATGCAGACACTAAATGCAGCAGCACGAGAAGCTCTCATTCTAGAACTAAAGGCAAAGGTTCTTGAACTACAACAAGAACTGAATCAGCTAAACGGCGCATAACCGAATAAAAGGTTAAAAAACAGTAAACCCGGCACTTGTGCCGGGTTTACTGTTTTTAATTTGTATTGTACGATTTGAAGCATGACGTCAAAAAAGCCAAGAGGTCTCAAAGACTACTTGCTTGCCCACAAGGGCAATAACTTCAAGCCTTTCCTATTTACTGGCGGAGTTATTGGCATCGTGTTGGCCCTACTCTTACTCGTACAGGCGGCGTACATCCTTCAGACAACAGTAGTGTCTAATAAGACAAACTTCCTTGCATCTGTTCTCCCTGGTGCGCTTGCGTCTCTAACAAATCAGGATCGCATAAAGAACGGGATTGATACTCTGGAAAGAGACGAAGCGCTTGATAGGGCAGCCCAATTAAAGGCAGAGGACATGGCTGAGAAAGGTTACTTTTCTCACGTTGATCCAGCTGGTAACGCTCCCTGGTACTGGTTTAAGGAAGTGGGGTATGAGTACATCTATGCAGGAGAGAATCTAGCAGTAAATTTCACAGATTCTGCCGAGGTAGAAGAAGCTTGGATGAATTCACCAACTCATAGAGCAAACATAGTTAAGCAACAGTATACGAATGTAGGATTCGGAGTTGCGCATGGCAAGTACGAAGGCAAAGATGCTACTTTCGTAGTTCAATTTTTTGCAAAGCCGGTTGAACACGTATCACTCAATACACAAACAGCAGCTATAGCGTTATCAGGACAAGATGCTCCAGAAAGTTCAAAGAAACAAACTGAAGAAAAAACTGTAATAAAAGAGGATACATCTGAGAAAGTTCTTGGCATAACAGATGTTGCACCAGAAGATGCCGAAGATAATTTTAGTAAGTGGAATAGTACTTATGAAAAGCTAGCGACTTCTCCTACAAAGATATTTGTGTACCTACTTACGGTTGTACTAATAATCTTTGTATTTGCGCTTATTATTGCTCTGCTCTCACATGCTCAAGTTAAGTATCTTGAGGTTTTGGGAGGAGGTCTCCTGGTCATTCTAATTGTGCTAGGAATGCTCCTATACGCTGTATTGTCTAAGTCTGAACCAATTGTGCCAGATACAACCGATGCTACTAATACCATCGTAATTGAGTAATAAGAGACATATGCAAGCAGTTATACTCGCCGCAGGAGAGGGGAAGCGAATGCGCCCGCTCACTCTAGAAAAGCCAAAGCCACTTATTGAGGTTAATGGGAAGCCGATCATTGAGCACATTATTGATGCGCTTCCTGAGGAGATTGATGAGGTTATCGTAGTAATTGGATACAAGGGCCACATGATCCAAGAGCGACTTGGAGACGAGTATGGAGGAAGAAGGATACTGTACGTCCATCAGTGGATGCCTGCAGGAACGGCGCATGCGCTTTCCATAGCTCGCCCGCTTTTGAAAGGAAGATTCCTCTTTATGTATGGAGACGATATACATGGTGCAGAAGCGCTCAAAGAGACCATCAAGCATCCGTATTCAATACTTGCCGCTCCCCATGCGGAGCCTTCTAAGTTTGGTGTTATTGAGCGCCACGAAGATGGAACACTCAAGCAGCTTGTTGAGAAGCCCGCGAACCCAACGAGCAATCTTGTTTCAACGGGCGGTATCATGCTGGACGAGCGTATCTTTGACTACCCAGCACCGCGTCATGAAAGTGGGGAGTACTTCCTCACAGACCCCGTTGCGAGCCTTGGGAATGATCATCCCATCATGGTTATAGAGCAGCCCCTCTGGATTCCTGTGGGGTATCCAGAGGATGTGGGGAGAGCAGAGGAGATCCTCCGGGAGCTTGGGCGTTGAACGGAGAGGCTCTGTATAGTACTGTGCGTAGTATTCGCTGGCGTAGCTCAGGTAGTTAGAGCATAGGACTCATAAACCTAAGGTCGGAGGTGCAAGTCCTCCCGCCAGCACAGAGTTGTCTTAGGTCTGGAAACAGGCTATATTCTATCGGTGCCACGCGCACATCTGCGGTCGTAGCTCAACTGGTTAGAGCACCCGCCTGTCACGCGGGAGGTTGCGAGTTCAAGTCTCGTCGACCGCGCAGAGAGACCAAAAGGGGCCGAAAGGCCTCTTTTGTCGTTCTACTAAAAACCCATTCAAATGCTCCAAGTAGGGAGGCAGCATAGAATACATCTCCAATGAACATGTTCCTTAGAAACGGTAACCCGGCAACGTATGAGGCAATAAGTCCTTCTAGCGTTCGTGGATACCATGAGGAGGCAGCCCACACAGCGAAGTTCGTAATGAGGAAGAACAGCACCGATGACGCCATAACGAGAAGAATGATAACGGAAGGCCGTGCTTTCTTGGCGAGCATACTGATACCGCCAATTATTGCGATTGACCCGTACACGCTCATGAGCACTTTCCAGTCATAGAACCCCAGAATTACATCTGCAATGATCATTACGAGTAGAGGGATGACGACTGCCCACACGTTGCCGACATACTTCCCAGCAGCAAAGGCAATTGCTGTGACGGGCGTTGTGTTTGGTGGATGAGGGGCGAGGCGTCCGAGAAGCCCGATCCCTATCAGGGCGAGGATAGAAAATATTGTTTTCATATTAGAATCCTTTGAATTCCCAAATAACTGTCTCTCCTGACTCAAGTTCATACTGATCTGCGCCAACCATTGGAACTTGTCCATCCACTTGATATTGCCAGTAGTTTCCATCAGTACCGTTTACAAGCCCACCCAACGCTGTTACGAGGACACCCATATCACCGTAGTCTTGCGTAACAAGGCTGAGCGCTGAATCAGTCGCATCTAGTCGTGAGAGAAGTTCAAGTATTGTCTCTCCGTCAGTAATCGGAGTCGTCGTTGACGTATACACTCCCTCAATAGAAAGGGTTATCGTGCTGGTTTCCGCTGGTGGTGGTGTCGTCTCTTCCTGGGCGTACGTATTGTTCGTGACATTATAGGTGTACGAAGGCGATGTGTCCTTGGTAGAAGTCTTAGGAGCTGCTTGCGGGGTTGCGACTAGTGAAGAGGTCGCAATCATAACATTGACCGTAATAACGGGAGGTGCGAACTGAGAGCCTGTACTTTCTCCTCGGATAATAATCGGTGAGGACGGCGTTGTTGTAGAGGTTACTAACACTTGAACTGGCGGAGTGTCTACATCTGCTCTTGTGCTATTGCCGTAGGTAAATAGAAGTCCTACGACGAGCGTAAAGACTGAGAATACTGCGAGCCATGAGTAGTCTTTCATGATAGGTGTGTATTAGTTGTTAGGTTTGTATGTCGGAGCACGCTCTCCCATGTTCTCTATGTGTGCGGCATGCCGAGCTAGTGCGTAGAAGAAGCTGGAGAGTCGGTTTAGGTATGCTCGGAGTTCCTTTGCAGATTCCTCGTCTTCCAGCGCCTTAACAACTGCGCGCTCTGTGCGCCGCGATATGGTTCGTGCACAATCAAAAAGTGCTGAGAGAACGGTCGCGCCGGGCACGATGAATGATGTTGGTTTCTCTATAGTCAGCTCTATTTTTCCGATAGTTGCCTCAAGAGAATCCACGTGTGCTTGATTGATGTGCTTTTCTGCTCCTGCGAGTTCTGCTTGGACAATGAATAAAGCCTCCTGCACCCGATATAGCTCACTCACAATAAAACTATTTTCATCATGACCGTGCTCTCGTGCGTGTGCTCTACAAAGTCCGACGAATGAATTGAGTTCGTCAACAGTTCCCAGAGCGTCAAATACAGGATGATCTTTCGGCATACGCTCTTTGATACCGAATAATCCAGTTTTGCCACCATCTCCTTTTCGCGTGTAGAGCATACGTTTATGTGTTTACGACTGAGAGCGTCTCTGTTGCAACATCATCTATCTCACATGTGCCGCCTGCACACGCGAGTTCGCGCTTCTGTTCTGTTTCGTCCGTGTGCTCATATCTTGTGAGCTTGGAATAGTCGATTACAGGGAACTCACGCATTCGTTGCTCGTATTCTTCTTTGCTAATTGCTTCATAGGGTGCAAGCCGATACACATGGTCAAATCGGGGAAGGAAGGAGAGTCCGCCAATGATGTCCCAATTCTTTTGGACCCAATCAACGACACTAATCCACTCGTCCTCGCCAATTGAGATCGTTGCTGATGGATTATGCTCGGTGTAGTTTTCCTTTACCCGTTTCCAATACTCAAGTTGCTCTAGTGCCGAGAAGTCATCTTTGCAGGGAGCGCCCTCGGGAGCACGCACTGGGAATTCCAAGACGTATGTAGAGGCATTCTCGTCAGACTGACCAACTTCAGGTTGATGTGGCACGCCTTGGTCCTTAAGCATCCTGAAGAGCGAATCAGTTGCAGAGATGCGCACACGCCTAATGTAGTAGGGTGCATGACGTGGGTGGATACCGGAAGCGCAGTTAAATGTTTGCGATACAGTGCCAGATGGTTTTACTGCTGTAACAGCGTTTGAAGGTGTGATACCAAATCGTTCTGCGTACTCAATGTTCGCGCGCACTGCTTCCTCACGCATGGCAGCTAGTGTGTCCGCCTCGCGAGCAACAGGACTATCCCATTGCCCAGTAACCGACACGCCTAAGAGCCGTTCTTCTGCACAATGTTTCTGCCATTCTGAGGAAATATAGTTGAACTTCGTTAGGGTAGACTGGTAGGTCCCGATAAGAGAGGCAAGACGAATCTTTCTTATAAGGGATTCGCGTGTATCATCCTGGCGTGCAATAACCTCAGAGAGATTGCAGAACTGTTTAGATTGGAGAATGATCTCGCCACACGGATTGGTGCCGATTGGTCCACGCACGACTCCATCGGATGTGAGGAATCCCGTTAACCCGAAATATTGTCTACGTCGTTCCGGAAGCTGAGATCCGAGAGCACCGCGATTGAAAATGCCGCGTTCGCCTGAACCAGAGTGCATGAGTGCAATCCACTCCTCCATAAGTTCCACGCTCGTTGGAGTGCTCTGATATACCGCTGAATTATTCGCGACGGAACGATGTGGGTGGGTAAGATAGAACTGTCCTTGCTTCGCGTCACGCATTTCTGCGTCATCTAGATCAGAAAGTGAAATCATCGCAGTGCGGCGTACGCCACCTGATACGACGCATTCACCAATCTTGCAGATGATGTCGTGCACATCAATTGGCCGCAGTCGCCGCCCCTCTCGTTTTAGTATCTTTTCACGAGCGAAGGTGAGCAGTGATTTAAGCGGTTCTGGTCCTGATGCTTTGCCTCCCATAGTTTTGAGACGTGCACCTGCAGGACGCACCTGAGAATACTCAAAGCTAATGTCGGACCCGTCATACCAAGCAGATAGTCCTGCAGTAAGTGCATCGCACCACCCCTCTTTTGAATCTACAACTACGTGCACAGGAAGCGTAGTCCCATTCTGTCTCTGTATCTGTGGAAGACGCTCTACTTGCTCACTCTCTACTGAGAATCCCACACCACATCCCTGCATTGAGAGGTACATAATTTCGGCGAAGTCCGAAACAGAAGAGGGAGCAATAAATGTACAGTTATATGCGCAGGTATTGCATCTGCGTGCTGCTTCTCCTGCGAACTGCATAAGCCGCATTGAAGGCATAATCTCCTGAGCGAGTATCGCTTGGCGTATCTCTGCATACTCTCGGTCAGTAAGCGCATCCCCTAAGTTTTCACGCATGAACGCCATGTACCGATCAACCGTTTCTATCCAAGTCTCTCGTCTTCCTTCAGCATCTATCCATCTCGCGTATGTACGTAAATATACAAACTCGCCCAAAGGATTTCCTTCAAAATATTTCTTGCTCTCTTCGGCAAGCGCACGCACATGTTCAGGTGCAGAACCATATCCGTCGCGTCCCTGAGCGCGTTCTGCGCGGTAGAGAATGTACGCCTTCGCAGTTGCAGGGTATTGCCTCATAAGCACTTGTTCAACCAAGTCTTGAATATTCTCTACAGTAGGAGTTTCATGCGTCATGAGTGAGAGGACTTCCTCAGTCAAAAGGGATGCTTCCGCAGCATCAAATTCGCCTGTTGCAGCGCCTGCTTTGGCGACTGCAGTAGCAATCTTTTCTTGCTTGAACGGAACAAGTGATCCGTTTCGCTTTACAATTTCCCCAGGTGTGCGATTGGCTGCGTGTCCCATATGTTATATTGATACTTATCTATAAGAATGACAGTATATCAATAGACAGGTATCTATGAATCAATCCAAGGTGGGGACAAAGAAAAAAGCGTCTGAAAAAACATATCCGCGTCCAGCGTGGGTAAAGAAATCAATAGTCGCTGAGGAAGAGTTGTGTCCTGATTGCTTCAAGGTTGTTGGCTCAAAAAGCCGGTACCAGCTTGTTTGTATGCTCGGAAAGTCTGACGGTATGACCGTCACTGAGCTCACAAAGAGAATGAAACTTACGCAGCCTACAGTTACTCACCACTTGAATACACTTCGTTCTGTTGACGCTGTAGAGAGCGAAGATAGAGGCAGGGAACGCCTCTATCGGCTAAACAGAGGTGCTCACTGTTTTGACGAGTGCAAGATTCCATTTTAATCATGCAACTTCTCTCCTATACCTGGGCGTACTTCGTACAGGTTGCTGGGCTTGCAATTGCATTCATTGCAGCTGCGGTCTTTATCTATCTTGCATTGCGACATCTCAAGTGGCGTTGGATGCGCGTCATGCTGGTAATCATTTTTCTTTCAATTTCAGTTGCGTTCTACGTACCGAACGGCCTACCACGAGCTATTGAGTACCCACTTGCGTTAAACACGTATGGACCTGCAGAAGGGCCAGTACTTCCACTTGGGAGCATCTTTTCCATCTTTACGCACTTTGATGACCTAGAGCGTGTCTCTGATATTGCTCGCGATCCAAACGATGTGCCGCCGCCCATAACACGTAGTGAAAGCGCGGTTGTGGAAGTAGAGCTTACGGCAAAGGAGGTTATTGCCGAGATGGCGCCTGGTGTCTTCGTGAATTATTGGACCTTTGACGGTCAAATTCCAGGACCGATGCTTCGTGCTCGTGAGGGTGATACCGTGAAGCTCACGCTTCATAACGACCCCACAAGCCTGCATCATCACAACATAGACCTTCATGCGGTGACCGGTCCTGGTGGTGGTGCAGTTTCTACAATGGTCGCGCCGGGAGAATCTAGAACAGTCTCTTTCAAGGCACTTCATCCAGGTCTGTACGTGTATCATTGCGCGACCCCGAACGTCGCCAACCATATGACGCATGGCATGTATGGGCTCATTCTCGTAGAGCCGGAAGAGGGGTTGCCATCAGTAGATCATGAGTACTATGTGATGCAGGGCGAGTTCTATACCGAAGGAGGTATCGGCAGGAAGGGTCTCCAGCTCTTTGATGCACAAGCGATGCTAGACGGTATTCCTACTTATGTGGTCTTCAATGGACGCGTAGAGGGTGTGAACGGGAAGATGGGAGCTGTTACAGGCGAAACGGCACGCATATACGTAGGGAACGGAGGTGTTAATCTCATCTCTTCATTCCATATGATCGGCGAAGTGTTTGACAAGGTATTTCCTGAAGCCGCACTTTCTAGTGCTCCGCACGAAGACGTGCAGACTACGATTGTTCCTGCAGGAGGAGCGACTATTGTTGAGCTTGATTTCCAGGTGCCTGGGAACTACATGCTTGTTGACCACGCACTCGCTCGCATGGAGAAGGGAGCATGGGGAATGATGACAGTTACCGGAGAAGAGAATAAGGAGATATACGACGGGGAAATTGTGCCTGGACACGGACATTAATTTAGACAAAGCGGGAGCGCACACGAAGGAGCGGACACTCTCTAAATATCCTCAGTGTTATACTCCTCGCATGTCTAAAGATCCTGAAAAGGTCGTGTACTTTGTCCGACACGGACAGAGTGAGGGAAATATTTCTCCTGTATTTCAGACTCTTGAATCCCCATTGTCTGCTCATGGAAAAGAACAAGCAAAGCGTATTGCGGAACGCGTATCTAAACTTTCCTTTGAGGCTTTAATAGCGAGTCCCTTGGCAAGAACTAAAGAAACAGCAGAGGCAGTATCTGCTGCAACAGGGAAAGATATTGAATATTCAGAACTCTTTGTTGAGAGAGTTAAGCCAACAAGACTTAATGGAAAGTCTTATGACGATCCTGAAGCAGACAAACTTTGGAAGTCTTGGGAGAACAGTCTTTATACTCCTGGTCTAAGAGCTGAGGATGGAGAGAACTTTGATGATCTCATTTCAAGAGCAGATGAAGCCCTGGAATACCTGTACACACGCCCAGAAAAGGAGCTCGTTGTTGTTACGCATGGATTTTTCTTGCGAACCATTATTGCCCGAGTTCTTCTCGGGGAGACTCTTACTCCAGATTCGTTCCGCAAACTACAAAGCAGTATAGAGATGGAGAATACTGGACTTACGGTGCTGAAATACGGAGAGCGGTATGAAGGCACCTCGTGGATGGTGTGGATTTATAATGACCATGCGCATTTAGGGTAGGGAATGTTTGCTAGACTTATCTTATGAGTGCCGAATTTCCTAAATCCAAAGAAGCTCTACCAGAACCAACAGCAATGTTGTTTGATCCTTCAACCCAGAAATGGGATGACGTACGGGACGCAATTCTTGAAATTGATAAAGCATGTTTTGGTGAAAAAAGTTTTCCTGAAGAGGAGCTTCGTACATATTTTGAAGATCCAGATGCTGTTGCTGTTCTTCTTAAAAGAAAAGATCAAATTCTTGGTTTTTCTGGCGCAATCTCAGACAAGGATGTTGAGGGTGCTCTTTATATAGATACAACTGACATTGTTCCTGAGGAGCAGGAAAAGCGCCATGTGGTACTGATTATGGAGATCTTAGAAGAGGAGGCGAGAAAGAGAGGGTACAAGTTTCTTACAAGAAATGCAGCTATTGAAAATGGCTATGCAGATAAGATTCTGAAAAATTATTCAGACCGCATTCTTGAAAGTCATGAAAACGATTCAGAATGGGGACCACAGAGATACTTTAAAATTAAGTTATGAAACTAGCTCTAGGTATTTTCCTAAACTCACTCCCAATCCTGCTGATGATAGGAATGATTTCCTATATTAGGAACGACTATCTCCTAACTGCACTGTTTATCCTAATAACAGCTCTGTACATATCAATACATAGAAAGAAGCAGGACTTTCTTGCATTTAGTGTGGGTCTCATTGGCATGACCATTTCAGAGTACCTGTTTGTTAAAACAGGTGTTGAGACCTTTGAGAGAACCTCTTTGTTTGGCATTATGCCGCTTTGGCTCCCAGTACTCTGGGGATGTGGGTTTGTAGTTATTAAACGAGTAGTGGCGCTGCTGAGTAGGTGAGGATAGCGCCATCAGGGCGTTTGCTATGATGGGTATATGGAAGTTCGTGAAGCCGCCCTTGCACTCCTGCGCGCAAATCGCCGGCATACTCTAGACGGACATCAGTATACTGTCCCTTCTCCTCGGACGTATCCGTACCAATGGCTCTGGGATTCTTGTTTCCATGCCATTGTGCTTGCAGAACTTGATCCAGAAGCTGCAAAAGCAGAAATACGATCACTCCTGACGCGTCAATTTGAGGACGGCATGATCCCACACATGATCTTCTGGAATCCGATCATAACGCGTCCGTATAACGTGGGATGGGGGAAGAAGGGAACAAGTTCAATAACCCAGCCGCCTATGGTGGCGTATGCAGCCTGGGAGATTTACAAAAAGACAGGAGACGAAGCATTTCTGCGAGAGATCTTTGCGCCACTGCACACCTTTCATAAGTATCTGATTGAACATCGGGATCCCCGAGACAACCATCTCATAAGCATCATTAACCCGGACGAGTCTGGAGAAGACAATTCTCCTCGCTTTGATGAGCCAATGAAACTGAAAGAAAACATTTCTTTCTTTGGGCACATGTACGAGCGGTGGAAACTGGTTGCGGCAAATCGTGTCTGCAACTTTGATGTTGAAATCTGTACGAGGAATCATTTCTGGGTAAAGGATGTGCCGTTCAACTCCATTCTTATAAAGAACCTGGAAATCTTTGCGCATATTGCGTCTTTGCTCGGAGAAACAGAGGCAGAGACATACTCGCTCTTGCACGCACGCCTCATAAAAGAAGCGATGCGAGAGCATCTCATGGAAGACGGTGTCTTCTGGTCTGGTACTGGAGAGAACCACGAACTTCTTAAAGTAGATACTTGGGCGCACTTCGCTCCTTTGTTTGCAGGGTTGTATACACCAGAAGAGGCAAAGGCGCTCATTGAGAATCATTTTCATAATCCAGACACGTTCCATTCTCCCTTTGGTATTCGTACGGTATCTAAACAAGAACTATCCTATAGACCAAGAGGATTCTGGAGAGGACCTATTTGGTTTGCACCGCAATGGTTTATATATCAGGGACTTAAGTCATACGGTTTCCAGAAAGAAGCAGAATGGATGCGGGACACAACACTTGCACTCGTAACTCGCAATGGATTTAGAGAGTACTTTAATCCAGAGACGGGAAGAGGGTATGGAGCAAGCAGGTTTACGTGGGGCACCTTAGTATTAGATATGATGGATATATGAGTACATACCCGCTAAAGGAACAGAGTGACTTTGTGCCTGAACTTATAGGAGAAGTTACACCTACGCAGCACATTGTATGTGGAGGAATGGGTGGGTCTGCGCTCCACGCAAAAGTGCTTCGCCCACTATTTCCTGAGAAGCACCTTGTTATACATGCAGACTACGGACTTCCGAAGAATGCTCCCTCAGACGCGCTCTATATAGCAACCTCCTATTCTGGAGAAACTGAGGAGACCCTCTCTTTTTTCAAGGAGGCACGTAGCCGCGGATACGTTACGGCCGTTATCGCGTCCGGAGGTACCTTGCTCAATGAAGCTAAGGAGCAGAATATTCCCTACATTGAAATTCCAGCAGGAGTGGAGCCGAGAGATGCGTTTCTAGTATTGGTTAAATCTTTACTCGTGCTTCTTGGGGAACATGCGCACTTAGCTGAATGGAGTGCGCACACGGCAGTACAGGACGAAGTGCACGAAGCGGCAACAGCACTTGCTGATGCTCTAGAAAATCGTATTCCTCTCCTATACACCTCAACACAGAACGAGGCGCTTGGATATCTTGCGAAGATAACACTTAACGAAACTGCCAAGGTTCCTGCGTTCTCAAATGTGTTTCCCGAGCTCAACCATAACGAGATGCAGGGATTAGATCCTTTGGGGAAAACCGCACCGCTTTCTGATTCTCTTGCCGTTGTTCTGTTCAAAGACGCTACAGACCATGCAGGTATTCAAAAGCGTATGCAGGCAGCTGAAGAGGTGTTTACGAAAAGAAATATACTCGTTGTTCCTATACAGCTTCCAGAGAGAACTCCCGAATACAAAACGCTCTGGTCTTTGATGCTTGTACGTGAAGCGGCACACGTGCTCGCAGATCGGTATGGAGTTGAATCAGATACCACACCTCTTATTGCAGAGTTTAAGAAACTTCTATGAGCGTACTCGTCTTTGATATAGGGGGAACGAACATGCGCCTTGGAATAGGTGAAGGGAATACTGTCTCTGAAATTGAAACAACTCCTACACCAGCAGATCCACAGGCTGCAGCGAGCTCAATCTCAGAATACCTGCATAAGCAAATCTCTGCTCCAGAGCGAATTGTTGGAGGAGTTGCAGGGACCATTGTAGACGGAACTATTCTTCGCTCCCCGAACCTTCCAGAATGGAATGGTGTTTCTTTCAGAGATTTGCTCTCAGAAGCAACTGGTCTCCCGGTCTCTTTGCATAACGATGCTGATTTGGGAGGACTTGGAGAGGCTGTGTATGGCGCAGGGAAAGAGTATGCGCATGTAGGGTATCTCGCTATTGGTACCGGAGTTGGAGGAACACTTGTACACAGCAAACGAATTGTTCCATTTGCAGACGGTATTGAGCCAGGCAAGCAGATACTTGAATACAGCACAGGAATGATCCTTGAAGACTTTGTGAGCGGAGCAGGAATAAAGAAGGAAACAGGGGAGGATTCAGAAAAAGCAGGAAGAGCATTTTATACAGAGCGCACGAAAGTGCTTGCTGCCGGCATATACAACACCGTCCGTCACTGGTCTCCAGAAGTATTCGTATTAAACGGAGCTCTTATGAACGAAGAGACCGCATTTAAAGTTAAAGAGATACAAGACGAGCTAGAGAAAATATCAAAGGGAACTCCGATGCCGGTACTTGTACGAGGAGCCCTTGGAAGCGAAGCTGGACTGTACGGAGCACTCGCAGTTAGCGAAGCGTAAGTCCAACGGTAAGAGGGAGGTGATCTGAGAATAGAGGATCTGTATCTGTTGTTACAGATCGCACTTCAAACTCTTTGCTATAAAAGAGTACCTGTAGCGAATGAATTGGTTTCCAGGAGGGATATCCTGGAGCGGTTACAGGCGATAGCCCAATACTTGTAAGTGCGCGGAGTTGTCTTTTGTCTCGCTCATTAAAATCTCCTCCCAAGAGAAGTGGTGTATGTATGTCTTTAAGAAGTTCTGCAATATGTCTTATCTGCAAACGGCGCGTTTCGCTGCGCAATGCCAAATGCACCACGCATACAGTTATCTCTCTTCCGTTAATAGATATACGGGACTCGCCAAGAACTCGTGGATTTGTGGCGCTTGGAAGCGGATGCGTAACAGCACGTTCCAAAGGATATTTGCTGAGGATACCGTTCCCTTCGTTTATGCTGTTTCCGAGACTTCTGGTGGGGAAGAAGTGCCCTTCTGGTATCTCTGCTTTTTCTTTCAGTGTTTCAATCTGAGAAATGTATTTAGATCGTCTGGAGCCTCCTTCAACCTCTGTAAGAAGAGCGAGGTCAATGGACTGCTCTGAAAGATATTTTGCTGCATGTGTAAGTGGCTTCCCCGAATGGGGAAGGATATAGCGCATTCCTTTAGTTGCGTACTGACGATATCCGCGCGTAACACCGATTCCAGACTGAAGATTAATGAGTGCAACTGAGAGTTCCATACAGGCACTGTACCCCAGTCTATCCAAAGGAAGTATGAGGAATACGTACTAGACGGGAGTAAGAGGGTGCTATCGTTTAGGAATGAACCACATGCGTCTGCCAACCTGGCATCAGAAAGTTAAGGAGAATCGTACCTTTGGGCAAAGAGTAGCTGATGCTATTGCAAGCAGCATGGGCTCTTGGCCGTTTATTATCATTCAAACAGCCATAATCCTATTTTGGATTAGCGCGAACATCGTGGGCTATGTACAGCAATGGGATCCGTATCCATTCATTCTTTTGAATCTTCTCTTCTCTACGCAGGCAGCGTATGCCGCTCCTATCATTATGATGAGTCAGAAGCGAGCAGCAGAACGTGATCATCAACAGGCGCTTGATGACTATCAAACGAATATTGATGCTAAAGCAGAGATAGAAGGACTTCAGCAAGATCTCTCTCGTATTGAGATTGAGAAGCTAGACGAAATTATCAAGCTTCTAAAAAACGGGCGCTAGCTATTCAACCGTCACAGACTTCGCAAGATTGCGTGGCTTGTCTATAGGGCAGTCACGCTCTTTTGCTATGTAGTACGCGAATAGTTGAAGGGGAATGGTAGTGAGTACTGGAAGGAGGGCCTCATGTGTTTCAGGAACATACAGTACATCGTCCGCAAGGCGTGCAATATCTTCGTTTGCGTCAGTGGTGAGTGCAATAACCTTTCCAGAACGTGCACGGATCTCCTCAATGTTTGATGCAGTCTTTTCGTACATTGAATCCTTTGGAGCAAGTACCAGACTGGGGAATTCTGTATCAATGAGCGCAAGTGGTCCATGCTTCATTTCTCCTGCGCCATATCCTTCTGCATGAATGTAGGAGATTTCTTTTAGTTTGAGTGCGCCCTCAAATGCAATAGGGCACTGGAACTTGCGACCAAGGTATAAGAAGTCGCGAGCACTAGCGTACTTCTTTGCAACTACTTCAATATCTTCGGTGCGGGTGAGTATTTCACGCGCTTTCTCAGGAAGTGCCTCAAGCTCTTTGATAAATGCAGCACCTTCTTTCTCTGAAAGCCCTCGCTCGCGAGCAAGGTGTAAGGCAACGAGTGCAAAGACAAGAACTTGAGAGATGAATGCCTTTGTAGAGGCTACACCAATCTCAGGGCCTGCATGGTTGTACACTCCTGCATCTGTTTCTCTTGCTACGGTGCTCCCCACAACGTTAACGATGCCTAGGGTAAGCATGCCGTGGCGCTTTGCAGCGCGAATAGCTTCAAGTGTGTCTGCAGTCTCTCCAGACTGAGACACGGCGATAAGCACCGTATCTTTAGGATCTGCCGTAGGACGGCGATAGCGAAGCTCAGAGGCAATCTCAACCTCAACAGGAATTCCTGCAAGCTCCTCAATCATGGTCTTGCCGATGAGTCCTGCGTAGTACGCACTGCCGCAGCCTGTAATGATGATGCGTTTTGCGTGCTTCAGGTATCCATGGATATCTGTGTCCTGGAATCCTCCGAGAATGGCTGAGGCATGTGCTGAATCTAGTCTCCCTCTGAGAGTGTTTTCTATAACCTCACCAACTTCCATGATCTCTTTCAGCATGAAGTGCTCGTAGCCCTTCTTCTGTGCAGCTTCTGCACTCCATTCAAGCGCTGTTACCGGTTTATAAATATGCTCCTCATCTGCGTCTGTTATGACGTACCCTTGATCGGTGATGATTGCCATCTCTCCGTCGTCTAGATATATCGCCTTGCGGGTGTAGGGAAGTATGGGTGTAGCGTCAGAAGCTACGTATATGCCATCTTCTCCAACACCAAGCATGAGTGGACTTCCCATGCGGGCAACAACAACTTTCTCGGGCTCGCGTGTGCTCGCAACAGCAACTCCGTATGTCCCGTGTACTTGTTTGAGGGCTTGTCGCACTGCGTCTTCTAGAAGCACTCCCTCTGTATAGAGATGTCCTATGAGCTGTGCGAGTGCTTCAGTGTCTGTCTGTGAAGCAAAGGTGACTCCTTTTGCTTCTAATTCCTTTCGTATCTCTGCGTGATTCTCAATAATGCCGTTATGTACGAGCCAGACTGTCTTCGTCGCATCTGTGTGTGGGTGTGCGTTTAGTTCTGTTGGTGCGCCATGAGTTGCCCAGCGGGTATGAGCAATACCGCTCTTGCCTTCAAATGAGTCTGGAACGCATGCAATAAGCTCAGCTACTTTGCCAGCGCGCTTTAGTGCGCCTGCACCTGAGACATACATGCCTGCAGAATCATATCCACGGTACTCAAGAGCTGAGAGCCCTTCCAGAAGGAAGGGAGCCGCGTTTTTCTTGCCCACATAACCAACAATTCCACACATACAGATAGAAGTTATCAATAAGGATTCAGGAAGTATAACTCTTTAGAGAGGATATGGGATGCATATCTCGGGATTGAAAACATGCCCAAAATACCGTACTCTGCAGAAGTTCCTCTAGGAGCAAGGCCGATGTAGCTCAGTCGGTAGAGCGCATCCATGGTAAGGATGAGGTCCCCGGTTCAATCCCGGGCATCGGCTCCACGTAGTGTTCGTTAGTATATACAGAGTTGCTTGATGACAGGGTGCTTTCCCGTTATCCTGATCCAGTTGCGCCACCGTAGCTCAGTTGGTAGAGCATTTCACTCGTAACGAAAAGGTCTCCGGTTCAATCCCGGACGGTGGCTCAGAAAAAATCGTTCCTGGTATACTCACTCGTATGAACGAGGAGCGCATTGCTGAGCTTGAAGTCATGATGGCTTCACCTGACTTCTGGAAAGATCCTGCCGAGGCACAGCGATTCATTGCTGAATACCAGAGTCTTAAAGAGGGAGGAAGTGGAGACTCGCATGATGCAGGTCCTGCAACACTCGCTATTCTTGCGGGAGCCGGAGGAGACGATGCAGAAGATTTTGCACGCATGTTGCGACGTATGTATGAAGGGTATGCCAGTTCCCAAGGATGGGGAGTGTCTGAACTACACGCGAACGAGAATCCGCAAGGAGGGTTTCGCAATGTGATGCTCCAGATAACTGGGAAGGGAGTGTATGGAAGACTGAGGAACGAAGCAGGGGTGCATCGCCTGGTCCGCATCTCTCCCTTTAACTCAAACGCAAAGCGTCAGACTTCGTTTGCACTCGTTGAAGTATTGCCGAAGCTCTCTGGCAACGAAGAGATAGAACTGAAGCCAGACGATCTGGATATTCAGTTCGCACGCTCAGGGGGTGCAGGCGGGCAGAACGTGAACAAGCGCGAGACTGCGGTGCGTATCGTGCATACGCCTTCAGGAGTGTCAGCACATGTGTCTTCAGAACGTACCCAGCTCGCTAACCGGGAGAAGGCTATGGAGCTCGTAAAGGCTAAATTGTTCGCTCTTGAAGAGACAAGGCGCCAAAATGAAGCAAAAGGGCGCTCTATAGCAGCTACAACAGCTAATGAGTGGGGCAGCCAGATGCGTTCCTATGTCCTTCATCCGTATAAATTGGTGAAAGATCATGAAACCGGACATGAATCTCATGATCCAGAGGGCGTACTTTCAGGAAACCTTGATAGCTTTATAGACGCGTCTGCCGAGCCTGAGGTATAATGCTCTCTGTTATATGATCTATTTTGATAAGGTTACAAAAATACATCGCGACGGCACTCCTGGACTTGAGGATGTGACTATCTCCATCGCCCCAAAAGAATTTGTATCCGTTGTAGGACACTCAGGAGCAGGAAAGACTACCTTGCTAAAAATGTTGCTTGCAGAAGACCGTCCTACAGACGGAACTGTGTATTTTGAATCAACTGACGTGCACTCACTCCCAAAGAGTCAGCTCCATCACTACCGTCGCAAGATCGGCATGGTGTTCCAGGACTTCCGTCTTATTCCAAACAAGACTGCGTATGAGAACATCGCGTTCGCGATGGAGGCGGCAGGACGCCCCCAGGACGAGATTGAACTAGATGTGCCGCACATTCTTGATCTTGTTGATCTAGGAAACAAAGCGCACCACTTCCCAAGCCAGCTTTCAGGAGGAGAGCAGCAGCGTGTGGCTATTGGGCGCGCCATTATTAATCAGCCTGATGTGATTGTTGCAGACGAGCCAACTGGAAACCTAGACCCGGTTAATACGTACGAGATCATGGACATCTTAAAGAAGATTAATGAGCTCGGTACAACCGTACTTATTACGACGCACAACAAGGGCGTCGTTGATTCCATGGGAAGACGCGTGGTTACTATGGATCGCGGGCGCGTCGTGCGTGACGATCAACAAGGACAGTATGTTCTCTAATCTCTTTTCTCTATGTGGATGATGATCAAACGAATATTCACAAGCGGTGCAAAGAATTTTGTACGTAGTGGAGCAGTTACTTTTGCAACGGTGCTTGTGATGTCCGTTACGTTGATGATCATTGGATCACTTATCTTCCTTTCAGCAGTACTTGGAAGCACACTTGCCACCCTTCAGGACAAGGTTGATGTGAACGTGTATTTCGTAACAGACGCGCAGGAGCGAGATATTATCTCCATTCAGCGTAAACTTGAGGGACTTCCTGAGGTTGCGAGCGTTACGTACTCTTCCCGCGAGCAGCGTTTGGAAGAGTTCCGTGCTCGCCATGAGGACGATCAACTCACACTTCAGGCGCTAGACGAGCTTGCAGAGAATCCGCTTGGAGCTGCACTTGCTATTAAGGCGCAGAACCCTTCGCAGTATGAGGGTATTGTTGAGTTCCTCTCTGAGGACCCAACTATCTCTCCAGCAGAAGGTCCGATTATAGACAGCATTAACTACTACCAGAACAAGACAGTTATTGAGCGTCTTACATCTGCTATTAATGCTACCGAGCGTGCAGGGCTCGTTATTGTTATCTTGTTTGCCATTGCGTCTACGGTTATCGCGCTTGCAACTATCCGTCTTGCTATTTACACCTCTCGCGACGAGATTGCGGTTATGCGTCTTGTGGGTGCAAGTAACGGATACATCCGTGGTCCGTTTATCGTAGCCGGAGTGTTGTCTGGGCTTGTGGCTGCACTCATTGCGCTTGCAGTCTTTTATCCTGCAACATGGTACGCAGGAAAAGCACTCTCAGTATGGCTTGGAGGATTTAATCTCTTCACGTACTATCTCGCAAACTTTGCACTCGTGTTTGGCATTATCGTTGGTTCTGGAGTTTTGTTAGGCGCGCTCGCTTCTTGGCTCGCGGTGCGTAGATATTTGCGCGTGTAGGTTCATGGCACTAGACGGACACAAATACATATTTGTACTCGGGGGCGTAATGTCAGGCGTCGGGAAGGGAGTCGCTACTTCCTCAATGGGTCTTATCTTGCAGCAGCGAGGATACGGAGTGAATCTCGTGAAGGTTGATCCATATCTAAACGTTGATGCGGGAACGATGAACCCAACAGAACACGGAGAAGTGTTCGTGCTTGATTCAGGTCTTGAAACAGATCAGGATATGGGGAACTACGAGCGATTCCTTAACCGGGATTTGGGGCCTGAGGACTACATGACGAGCGGTATGGTGTACCAGTCTGTTATTAATCGCGAGCGAGCACTCGGATATAACGGACACTTCGTAGAAGCGATTCCTCACGTGCGTGACGAGATTATGGAGCGCATTCAAGCAGCGGCTGCGCATAACGGAAGTCGTATCTCTGTTATTGAGATTGGCGGCACTATTGGAGACTTCCAGAATGCACTCTTCATTGAAGCTGCTCGCGTGCTTAAGGTTAAGCAGCCAGACGATGTAGCGTTTGTTATGGTCTCTTATTTGCCTGTCCCAGGCACCATTGGCGAGATGAAGACCAGACCCACGCAGCACGCCGTGCGCGAGCTTAACTCATACGGTGTGCAGGCAGATTTTATCGTTGCCCGCGCCCCGCAGCCGCTTGATGAGAAGCGAAAGGAGAAGCTCGCTATTTGGTGCAATGTTCGTCAGGACCATATTATCTCCGCTCCTGATGTGAAGAGTATCTATGATGTGCCGCTTAATTTTGAGAAAGACAATTTAGGAGACTTGCTTTTGGATGCCCTTAAGCTTCCAAAGGATACTAAGGCTGATTTCTCTGATTGGGAGAGTTTTGTGAACAAGATGAAGGGAGCAGAGAAGGAGGTGAAGATTGGGATTGTTGGGAAGTATTTTGATACAGGTGATTTCGTTCTCTCAGATGCATACCTTTCAGTTATTGAAGCGCTGAAGTTCTCAGCAGCTGAGGTTGGAGTTAAGGCAGTTATTGAATGGGTTAACGCCAAAGACTTTGAGAATGGAGAAGATGTAGAGAAGCTCTCAGTGTACGACGGTATTTTGGTGCCGGGCGGGTTTGGACAGACTGGTATTGAAGGAAAGATTCAGGCAATTCGCTACGCGAGAGAGAACAAGATTCCATACTTTGGTCTCTGCTACGGTATGCAGCTCTTGGTTATTGAATACGCACGCAGCGTGCTTGGACTTGAGGGAGCTATAACTGCTGAGATAGATCCAAATGGAAAGCATCTTATTGTTGATGTGATGCCTGAGCAGAAGGATCTTATTAAGGACGGAAAGTTTGGCGGCACGATGCGTCTTGGAACGTATCCTGCAGCCCTCAGCGAGGGAAGTATTGCGCAGGCAGCATATGGAGCGTCTGAGGTACAGGAGCGACACCGACACCGCTACGAGATTAATCCTGAATATGTGGAGCAGATTAGGGATGCAGGACTCGTATTCTCCGGAACTTCTCCAAACGGAGTGCTTATGGAAATTGCTGAGCTTCCAAAGAGCGAGCACCCATTCTTCTTGGGAACTCAGTTCCATCCAGAGCTTAAGGCACGTCCGCTTGCGCCACACCCACTCTTCAGTGCATTCCTCCGTGCTGCTTCAGAAAAGGCTGGCTAATGAGTCTCTCGCTCGTCCATTTAAATATAGAGCGACACAAGCATCTTGAGCGCATTGAGCCCTTTCTAAGGGAGCGTGCTCCGCACGTTGTGTGTATGCAAGAAGTCTTTGAGAGCGATATTCCATTCTTCAGAGAGGTGCTTGATGCAGAATGTTTCTTTGTTCCTATGGCGCTTTATCCTACGCAAGGAGGAACAACTCCTGAGGGAGTAGCACTATTTTCACGCACAGGGTTCCTTTCCACAGAGTTTCATCATCTAGGCGGTTGGGAGGGAGAGCTAACTATGTATCTTGATGGCACTCCAGTTGAGAAGAATGAAACACAGCGGTATGTGTTAGCTACTGCAGAGATTGAACACGAAGGAGCTGTGTACCGATTTGGTACAACGCACTTCCCAGTTACGGATAAGGGAGAGATGAATGAGATTCAGGAGGGAGTACTTAAGAAGTTTCTAGAAACTACCGATTCCTTTACTGAATGTGTGATTTCAGGAGATTTTAATGCACCTCGTGGAAGGGAAGTATTTTCTAGAATTTCAGAGAAGTTTATAGACAATGTGCCGCTTCAGTACGGAAGCAGTATAGACGGGAGCTTGCACCGCGCGGGCCCCATTCCTTTTATGGTTGATGGTTTGTTTTCAAGAGGAGGGTATGCGGTACGGGATGTAGAAATGGTGTGTGGCGTGAGTGATCATTGTGCCCTTGTTGCCCAAGTTGAGAAGATGTAAAAAGCGCCGGGAGTGTCCCGGCGCTTTTAGCTTCGTTAGAGAGATACAATCTCTTCCCACGGTCTGCCTGAGACACCGAAGTGTCCGTATGCAGCAGTCTCTCTGAATATTGGACGGGTGAGGCCAAGTCGCTCGCGAATAGCGAGAGGACGGAAATCAAAGTGTGTGTTCACAATCTCAGAGAGGTTCTTTCCGTTCTCGTCAAAGGCTTCAACCATAACTGGATCAACGCGGCCAATAGCATAGGCTACTGATACGAGTGCTTTCTTGGCGTGTCCGTTTGCTACCAGGTTCTTAGCTACGAAGCGACACATATAGGCCGCAGAGCGGTCTACCTTGGTAGCATCCTTTCCTGAGAAACAGCCTCCTCCGTGCGGCATGAGGCCTCCATAGGTGTCTACCATGATCTTGCGACCGGTAAGCCCCGTATCTGCCTCAAATCCGCCCTGTACGAAGCGTCCTGTTGGGTTTACGAGTATCTCTATGTTATCCAGGTTCCCGAGGATTGGGGTGAAGAGGTGCTTGGTTAGATCCTCACGGATTGTTTCAAGTTCAGTCTCTTCTGTGTGCTGTGTTGAGGTGAGGCCGGTGAGCACTGTTCCATTCTTTATGGTCACTTGAGTCTTTCCATCTGGGCGCAGGTAGGGGAGTGTACCGCTGGTGCGAAGTTCTTCTAGTTTCCGTGCGAGTCCGTGTGCGAGCACAACACCTAACGGAAGATACTGATCCGTTTCGTCTGTTGCGTAACCGTACATGATTCCTTGGTCTCCAGCGCCTCCGGTGTCTACACCCATAGCAATGTCTCCAGACTGTGTAACAACACGGGAGAGTACTTCTAGGTCTTCTGTGTAGCCAATGCTTGCGTATACTTCGCGTGCAATAGCTTCGTAGTCTACATTTGCTTTGGTAGTAACCTCGCCGCCAATCATAAGTGTGCCGTGGCTGCCGAAGGTCTCAACAGCAACACGGCTGTTTGGATCTTGGGTTAGACAGGCATCAAGGATAGCGTCTGATATTTGGTCACAGACCTTGTCTGGGTGCCCTGAGGTTACGCTCTCAGTTGTGTAATGGGTCAGAAGATGGAACATGTACAAAGAAATTAGAGTAAGTGTACGAAACGAAACATCTCCCAAACGGGAGATGTTTCGGTAAGAGGCATCGGTCCCAGAGAGGGGCTGGGGGCACCGTTTCCTTTTGGGGATGGTTGCCGGCGAGTCAGTGGGCCAGGTCCCTCGTCGCGCTCTTGATACTGCGTATTCGGTTGTACAAAAGAAGCATACCATAGAGCGGTATACTTATAGCGTATTCCTTTAATTCATTTCAGGTATGGATGTTGCTATTAACTATTGGGCTATAGTGTTGTGCGTTGTTGTGGCCGTGGTGCTGGGTACTCTTTGGTACGGACCTCTCTTCGGGAAGGCATGGATGCGTATTGTAGGCATCAAGAAGCCAGATGAGATGACTCCTGCTATTAAGCGCACTATGATGCGCAGCTACACGCTCTCACTTATTACGAGCTTTGGTATGGCGTATGTGCTTGCACATGTTCTGTACTACACCACTGCAATAACTCGTGTTGCAGGCGTTAATACAGGCGTGCAAGTTGCCCTATGGAGCTGGATTGGGTTTGTGGTGCCCGCTACCATTGGCTCAGTACTCTGGGAGGATCGCCCTTGGAAGTACTGGTTCATAACAGCAGGGTATTACCTCGTTACCTTGATTGTTATGGGCGTTATCCTCGCCGTGTGGCAGTAGCCTTGAAATAGAGGCTTCTTTCAAGTATCGTGCTTCTACTGGAGTCGCTTTCGGGCAACTCCAGTATTGCGGGATCGTCTAATGGTAGGACTACGGTTTCTGGTACCGTCTATCTAGGTTCGAGTCCTAGTCCCGCAGC
>DJWB01000005.1 GCA_002441425.1 Patescibacteria group bacterium UBA6241 | reverse complement strand
CCGTCTAACTGCCGCGCTCATAATCTCTGGTATTCGGAGGTTGATAGGAGTAACGAGGTTTCCCCCTGTTTACCCCTTCCAGTGCTCTACCCCCAGAGGGAACACACGACGCCATCCCAAAANNNACGATCTACGGGTTCGGGCCTCCATTGGTCTTTCGACCAACTTCACCCTGCTCATGGCAAGCTCACTTGGCTTCGGGTCTTATGTATGACACGGGCGCGCTATTAACACTCGGTTTCCCTATGGCTCCATCCCGTAACGGATTTAGCCGAAGCGACATACATAAACTCGCAGGCTCATTCTTCAATAGGCACGCTAGGATGGACCGGAGCCCACCCTAACCCTTTGTAAGTACACGGTTTCAGTTCTATTTCACTCCCCTCTCGGGGTTCTTTTCACCTTTCCCTCACGGTACTAGTTCACTATCGGTCCTGCGACATATTTAGCCTTACCAGTTAGTTCTGGCAGATTCATCCGAGCTATTCGTGTCTCGAACTACTCAGGAACGGAAGCGCACAAGGGTTTTACATTTCGCATACGGGGCCATTACCCTCTGGGGCGAAGCTTTCCAGCTTCTTCTGCTATGTAGAACTTTTGTAACTTGTGCCGTATAAATACGGCGCTTCCGCCCTACAACCCCGGATACCGAAGTATCCGGTTTGGGCTATTCCCGTTTCGCTCGCCGCTACTTAGGGAATCACGAGAGTCGCGTTCCATCTACTCGAAGCATCGAATAGACGGAACGCAACTCGTTGTTGTTTTCTATTCCTCCAGGTACTGAGATGTTTCACTTCCCTGGGTTCGCTCCTCAGCTTAAAAGCTGGGTGACCATTGCTGGCCGGGTTTCCCCATTCGGACACCTCCGGATCAAAGACTACAAATCGTCTCCCCGAAGCATTTCGCTGATTAGTCGCGTCCTTCATCGCTGTCGCAAGCCTAGGCATCCACCGTGCACCCTTATTGTCTCCTGTGCGGAAACTTGAACACCACTGTTCTAACGATTGTGTGATTCTGCAATATTCAATCCGCATGGCATGAACAAAGTCCACACCATACGGCGTTGATTACCTATTTGCATATTCGTCTGTCAACGAGCCCGTGTTCTGTGCAAGAAAAAAGCCCCATGCGGGGCGGCGACGCTTTCACGCCTGGTCTTACGACCTATCCGCTCCGTTTGGTCAGTAATTTCTTGGTGTTTAACACGTAATAAGGAGTATACGCGGGGGTATATATCCTGTCAAACCAATACAAAAGCCCCGCTCGTGGGCGGGGCTTTTGTGCTGCTTTTAGGGAGCTTATTTGATCTCGTTCTGCACGCGCTCAATGTAGCGCGCTGCTGCTGCCTGGCCTCCAAGACCGAAGGCAAGCCCGAATGCGAGTGAGAGTGCCACAACGACTCCTGTGAAGAGAGTCTGTACGAGTGGAGAAATTCCCAAACGATCAAGTGCTGCAAGAATCGCGAAGATCCAGATTGACCAGCGAGTAATCGCGCCTAGAAGGTTTGCGCTTCTAATGTTTGCGGCACGAGCTGCGCCAGTAACCACTCGCTGTGTTGCTTCAGCAAGTACTGCTGCAACAAGCAAGATAAGAACTGCCACAATAACCTGAGGAAGATATCCCAAGACTACTCCTGAAAGGAATGCAGTTACCTGAGTAAGTCCAAGTACATCAAGAGATGCAACGAGGAATACGATAATGAAGAACCACTTCACGAGGAAGCCAAGGAAAGCGCCGGCGTTCAAAGTGAACCCTGCGCGCTCAACAACACGCTCAACTCCAGCCGCACGAAGCGCCTGGTCAACACGAAGCGAGGTAACAACTTGTGCAACAACACGTCCGATACCGGCGCCAACGAGCCAACCGATAACGAAGATAATAATTGCAACAATAAGGTTCGGGATGAATGCAACGAGTCCGTAAGATAGATTCTGGAAGGACTGCGTCAACACATCTGCCCAGGTAGTGAGGAACATAGGGTTGTTTTACTTAATTTCGGCGTTATTCCGCTAATACCTTAAGTGTAGCAAGCAAGAGACCCTGTGGGGCAGGGTCTGTGGATAGGACTTTATTTGGAGGTTATCCCTAATTTGTCTATAACCGTCCGGTTTGGGTAATCAAATACATCGCGGAGAAGACGGTCATATACTCCCAAACGGTATCTGAACTCTTCAGTTGAGAAAGATGCGTAGCGCAATTCACGTCCAAGCTCTGCTTCAAGTGCGTGCACGGCATTCGCAAGCGGCTTTTCTTCAAGCTTGTCCCCCACCACGAGCAAATCTATCTTTGATTCAATAACTCCTGTGAAGAGACCGGTTAGTGTCACAACTTTAAGACTGCCTGCTTTCTTAAGCGCAGCCAGTAAGTATGCGTCACTCACATCTGTCGTCGTGCGCAAGAAAGTCTTTAGCTCGTCATAGTGCGCAAAGCGCTTGTCTGCAGAGTACGCAGTTCCCTGCTTGCCTAGTTTCTTTCTGAGAATTCCGCAGGCAAGCAATAAAGAGATTTCTTTCTTTCCTAAGTCTTTAGGGGCCTTTGCACGAAAGAGTGCCTCGGCAACAGAAAAGGCCATGTCGTCATTAAACAGAAAGAGACGGAGGAGTTTGAGGCGGGTTGGGTTGCCGAACAGACGAGCGAGTGGATCCATGGAAGTGAGGGCATTGTACCCATTGGCTCCCCTTCTCTGCAACTCTTGACTAATCAATACAAAAACACCCGCAATTGCGGGTGTTTTTGTATTGAAGAACGAAAGCGATTACTTAAACGCAACCTTTCCTCCAGCCTCCTCAACCTTTGCCTTAAGGGCGTCTGCATCCTCCTTGCCAAGGTTCTCCTTAAGCATTGAAGGAACTCCGTCCACAAGGTCCTTAGCCTCCTTGAGGCCAAGTCCGAGTACTTCCTTCACGACCTTGATCACCTGGATCTTGTTCGCTCCGGCATCGGTGAGCTCAACGTTCATTGTGCTCTTGCCCTCATCAGCGGCTCCTGCTGCTGCAGGCCCAGCTACAGCTACTGCTGCTGCTGAAACGCCGAACTTCTTCTCAAATACCTTCACAAGCTCAGAGAGTTCCAAAACGGTCATCTCCTCAATCTCAGAGACAATCTTCTTGAACTTCTCAGGAACTTCTACTGCTGCCTCCTCAGATACCTCAGGAGCTGCGGGTGCCGCCTCTTCCTTGGTCTCTTCTACTGGAGCGGCAGTCTCTTCTACTGCGTCCTGCTGTGTTTCGTCTGCCATAGTATGAATCTAGTTTTAGTAATTGGCTTATGCAGCCTTCTTTTCACGAATCTGATCTAGCGCAATAACAAGTCCCTGAATCGGGCTGTTAATGACGTTTACGAACATACCGCGTAGTACAGGTACTGGCGGAATAGTCGCAATAGCATTCATCGCTACTGCGTCAGCAAAAGCGCCATCAAAGATTCCTCCCACAATAGTGAGCGAGTCTTTGTGCTTCTTGCCATGCTCGTAAATCTCACGTGCTGGTGCGGTTGAATCCCCCTCACTCCACGCAATCGCTATCTCTCCAGGAAGCTCAGGAAGTGTTCCTGTGTATCCCTTGTCCGCAAAGGCGCGGCGCATAAGAGACTTCTTAGCGACATAGTACCCAATGCCCTGCTCACGCAAAGAACGTCGCATCGCACTTGTGTCTGCCACGGTTAGACCGCGGAAACGTACAAATACTACTGATGCAGCATTCTTGATTGAGTCAGCGACTTTAGCCACTACTTCCTCTTTCTTTGCTTTGGTTATTGCCATGATGTTGTGTGTGTACGGAAACGAGAACGGCCCTGCTGTAGGCAGGACCTGTGGAGACGATCGACCCGCAAACAAGCTGTTTGCGAAGTGTCCCTCGGCAGGGCTTATATAATGCCTGCTGTCTTCGGTCCGTACCTGGGCACTGTACCTTAAGAGCCTGAGGGGCGCAATTGTTTAAAAGGTGCCGCCTGAGACAACCTGCAGGAGCGAGAGCGAGCCAGCAATTATAAGCGCGAAAACACCAAGAAACTTTAGGAAGTGAAAGAAGTACTCCATAGTGCTTCCCCAAGTATAGCAAAAACCCCACGGCGTACCGTGGGGTTTTTGCATTTACGAGACTTTGCAGTCTACGTCACTTTCTTTTGGTTATCCGAGACGTATCTCAGAGAGTCCATTAGTTAGCGATGTAGATTGGGTCAGTCTGGTAATCACTGTTGTTTGTGTCAATCGTGAGAGTTGATGCACCAGTGAATGAGGCAGCATTGTTGAAGCGGATCGATGAAAGATCTACCTCAAATGTACCTGCACTCGCTGGGTCAAGAGTAACTGTGAGTGTGAACTCCTCAGTATCTCCCTCGCCAACTACGTAGTAACCAGTGTCTGTGTCTGCAGATGAAGTAAGCAATGCAGTGGTTGTACCTGTGTAGGTAGTTCCATCAATTGCGTAAGTCACACCAACAGTACCTGTTGTTGAGGTTGTCGTTGCAATGTATGCATCGTCCTCAATAGCAGTTACATCGAACTTAATCGTGTAAGTACCGTAGGTTGCAGTAGCATCAGAACCAGGAGTTACAACAGACTGGCTAGTTGAAACTGGCTCTACTGCGATACCCTCAAGGGCTACCGTGTGAGTAGAACTGGTCTGTGAACCAGATACTGCTGAGTTGTCTCCTGAATCAGCACCCTCAGCGTCAACATCAGTTGATCCAACTACGTCAAAGACGAGTGTGGTCTCAACTGGGCTTCTCTTAAGGGTGATGCTAAGTACTGCCTCAACACGCTCGTCTCCAGCGACCTGAAGATCCATGTCGTCGAAGGTAATAGTTGTTGAAGCAATGTCGCCGTCAAAGTCATCCCCGTCAACTGTAAGAGTTGCGTCGCGGATGATGTTGAGAGCTGATGTACCGGTACCAGTAGTTACACCGATCTCGATATCATTGATGATCGCATCTGCATCAGAACTGTTGTCGATGTCAAATACGAATACATCGTAGTCAGCAGAAGTGTCATCTGCATCACCAACGAGGATAGATGCGTCAGGATCACTGTTGTTTGACTTGATGGTTAGGTCTCCGTTGTCTTCAGCGCCGAAGCCAAAAGTAACCGTGTCAGTATCCTGACCGATGTACTGCTGAATTCCTTCGCCGTCAACAGCGCGGATGCCGTTGTTATCAACGTAAACTAAGAAGGTCTGGTCAAGGTCAGCAGCATCAATGCTGTCTGCGACGTCAGCTGTGAACAAAAGTTCAGCAGTGTCGCCTTCCTCAACTACGTAGTCAAGACCAGTCATGGTTAGGACATAAATGTCAGAACCACTTGTAGTCTCATCCCACTCATCCTTATCAGACGCGTCAACGTCGCCGAGCTTATCACCGTTTGCAGATACTTCGATTGAATCAAAGTACTTCCAAGGGCGATCCTCAAGGCTTGCGTTTGAAGCAACAAAGGTAAGCTTTACACGCTCTACACGAGCGTCGCCGTCGTCAACATCGAACTCTGCAGTTGCGATATCAACTCCGTTCTCACCCTCGTCACCACTTCCATCCTCAGAACGGAAGTTGTAGTCGGTAAGACTTGCCTCGCCTCCAGAAAGGCTGTCTCCGTTACCAGAGCCAGTTCCTGTTCCAGTGCCAGTGCCACCAGTTCCTGCAGAAGCGTTTACCTTAGCGCGAGTGATCGGGCCAAAGTATCCAGATGCAGGGCTGATGCTAACTGATGCCTGGTAGGCACCAAGAGCTGCCTTCGTCTGTGCACCGAAGTATCCGGTAGCGCCAGCTGCGATGGTGAAGCCCTTGCTGATAAGCCAATTCTGAAGCGCGGTTACATCAGCTCCTGTTGAGCCCATGGTAAGGTCGCGATCAAAAGATACAGATGCAGATGTTCCGGTGTTAGCCTGAAGAGCTGCAATCTGTGCGAGAAGAGCGTTGATCTGAGCCTGTAGGTCAGCTGACGAAGTTGAACTCTGAGCGTTTGCTGCTGGAGCAAATGCTGCGAAAGTTGAAGCAACGAGGCCAAGTCCTGCAAGTACAGCAGCAATCTTCGCGATTGTGTTTGTTGTTGCAATTTGCATGGTAATGCTTTGCTTAGTTAAGTGAAGTACGCATCCGCCGCGTTCTACTTATAAAGGAAGGCGCGGTGCACACGTACCCTATCTCTCTTTTAGTAATCCCTCCCCTCCCCGAGAGGAAGGGAGTGAGTTATTTCATATTTCACACTATCCGACAGGGCGCGCTATCGACACGCGTCCCATCGGCTAGCTGGTAAAGGTTCTTTTCATTCGGCGTTCATCCGTGTTCTATCAAATACATTCGTTTCAGAGCCGTCTCTTAATGAAGACGGGTAGACCCACGGGTTCTTACGCCGTGGTTCTTGAATCCTTATTCTTTTTTCAAAGGACCCCTTCCGTAACAGGAATACGCACAGGTCGTTTCGGAATTCCCGGCCTCATTCCTATGAGAGCCGGGTGTATACACAGTATACAGAAACAATCTGGTGTAAACGCTGAAAACGAATGTGGATAACCTCTAGCAACTAAACGCAAAACAGGCCGTTTCCGGCCGTTTATATGATTCTGTCCCCAGAGTTCACCACCCAAAGATTGTAAGCCGTATACGGCCAAAAGTCAATGTATTACTTCCCGCTATCCGAAAGCTCATACGTGGTCCATCTACGATCCCCTTTCCTAACCACTACTCCATCGGACACAAGCAGGGAGAGCTCTCGCTGAATAGTCTTCTCACTTACGTCACGAATAACCATTGAAATATCCTTTATATAGGAAGGGCCCTTGCTTTTAAGGACGGCTAGTATAGCTTCGCGCCGTGCAGATACTTTTTGAGGCTGTGGTGTTGTCCTACTCTTGTCCGATATATGTCCTTTACTCTGTCCTTTAGCCTCCTCTACCCCAAGGTCCTCATCAAAGGTAATTCTGGCAACAGAGCGTAGTGGTGCTCCTGCTTGCGCAGTACTCATTCCACTTGCTGACTTCGCGAGTGACGCAAGACTTGGAACTTCTTCCAAGAGCAGTCTTGGCTCCTCATACCCCGCAACTTCTTGCAGGAGTACATGCGCCTCATGTGCAATTAAATCTGCGTTCATTGCAGATAGCACTCCTCCAGTTCTCACAACAGAAAGGATGCTTGAAAGTGCAAGAAGCTCTCGTGAGAGAGCTTCTTTAGAAGCTGCAGGAGGAAGAATAGCAGCGTCAACAAGTGCGATTGAAATGCGATCAAGACGATCCTTCAGCGCGGCGGAATTTGCGAATGCGGGTCCGACTAAGTGTATCGCCTTTGCGAGGCGCTCGGCCTTTTTGTACAGATACACGCGGCGAATGTCTCTTTCAAAAACATTTGAGAATATAGCTTTATCAAGGACAAAGTTACTTATATCCCCTCCTTTTCTGGAGATACTGTTTTGTATTTGTCCTTTATTATTTCCTGTGTCCTTCATGCCTTTAAGGACAAGTATATGTCCGATATCTATCATCTGCAACCACTTAAAATCTCCTTTAAGCTATTACGCTTGTTATGCAGCACAGGTGTTAGAATGGCTTTATGAAAAAGCGCAAAAAGCGCCGCAACCAAGACAACTACAGAGCCCTCGCCAAATGGACGACGGGCATCGTGCTTATAGCGTTTGGGGGAATCTTCGGACTTGCTGCTTTTGGGCTTGCAGGGCTTGCTGGTACCGCACTCTTCACCTTCGGCTTTGGAGTATTTGGTGTCGCCTCACTTCTCTTGCCGCTCCTCCTAGTTGGTGTAGGCCTCGCAGTCATGCTTGAGAGAACATTTGTATCACCCCTCACTGCTATAGGTATCCTCCTAATCCTTCTTTCAATACTCACCCTTCTTGGGATCACCACGCAGGCACTCGGAGGTGCAGCGGGTGCAGCACTTGGAGCAGCCGCCTCTGAGTTCTTCGGTCCAGCTGCACTAGTTCTCCTAATTGCTGTAGCTGCTATCGGTGTTGTCATCGCCATTGATATCGTAGTGCTTTCAAAAGCGCTTGCTGGGTTCTTTGAAAAGACAGGGACTCTGGCTTCTTCTATAAAGCTTCCTTCCCTTCCCGCACGCAAAGAACGTGATGAAGAAGAGGAAGACGAGGAGGAAGATGCAGAAGAGACAGAGGACGAGGAAGAAGAGGAAGAGGCACCTGCTCCTGAAGCTGAGCCTGTCATAACTATGTTCAACAGAGAGAACACTGCCCCAAGCAGTGAGCCTATCCCTAATATTGATGCTGAGTACCAGGCTCCCCCACTCTCTCTTCTGGGGGAAGACAAAGGCAAGCCAGGAGTCGGCGACATTAAGGCAAACGCAAATATTATTAAGCGAACATTCCAGAACTTCGGTATCTCCGTAGAGATGGACGAAATATCTGTAGGACCAACCGTTACTCGCTACGCCATAAAGCCTGCTGAAGGTGTTCGTCTTAATAAGATCGTAGGTCTTCAGAACAACTTGGAACTCGCACTCGCGGCGCACCCTGTTCGCATAGAGGCTCCTATTCCAGGGAAATCTCTAGTTGGAATTGAAGTTCCTAATGCTTCAAAGGCAACCGTAGGCTTGGGTGGAGTTATTGGTGCTCCTGAGTGGAACGCGAGCAAGAAGCCTCTACTCGCTGCAGTGGGTCGTGATATCACCGGAACTCCTCACTACGTAAATACTGCAAAGATGCCGCACGGACTCATTGCCGGAGCAACTGGTTCTGGAAAGTCTGTAGCTATACATGCAGTTATTACCTCCCTTCTCTATCGTAACGGCCCTAACCAGATGCGCTTCATCATGGTTGATCCAAAGCGTGTAGAGCTCACTCTATATAACGGTATCCCCCACTTGCTCACTCCAGTTATCACAGATCCTAAGAAATGTATCTTTGCGCTTAAGTGGGCAGCAAAGGAAATGGACCGCCGCTACAATATTCTTGAAGAGGTTCAGGTGCGCGATATTGAGTCCTATCACAACACCATCGTAGAGCCTGCAAAGAAACGAAAGGCCAAGGAGATGCCTGAGGCGATGCCCTACATCGTTATCGTGATTGATGAGCTTGCTGACATCATGCAGACATACCCGAGAGAGCTTGAGAGCGCTATTGTCCGTCTCGCTCAAATGTCTCGTGCAGTTGGTATCCACCTCATCCTCTCTACACAGCGCCCTTCCGTAAACGTGATCACGGGCCTTATTAAGGCGAACGTGCCTACGCGCATGGCACTTCAAGTATCTAGCCAGATTGATTCACGCACGATCCTTGATTCAGGGGGCGCTGAGCTTCTTCTTGGTGCAGGAGACATGTTGTACCAGTCTGCAGACATGCAGAAGCCTGTACGTCTCCAGACTGCCTACATTAGCGAGCAGGAGGTTAAGAAGGTGGTCGCGTACATCAAGCAACACAACTCCGGTTCCCTCTCTTCAATTGATCTTGGGGCTGGCACAAACGGAACAGGAGTCCATGAAACTAACGATGCAATCATGCTCGCTGGAGATGATGAAGACGCTGATGATGATCTCTACGGTGCCGCACGAGAAGCTGTTGAAGAAGCTGGGCGCGCCTCTACTTCCTACCTGCAGAGAAAGCTTCGTATTGGCTACTCACGTGCCGCACGTCTCATGGATATCCTTGAGGAGAAAGGTGTTATAGGCCCCGCAGACGGCTCACGCCCCCGAGAAGTTATTAGTGGCGCTTCAGGAGGCACTGATACTGACGACGAGGAAGATACTTAATCAGCTATATGCTTTCTCGCTCTCTTATTGCTCTTATCCTCGTTGTGCTTCTTGGGTATGGCGCCACGAGAGCATGGCCTTTGGTAGCGGGGCCTTCACTCTCTCTTACCTCCCCTGCTGATCACATAGCTTTGAGTGATGGGAATCTCTCAATTGCAGGGCGGGCGCACCATACTGAAAATCTCTGGCTCAATGGAGCACCGCTTCTCATAGATGAGTCTGGAGAGTTCTCAACATCACTCGTACTTCCGCAAGGAAACGCTATACTATCTCTAACGGCGACCGACCGGTTTGGACATGAAATAACCGAGCGTCGCACCGTATTTGTCCCCTAATTCATACCCGTATGCCTGCAAAGAAATCAGCAAAGAAAGTCTCCAAACCGGTCTCCCCTGAAGAAACCGGGACTTCAACTAGCAGCAAGCAAAAAGCGATTGATCTAGCCATAAAGGAAATTCAGACCAAGTTTGGCGATGAAGCAATTATGGCTTTTGGTGCTGGGAAGCCTAAGGCAATTGATTTCATTCCAACCGGCTCTCTTGGTCTTGATGCAGCACTAGGAATTGGAGGACTCCCCCGTGGGCGCATCATTGAAATCTTTGGTCCAGAATCTTCAGGAAAGACGACACTTGCACTGCACGTAATTGCAGAGGCACAGAAAAAAGGTGGCGTGTGTGCTTTCGTAGACGCAGAGCATGCTCTTGATCCTGAATACGCACGCAAGATTGGCGTAAAGTTGCCTGAGCTTCTTATCTCTCAGCCAGACACTGGCGAGCAGGCCCTTGAAATTGTTGAATCATTGGTACGAGCAAACTCCATTGATGTAATTGTAGTTGACTCAGTAGCTGCGCTCACTCCAAAGGATGAGATTGAAGGAGATATGGGGTCTGCACAAATGGGAAAGCAGGCACGCCTTATGTCTCAAGCCCTGCGCAAGCTTACTGCAATCACTGCAAAATCAAGCACAATCATCATCTTCATCAACCAGATCCGCATGCAGATCGGTGTGATGTTCGGAAACCCAGAGACAACGACAGGAGGAAAAGCTCTAAAGTTTTATACTTCTGTACGTCTTGATATTCGCCGCATAGCGCAAATCAAAAAAGGAGAGGAAATCGTTGGCGGACGTGTGCGCGTGAAAGTTGTAAAAAACAAAGTCGCTGCCCCATTCAAAACAACAGAGTTTGATCTTCTGTATAACGAAGGAATCAGTCGCGAAGGAGAACTCATCGCGCTTGGCGAGAAGTTTGATATCATCCAGAAATCTGGTTCCAGCTATAAGTTTGGAGAAATCTCCCTCGCACGCGGATACGATGCAACTCGCACATTCCTTAGAGAGAACAAACCAATTGCAAACGACATATTAAAACTTATTCGCGCACGTCTTAACGCAGAATAAGTCCATGCGTGATCGGGGATTTACACTGATTGAGCTATTGGTAGTGATAGCCATTATTGGCATCCTCTCTTCTGTAGTGCTCGCCTCACTAAACCAAGCCCGTACCAAGGGAAGAAACAGCAGCGTTACCCAGCAGATTCGCGAGTACAAAAGCGCGCTTGAATTATACGCACTTGATCATGCCGGTCAGTATCCTGACCCTGGCTCAAATGTTCTCTATTGCGTTGGCAATGACGCTGACGGAATCTGTGGAGTTAACGGAAACATGATTACAAGCTCGGCGCTTAACACTGCACTCAGCCCCTATATCCCCTCTCTGCCGGCGGGTGGACTTCAGAACTTTCCTAGTGGAACCCTTGAGGGTTACGGGTATCAGTGCATGCCATCTGGCGGCTCCTGTCCGTCTTATACGCTCTACTGGTTCCTTGTTGGGTACCCACAAACATGTGCATTCTCCGCTACTCCAAGTGCGGCACCAGACGGCACAAGCTACACCATTTGTGCACTAAGTAGCAGCTAAGCGTACGCATGCGTAAAGGGCGTGAGTATACGCACACAGCTTTTCACAAAACCAACGGCAGCAACAGCAAGCGCTACACATAAAATCTGTACAGGCAGATCAGTGTGAAAGAAGGCGTACGTCATAAAGCTAGTCACAGCTGGTATATCAAATATTGACGGCATATTTGCAAAGACTTGAGCAACCCACACTTCCCTTCCAATTGCCCAGAGCGCAGCAACAGCAAAAAGAGATGACGCAAGTACGCTCGGTGTTGCCTTCCGTATCGCATATATCCTGCGTACACGACTCATCACTGTATGGGAAATAAATGTTTTATCGTTCATGTGTTTGTTCGTTCTCCTCAAGTGCTTTTTTAAATAGTTTCTTTGCTCTATGCACTCTCGTTTTGATTGCAGGTATAGTGCTGCCTTCGCTATACGCAATTTCCTCTTGTGTTTTCTCCTCCAAAAACTGGAGCCTAAGCACGCGTGCGGCTTGCTCTGGCAATTTAGCTAGTGCAACCGTAACTTCGTTCTGAACACTGAGTCCGTCTAGAAAGCTTCCCTCTTCAGGCAATCGCTCGTACGTTTCTGGCTCAAGGGCAAGCGTGCGACCTCGGTGCTTCACCAACTTTTGATACCTTGTGAAGGCTAATCTTGTAAGAATTGCATACGCCCAGGAGGTGAAATTTGCTCCTTCTTGTGGCTGGTAGCGGTCTGCATATACGTAGATGCGAGTGAACGTATCCTGCACAACCTCTTCTGAATCTTCCACAGAGTGCAGAATAGACCGTGCCTTCCTCATGAAGGCATCCTCATACCGGGCCACGAGTACTGCAAACACCTCAGGATCTTTCTGGGACGCAGCCAGTACTTCCGCGTCAGGGGTATCTTTCCAGGACTCCAAGTGAGAATTTACTTCCCTCATACTGTCCTGTATCATACCCCGTATCTTGGGTTCCCGGGCATTTTTTATAACTCACCCACTCATATAACAGTTACATACCTATGGCAGTCCTCTCCTATAACGAAATAGTTCAGAAGAAAGTAATTGATTACAATGGCGAGCCCTATGAGGTTCTTTCTTCTCATGTATTTCGCATGCAGCAGCGAAAGCCGGTGAATCAAACTAAACTACGACATCTTGTGTCTGGAAAAGTACTTGAAATCTCTTTCCATCAGAATGAGAACGTAACTGAGGCTGATATCAGCAAAATGAATGCCTCGTATCTTTACACCAACCGAGGAGAGTCATGGTTTGCTGAGGAAGGAAATGCTAAGAATAGATTCTCCTTCCCAGAGGCTGCAGTTGCTGAGAAAGTGAAGTGGCTTATACAAAACGCTCCCGTAGAAGTACTCCTCTACAACGACGAGCCAGTAACTATTGCGATTCCTATCAAGGTGGATCTTAAAGTAGTGGAAGCGCCCCCAGCAGTGCGCGGAGACACTGCGACAGGAGGAGACAAGAAGGTAGTACTTGAGTCTGGCGCAGTAGTATCTACTCCCCTATTTATCAACGTGGACGATATTCTACGTATCAATACTGATACCGGCGATTACGTTGAGCGCGTTGAAAAGGCATAAAGCGGTTCTATATAACAACGTAGGCCACCTTCTTTCTGAAGGTGGCCCTTTGTGCGCTATCCGAGCGCGCTGTGCTTGATGTATGGACCCGCTGTTTTAGCGAACGATCCCAGACGAAGTCGGAGCAGCTGCGACCCTTTGGGCGGCAACCTGCCTTCCTTCGTGATTGTCTGCTGCGGCAAATCCACCGCAAGCCGTGGTCACTACCACGACGAAAGTTACGAACAGCTTCCTATCGAAGCTCCAGTTTTTTATTGTCATTTTTGACTCTATAACAGAAACACGGCGCCTCATTGCGCCGCTTCCTCATATAATCATGAGTACCTAGTAAAAGCAAAAACACTCCCTGTGGAGTGCTTTTTGTCTTCTTCTTTATGCTGCGAGGTATGGCAGGAGTGCCATGTAGCGTGCGCGCTTGATCGCAAGCGCTATCTCACGCTGACGTGCTGCTGGGACACGTGAACGCTTCTTAGCTACGATTTTCGCATGAGGCGTCATGAATTGCTTCAAGTACGCTACATCCTTGTAGTCAACAAACTTTTTGTGCTCTATTTCTTCTCGCTCTGATTGATGTGCCATGATGTGTTACTTAAAAAGGAATATCTTCTGGGTTTATCTCTTCATCTGGATACTGGATGTCTGCGCCCTGGTCAGGAGACTCCTGAGGTCTCTCAGTGTCTGATGCGCGTGCAGGAGCATTGTATCCGCCCTTGCCCTCGCCGCCTGCCTGAGGACCGAACTGGAAACTGTCTACGACAATCTCAGTACGATACTGCTTCTGGCCATCTTTGTCCCACGAACGGGTCTGGATGCGGCCTTCTACGTATACAGGACGTCCTTTCTTAAGGTACTGCCCCATAACTTCTGCAGTGCGCCCGAAAGAGACAATGTTATGAAACTCTGTCTGTTCCTGCTGTGCGCCCTCTTTATTCTTAAAGGTACGATTAGTTGCAAGTCCGAAGGTTGCTACCTGCTGTCCTGAAGGCAGCGCGCGCACCTCTGGATCGCGTGTAAGGTTGCCGTAGAGAAGTACTTTGTTGAGATACATATACCTCAGTGTACACCCTAAACGCCGGCTTCCTTAAGCGCAGCATCAAGCTGTGCGTCTGAAACCTCCTCTTCCTCCTCATGAGACTTCTCAGGGAGCTTTGCGTAGAACTCGTGCATTTCTGCTGCGTGCTTAGCACCATCAACAGTTGTGCGGAGGTCTAGGAAACGGAAAACACGTGTTTCAGCCTGTACCATCTCTAGTACTTTCTGATGTGCTGCCCCGTCTGCCTCATACGCAACCCATCCAAAGAATGCTGAATCAAAGTCGCGGCGTCCTGCATGCTCCTTGCGAGAGATCGTGTATGCAAGGGGGATCTTCTGAATCTCTCCCTCAGCAACTACTGAACCAACCCCAGCAATTCCCTCACGGAGGGCCTGGTACGTCTTCTTCGCTTCCTCCTGTGGGAGTTCCGGATCAATATGGAATGCGAGCTCGTATACACGCGTCTCTGCGTGCTCCGTATCGTTTACCATTTCGCCCGATTCAATATCGTTCTTAGCCATAGTGGCCGTATCCTACCACGCTTATTTTAGGGCAGCAAATGGGGCCTTATGCCAGATGAAGCCCGAAAACCCGCTCTGCATTCCTAAGCACCTGAATCCGTACCTTTTCCGTGTCTTCTCCCCGTATCTGAGCTATAGCTTCAATAACGTCCTTAACTGCAAATGGATCGTTGCGCGTACCCCTTCTGCTTGCTGGAGCCACGTACGGAGCGTCTGTTTCGGACAGAATATTCTCCAGAGGTAGATACGAGACAACTTCGTCATAATCCCGCGCGAAAGTGAGGACTGCGGTAAAGGACATCGTAAATCCAAGCTCGCTAAACGCTTTCGCTTCCTCAACTCCTCCCACAAAGAAGTGAATATCTCCCCGGAGCTTCTCTCCATATTCTTTCTTGTATGAGGTGAGAATCTCAATTAAATCCTTGTATGCATCCATAGTTCCCTTCTTGGGGCGTGAATGGATCATGAGTGGCTTATCCGTCTCAAGTGCAAGTTCTACGTGCTGAATAAACACCTTCTTCTGACGATCCTTCTCTTGTTCCGGGTCTTCTGGGCGATAGTTGTCCAGACCACACTCCCCTATCGCGACAACTTTAGGGTCCTGAGCGAAGCTGCGAAACAACTCCGCATCAAATGGCTCCTCTGGAGTGTCATTCGGGTGCAGCCCAACTGATGCCCATAAATGTGGGTACTGCTGGACCAACTCTATTGCAGCTTTTGTTGAAGCCATATCAACTCCAACAACGAGCCCTCCGAATTCCTCTTGTTTCATTCGCTCTATAATTTCTGTCCTGTCTTCTGAAAAGCGGTCAAACTGAATATGACAGTGTGCGTCAAAATACTTCATACCTATGCAAGACGTGGGAATAGATTCTCTGGCTTCGTGTTTGATAGAACTGCTTCCTTAATATGGGCGCTTGTCTCAGGCATGAGGGGCGCGAGTAAGCGACCAATAGTATAGAGTTCGCGCGTAAGCTGTCTGATGTTTTCCTTGCCCGCATCAGGATCAGATTTCACAAGCTTAAATGGCTCTTCTTTCGTAATGCGTTCATCAAGTCCCTGAATCCTTGCCCAGACCATATCCATGGTTTGATTGAACTCAAATGCATCCAAAGATGCCCAGTACACGGAGTCAAACTCTTCCTCTTCAGGATGAGGAAGTCCCTGCTCTAGATGAGCCTCTGCAAGCTTCATAATGCGTGCCACGAGATTCCCCACACCATTCACCAGGTTTGCGGTGTACCACTCGTTAAGACGCTCCCAGGTAACATCTGTGTCTTCTGTGGGGTGTACATGCCGCAATAGCAGGTATCGCGTAGCTTCTGTTCCGTATTTCTCAACAAGTTCGTAGGGACTGATTACATTCCCGAGAGACTTAGACATGCGCTGCCCGCCAGAATTAATGAAGCCGTGATAGAAAATGCTATCCGTATTCTTGATACCCGCAGAGAACAACATTGCCTGCCAGATTAAAGACTGAAAGCGGACCTGATCTTTGCCAGCCATCTGCACCGTTGTTCCACTAGTCCAGAACTTTTCATACAGACCTTCCCTATCCTTAGGCCATCCAAGTGTTGAGATGTAACTCGTAAGTGCATCAAACCATACATACATAACCTGCGTGTCGTCCCCCGGAACAGGTACTCCCCATGAGAGTTTTTCTTTCTTTCTTGAAATACTGAAATCTTCTAGACCTTCTTGCACAAAACGTATCGCTTCTTCGCGACGCCACTCAGGAACTATTGATGTAGGGGCTGAGAGCATAGAGAGAAGTTGGTCTGCGTACTTAGAAAACGCGAAAAAGTAGTTCTCTTCCGTACGCTCTTCAGGAGTAAGACCAGGATGCAAGACACAGTGCCCATCCTCAAGCTCTCGTTCTGTCTTGTATGCCTCACAGCCGACACAATACAGGCCTGTGTATGACTTCTTATAGATATCTCCAGCGTCCATACACCGCTTCCACATTTCTTGTGCAGCTTCTTGATGTACAGAATCGGTTGTACGTATGAAATTATCAGTTGAAAGATTCAAGACACCCTTCAATTTCTCTACTTCGTGTGCGTAATGATCAACATACTCCTGAGCACTCTTCCCTGCTTTCTCTGCTGCCTCCCATATCTTCTGCCCGTGCTCATCTGTCCCTGTAGAGAAGAAAACTTCTTCTCCGCGTAAACGCCATGCCCGTGCAAGGACATCAGCTTCAACAATCTCAAGCGCAAACCCTATATGCGGGTCTGCGTTCACGTACGGAAGTGTTGTGGTGATGTACCGAGCCATTGCGTACAGGAAACCTACGTATGAATGTGCTTTCTGCGCTCAACATCACCCAAGAACTCGCGAAGGGCTGCAGCTAAAGGAATGGAGAGGAGTACTCCCAAGAATCCTGCGAGGCTACCGCCAACAATAAGCGCCAAAATAACTAAGAGCGGCGGAATACCTACCACTTTATTTACAACGAGCGGGTAAATAAGATGTGCCTCAAACTGATTCACGATGAAAAACAGACCCGCCACAATTACGGCAAGCGTAACTCCTCCAGATGCAAAAGCTACAACCACTCCCAAGATACCTGCAATGAAAGAACCGAAGATAGGAATCAGATCAAGAATGGCCGCAATAACGGCGAGCAAAAGTGCGTACGGGACTCCCAAGATAAGAAGCCCTAAATACACTATTACCCCCACAATTATGGATAATAAAAGCTGGCCCTGCATCCACTGCCCTATCTTCTTTTTCGCACGCAGCCAGAGACCCACGGCATAGTCCTCATGTTTTGCGGGCGTAATAAGTCGTACAAAGTCATCAATACCTGTCTCCTGAATTGCAAAGTAAAACGAAAGTACCACTACCAGAATAAGCGCAAAGATACCTCCAAAGAATGTAGACAATACGCGCACCGCTCCTCCAGTTGTGTCCGCAAATGCAGACTGGAACGCAAACAAGGTGTCAAAAATGGACTGTGCTTGATCTGGCGCTGCAGCTGTACGCGCAGTTGTAGTTAATGCTGAGAACGGTGCTGGAATGTTCAGTGTATCCAGATACTCGGGCGCCGTAGATAGAAAGCCCTGTGCATCGTCTAACACCGGAGGCAAGAAGAAATACACAATAGCGAACAACGAACCGAACACCGCGACATACATACCTGTTACGGCAACTACGCGTGGAATATGCTTTCGTCTGAAAAAAGAAACTCCCGGCTCAATCGCTGAAGCGATAACAACTGCCGTAAGTACCAGGAGGGCCAAGTCACGAAGTGTCCAAAGTGCAAAAGCGGCTGCTCCGATAAGAATTGCGGTAATAATGGTACCCGGCGTAATGGTTATGGAGACGTTCTTGTGCATACAGAAAATACTAGCACAGCGGCCGAAATCTCCTATGAACTACCGAAGAGCCTCTTGTAAGCGAGTTGCTACCTCTTCTATTGAGAGGCGCTCTTGCTCCCCTGTATCGCGATGTCTAAGCGTTACCGTGTCCTTAAGCTCTGGTGACTCTCCCAAAGTGTCAAAATCTACCGTGATACAAAACGGCGTACCTATTTCATCCTGGCGTCTATAGCGCTTTCCTATATTGCCGTTATCGTCCCACGCAATGGCTGGATGCACCTGCTGAAGTCGCGCGCGCACCTCCTGTGCCTTTGCTACGAGCTCTGGCTTGTTCTTAAGAAGTGGTGACACGAGTGCCTTAACCGGAGCCAGCTTAGGAAGCAGCCGCAACACAACTCTCTCCTCTCCTCCAAGAGAGTCTGTGTCATACGCTTTAACGAGCACTGCGAGTACGTGTCTTCCCAAACCAAACGTTGGCTCAAGGACATGCGGCGTACTCTTTGTGTTGTTCTCTTGATCTAGATACTTTAGTTCAGACCCAGACGCCTCTTCATGATTCTTAAGATCAAAATCTGTACGGTATGCAAGTCCTCCAATCTCCTTAAAACCTCCAGGATACTTGAAGTAGAAATCCAAAGTGCGTTTTGAATAGTGTGCACGTTCTTCTGCAGATACTTCAACCTCCTTTAGGTCTTCGTCGCTAAAGCCAAGTTCTGCAAACCAGGCATGCATCTCCTTTTGCCAGTAGGCAAATTGCTCTTCCCACATCTTTTCATCCAAGAAATACTCGAGCTCCATAATCTCAAGTTCTCGTACGCGGAAAATGAACTCTCTTGGCGCAATCTCGTTTCTGAAAGCCCGTCCAATTTGAGCAATACCAAATGGAAGTTTTGGGTGGTACGAGTCAATAATGTTTTTGAAGTTAACAAACATTCCCTGCGCAGTCTCTGGACGCAGGTACGCAGGCATCTCTCCCCCCTCAACAGAACCAACTGAGGTTTTAAACATCATATTGAACTGCTGCACCTCAGAAAGAGGATTCCCTTCTGGACTCTGTATGTCCTTCTCCTTGAGTGCTGCGCTCATTTGCTCAATGCTCATACCTGTTGGATCAATTCCTGCCTCCTCAAGCAAATGGTCCGCGCGATACCTCTTCTGAGTCTTCTGATCTATAACGAGCGGGTCGTTAAATGTGGTGGTATGGCCAGATGCCTCCCATACACGGGGATTCATCAAAATTGCTGAATCAATTCCATACATATCGTCGCGCAGCTCAACGAAACGACGCCACCAAAGCTGCTCAATATTCTTCTTGAGTGCAAGGCCGTGTGGACCGAAGTCATAGGTTCCTGCAAAGCCTCCATATATTTCAGAGCCTGGGAATATAAACCCGCGGCGCTTTGCAAATGAGATGATTGTTTCTAGGGAGACCATATATTCAGATTACCGCACGGTGCCATAGTCCGCCTGGAACTGCGGATCGGCTGGAGTCTGCGTAGTTATTTCAGGACTTGTAAACGAGATAGGCTTTTGTGTAAATCTATCTGTTCCTGTTATCTGCTGTGCGGACATAAGTATAGGACTTGTACCCCGCTGCGAAACACTTGGCAACAGCTTGACCTGGAAGCTCACCGTTCGGGTTCCTCCTCCGGCAGGAACCTCTCCCGCGCTCCAGGTAATGCGGCGTGAGGTAGCGTTATATACGACCGACCCATCATTAGGGCTCACTGCTCCTGTGTACGACACATATGAAGGCAGTGTTGCGCTAACAGATGTGTTGGCTACTGAGTTAAGTGTATTTGCGAGTACGAGCTCAATCGTATATGTCGTTTCCTTGTCTGCGACAGGCGGCCATGGACCAGTGTTCTTAAATGCTCCGATGCTATATAGCGTACGCGCCTTAAGGGAGAGATCTGTACCGATCTTTATAGTGCGCACTAGTGAAGAAGATACGCTCTCCGGTACGTTTGATTCACCAACTCTTCTTCCTGACACTGAAACCGTGGCAGTTACCGTAGGATTCTTCATTCCAACTAGTGCTGCTGGACTCTTAGTTGAGAATGTAAATGAGCCGTTCCCTGTGTCTCCAGGCGCAAGACGCGCAAGCTCGCTGTTTGTTTCTTTGCTAAAGATTAGTGTTGTGTCTGAAGAACGATAGAAACCTCCATACGCGCTCACTGAATTTGTATCAAGTGCAGCGCCAGAAAGCTTTATCAAAATCTCTCCATCAAGAATTGGTGTTGAGAGCGTATTCGCCCAAGAAAGAATTGCCTGTACCTGAGAGCCTGCAGTTACTACAGGCGCGGCTCCTCCGTCATGATTAATTGATAAGGACGTAGAGAGGAACGGCTTTCCAAGCGTAACTGCTGCTTCTGCGGTGCTGTATGAAACCGCAAGCAAAGGAGCATCTTCATTGCTTCGTGTTCCTGCAGTGAATCTAAATACCTTTTGTTCTGCACTCTCTCCCGATAGAGTTCCCGTAACGGTTACCGTCTTTTCTTCTCCAGGCGCTAGCGTACCTACGGGGAACAACGGACCTTCCCCTTTGCGAGCTGTGAATCCAAAAGGATACTGCGCAAGCACAGCCACGTGCTCTACAGGAGTTTTTGCATTTGAACGAACCGTTACAGCAAAAGTAAGTGGTTGCCCCGCTGTTGCTTCTGTTACCGCTTCTGCACGCACACTAAGTGGTGAGGACGTAACTGCGAATTCGTACGTCGTTTCCTTAACAAAGACTGCATTAGAACCTTCAACACGATACTCAAATCGTACCGGGATACTTATGCGTTCATTCTCCGCGCCAAACAGTACTGCGCGAACAGTCTGCTGCCCTTGCTCTCCTGCACTAATATCCCCAAGCGTGTCCTCAAAATGATTTAAAGGAAGATCAATTGACTCGCTTGAACGGGTGCTCTCTGGGAAATCAACTGCAAGCAATGTTGAATGTATCTGTACTGGGTTGTTGTTTTGTACTGAAACAAGTAATGAAACCGAGTCTCCACTTGCAATAGCAGTGGGTGCATCAATGGAAATAATGACGCGGTCTGTTGATACTGAACGCGCACCAAAAATAAGGAAATATGCAGCTCCCGCAACAGCGAGTATAAAAAATACTGCAGCAACACCCAGAAAGATAACTGCCCAAGAGACTCTTGGTTTCTTTTTAGATACAGGCTCTGCGGGAGGTGCCCATGCTGCGACTGGTTCAGCAACAGGTTCCTGTGCGAGTTCAGGGACTGAGAATTGCTCAGGCGCATTTTGCGCATAGAGTTTCCTACGCAACCGTTCAAGGGTGCTCATGTCTGCGTTCTGGTCTGGCAACTCCTCAGGCATTACGCATCAGTATACCGTATGCATTCAGCCTATAGGCCAGAGGCTGCAATTCCACGATTAATCCGCAGCACAATCTCTCGGCGTGTGTCACTAGAAAGTTCTGTCTCCTCAGAAATCTCAGGAAGGACTCCGGCATCTAGACCTAGATCAGAGAGGATTCTTAGCGCATATAGACACTCCAGAGTGTCTCCCATCGCAAGGTCCGCACCTTTTACTTTATGTATAAATTCCACATAAAGTGCATAGAGAGATTCTTGTCCCTCCCCTTGGACAAGCCGCAGTATGAGACTTGATACCCTGCCCACACGCTCACTCGTTTCTGGAGAAAATTCTTTAAACCAATTGTGATCCAGGAGAGCACCCGATATGCGCCACCCATGCTTACCGCGCACGAGTGTTACCTCTGATTGCGAAAGTGTTTGAAGTGCACCCGAAAGTTTTGCTCCTGGTTTCCGTAAGCCCTCAGCGCGTGCGCGAATTAGTCCGAAGTCTTCTGTGAGGAGAGTGACGAGTGTTGCCGCTTCTGCAAGAGGCGTCCTCTGGAGCACAATCGCATTCGTTACGTATTTATGACGCATTAGACGAAAGTGAGAAAGCCACTTTTCCAAAAGAAAGTTCTGCACTATACGCACCTCCCTTACCAAAGGACACTTCGCGTACGCCAGGGAAAGTCTCTCCTCGCAAAGTATCCTCTGCTTCCTTGCTGACAGTCACCTGCACCACATCCTTTGGTTCATATCCTTCCTCTTTGCGTGCTTCCGCTACAGCACGCATGAATGCACGCACGTCTCCTTCTCTTACTAACTCTGGAGTAAGTACTGTATCAAGCTCAAGCTCAGCGGCATTCATTTCAACATGCTTCACGTTTACCTCTTCCTTTAGGATTTGTGCCAATCCTTCAGATACGCTTCCTGGAATGGAGAGCCGGGCGAGAGGTTGTCGTACTTTACTGTTTGCTTTCTGGCGGAGCATGAGTGCCTCAGAAGCGAGCGCACGAACACGCTTCATTTCTGACATGCAGCGATCTTCTTTACTCTTGCCTCCCTGCAAAGTCCAAAGCATTCCCTGTTTTGTCTGAGGCCAGTCACTTAGGTGGACGCTCTGCGCATCTGAATCTGTTCGCACAAGCTGGAATACCTCTTCAGAAATAAAGGGGGCGAAAGGTGCCATGAGAAGTGCTACAGAGCGGAGTGCGTTACGTAATGTGGCGAGTGCGGCCTGATCTCCCTCACGAGCACGATCTCTAATTCTTCTCACATACCACTGCGACAAGTCTTCAATGAGGTGTGCGACTGAACGAGTAGCTTCATAGACACGATACTGATCCATTGCTTCTGTTACTTCTCGTACTGTTGCCGCAACACGAGCGCCCATCCACTCATCCATTGCCGTCTTCTCTGCCTTGAGAGAACCGTCCTTGAAAAGTGCATAGAACTTCGCACTGTTATCAAGCCAAGAAATAACACGAGCGGCTTCCTTAACAGTCTTGTCATCAAAGTTCTTTGAGTCTCCTGGCTGATTCACGCTATACATCCAGAACCGCAACGTATCAACGCCGTACTGTTCTATGGCATCCCATGGGTTAACCACATTCCCCTTAGACTTGGACATTTTCTGACCCTTTTCGTCTAGCAAGTGGCCGAGACAGATAACATTCTTGTACGGAGCTCCTCTACCCATAAGTGTTCCAACTGCAAGCATTGTGTAGAACCATCCTCTCGTTTGGTCTATTGCCTCAGAGATGTAGTCTGCAGGATATCCTGTATGTTTTTCAAAAGGATAATGATCTTGAGCGAAAGGAACGGCGCCTGAATCAAACCAGACATCCATAACTTCAGATACACGACGAAGTTCTGTTCCCTGTTCGCTCACAAGAACAACTGAATCAATGTATGGGCGATGCAGATCTAGCTCATACCGATCGTTGTGCGGAAGTGGCACAAACTCAATCTCCTCAGCAACTCCCTTTTCAGGAATCTTCACGTACGCAAGTTCTTTAGACTCTTCAGGTCCAGATCCCGTTGCAATAGAGCGGAGTGTTTCAACTCCTACGCCATGCGTAACGAGTAGTACCACTGCATCCTTATGCTTTGTATCTATGTCATACAAGAACGCGCCGAATTGATTCTTTGCATCTTGATAGCTACCGCCGCCTGGAACTGCGTCATCGTATTTTTTGTCAGCTCGCCAATCCATAAAAGCCTGGTGACTTCCACCGTGGAACTTGCCGAACGCAAACTCAGCAAGACGTTCGTCATACACGATCTGCTCTTTAGGAATTCCGAGTTCTTCTGCGGCAATCTCTGCGCTTTGTGTAGTTCGCTCAAAGGGAGACGCGTATATATGTGTAATCTGTTTTGTCTTTAGATCTTGAGCGCCTGCTTTGACTTGACCCCTTCCCTCTTCAGTAAGTGGCCAACGGTTCTCGTTAGTTGAATCAAGAATGCCCTTTGCATTATTCTCTGACTCGCCGTGACGCATTACAAAGTAACGATTGTTATTCGTCTTTGTTTTCTTTCGTAACTCTTCAACTGATCCAACAACTACTCTTTCAGTGCCATCTTCGTTTTGCCAGACGGGTAATGGAGTTCCCCAGTAACGCTCACGTGAGATTGCCCAATCTTTCACATTCTTAAGCCACTCACCCATTCTTCCCTCTTTAATGTGGTTCGGTTCCCAATGCACTGACTCGTTTGCGGCAAGCAAAGAGCTTCGCAAGTCCTGCATGCGTATGTACCAAGAATCGCGTGCGTAATAAATAAGCGGAGTCTTACAGCGCCAGCAGAATGGATAGCTGTGTGAGTAATTCTCTTTAGAGAAGAAGAGTCCTCTCTCCTGGAGGTCCTTAAGAATATCTACAGCTACCTCCTGATCTTTCACAAAGCGTCCCTCAAGAAATTCAGTACCTGCAATAAATTTCCCATCTGGAGCAACAAGATGCACCTTGGGCAGTCCTACTGCTTGCCCGAGTTCAAAATCCTCTTGTCCGTACATTACTGCCGTATGCACAATTCCTGTACCGTCCTCGGTTGTTACGAAGTCAGCTGGATACACCTGAAAAGCTTTTTCAAACTTGGACTGCTCGCTCTCTGGAGCAAGTGCACGCACGTACGCATAGAGTGGCTTGTACGCCTTTCCTATAAGTTCTGTGCCAAGAACCTCCTTGACGAGGTTCCACCCCTCTCCAAGCTGGCCTGCACGACTTGTTGCGAGCACCACTCGCTGCCCTTCTTTTTCATAGGTGCCATAAGAAATCTTCTCTCCTACTGCGAGCCCCACGTTGCCTGGCAGTGTCCATGGAGTTGTAGTCCACGCGAGCAAGTATGTACCTGGCTCATCAACGAGTTCAAACTTTGCTGTTATAGAGAGGTCTTTAACATCTGCATACCCCTGCGCAAGTTCATGAGAAGAAAGTGCCGTTCCGCAACGAGCACACCAGGGCACCACTTTGTAATCCTTAAAGAGGCGTCCGTCGTCCGATACCTTTTTCATAATGTGCCACACGCTCTCCATAAATGGAGCGTTAAAGGTGAAGTACGCCTTCTCTTGATCTACCCAATACCCAATACGCTTCGTGAAGCGGTCCCACTCTTCAATGTATGCAAGTACGCTCTCCCGACACTTCTTATTAAATTCTGCAATGCCGTAGGTCTCAATATCCTTTTTGCCGGAGAATCCTAGCTGTTTCTCAACTTCAAGTTCAACAGGAAGACCGTGTGTGTCCCATCCAGCACGGCGCGGTACTGAATACCCGCGCATTGTTTTGTATCTCGGTATCGCGTCCTTAAAAGAACGAGATTCCATGTGGTGCACGCCAGGGCGTCCGTTTGCAGTTGGGGGACCTTCGTAAAATACGAAAGTTCCCTTTGGGCTTGGCTTCTTGAGAGACTTCTCAAAAATCTGCTCTCGTTCCCAAAATGCCAGTATCTCCTCCTCTCGCTTCACCGCCTCAGTTTTTTCAGTATCCGCCATAGTCTCTGTATCCTAGCGTTTTGCGTACAAAAATGAAAACGGCCAGTGCTGAAAGCAGCTGGCCGTAGTAAAGATCGTTACTGGTCTGGAATCAGGCCGGAACCGGCGCGACGTCCAGGGACTGGATGTAGCGCAGGACATAGGCCTTCAGGCGGCGACCGTTGGTCTGCAGATAGACCTTGAGGTCGGCGGCGGCGCGGTGCAGGTCCTTGAACCCGTAGCGCCACTCAAAGGCCTTGCGGAAAAGCGCGATGTCGCGCAGGCCCAGCTGTTTGCAGGTCCGCTGGACCACGTCCGCCTTCTGGCGATTTTTCCGATATGCTTTCCCGCGCGGACCGCGGGCCGAAGTGTTCTTACGCACTAGCTATTCCTCCAGATAACAGGCCCTAATGTAGAGCCATCTGGACACCCTACTCCTAAGCACACCTGCCCGCAAGGAGACTTATCTACATCTTCTCAGGAACCGGAATTCCAAGAAGACTGAGGCCTCGCTCCATAGTGCGCACAAACGCTGTTGCAACAACAAGCTTGTACGCTTCGTTTGCTCCATCTCTAATGCGCTCTTGTGCATAAAATGAATTCCACTCCCCCGCTATCTGGGTAAGATACTGCGTTATAAGATGCGGCGCTCGCAGCCCCTCTGCCTTACGCACTATTTCAGGGAATCTTGTAAGGAGTCGCTCAAGCGTGTACGGCTTTTCGGGTGCGTCCTTTGTATTAGGAGTAACTGAGCTCTGTGCAATAACAGACTTTGCGCGCACCAGTGCGTACTGGAGGTAGGGACCTGAGTCTCCTTCCAAAGAGAGCGACTTCTCTGGATCAAAGACAATATCTCCGCCCGGGGCTTGGCGTAGAATCATGTACTTAACCGCAGCAACAGCAACCTGCTCTGCAACAAGCGGATCTGCGTTCTTTTCACTTGCCGATTGCACCATATCTCCAAGAAGTTCTGAGGCTGTAATGATATTTCCTTTGCGCGAAGACATCTTGCCGGTGGTAAGGCGAAGTAAACCGTGCGGTACGTGTGTCGTCTTCTTCGCAAGCAGAGGCGCAATCTCCTCAAGTGCCGCGAGTACTACTTCAAAATGTCCTACCTGCTCAATAGCCGTAATGATAATTACCTCGTCTGTAGAACATCGCTCTTCTTTAAGAAAAGCCAGACCAATATCTTTGGTCTCATAGGTAGGAGTTCCGCGAGAAGTTATGAATACGAGTGTATGCAATCCTTTCTTCTCTCCCCGATAAATAATTGCCCCCTCACTCTGCTCAAAGATGCCGCGCGCGAGTCCATCGCGCACAACTGAGATACCTCCTTTAGTTGTATCGCTATCATAAAAAATATAATCAAAGCTTGTGCCAAGAATCTTAAAGATTCGTGCAAACTCTTCCATAGATACTTCCCTCCCCTTTCTCCAGAGCGAAAGAATGTCGCGGTCTTCCGCAGACAAGGTCTCAGAGGATAGTTGCGCGGCAACGATGTCATAGATGCGTGTATTGAGCGCATCTATTTCCTCTTTTGCATCAGGACTTTGCTCGTATGCATTTGATCCCTGTATATATGCTGCTCCAATCTCAGATGCATTCCCGATATCAGAGATTCCTTTCTTTCGCAGTGCCCAGAGCGCTTTCGCTACATGTGGCCCAACATCTCCTCCGAAGGTATCGCGTACAACACGAGCACCTGATGCTTCAAGGACCCGGGAGAGTGCCTCTCCTACGACATTACTCATGAGGTGCCCTATATGAATCTCCTTAAATGGGTTTGGGTTTGAGTACTCAATCATCACACTCTTCCCTGTGTTGTAGGTGTGTGTTCCCCAGGACTCATTTGTTCCTGCGTTTTCAATCTGCTTGGTGATGGTCTCGTGCGCAAGCGTGATGTTTACAAAGCCCGGACCCGCAGCCTCAATACGTGCAGCAAGATCTCCAAGTGAGGCCTTAAGTTTCTGGACCAGGTCTTCCGCAATCTCGCGAGGAGCGCGATTAAGTATCTTTGCACTTGCAAGTGCAGCATTTGTAGCAAAGTCCCCATGCGCAAGATCTGCTGGCCACTCAATAGCAAAAACTGTCTCAGGTGCCCCGAGCTCTTCTAGTGCTTTCTGAACCGCTTCACGTAGTAGCTGCTCCATGGGCGGATAGTAACAGAAAACGGCCCCTGCCGTCAGCAGGGGCCGTTAACACGTCGCCTCTTTATTTATCTTTCTTATCCTTAAACCAATTAAAGATTGGGAATTTTTCTTTCCAATTATCCCACCTTGTTTCTAGTTTTGCTTTCACTTCTGCGCGCGCATCCTGATCTTCTGACCAGTTCTTAACGGTATCCGCATCAACGGTGAAGGTCTCTGCGTCAGCATCCAGAGTTCCAGAGAAACTTACGAAGTCTCCATCCTCAAGATCAGCAAGTTCCATTGAACTTCCCTTCTTTTCCACGAAGTGCGTATCTCCATCAGTGCGGACTGTCCACGTGAGTGCACTCTGGCCCCACTCACTGCGAGCTGTAATGGTGGAGTCGGTAACCGCAGTTATCTCAGCACCGCGCACGAGCACTCTTCCGTTATCTGAAATGATAACTTCAAGTGGTGAGCCAGTACGTGCCCTATCTGAGTCCTTAGCTTCAGCGCTTTGCGTAAATGCAACCACGAGTCCGCCTGCAGCTAAAAGCCCTCCGATAAGTACTGTTCCTGCCTGGAGTAACGATATGTGCGTCTTTGTCATACACGATAAATATTAGACGAGTAACTCTATATAAGACGTCTGGAGGTACTTCCCCTTACACAAAAGGCGGCTTTGTGCCGCCTTTTGTGAACGTCTTCTTAACGAGTTGCATGCCGGACGAAGCTACACTAAAACCCACCTGTATTTTGAGAGAACGTAAACAGGAGTCCTCCAACAATAGCCAACCCAACTAAGAGAACTGCAATAGATTCTGTGAGTGCCTTTTGAAGAGTGTTCATACAACAATAGGTATTGGCTGGTAATACCAAGTAGTACAGCACACCCTTCCTGAAGTATGGGTGAGGAGATTATGCGAATCGCGCTGGTACAGGATGCGCAACAGACAAGCTACGAATCTCTTCGCGTGCGCTTGTAACTGTGGCGTCATCTCGCTTTGTAAGCACGGCGAGCATGAGCTCTGCCACACGCTTCACTTCAGCTTCCTTAAACCCGCGTGTCGTTATTGCCGGAGTACCAAATCGTATTCCTGACGGATCAAATGGCTTGCGTGGATCGTCAGCAATTGAGTTTTTGTTGAGTGTAATCCCCGCTCTATCAAGCAGAGTCTCTGCCTCTCCTCCAGAGATACCAAGCGAACCAAACACATCAGCAAGTATCAGATGGTTGTCTGTGCCCCCTGTTATGAGACGGACACCGCCTTCGGTAAACACGTCTGCCATAGTCTTTGCATTGCGCACAACCTGATGCGCGTATTCCTTAAAGGCAGGAGTCCCCGCTTCCTTAAAGGCTGCTGCTTTAGCTGCAATCTGATGCATGTGTGGTCCACCCTGGAACCCTGGGAACACGCTGCGATCTATGAGCGTTGGGAGATTCTCAATAGTCTTCTCCGGAGCGCGAAGCGGACTTGAAACTGTTCCCTTTGAAAGAATCATGCCGCCACGAGGACCACGCAGTGTTTTATGTGTCGTAGTGGTCACAATATTAAATCCATAATCAAAAGGATTCTTCGCAGCTCCTCCTGCAATGAGTCCTGCAATGTGTGCAACATCTGCCATTGCAACGGCGTCTACTTCTCGTGCAATCTCTGCAATGCGCTTCCAATCAAGTTCACGTGGGTAGCCTGAGAATCCGGCGAGTACTATCTTAGGTCGTTCCCTTTTCGCAACCTCAAGCATCTCGTCATAATCAATCTCTCCGGTCTCTATGTCTTTCATGCCGTAGCGTACAAAGCGATAGAGCTTTGCCATGTAGGTAACGGGAGAGCCGTGTGTAAGGTGCCCGCCATGGGAAAGATCCATGCCCAAGATTGCATCTCCCGGCTCAAGCCACGAGAAGTACGCAGCAATATTCGCAGCAGCTCCTCCTAAGGGCTGCACGTTCGCGTGATCACATCCAAATAATGCTTTTGCACGCTCAATCGCAAGTGTCTCTACTTGATCGGTGTATTCCTGTCCGCCATAGTAGCGCTTCCCTGGGTACCCCTCTGAATATTTGTTAGTGAGCACACTCCCCATCGCTTCACGAACTGCCATTGATACATAGTTCTCTGAAGGAATGAGCTCAAGCCCTTCTCGTTCACGCAGTTCCTCGCCCTCTATCATGTCGTAGAGTATGCGATCTTCTTCTCGTAGGTGTGTGTAGGAATCCATAGGTAATCTTCGTAACTAATTAATAACTGGGCTGCGGATTCCTATCTCATAGTCCCTTTAGTATAAACCCTTTGCGAGCACCCAAACATCCTCATGTATTTCCTCACGGGAACGCAAAGTTCCCTCTTCAGATACGCAGGGTACGACACGCCAAGAGTCTTCATTTTTGGAAAGCAGCTCTGCACTTTCGCGACTTCGCTCAAGATACATACGATCTTGCTCAACCATATCCATCTCGCCTTCTGAAAGTCCTCCATTCTTAACAGCTCGCTTTTCCGAAAGGAGCCCCAAGCTTATCTCAACAGGCACATCAAGGTATATAACCCGATCAGGTTTTGGAATGTTGAGTATGCCGTACTCAACTTCTTCAAGCCACGTAAGAAACGCTTCGCGTGCCTCCGTTCCTTCTATTTTTCCTCCTTGGTGTATTTGATTTGAGCTTGCATACCGGTCTGCAACAACGGTAACTCCGTCTTCAAGGAGCGCACGTATTTTAGGTGCAGCTTCGTAGCGATCTAGCGCATAAAGTGTTGAAGCGATCTTTGGATCAAGCGCCACAAAATCTCCATGCTCTCCACGAAGACACTCGCCAATGAGTGTCCCAAATACACTGCGGTCATACGCAGGAAAGTCTACGTGCGCAACCTTGTGTCCCTCCCGCTCAAAGCGTTCTCGTAAAAGCTTGGATTGCGTGGCTTTTCCTGACCCATCGTTTCCGTCTAAGACTATGAACATTCCCTGGTGCATGCCATCTAGTATACTGCCCTCATGGAACAAGCCTACCTAGACCTCCTGAAGCAGATCATGGAAACAGGTGTTGATCGGGACGATCGCACCGGCACTGGCACCCGCGCACTCTTTGGACTTCAGATGAAATTCAAGATGGCAGACGGCTTCCCTGCTCTTACTACCAAGAAACTGGCCTTCAAAGCCGTAAAAAGCGAGCTCCTGTGGTTTTTGGAAGGGTCTGGGGATGAGAATCGTCTTAAGGAACTAAATAGCTCTGAGCGGACAATATGGAGCGCAAACGCCCAGGCTGACTACTGGACTCCTAAAGCAAAGTTCCCCGGGGACTTGGGTCGCGTATACGGTGTGCAGTGGAGACACTGGAAGCGCCCAGACGGGAGCGAGGTAGACCAAATTGCAGAGCTTATAGAGCAGATTAAAAAGGACCCTTATAGCAGGCGCCTCATCCTCACCGCCTGGAACCCTGGAGAGCTTGAGCAAATGGCACTTCCTCCTTGTCACATGTTCTGCCAGTTCTTCGTTGCTGACGGAAAGCTCTCACTCCTCATGCACCAGCGCTCCTGCGATATGTTCCTTGGTGTTCCTTTTAATATTGCTTCGTATTCCCTATTGCTTCACATGGTGGCGCAAGCAACAGGTCTTGTGGCTGACGAATTTATCCATTCGCTCGGAGATGCACACATTTATCACAACCACTTTGATGCCGTTAAGGAACAGCTCACCAGGAAACCGTATCCATTCCCTACTCTTTCCCTTAACCCTGACGTGAAAAACATTGGGGATTTCACCATGGACGACATCGCACTTGAAGGCTACGAGTCACACCCTACGATAAAAGCGGAGATGGCCGTATAATCTTTTTACTATGGCACTATCTGACAGACGCATCCAAGAAGAAATGAAGAAGGGTTCTATTGTTATTTCTCCTTTCACCGAGGAGCAGCTTGCAACCTCAAGCTACGACGTAACACTTGGCGAATGGTTCTTCAGAGAGCAACCAACTAAGTACAACCACAGCCTATACAACATCTGGAGTCAGGAACACATGGAGCATGTGTGGGGCGCAGATAAAGTTGAGCGTGCAGTACTCGCAAAGGAAGCATTTAAGAAATACAACTTCGCTTTTGACGGGATTCGTCCTGACGACAAAGTCATTGTGCTTCGCCCGGGAGAAACCATTCTTGCGCACACCAATGAGTTCATCGGAGGCAAGGATCACATAACCACTATGATGAAGGCCCGTTCATCTATGGGGCGCAACTTCATTGAGGTTTGTAAGTGTGCAGGCTGGGGCGATGTTGGATACGTAAACCGCTGGACTATGGAGATAACGAACAACTCCAAGAATTACATCATTCCTCTTGTAGTTGGACGCCGCATCGCACAGATCATTTTCTTTGAGACGGGGCCTATTCTTGAACGCGATTACACGAAGTCTGGAAAGTACGCAAAGTCTACAAACCTTTCTGAACTTAAGAAGTCTTGGAAGCCTGAGTCTATGCTTCCCCAGCTCTGGAACGACAAGGATATTAAAAAAGTGCAGCCATGGCACAAGAAACAAAAGAAAGGATAAGCATTGTTGTTTCTTTAGGGCGAGACGGCGCAAACAATCGCGCTATTGGGAAAGACAATAAACTCCTGTGGCACATCCCGGACGATCTCAGACGTTTTAAACAACTGACACTGGGACACCCAGTTATTATGGGTCGCAAAACATGGGAATCTCTTCCAGAGAAATACCGTCCCCTTCCCGGAAGAACTAACATTGTTGTTACACGCAACGAAACATACGAAGCACCAGGGGCATTGGTTGTGCATTCCCTCGGAGAAGCGCTTAAAGTTGCGCGGGCAGCTCCAGGCGCTGAGGAGATTCATATCGGCGGAGGAATTGAGCTATACAAAGAGACACTTCCATTGGTATCTCGGTTGTATCTCACCCTTATTGACGACGAGAAAGAAAGCGATATCTTTTTTCCTGAATACGAATCTGTTTTTACAAAGAAAATCTCAGAGGAAGTGCGAGACTGGGACGGCATCGCATACAAGTGGGTGACACTTGAACGAGAATAATAAAAGCCCCAAGCATTTTGCTCAGGGCTTGTGTTGTGGCGGCAGGCTTACGCGAGCGCCTCTTCAAACTGAAGAATGAACGGGAGGGCTTCCTCCCAGCCGCGCACAGAAGTGATGCGCGGCGTCATGGATGTTTGCATCTTGCGTTCGCCCCCAACCGATTTCCGATCGGGAAGGAAGTGAACGAGCCGCGGACCACCCTTTTTCGCGAGCGGCATGAGCTGTTCCAGCTCATTGTCCACGACGACGTCGCAGCAGGACTGCCATGGCGTCTTGGGTTCCTCGCCGCGCGTCAGGATGCGACTGGCATCCGTATTCGGGAACTTCTGCTCACGCAACCAGCGTCGCAGCAGGTCTTCGTTCAGACGCTTCACGTCCGAAACAATGGCCACCTCCCAGCCGCGCGACACGAGGATCTGAGCTGCCCTTCGCACGCCCGGAACGAGCGCGGCGTTGGCCACAAAGTCGTCCGGGTGCTCGAAGAAACGGTATTTGGCTGCCTCCCAGTGTTTGGCGAGGAGTACACCACGCCGACAGTTGTCTTTTTTCAGCGGGAATTTCCTTCCCACCGATTCCTTTCCTGCGAAGGTCTCAGCCGGAATATCCAGACCAGATTCTTCGCAAGCGAGCGCATGTAGCGCTGCGTTGGTGCCCAAAATGACACCATTAAGGTCTAAGCATGCTGTGGGCATGTAGTCTTCCCTCCAATGTGCATGTACGAAACGTACCTGATGAACCTACACCACATCCCTATAACAAGCAAAGAGCCCGCTTTCGCGGGCTCTTTGCTTTGTGTGAAATAAATTACTTCCCTACCGTTACGCCCATGGACTTTGCAGTTCCTTCAACCATACGCTCAGCTGCTTCAATATCTCCTGCAGTAAGGTCTGGCATCTTTGTCTCTGCGATCTGGCGAACCTGTTCCTTTGAAAGGTTTCCAACCTTTGAAAGTGGAGTCTTTCCAGAACCCTTGTCTACGCCAAGCGCCTTAAGAATAAGACGAGACATCGGAGATACCTTGAGTACGAACGTAAAAGTACGATCGTCATATACGGTCATCTCAACCGGAATAATGACTCCCATCTGGTCACGAGTCTGCTCGTTGAACTTGTTAACAAAGTCTCCAATGTTAACTCCTGCAGGACCGAGAACGGTACCAACCGGAGGAGCCGGAGTTGCCTTGCCTCCAGGAATCTGGAGCTTAATTTTCTTGATTGCTTTTGCCATATGAATTCGTTTACAGACTCTACGTTATAGCTTGCGTATCTGCAAGAAATCCAGCTCAACCGGAGTCTCGCGACCAAACATAGCCACCATAACTTTAACTTTGCCTCGTTCCTCATCAATCTCTCCCACCTTGCCCTCAAGGTCCTTAAAGGGACCATCAGCGATGACAATTGGATCGTCCTTCATGAGGTCAATACGGTGCTTAGGAGCCTCCGCATCCATGCGCTTCATGAGGCCACTCACCTCACTCTCTTCCATAGGAACAGGAGTGTTCCCTGCCCCAACGAATCCAGTTACGCGCGGCGTGTTGCGCACTACGAACCATGAATCCTCGTCCACAATCATGCGTACGAGAATGTAGCCCGGGTAAATCTTCTCTTCTTCAACAATACGCTTCCCTCCCTTTACGCGGATCTTCTTCTCCGTAGGAACAACAACTTCAAAAATCTTGCCCTCCATGCCGAGAGACTCAATGCGCTGCTTAAGGTTACGCTCAACAGCGTTCTCATACCCAGCGTAGGTATGGATCGTGTACCAGCGTGGAGTCTGGTCTAGTGCATCATCATTAAAGTGGGGAGCGGTTTTGATTTCCATAAAGTGAGAGGACTAGTAGCCCGAGATAATGCGGTTCACAATTCCTGCGAAGACATAGTCAATACCGGCGATGTAGAGCGCAACAGCTGCTGAGATCAAAATGATGAGCCCCGTGTGCATAATTGCAGCCTTACGGTCTGGCCACACGACGTGTGTCAGTTCGCCGCGCACGTTTTTGAGGTAGGTGAAGAGTGATTTCATGCGGTTTGCAAATAAAAAAGCCCCGCGGGCCTTATATAGCTGCATGATAGTACGGCCTGACTACAGTGTCAAATAGCGAAAACCCCGCTCGTTTGAGCGGGGTTTTGCTTCACTTCCTAGAGATTAGTGAATCTCGTACGTCACCATAACGGTAACATTCGTCTCATTCTCTCCAACTGGGAGAGATGGAGCTGAGCGAACCTCAGCATTCATAACTGCACCTCCCTTTCCATAGTTATCGTACATAGGGTATCCCTGATTTCCCTCTGAGTACGAGACAACCTTTCCTAGACGGACACCGAGCTCCTTAGCAAGCTGCTTTGCTTTTACACGTGCTTCCTCAATAGCTTCTGCGCGTGCCTCGTTCTTTACCTCAGACTCGTCATCAACTACAAAGTGGGGGCCAGAAATGTTCTGCACGCCGAGTGAGCCAAGCGCTTCAAGTACTTCTCCTGCTTTTGCAGTATTGCGAACCTTAACTTCTACGCTCTGCGAAACATCGTATCCAACAATACGTGGGCTGCTTGAGATAACTGCAGGACATGCCATGCCTGGGTAGCAAGGTGTCTGCGTGTACTCATACTTTGGAGACACATTGTATGAGAGCGTCTTAATGTCTTTGTCCTCAACTCCCATTTCGGAAACAGCATTAAGCGCGTCATCAGTTCGCTTTGTAGCTGCATCCTGCGCATCTGCAACATTCGCCGCTGACTCGGTTACCGTAAAGGTAATGCGGGCAATATCAGGCACTGCTGCACTGCGTCCAGTTCCCTCAACCGTAATGGTGTTTACGTACTCATTAGGACCCTTATCAAAGACAGCGTTCCAAGTCTGAGCTACAAGGAAAAGCGCGAGCACGATAAGCACTGCTGCGGCTGCCCCGCGGATTACTTTATTACTAGAAAGTTCATTCATGAGCTGATTCATAGGTGGATTATTTATGACTGTGTGCCTGCATGGTATCACGGGGATTCTCTGTAGGCCGTATAAGGTAGACGGCTATGAGGGTCGTTACTGGCACTGCGAGCACAAGCCCGATACTTCCAATAAGAATACGGACGATCTCAGTAGCAAATACCTCCCCGTTTATGATGTACCCCGCTGAGGCTGAGGAATACTGTAGCAAGAGGAACAAAGGGAGAGATGCTCCCACATACGCAATGGCGAGTGTGTTAACGAGCGCTCCAATGTGCTCTCGTCCAATACGCAGTGCACGCATGTACACCTCTCGCTTTGATACGTTCCCTCCTATGCGCAGAAGCTCCTCTACCGCTACTGCCTGTCCAATTGCACTGTCGTACAGCACACCAAGCAAACCAATGAGTATTCCTCCGAGAAGCACTCCTATCAAATCTATGGTGCCGTCTGATTGAAAGCGAAGATACACACTCTCATCGGATCCATACCCAGTTAAGGAAGCAACATCAACCACAAACCATGCCGCAAGACCCGTAACTACAACAGTCCCTATCATTCCCAACACTGCTGCTGTGGTTGTTCTCGTAAACCCATGCGTGATGTACGAGCCAACAATAATAATCAGCGACGCAACACCAATTGCCACAAACACGGGAGAAAGCCCTGAAGAGATCCCCGGAAGAAGCACGTAGAAAATAAGAAGTAGACTTCCTACGAGTGAGAGGAGACCTCGTATGCCCTGGATGCCTCCGAACAGAAATACGAGCCCAACAAACACAAGCGTGAGAATAATAAGCACATGCAATCTATAAGGATCTGCAACTGAATAAAATTCAGTTCCATCTGTCGGACTCACTAGATGTCTCAAATAGAACTGATCTCCCTCCTGCAATTGAACGAAATCATTCGTAAAGCTCACGACCTCTCCCTTTTGTGCTCCTGTGAGAATCTCTGCAGACAAAAACTGAGACTCAGAGGTAACTTCAGTACCTGGTATCTGATGCTCTCCCCTGTCTATAACAGAAATAACCCTCGCCTTCTCTAGGGTCTCAATATCTCTTTGAAACTCTTGCGCGTGAGTCGTGAGCGGAGCTGCTGCTCCTATGAGAAAAATTCCAAGTGTTAAAAGTTTCAGTACATTCATACGCATTTTTTGCAGACACCGAAGAATTCAAGAGCGTGCTGGTTAACATGTGCAAATCTAGATTCCTCCCGCACCTGATTCTGCAGTGTCTTTGGAAGACAAATGTCTAGATCACGAATTGTTCCACACTTTGTACACACAATGTGATGGTGATGCTCCCCTGCATGTTCATAGAGTGCGCGGCCTTGGTCAAGGTCTACACGACGCACCAGACCCTTCTCCTTAAATGTCTCTAGAGTTCTGTATATCGTTGCAGTGTCCAAGCTATTTTTTGTACGCAGTCCAAGATCATCAACAGATAAAGGCTTTGCCTCTGCAATGAGTGTTGCGAGCAAAAGAACTCTTTGCGTCGTTGCGCGGAGTTCTGCAGATCTTAGCAATTCAGTAGCTCGTGTGGCGTTCATATATAGATCATACGCGTAGTCATCTACTTTATCCAGATGCAAACCATTTGCATCTGGATACACTGCATGCTAGCGTTTTGCTATGACTATACAAATTATATCTGCGCTTCTCGCCATTGGTGTAGTGAGCCTCGTTTCCCTGGTTGGAATTGTTGCACTCGCCTGGAAAGAAAGTTTCCTACGTAAAATTCTCTTCCTGCTCGTTTCTGTTGCTGCGGGAGCACTTTTTGGAGACGCATTCATACACCTCATTCCTGAGGCGTTTGAAGAAATCGCAAATCCAGCCCTTGTATCTGGTCTTATTCTTGCAGGAATACTAACTTTCTTTGCCCTTGAAAAGTTCTTGCGCTGGCACCATTCCCATGGAGACGATGAGCTTGCTGCGGAGACCCATGCACACGTACATCCTGTTGGTCACTTAGTACTTGTTTCAGATGGATTGCATAACTTTGTAGATGGAGTTGCCATTGCTGCAGCCTTCCTCGTCTCACCTGAAGTTGGTATTGCAACCACCATTGCTATCATGCTGCACGAAATACCTCAGGAGATTGGAGACTTCGCACTTCTTATACACGCAGGATTCTCTCGCGGCAAAGCATTGCTTGTTAACTTTGCATCTGCGCTTTCTGCATTTGCGGGTGCAGGTCTTGTGTTCTTGCTCTCAGCAAGTTTTGAAACAGCGATACCGCTTATTGCAGCATTCGCTGCAGGAAACTTCGTGTATATCGCAGGCTCTGACCTCGTACCTGAACTACATAAAACAACTGGTGCGCGACGTAACTTACTCCAGTTTGGAGCGATACTCTTTGGCCTTGGTGTTATGGCCCTCCTCCTCGTACTTGAGTAGAGTTATTCCCCTACTTGCAAAGTAGCGAGCATTGAAAGGAGCGCTTTGTGTTCTGGCAGATTCTCAACAACAAGTGTCGCCTCAGTCCAGTTCGTCACGTCATGCTCCGTGATCTCAAACACGAGCACGTCGTTAGTACGCACAAGATAGTATGCGCTATGTACTTGGCCCTCAAAGCGCTCAATCACTGTTGAGCGGAACGTCTTTCCATTAACCAATACACTGCCAAACGTGCTTAAACTAGTCGCCTGCATATCTGAAGGCTGATATTTGGTGTTCGCAAGAATAGTCGCCTCTGCAGTCTCTCCCTCAGGGATGGCGTAGCTTCGCACGATAAGAAAATGTGCGCCTGTTGTAGCGGCTTTCTGGAAAGCGGCAATAAGAGAAGCGTCAGCACCATACGCAGCCTCGTCAGGTGTATACCCAGCAGGAACTACAAATGCCACCTGCTTGTCCTCTATTTCCGCATTTGGAAATGCACAAGGCGCAAAGCTGCAGGAAGGACCACTTCTCCCTACGGAAGAACCGTCTGGGCAGAGTTTTGCTTCAAGCGTACACACTGTGCCTTCAGCCACATACGGACGCTCAACAGCATTTCTGTAGAGGAATGCCCCAACTCCAAGAACGAAGATGAGTACGATACCGGCGATGAGTTGCTTCATAGAATTATGACTTAGGTTCGTTGCGTAAGGCGTCACGAATCTCCTCAAGCACCATAAGCTCAGCACTCTTTTGTGATGGCGGGGTCTTTCCTTCTTCCTGCTCTTTGCGCGCCGCTAGCGTAAGCTTGTTAATAAAACGCACAAGTAAGAAGAGTGCGAACGCAGTTATGAGGAAACTTATGATTGCCTGAATGAAAAGACCGTAGTGAATAGCCGCATCTGTGTTTGGTATTGAGAATGAGAGCTCCTCAAAGTTAATACCCTTAGTAAGAAGAGAAAGGGGCGGCGTGATGATGTTGTTAACCAGTGAGTTCGTAACTGCAGTAAATGCAGCTCCAACAACGATACCTATTGCTAGATCTACGGCATTCCCGCGAAGGGCAAATTTCTTAAACTCTTGGAAGAATTCTTTCATATATTCTGGGGGCGGCTACCGGGAATCGAACCCGAATTGACAGAACCACAATCTGTAGTGTTAACCGTTACACCATAGCCGCCATGTATTTGGGTTATAGCACAATCTTACCAAAATGATGAGCCAGTACGAGGGTACTGGCTCATCATCGGGTGCCCAGGCCATTTCTCTTGCTCATTTGTTCGCTCGCTATATTTATTTCCTTCTTGAGCTTCTGGCTATTGCCGTACCCTAAAAGGCCTATATAAGAGCCTACACTATCTCTTCTGTATGCGGTCTTCTTGAGACGGCGAAACATGCGCCGCCTGCTTGTAGTGCGCAAGACACGATGATCAGGGAAATGTACCCACCCTAGGAAATCAACACCCGAAGCGAGGGTTCGTATGGAAACTTTCTTGGGATGAAGAGTAAGACTTAGATTGTCTCTAAGGAATGTTTCTATGTACACCAGCATCTTTTCTAACTCTCTTTTGTCTGAAGAGAAAAGGACAAAGTCGTCTGCATAACGAATATACGCCTTCACCTTGAGCTGATGCTTTACGAATTGATCAAACTCATTCATGTAAATATTTACGAGAAGTTGGCTCGTTAGATTCCCGAGTGGAAGCCCTTTTGCCTGTCCATTAATCTGAAAACTTTTTATAATGACAGATAGGAGCCACAGTATATTTTGGTTGGGAATCCGTTCTTCAAGAATGTTCGTTAATCGTTGATGGTCTATAGACGCGAAGAACTTTCGTATATCACACTTCAAGATCCAAAGAGTGCGAGTATGATTCTTTGAGATCTTGAACGCAAAAGACCCGAAGCGTTTTATTGCTTTGTGGGTTCCCTTTCCTTCCCTGCAAGAGAAAGAGTCTGCTATAAAACTCCGATCAAATACCGGGTAGAGAATGCGATACACAGCATGATGCAAAAGTCGGTCACGCACACTCGCCTTGTGTATGTCACGCGCTTTCGGATCATTTATTCTAAACTCACGGTAGCCACCGTGTACATAAGCCTTTCTTACAAGATCTGTGTGGAGCGATACGATATTAGACATCAGGTTGCGCTCAAACTCTTGCACATCACGCTTCTTTCGCTTTCCTTTTAAAAACTCACGCCACGCAGCAAGGAGATTGTCCATTGAGATGATATCCTCGTACTTAAGCGCACAGACATCATATGGTTCAACCCCCCCCCGAAACTTCTACCTGTTCTTGAACGTTTGAAGGCAGCATATTTACTTTGGTACCAATACTATCAAAAGCTTCCCAAAACCCACCGATACACACTCGGACTCCGCGTAGATGGGCTACTTATTGAATGCATAGAAGCAATTGCATCTGCAACCTTCCTTGGATCTGCAGAGAAGGAGCCTTGGATACGGCTTGCAATACGCAAGCTAGATACTCTAAAGATACTGCTTATGGTGCTATGGGAGACTGGATCACTTGAGACGAACAAGTATGCGGCGCTCTCCGTTCCGCTCGAGGATGCAGGCAAGCAGCTCACGGGATGGTACGGACAGATCGTACGGAAAAACGAACACCCGCAGCGGGGCGGGCGTTCATAATGAAGGATAGTTGCGCACGCCCACGAACCACCAGTTGTCGTTCCAGTCGTTGTCGTTGCGGTTGACGTTCACGTTGCGCTCGTCGTTCCACCGGTTGAACGCGGACGAATTGTACGAGGCGCCATCTGTACCACCGCCCGTAGAAGGTTCTTCGGGTTGAATCTAATCCGGCATCGCAATGCCTCAGCGCCTCGCACCAAGTATCTTCATTGTATGAAGTTTCTGCGTACGCCACGCTAGCGAAGGCGCATGTCCTTCCCTATTCTGAGCGTACGGATACTGGCTTCGGCAGCGGGAGAGACGTGCTCACCCACATATTCGCCTAGTGCCGAATGTAGTGTACCAAAATAAAGGAAGGCCACCGCGAGCAGAGCAAGCGATGGCCTCCAAGAAAGGGCGTGTAGCCCAAAGGGACTAAGGAGTTCCGAGATGCCCGAGCGCTAAGCGCTCTTGCGCACGCCCACGAACCACCAGCCGTCGCCCCAGCCGCCGTCGCAGCGGTAGACGCCCACGAGGCGCTCGCCGTTCCACCGGTCGAACGCGGCATAGCACCAGCGGTCGTCCTTGTCCTTCCAGTGCGTCGCGTTCGGGCGTTCGTCGGCGAAGGCGGAATCGGCCTCGTTGTGTGCGGCGACCGAGAACGGGTCGGCGGCACCGAGGTTGCGAAGTGCCAGCGCCTTGTCCAGATCATCGTCGCTCATGAGGCCAGGCCGAGTGTATTCCTCCGGCTTGGGCTTGAAGAACACGAGCTCAACCTGATCGCCTTCGCCGTTCGGCATCGCGTCCACGACGTCCTTGGCGACGTAGAGGGTGCGGCTGGTGGCCTTGAGCGCCTCATTGCCGCTGCGCGCCCGGTTCACGGACACGATGCGGACGACGAGGTCACTGTTGGCTTCCACGCGTTTGCGAAGCACCGCGACCATCTCGTCGATGGCCACGCCGCCCGGAGTTGCGAGGACGCTCTGCACACCCTCAGCCGGGAGGCCGGAGTTGCGGAGCTGGGTGGCCAGGCGATCGTTGATCTGAGCGATCTGGCTGTTGGTGATGGACTTGGATTGGGTCCTGGCTGATTTTGCCATTGCGTCATCCTTCTTTCAGTTTGCTGGAACCTTCTCGTGAATGAGTTCGCTACAGCAGGAGAGGGCCTGTATAAGCCACCTTCTGCCATAGCGAACTCTCCTTAGAATCTTTCAAAGAGCTTCTATTATTATACATATCATTAACTCTGTTTGTCAAGATACAGGGACGTAGGTTGCGTCCCTGTATCTTGAGCTACTTTGGTGCCCAGGAGAGGACTTGAACCTCCACGCCTTGCGGCACATCCACCTCAAGGATGCGTGTATACCAATTTCACCACCTGGGCAGGTGTCTTCCTCGCATAACAAGAAAGCCCGCTTACTATAGCGGGCCTGTCTTGCTTTTACAACCTAAAGGCTTATGCCTGCTCTTTCTTCTCTTCAATACGTGCCTCTTCAGCAGCCACCTCTTCTGGAGTTACTTCTCCTTCTGCTGACTCAGCCACAACCTCTGGAGACTCCTCGTGTGTTGCCTCAACAACTTCCTCCACAGGACTTCCCTCTTCGCTCACCTCAAGCTTCTCCTCTTCCTTAAAGTCATCAGTTGAGAGCTTAACCATGCGCATATTGCGGAGCTGGCGGCGTACTTCACGAGCAACCTTCTCACGGATGAAGTACAGCTTTGCGCGGCGAACCTTAGAGCGGCGTACGATCTCAATCTTATCTATAACGGGAGAGTATAGAGGGAAAATCTTCTCAACACCCACGCCTGACATAGTTGCGCGGACGGTAAAGGTAGCTCCGGCCTCTGTGCCGTGCTTAACCGCAAGTACCAAACCTTCAAATACCTGAAGACGGGTCTTGCCCTTCTCTACCACCTTCTGATGTACACGCACCGTGTCGCCCGGACGGATGCCGAGCTGAGTGCGCTCCTCAGTTCTTACTGGAGTTATTACAGCGTTCATTGCCGCGGTACTGTAGCACAGCCCGTTCTACTGAGCAACGAACTCAGCCGCCTCGGGAAATGAAGCGAGGGCCTTTTTCATGGATTCAGGCACCTCAGCCGTTATGCGTACCATTCCCTCTCGTCCAGGGACTTCTATCTGGTACGCATGCAGTCCAAGAGAAGAAAGCCCCAAATCACAGGGTTTCCCTGGAGCATAGAGCGGATCACAGACAACCGGATGGTGTATTGCCTTCAAGTGCACACGGATTTGGTGTGTTCTTCCGGTCTCAGGCATAAGCTTAACTAAGCTGTGCGCTCCTGTGCTTCCTACAACTTCATAGCGGGTTCTCGCTTCACGCATAGTTCCCTTCGCTTTTGGCTGGGCACTTCTTAATCTGAAGTCCTTGCGACTACGACCAATAGCAAAATCAATCAATCCCTTCTCTTCTTTGAGTGTGCCGTACACAAATGCGAGATATGTCTTCTTTGCTTCCCTGTTTTGAAACGCCTCCTTAAGGCGTGCGTGCGCTTCTGGAGTCTTTGCAAAGACGAGCACTCCTGAAGTATCCCGATCCAGACGATGCACCACTCCTGGACGTGCTATCTCTGTCCCATCCTTGAGACGCTGCGTCTCTCCCACAGTTGCTGATGCGGGGTACTTTTTTTCAAACCACTCACTAGCGGTTTCATCCTCAGAGTGTCCGTCTGGGTGCGTCATGACGCCGGCAGGCTTATTAATAGCCACCATGTCCTCGTCCTCGTATATAACCGGGAGTTCCATTGCTCACACCCTAGCACGAACCTCTATTTCCCGTGCCTTCGTTCTCTTGTGGCGTACTCCTGAAAGATCTTTTCAAGCTCGGGTTCTGAGAAGTCTGGCCACATGGTTTCTGTAAAGAAGAGCTCGCTGTATACGGATTGCCACGGCAAAAAGTTTGAGAGACGCTGATCCCCTCCTGTTCTAATAATAAGATCGGGATCCAAAAGACCGGCAGTCCAAAGCGCCTCCTCAAACTCCTCCTTTGTTACATTCTGCCTTCCCTTCTCAAGGAGTTCATTAACTGCCGCAAGGATTTCTGGTCTCCCGCCATACGAGAACGCAATAACAAGAGTTCCCTTTGTTCCCCCAGCTGTCTTCTCTTCAGTTTCTTTCAGAATCTCTTGTATGTCTTCTGGAGCTAACGTCCTGTCTCCGATAAACCGTACGCACACACCCTTTTCTGAGAGCTCGCTGAGATGTTCTGCAAAGAACTTCCCAAACAACTCCATGAGGTATGAAACTTCTTCAGGAGATCGGTTCCAGTTTTCAGTTGAGAACGCGTAGATGGTTACCTGAACAACTCCGCGAACCTGCGCCCAGTTCATTACGTCAACAATCTTTTGTATTCCCTTTGCGTGTCCTTCAAACGTTGGGAGTCTCCGCGCTTTCGCCCACCTCCTGTTCCCGTCCATAATGATGCCTATGGCTTTGGGTCCGTTAGTCATACCGTATGACAAAGTTAGAGAACCCTCCCTCTGTTTCTTTCCACTCGTGCCGTACGTTGTCTACACGTGCAAGTAAAGGTCCATGGTGCAGACGCTCAAGGTACCGCTCCAGAGAGGCGCGCGGACCTTCTGCAGTAACTCGCACCGTTCCATCACGCAGATTTTGCACTTCTCCCACAAGCTTTAAGCCCCGCGCCTTCCTTTGAGCAAAGTCCCTATACATAACTAACTGGACCCTCCCAGAAACGATTACTTCAAGCCGTATATGCATGCTTTTAAAGAGAACACGACTAGCCACAGGGAGGTTACTTCAAAATATTCGCAATGTGCGCTACTGTAGCTCTACGCGCGCTTAGCTCAGTTGGTAGAGCGCCCCGTTTACACCGGGATGGTCGGGGGTTCGAGTCCCTCAGCGCGCACCAAGAAAGGGCCGGCATATGCCGGCCCTTTGTGTTTGCACCTGACAATACTGTGCCCCCACCTGGAATCGAACCAAGATCAACGGCTTAGAAGTCCGCGGCTTTATCCATTAAGCTATAGGGGCCTGGCACTAACCTTAGCGGTCTTAGCGAGACGGGTCAACGAACCGATACTCGCGAGTGAATCTGAGCTCCTCATTCTTCCGCTCCTCAAACACGCCTTGTACAGACTGTATGGGAGCAGTATCAAACCTTGCCGGTGCAGTCTCAGCACCAATGGTGCCTCCAGACTCAACGGTATGCAGCAACCATAAGTTCCATCCGAGACTGCATGTACTTAGAAATACAGCCACTGCAAGAAGCGTAAACCAATCACGCTGCGGGCGAATATGCTCTCCGTATGAAAGATGCTTCAGTAGCTTTTTTGTATCTATTGATGTTTTCATAGAGCAGGTTCAGTACTTGTAGCTGTACGCATACCAATCATAAAAGATGCAGTTGCTGTCCACTCTGCTGCTACTGCAGGATCACTCACCTTAGGTGTATCAAACGTAGTTGTTATGAGCTGGCTATCATAGGCACCGTATTCAATTGCACCAAGTGTGCGCAACACTGAATCAAAAGATCCCGTTATTTTCAGTGAAAGCTTGAGGTGCGGCCGTGTTGTGTTTTTTTCTGCAGACACCGAAGCAACTGAGACAGTTGCACCGAGCGCTTTCCCTGTGTTTTCAAGACTTTCCAAGAATGGCACTACGTTGTCCTCTGAAACCAGATACTTTTGGACCGCTGCTTCGTCCTCTGCAAGTTCTGCAAGTGCTTTCTTTGCTGCAGCAACTCGTCCAGACTCAAGACTCTTTGCGTGTATTTCCTCAGAGAGCTGTGCAGCCTCTGCGCTTGCCTTCCCCACAAGGGAGTACCAAAACCCGTATACACCAACAAGCCCCGCAAAAATAACGAGCGCCAAAGAGAGATGTATAAACGTTACGTGCTTCATGGCAATAGTGTTCCTACGAGCTCAATGGTGAAATCAATGTCACTCTCCTTAGCGTATGCACTGATAGGCAAGTTCGTGGAGCCTACATATGGCTCAGCAGCGAGCGCCTGCTCAAACCGTCGCAGTGTTTCGCGGGAGGATGCTACGCCAGAGACCGTCATGCGCGCCTCCTTCCCTTCCTCTGCAGCCGTAAAAGTATATCCAGTCATGCGCACTCCCTGGTGTGGCACCTCAAGAACTGCAGCAACAGCAGTGCTCGCAGCAGGGCGATCCTTTAGTCGCGCCAGGTATGTGGCATCCTCAGTAAGTTTGCTCACACGTGCGCTCACCTGCCTCTCTTCGCTTCCTGCAAGTGTCGCTGTGAGCGAAGAGAGAATGGTCTCTTTCTCCTTAACCTGTTGCCTTGCGTACAGGAAAGACGGGAGCAGCAGGACACCATGGATAATGGCTACTCCTGAAAGCACCAACATCCCTACCGTGGCAAGCCTAAAGAAATACAGCTGTCGCTGTCCGCGAACACGCTCTGGGGGGAGAAGGTTTGTAAGTTCAGGCAACATAATCTCTCAGGGCTAGTCCTATTGCAGTTGAGTACGCAAGCGATTCTAAATAATCTAGTGGCGGCAACCACTGCTCTCTGGATGCGAGATTCGTAAATACATCTCCAAGCTCAACAGGAATTTTAAGGCTCGTCTCAAGATACTCCGGAAGTCCACGCACTGTTGCGTTTCCGCCAACCAGAATTGCACGCGTCACCTGCTCGCTGCCCGACGTTGCCGCTGCATGTGTCTGCCAGTACTCAAGGCGGTGCACAATCTCCTCTCTAATAGCCGCAACTGTTGAGAGCATTGCAGATAGGTATTCATCATTGGCGTCTCCGCTCACAAGTCCTCGTTCTGCCTTTACGCGTTTCGCTTCATCTTCTGTTACTCCAAAGTGTTTCTGCACTGCAAGCGTAAGTGCATGCCCCCCAATATCAAGCGTTGTTGCAAAGCGTGGTACACGCCTACTTACCACGACCAATTTCGTAGTAGTGCGACCAATATCAATAATAAGAACGGTCTCCTGGTCTCCGTGCGGCATCATGGCACGAGGTACTGCAAATGTTTCGCTCTCAATTGAGCGCACCTCTACTCCCGCTCCATCAAGTGCGTTTAGAGACTCTTCAATAACTCTACGTGCATACCCAACACCAACTACGTGCGTCTTCTCTCCTATAGGGCCCGTAGGAGCTACATCAAAGGCAACCTCTGCGGGAGGAAGTGGCACATACTCGTCCAGCCTAGATTCAATAGCCGTTCTCCAGGCGGCTTTCGTGCGGCCTGCGACACTTGCTTCAAACAGATAGCTTCGGGACTCAGAGAGTGCGATGTGCGCAAACTTAATACCGTGCTTTTTTGTGAGCGAGCGTACTGCTGCTATAACTGCCTTTGTGTCGCGAATCTCTCCATCAACAACTGCACCTGGCTGCAATCGTTCTTCTCCATAGGCAGCGAGCTCAAGTCCATGCAGGTGTTCCTCCAAAAGAGCGACTTTCACTCCGCTCGCAGAAATATCAATACCTGCAGTTGGGAACGCGAGGTACTTGGGAGGTGCGAATTCTATCCGTGCTATTCGTGAAAGAGCATTCGGCATATTGATACTGCACAGTATACCGCGGTGTGTGCCTAATGTGCTTCTGTTCCTGGTGGTACTGGCCTGTCTGGCGACAGAAATGCAAACGTGTCCTCGCTTCCAACAGCAAAGAGCATTCCATTTGATTCAAGTCCTTTTATTTTTCTCGGTGCGAGATTCGTAACGAAGGCGAGTTGTCTGCCTATAAGTTCTTCTGGCTCCTGTACGTATGCATTAATTCCAGAAACAATTTGTCTGGGGCCACTCTCCTCTCCAAACTCAACAACAAGACGAAGCAGCTTGTCTGTTTCAGGTACACGCTCAGCGCTTTGTACGGTACCTACCTTCACTTCAATCTTTCCAAACTCCTCTATGTTTATTTGCTCCTTACTCATGTGTACGTGAAAGATAACTCGTTAATATAAGTGCAGCTGCAGATGAGTCCACAACAGGATCCCCCTTCACACGTATTCCCTCAAAATCTCTGCGGGCCTCCTGTGTGGTGAGCATCTCCGGTTCAAAGTACACAGGGAGCTCTGACCTTTGTTCAATAAGCTGCGCGAATGCTTTTGCTTCCTTGGCCACCGGGTTCTCCTCTCCCTGGAAGTTTTTGGACTCCCCCATAACAACAGCCTCAACTCCTTTGCGCTCTGCAAGGGAAAGAATCTCATCAATGAGAAATCCGTTGTTCGGAAGGATCCCGTGCGGGAACCCCATCTGCCCCGCGTCATCGGAGAGCGCTATACCAACCTTTTTAGTACCGAAATCTATGCCCATGTACTTCATACTCTGCATCCTACACGTAGGAGGAAGTGCGTGCTACACTCCACGTGCACATGAATCCAGACATGTACCTAGCTTCAGGAGACACCCTTAGCTTCCTTTCGGGAGCCGGCATCGCGTTCCTGTTCCCTCTTATTGTCGCTCTTGCCGTTTGGACAATAGCAATCAAGGGATTGGCACTCTGGCACGCAGCGCGTAACGGGCAGAAACTTTGGTTTGTAGTACTTCTTGTACTAAATACCCTTGGTATCTTGGAACTCGTGTACCTGCTTGGATTTAGAAAGGACAAACAAGTTCTTATTCCTGACGTGCAGGGAGTTGAGAACAAATAGCACTTGGAGGAGTGCGTGAGTGGTCGAAACGAGCGGTCTTGAAAACCGCCNNCGTGGGTTCGAATCCCACCTCCTCCGCATTAAGAACCTGTTATCGGCATGACCCGAGTGGTTCGGGTAATGGGGCGACCCGATTACCTAAAAGCAAGTATCTAAGCTAAAATTAAGTTACTAATGAAAGCCCATCGACCATACGAACTCAAAGAATATGATCCCGAGTGGAAACAGCGGTTTTTAGATGCAGCAGAAAAACTCAAACCGAGTTTTGGAGATAATCTAGTTGAAATTGATCACATCGGCAGCACCTCTATTGTGGGTATGGTTGCAAAGCCGCAGGTTGATGTGCTTGTGGTAGTTAAAGACCTAGATGCGGTAGCAGATCGCCACAATGCCCTTACGGAAGCTGGTTTTATTCCTCGTGGCCGAGGTTACGTCACAGAGGACGACGAATATCTAACCCAAGACTCGCCTGATGGGAAGCATCTAGTTAGTGTTCACACTCTCCAGGAAGGAAATCCTAAGATTGAGGAGTACAAAGTTTTTCGAGATTATCTGCAAGAGAATGAGGCGGACAGGAATCTATATATTGCTACCAAGCGCAATTTGTATTCGGCATATGAGAACAGTTACGCCGAATATGACAGTGGGAAGAAAGACGTTATTAATGCCATAAAGAGTCGTGCAAAACAGTGGGCATCGAAAAAAGTATGAGTGACCCACACACCTCGGGAAGCTCTCTAGAAAATCGCCAAAGCACCCTTATGGGGCCTCACCGCTCTGGTACTGAACCCGAGTAGCCCGCTACAGTAGTCACCATAAAGAATTTTCGTGCGCAGAGTTTCGTATTCTCGGTGCTATCATGCACCTATATATGGCGCGCGCAGTTTTCTTTGAGTGGGAAGCCCCTGAGTATGTCTTTGAACGAAAAGGCAACGATTGGTATTGGGCACTTGGAATCATTGCCATTGCAGGCATGGTGGCGAGTATTCTTTTCGGAAACCTCATTCTTGCGCTACTAATTGCAGCCGCAACCGGAGCACTCGCTCTTTCAACTGCAAAAGACCCACGCTCTCATGTGTTTCGTGTCACAGATGAAGGAGTCATGATTGATGAGAATGTGTACGAATACGAACACATTCTTTCTTTCTCAGTACTTGAGTACATTGATCCAACGCTTCCCCCTGCCCTCTCACTTAAAACGCACCGGGTGCTTGCTCCACATCTCCTTATCCCAATTGTAGGCCCAGATCCTGTTGAACTCTACGATTTCCTTGCAGACCATATTGACGAAGGAAAGCATGACGAGTCTGCTGTAGACCGCATAATTGAGCTGTTTAGACTGTAGTCTGGTTGCACCAGAGGCCTCTAGGCGGTAGAGTCAAAAAACGCTCTTGTCGTTCAATGGATAGGACGCAACTTTGCGGAAGTTGTAATGTAGGTTCGATTCCTACCAAGAGCACCCTGATATACAAAAGACCCCTCATTTGAGGGGTCTTTTGTATATGATTTAGCTATCTAAGCGGTAGTTGCTCACCCTCCCCAGCAAACTTAGTCTCAAGTCCGCTCATGAGCAGGCCGATAAGCGCCCCGTCAAGTAGTACCCAGAATGGAGACGTGAGCCCCATCCAGGATACGAGTGCTGATTGCATCACGACCACGAGTGCTCCATAGCTCAACAGTACATACATGAGCATGAAGATCAGCCCCATGACTATTCCTCTTAGCCACCACGGCATACTAAAGTTTAGAATCGGGTGTCTGCTAAACAAACCAACGAATGCAATCATGACTCCCATCAACATAAACATAATGAGTGTGCCAAGGCCAAACATACTGAAGAGCGGGAATCCGAACATAGGTAGCGTACTCATAACCGCAATACCTATGAGCAGCCCGAGTATCTTCCCGATAACAATTCTTCCAGTAACTGAGTGCATGTGGAACATACGCAACGAATAGTTAGTTATGTGTAACTCGTACTAATTGTAGCAAAAGAAAAGGCCGGACTTTTGAGTCCGGCCTTTTCTTAGTATTTGTTACGCCTTTGCGCGTCCAATTGCTTTTGCGAGTCGCGACTTCTTGCGTGACGCAGTGTTCTTCTTGATAACTCCTGTCTTCGCTGCCTTATCAATAGCCTTGTAGGCTGCAGAAAGAGACTTTTCTGCCTCCTTAACATCAGTAGTAATAGCTTTCTTCACCACCTTAACGGTGTCGGTGAGGGCACGCTTGCGACGCACGTTAAATACGTGCTTTTTGAGGGATGCGCGGTGCGCTTTCTTTGCAGACTTAGTGATTGCCATGTGGGCGCAATAGTACGGCATTCCGCGAATATGCGCAAGATAATGCTACGATACATACCATGATTAGAGAGCTTCGTGGCGAAATCCTAAGTATTGAAGGCGATAGCCTGACCGTTGACGTTTCTGGCTGGGGCATACTCGTATATGTGCCTTCAAGTGAGCCATTTACAGTTGGTTCCCGCACCTCCCTCAAGACCTATATGGCCTTAAAGCAGGACGGCATTGATCTGTACGGCTTTACGGACGAGGCTGAACGGGCATTCTTTGAACTACTTTTGTCCGTATCTGGAGTTGGCCCAAAGACTGCGCTTTCAATCCTAAGACGTGCGCCGAGAGAGTCCCTCATGCAGGCTATCGCGGCGCGCGACATCGCCTACCTCACCCGGGTGGTTGGGCTCGGCAAAAAAGCTGCCGAAAAACTCGCTGTTGAGCTTTCAGAAAAGATTCCGGGAAATAACGAGATGCGCGGAGACACAGATGGAGAAGTATTTGATACCTTGGTTGCGCTCGGGTACACCGAGCGCGAAGCCCGCAAAGCTCTTGCAGCAATACCCAAAGAAATTACTGAGAAGGATGCGCGTCTTAAGGCTGCGCTTTCAGCTTCATAGGTATGCATTCACTTAAAAGATTTCTGGAAGCCCTTCTTCCCCGTCGCATATACAAAACAGTGCTTGCTCCTTACCATCTCGCATGGACCCTGGTGCGCGCACTTACTAATGGGTTTCCTGCACGAAGACTCACAGTTATCGCAGTTACAGGAACTAAAGGAAAATCTTCTGTCACTGAAATGCTTGCAGCCTGCCTTACTGAAGCCGGGCATACTGTTGCAGTATCTAGCACCATACACTTCCGCATCGGCAACGAAACGAAACCGAATCTTTTTAAGATGACCCTCCCCGGACGCGGGTTTATTCAAAACTTTCTCGGCGAGGCTGTCCGCAAAGGGGCCACACATGCAGTTATTGAAGTTACGAGCGAGGCTGCGCTGCAGTATCGCCACCTTCTTCTTTCTCTTGATGCGCTCGTGTTCACTAATCTTGAGCGAGAGCATATTGAATCCCATGGAAGCATGGAAAACTACTTCGCTGCGAAGTTTAGAATTGGTCAGGCGCTTGCACGCTCAAATAAAAGACCCCGAACAATTATTGCCAACGAGATGAGTGAGTATGGGAAGCGCTTCCTTACTCTTCCGGTTGAGAAGCACATTCCCTTCTCTCTCGCTGACGCGCATGAACTTACGCTCACCGATCATTCAGCCTCCTTTACGTATGAGAATACGAGCGTATCCCTTCCCCACCCAGGAACCTTTAGTGTTTTGAACGCTCTTGCGGCAATTAAGACCGCGGCTGTATTTGGCGTATCGCTAGAAACTTCTGCACAAGCTCTATCAAAACTTTCGCGAATTCCAGGCCGGGCTGAACGTATTGAGGCAGGTCAAGGATTCTATGCGATTGTTGATTACGCGCACACCCCTGATTCTCTCAAGGCATTGTACGAAGCATATCCAGGTCGCAGAAAGATCTGTGTACTTGGAAACACGGGCGGCGGACGTGATACCTGGAAGAGACCGGAAATGGGAAAGATCGCAGAGGAATATTGTGCTGAGGTTATTCTCACGAATGAAGATCCGTACGACGAGAACCCTGAAAAGATTGTTGCTGAAATGGCAGCGGGCATGGAAAAGAAACCTGCAATTATCATGGACCGCAGACAAGCAATAGCGCATGCGCTCTCGCTCGCAAAATCTGGTGACGCAGTGCTCGTAACAGGAAAAGGAACTGATCCATACCTCATGGAAGCGAACGACAAAAAGACTCCATGGAGTGACGCACAGGTAGTGCGCGAAGAACTAGAGAAGCTCGTGTAGATACTGCTACTATAGAAGTAATGAGAAGCGACGCGCTATTCTTCTTCGTTGTTATCCTCTTTTTCTTTGTGCTGTGGTACGCCTCTGGAGGACCCACAAAACCTATCTCCTTTGCAGGCCCGTACATTAGTCCCATAACAGATGTAGATACTGTTCAAGAGGGGTATGGAGATGGAAGCACTTACTCCCCATCAGGTTCTGGGAGTGTGTGGGCCGATATTATGAGCATCCAGGATCGTGTTTCATTCTTGCAGCGTCAGAGTTCTGAGATTAAAAGTTTTGGCGAAGCCTCTCCGAAGCAGGGGCTCGTGAGTGTGAGTGGATACGGAGGCGTAGGGGCTGAGGATGAAGATGATGAATACATATCAATACGCGCATCTGGCTCTGAGCCCGTCACCATAACCGGATGGAAGGTTGTGTCTGGTGCCTCAAGAGACGAGGAGCGCATTCCAAGCGGTGCACTTATTCCAACTTCAGGACGCGTTAATGACAGAGCCCCTATTGTGCTGCAGCCTGGAGACGAGGCGATTATCGTAAGTGGCGAATCTCCCATAGGAGTTTCGTTCAGAGAGAATATGTGTACGGGATATTTAGGTGGGCCTCAGCGCTTTACACCACCACTTCAAAACAACTGCCCTTCTGCAAGCACTGAGTTTGATCGTTTTTATTCTGGGAACGAATTAAGAGACGATGCGTGCTACACCCTCATGCAACGCACCCCTGTGTGCGAAACCCCAAAGGAAAATAGCAGTCTATCCAATGCTTGCTTTGCACTTATTGATAACCATCTTACCTATAACGGGTGTGTTGAGACCCACAGGTACGATGTAAACTTCTCCGGACGGACCTGGCACATTTATTTAGACCGTGACGAAGAGCTCTGGAAATCTTCGCGAGATGCGATTAAACTGATTGACGAGAACGGCCTTACCGTAGACCTCGTCACGTATTAGCGGTATAACGTCACCAACCGCCTATAGCTCAGTTGGTAGAGCAGCTCCCTTTTAAGGAGACGGTCCCTGGTTCGAGCCCAGGTAGGCGGACTAAAATACTCAATGATTAAAGAGACCGTACAAGTCGGAAATCCTCTCATTAGAACTAAGTCTAAACGTGTCGCTGTTCCCTCTGCACAAACTCGCAAGATTGTTTCTGCTCTTGTTGAATCCATGCGGCACCATGATCTTGTAGGCATGGCAGCCCCACAAATTGGAAGCCCTACACGAATCTTTGTTACTGAGGTGCGAAGAACAAAAGTACGAGATCCTAAGAGCCTTGACCCCCTTCGCGTATTTGTTAACCCAAAGATTATTCACTCCTCCACACGAGAAGTTTTAGGCTGGGAAGGATGCGGGAGTGTTGCGTTCTCCGGGCTCTTTGGGAAAGTGCGCCGTCCTCAGTCTGTAACTGTTCGTGCGCAAGACATAGAAGGAGTTTCTTTTGAATTACACGCGTCCGGACTTCTCGCGCGCATTATTCAACACGAAGTGGATCATTTAAACGGGACGCTCTTCATAGACCGTGCATCTTCAAAGACCCTTATGAGCGCAAACGAATATAGAAAAGCACAAGGGAGAAAGCCCTAAAGGGAAAGCGCGAATCTTTCCATAGATTCAGAGAGAGGCAAATCTCCCGAACGTGCACGCGACACCATTTCAATAAGTGTGACTGAGAGCGCTCTCGCCTCTTCCTTTTTCCAGGAAGGACTTGCCTTCTGCATAAGCTCGCGCGCTTTCCAATGTAAAAGTCCATGGACCATTTCCGGAACATCTCCCTGTCGTTCTGCTTTTTGTAACTCTAGCCACAAGGCTTTTCCGTTCTTGGCTCCGAGCGCATTCACAAGTCCGCTGTTGAATCCCCGTGCACGTGTAGGCAGAGCATCTTCTTTAAAGACTTTTGTTGCCACCGCTTCTAGTTTTTTTGCACGTGCGGGCAATAGCTTCGGAGCAAGAATAGCCACAGGGTTCTCTGTTTGTGCAAGCGCATCTAGCAACTCCAGCACAGTCTCTGCCGTCTCTGAGTCGGAAAACGGCTCATCTATAAGAATGAGTGACTTAGAAAAAAAGAGTCCTTGTGCACCAATAGCATCAAAGAGTGCCGGCGCTGTTATCTCTTTTCCCTGCAGGCGAATGTATGCTGCGTCCGGGGCTTTCGCGCGCGCGGCCGCTGCCCACGCAAATGCTTTTGCGCGCACCTTCCCTACATCTGATCCATGGAAGAGATAAATCATAGCGGCTTCATTTCTGCCCAGCTTGGGCCAGCTTTTGCTTCTGCAAGAATAGGCACTCCCTTTGTTTGATCAAGTGAGAGTGCTGATTCCATAACGTCTTCAATCTTCTGCGCCAACTCCTTCACTCGCTCATTCTTAATTTCAAACACGAGCTCGTCATGCACCTGAAGCAACAAGTGCGCGTCATCTATGCTTCCCTCCTTGCGAAGCAGCTCGTCTATACGCACCATGGCAAGCTTAATAACATCAGCTTGCGTGCCCTGAATTGGCGCATTGATTGCCATACGCTCGGCTTGTGCGCGCACATACGGCAATGGAGATTTCATTTCTGGGAACTGTCTGCGCCTTCCAAAAAGTGTTTCCGTGTATCCATGCTTACGTGCAAAACCTTTAGTGCGCTCTAGGTATTCTGAGAGCGTGCTGAAAGTCTCAAAATAGTCATCATAAAAGGTGTGCGCTTCTGCGGCCGTGGTGCCGAGCTGTACTTTAAGCGCATTCACTCCCATGCCGTAGAGGATACCGAAGTTAATAATCTTCGCTCGCCTACGCATCTCGTGATCTACGTCTTTAGGATCAACACCAAACACGGCTGCTGCAACTTCTTGATGCACGTCTCTGCCGCTCTTAAAGATGTCACAGAGCTTTTCGTCCTCTGAAAGAATTGCCGCAATACGCAGTTCAACCTGTGAGTAATCAAGCCCCACCAAGGTGTAGCCTTCTTGTGGAATAAACGCTTGGCGAATGGCTCGTCCCCGCTCTGCACGAATAGGAATATTCTGTAGGTTTGGGCTTTGGCTTGCCATGCGCCCTGTAGTTGTCCCTGTCTGCAGGAACTGCGCATGCAGTCTGTCACCTGAATCAAGAAGTGGAGGAATGGCTTCAATGTACGTAGAAAGAAGCTTCTGTAGACCTCTGTATTTCAACACCTCTCCGATAACTGGATGTAGGTCTTTGAGTTTCTCAAGTTCAGACTCTCTTGTGGAGCGCTGCCCGGTTGCGGTTTTCTTCTGTCCCTTTGCAGCGAGTCCCATCTCGTCAAACAGCACATCTCCCAATTGCTTTGGAGAGCTAATGTTAAATTCTCGTCCCGCTGCTTTGTATATAGATTGCTCAATGCTTTCAAGTTCTGCTCGGTATTCTTTGCGCAGCTTTTCAAGCACCTTTCTATCAACACGCACGCCGCATGTCTCCATGCTCCGCAAAACAGGAATGAGGGGCTTTTCTATGGTGTCATAGAGCTCCTTGAGCCTCCCCGTCTCGGCAAGCAGCTGCTCAAGCTCTGCGTATGCAGAATCAAAGTCTCTGCACTTTGTATACGCAAGCACATCGTCAACAGAAGCATTCGTAAATTCTGAAGAAAGGAGCCACAGCATAACCGCAGCTTCTTCAAGCCGCTCTTGCGGTACTTCTTCCTGTGCCTCTTCTTCTGCGGCGACCTCCTCTTCTCCGTCAACGCCGAGCACTGTGCGCGCACGTGCGCGCAAGGAACGGAACCCAAGTTCATCAAAAAGGTTTTGCAGCTTCTCTAAAGAAACTGTCTCTCCCCACACTTTCTCTGGGAGAGCGAATGCAATAGGCGCATCAGTGCGGATGGTTGCAAGCATTTTTGAAAACATCGCATCTTCTTCGTGCTCCTTAAGGAGATTCAGGATGCGCGGCTTAATCCCCTCTGCGAGAACCGCAGCCTCGTCTTTCTTTATTGCCTTATACAGCTTCTCTATAGTTCCAAACTTCAGTATGAGATCTGTCCCTGTCTTCTCGCCGATACCAGGCACGCCCACAATATTGTCTGACGGGTCTCCCCGAAGACCTTTCCAGTCTGGAATAAGTTCTGGAGGAAATCCGTACCGGTCAATAACTGCTGTTTCGTCGTACAAAATCGTGTCATTTAGTCCCTTTTTAAGGGTGTACACCTGCACCTTTTTCTTATCTATAAGCTGCATCGTGTCCATATCTCCGGAAGCGATGATGATTTCAACAGATGAGTCATCCTTGAGAAGTTCAACGATCGTGCCGAGTATATCGTCTGCTTCAAATCCTTCTCTCTCATAAATAGGTACTGAAAATGCTTCAAATACTTTTCTTGAAGTGATGAGCTGCGCTACGAGTGAATCGTCACTCTTGGTGCGGGTTGCCTTGTATCCGTCGTATGCTTCGTGTCGTATGGTTGGCTTTGGAAGGTCATAACATCCAATCACATAGTCTGGCTTAAGATCGGCAACAATCTTAAGGAGCATTGCTGAGAGTCCATAGAGCGCTCCGGTTGGAGCACCGTCTGGTCCGGTGAAATCTGGAAGCGCATGGTACGCACGGTGGATAATTGCGTGCGCATCAAGAAGTACGAGCCGTGTTTTTTTGTTTGCTTTAGTCATAAGAAAGAATTCTGGTCTGGTCTTCTTGCATAGAAAGAGTCAGCGCAACATCCGCAACAGGTAGTCCGCCCTCCACACATTCTGGCCACTCAAGCACAAGCAAAACTTCTGGCCTTGCACACAGCGCAGCAAACCCTATTCCCTTCAGCTCGCTTGCCCCACGCAGTCTATACGCATCTATGTGCACTAGTTCTTTGAAAGCTTGGTTTGTGAGTGCATACGTTTTAGCGAGCACAAATGTTGGGCTCGTTATGTGTTCTGTAACTCCGAGGGCACGAGCAAGCACCTGGACAAAGGTAGTCTTCCCCGCCCCCAATTCTCCTGAGAGCGTTATGAGGGTTGCTCCTTCTTCCTTTGGAGAAAGAGTCTGTGCGAATGTGTGCGCTTCTTTGGAGAGGTCCTCTATAGAGGCAAGGGTACGCGTCATGCTCTTAATTGTACCAAGACAGATAGAAACACGCTCCAATGCACGTTATTATGTCTTTATGCCTGCACATTTTGATACCGACGCAGAAGATGCGAAGCTCGCAAATTTGCGAGAACGAGAAGAAGAAGATTTGGCGAGAGTTCTTTCTGAGAAGTACGGACTAGACTACACCGACCTCGGTATTATTGCGGTGAACATGGATGCGTTGCGTCTCATTCCTGAAAAGGAAGCAAAAGAGGCAGAGGCAGTAGCATTCGCAAAGACCGGAAAACATGTGTCTCTTGCTGTTCGCAATCCAAGCAACCTCACTCTTGCTCAGGTTGAACACGCACTTGAAGCCCAGGGGTATATTCTTACGCGCTTCCTTGTTTCTCAAAAAAGCCTGAACATTGCATTTGAGCGATATACAGACCTCTCCTTCGCTGCAGAAAGTAAGTCAGGTGTCTTTGATATACGCGGAGACGAGCTTGCGCGTATGCGCACTGCTATAACAAGCCTCGCGCTTTTGCGTGAATATTTAGATGCGAGCTTGGTTACTGGAAAGCGAGCACAAATTTCTCAAGTTCTTGAAGATGTCTTGGCAGCAGCTCTCTCGCTTCGTGCATCAGACATTCATATTGAACCGGAAGAAACAGGGGTACGTCTCAGACTTCGTCTTGATGGCCAGCTTGTGGATGCATATACCTTTGATACGCACATCTACCAACTCATCTCCTCTCGTATCAAATTGCTTTCTGGGCTCAAGATAAATATTCGTGATCGTGCACAGGATGGACGCTTTACGGTGCCCGTTGGAGATTCTGAGATTGATATTCGTACCTCTCTCATCCCAGGCGCATATGGAGAATCATTCGTAATGCGTATTCTTGATGCTTCCAATCTCGGAGTTTCATTTGAAAAGCTTGGCCTCCATCCAAAGCTGCTTGCGCGGCTCACTGCGGAAATCACGCGCCCTACTGGAATGCTTCTCACTACAGGACCAACAGGATCAGGAAAAACCACCTCACTCTATGCATTCTTGCGTCATATTCACACGCCAGAAATTAAGATTGTGACCATTGAAGATCCTATTGAATATCATCTTCCCGGAATAGTGCAGACACAGACCGATGGGAAAAACTACACATTCGCTTCAGGACTCCGCTCTGTGCTTCGCCAGGACCCAGACGTGATCATGGTTGGAGAAATCCGCGACAGCGAGGTTGCTGAGGTTGCGGTGCAGGCTGCACTCACCGGACACTTCGTATTTTCCACACTCCACACCAACAATGCTGCGGGAAGTTTCCCTCGTCTGGTTGATCTTGGAGTTGATCCAAAAACATTTGCATCAGCGGTTACGGTTGCCATGGCTCAAAGACTTGTGCGTACTCTGGACCCAGAAGCAAAGAAACAGGTGCCCGCCACAGACGAAGAGAAACGCACTATGGAACGTATTCTTTCAACAGTTACTGACACTTCGCTCCTTCCAGCTTCTCTTGATTTAGTATGGGTGCCTGACCCGAAGAGCGAAGCAGAAAATGGATACAAGGGGCGCGTAGGTGTGCATGAAGCAATATTTATGGACGAGGAACTCGGTACATTCCTGCGCGACAATCCAAGCGAGGGAGATATTGCAAAGTCAGTACGTCGCCAAGGGTATCTCACCATGGCACAAGAAGGAGTTCTTAAGGCCATTGAGGGGACCACTTCTCTGGAAGAAGTGTTCCGTGTTGTAGATCTTCCGAGAGAATAGAAAAAGCCACGCAGCAATGCGTGGCTTTTTCTATTTCTTCTCATCCTATACAGAACCCTCCAGGCACTCCTTCCCGGGATGGGAAGGTGAACAAGTTGCCTGAGGATGATTCCAGCGCACCGCGAACAAGCGCGGTACCAGAAGGTCCTTGGGAAAATGCCCTGAAGCCGTCAAGCCTTGCCTAGAGGGTTCTATGCGGGATGAAAAGAGAATCGGCCCATATGAAAGAGCCGGTGTGATAGAATGGTAGCATAGCGCAACTGTATGTCAACCCCCCCTGAGCTTCCCCGCCTTCGTGACCAAGCACTGGATGCAGCCCTTCGCCCTTCAGTGTGGGATGACTATGTGGGCCAAGGTCACGTAAAAGCCAATGTTTCAGTGGTACTTTCGGCCGCGAAGAAACGCGGGGACATGCCTGAGCATATTCTATTTTATGGCCCGCCGGGTGTTGGGAAGACCACCCTTGCTCACCTCGTTGCAGCCTCTCTTGAGGCCCCTCTTAAATCAACCTCTGGTGTTGCTATTGAACGAGCGGCTGATCTTGCCTCTATTCTTACGAACCTTGAGCCTGGCACGGTGCTTTTCATTGATGAAATTCACCAACTCTCAAATAAGGTTGAGGAACTTTTGTACCCTGCCCTTGAATCAGGCTCTCTTGATATTGTGCTCGGCAAAGGTCCTTCTGCTCGGACTGTTGAGCTCGCGCTCCCTCCCTTCACCTTAGTTGGCGCAACTACTCGCGTGGCACATTTGTCTTCCCCGCTTCGTTCTCGCTTTGGCGGCGGCGTATACCAATTGGACTTTTATTCAGACGAAGACCTGCGTAGTATCATCCGCCGCTCAGCACAAGTTCTGAAGCTTACTGCTCCTGATGAAGTTATTGAACGAGTTGCTGCAAGAAGTCGCGCTACCCCTCGCGTTGCAAATGCACTTCTAAAGCGAGTTCGCGATTATGCAGAAGTTGAGGAGCGAGAGCTTTCTGCAGAAGTTGCAGACTTAGCATGCGATTTGTTTGGCATAGACGGTCTTGGTCTTACCAAGGACGATCGTAGATACTTAGAAACACTGCGCGATTCCTTTAAGGGTGGGCCCGCGGGCATTCGCGCACTCGCGTCCGCACTACATGAAGACCCGGACACAGTTGAGAACGTGTACGAGCCATACTTGCTCCGCCTAGGTTTTGTTGAACGTTCTTCTCGCGGACGTATTCTCACCCAAAAGGGTCGTGAGTACCTCGGCACATAATTTGATACAGTTAGGTATATGTCAGGACATAGTAAATGGTCACAAATCAAAAGGCAGAAGGGCGCAACGGATGCAGCGAAGTCAAAGACGTTCTCTCGTTTTGCCCGTCTCATAGCAATTGAATCTAAAAAAGCGGGGGGTGATGTTTCTTCTCCGGGACTCGCAACTGCGATTGAACGAGCGAAGGCTGTAAATATGCCCAAAGACAGTATTGAAAGAGCTGTTTCAAAGGGAACGAGCAAGGACGCAGGTGATTTGGAACAGGTTGTATATGAATGGTACGGGCCAGGGGGAACCGCACTCATTATTGATGCGCTTACTGACAACAAAAATCGCACCACGCAGGAAATAAAGCATCTCATCTCTAAGTCAGGGTTTGAGCTTGGCACACCGGGAAGTGCACTTTGGGCATTTGCTAAGTCCCCTTCTGGCGAATTCACTCCCAACGAGCCTCTCATGGACTTGTCAGAGGCAGATGAAGAAGCTCTGGGCAAAATATTTGAACAGCTAGACGAGCATGAAGACGTGCAGCGTGTGTTCACCAATGCCCGGGGCTATGAGAATACTGGCGATTGACCCTGGATTTGATCGCATGGGTCTTGCCGTACTTGAGGGAGACCCGAGCAAGCCCACGCATGTGTGGAGCGAGTGCATATCTCCCCCTAAGGGAAGCCCTGAAGAGCGTCTTGCGTGTATTCATACAGAAGTGGCGCGCGCAATTGTCTCGTATGCGCCTGACCGTGTCGCAATTGAGACTCTGTTCTGGAGCACGAACAACAAACGTAGCGCGCTTGGTGTTGCAGAGGCGCGAGGTGCGGCACTTTCTGCTGCTGCTGAGGCCGGGCTCTCTGTTTCTGAACATTCTCCGCAACAAGTGAAGCTTGCGGTAACTGGATATGGAAATGCGGACAAAAAAGCCGTAGCCTCCATGATTCCACGACTTATTTCCCTACCACCCAAGCGACGTTTGGACGACGAACTAGACGCAATTGCGCTTGCAATTGCTGCACTATCCACACGCCTACATTCCTAGGCTTGCAAAGCTCGTACTATTTGCTCAAATAGAGGAGCTTCGCGCACTGCGCGAGGATACTAGAGGTAATTTTCCAATATGATTGACGACGAAATGCTTGATCCGGATCTCAACGAGGACGAGGACGAGATGGGTCCAGAAGACGATGAGGACATGGATGAGTTCGCGGACGAAGAGGAAGAGGAGGAATCAGAAGACTAAAGGAACGGCCCCGTGCGGGGCCGTTCTCCGTGGTAGCATGTGCTCAATATGACGAGGAAAACAAAGAAGCGTGCATTGCGTTCGCACCTTGAAAATCCGCATCCTTTGCTGCGCGTGTTTCTCGTACTCGCTGGAGCTGGAATGCTCGTCGCTGGAGCTGGAATTCTCTGGGCAGCGCTCACTCCCATTCCTGACCTCAATTCATTTGATTCAAGAAAGGTCGCTCAGTCCACGAAGATTTATGATCGTACGGGGAAAACTGTTTTATACGACCTAAATCACGATGTGCGCCGAAATATTGTTGAACTTTCTGAAATATCTCCAAATCTCCAGCAGGCAGCAATCGCCATTGAGGACTCAAGTTTTTACAGCCACAGCGGTGTTTCTTTCACTGCAATAGTGCGCGCAATTATCGTAGACATAAAGACTCGCTCATTCGCACAAGGCGGCTCAACCATAACCCAGCAGGTTGTTAAGAACACTATTCTCTCCGGAGAAAAGAGTCCTATTCGTAAATTCCAGGAATGGATTCTTGCGTGGAAGCTTGAACAAAAATACACCAAGAAACAAATCCTGGAGTTTTACTTCAACGTAACTCCGTACGGGGGAACCCTGTATGGCGCTGAAGTTGCGAGCCGTGCTTTTTATGGAAAGTCTGCAAACGACCTGACACTTGCTGAGGCTGCGTACCTAGCTGCGATTCCTCAGCTTCCAACCTACTACTCTCCCTACGGCAACAACCGAGAGGACTTAGACGCGCGTAAAAACTATGTGCTTGAGCGCATGCGTATCCTCGGATACATAACCGCAGAAGAAGAGCGTGCAGCGGCTGAAGAAAATGTTGTGTTTAGCCGACAACAAAACAATTCTATTATTGCTCCCCATTTTGTGTTTTACATAGAGCAGCAACTTGAACAAACATACGGCCCTGAAGTTGTCACGCAAGGTCTGTCAGTTATAACGACCCTTGATGCAGACCTGCAGAATGAAGCACAGGCAATTGTAAAAGAGTACGCACTCGCAAACACCGCAAAGTTCAATGCTTCAAACGCAGCGCTTGTTGCGCTTGATCCCAAGACCGGCCAGATTCTCGCCATGGTTGGATCAAGAGATTACTTTGACGAGGCCATTGATGGAAACTTTAACGTAGCCCTCGCACTAAGGCAGCCAGGATCTGCGTTTAAACCATTCGTGTACGCAGCCGCACTTGAGAAGGGATACACCCCAGACACCATCCTCTTTGATCTGCCAACACAGTTCTCTACTGCCTGTTCGCCAACAGACACAGGAAACAGCGAGCCTCCTTGTTATGCTCCGCAGAACTACGACTTTAAGTTCCGTGGTCCTATGACGATGCGCTCTGCACTCGCACAGTCCATAAACATCCCTGCAGTTAAGACTCTGTACCTCGCAGGAACTAAGAACGTAATAGATCTCGCAACCCGCATGGGAATTACAAGTCTCGGCGACCCAAAGGAATACGGTCTCTCCTTTGCACTCGGTGCTGCTGAGGTGTCCCCTCTTCAAATGGCGAGCGCAATGGGTGTGTTCGCCAATGATGGAGTTCGTAATCCGCCCACAGGGATTCTTGAAATACGTGACATGAAGGGTAAGGTGCTTGAGAAATTCACCCCAAAGCCTGAGCAGGCCCTAGATTCAGGTGTGGCGAGACAAATGGCCGCCATGATGTCAGACAACGATGCGCGCATTCCTTCGTACGCACCGAACAATCCCCTTAACTATCCAGACCGCGACGTTGCCGCAAAAACCGGTACCACAAACGAGTCTCGTGACGCATGGACAGTTGGTTACTCTCCTAATGTTTCTCTGGCAATCTGGGCCGGAAACAATGACAACAGTCCTATGGTGAAAGAAATCGCCGGGTACATTGTTGCGCCAATGTGGCGGGCTGTTATGGACGCCGCCCTTAGAGATACCCCTTCAGAACTTTTTGGAGAACCGCCAAGTATTCCTGAGAGCGCACCCCCTGCGCTTCGTGGAGTTATTTCAAACCACAGCATTCTCTATCAAACCAATAAAGAAAACCCACAAGGGCCGCCGCCAGCGAATCCCTTTGGCGATCCTCAGCTTTCATATTGGGAGTTCCCTATACAGCTTTGGGCAGCATCAGGATTCACTGTTGCTCCTACCCTCCCTGCAGCAACAACCACTCCCCAAACAGAAATAGTTCCTCCTGAGGAAGCCGACTAACGAATTTCTTTTAGAGCAAGCCCTCTTTCTAAAAAAAGAGTTGCGAGCTCGGCCTGTTTGAGCAGCGCAGCTGACTTAACCACCGGAGGAACAGAGAGTGTAAGCACTCCTGATTCATACTTTATTTTGCGTACTGAAATAGAAACACCAAGAGCTTTCGTAAGTATGTCTACACAGTCTTCACGAATTGCGGCCTCTTTAATTCCAGGAACGGGGTGGTTCTTAAGTAGATCTGCGAGAGACAACATTCTTTAAGTGTACTCCCTTACTGATTCATCGGCATAACGAGATACAGAAATGAGGTGTCTCCTGTTCCCCGCAACACCATTGCGCGCCCAATACCACTTGCTGAAAGCGTAATGCTGTCTGCTGTAATGCCAGAAAGTGGCGCAGAAAGATAGCGATGATTAAAAGAAAGCTCTACTGCGTCCCCAGAAAGAGATCCTCCCACTGCTTCTGCAGAGTCTCCTACATCAGCATTTTGCGCAGCTAGAGACAGCTTCTTTGCACCCGCATCAAATCCAAGACGTACTTTTTGAAATGAGTCTGAAAAGATTGCAGTTCGTCGCAGTGCAGCCTCAAAATCTTTTTTAAGGACAGTTGCATCAGCAATAAAGCTCTTTGGAATAATTTGAGTGTAGTCTGGATAATTTGCAGAAACCAAACGAGTAGTGAGAACTCCGTTACTCCAGAAAAATGCTCCCTGATGATCGTCAACCTGAACCTCAATGTCTTCGTCAGGTAGTGTCTGCATAATATCCGCCGCATTCTTTGCAGGAATAAGCATGGTAAACGGAGGGATTGAGTTCTTAAGGGAGATTTTCTTCTCAGCCAATCTAAACGAGTCCGTCGCAACTGCCTTAATTGAACCCCCTTCAGCTGCAACTAGCACGCTTGCGAGCTCGGGACGCACACTTGAGCTTGATGCGTATCCCATTACGGAAGTAACAAGTGCCTTTAGGAGTACGCCTGGAAGCGTAAATTTAGCCTGTGGCGCCTCTGGAAGCGGGAGTGTTGGGAAATCCTCAAAGGGCAGTGTTTTGAGTGTGCTGCGAGCCCCTCCTGTTGAAACAACGACGGTCTCTCCTGCGTGCTCCAAAGTTATGGTTCCCCCTCCTGAAAAAGAAGCAGCAATTTCTCTTAGGGTGTTCGCAGGGAGTGCAACTACTCCCGTTTCTTGAATCTTGCCGTTTATCTTGAGATCAATCCCTGTTTCAAGATTCGTAGCGCGTAATTTAATACCGTCGTCTCCTGCAATAATGGCAATTCCTGCAAGTACAGGGAGTGTGCCCGTGCGTCGTTCAGCAAAACGAGACACACTAACCACACCCTCCATGAATTCTTTTTTATCTAAAGTAATAATCATGATTAATGCCTATTATTAGGGGTGTTGATAGCGGGGACAACCCTTTTGAGCCCGTAGCTGCGCTCTCCCACGAGAAGTCTCTCTCTGACAGGCTGTTGAATACGACCTTGTCCAGACGAGATTCCCGGGGACAGTGTGGGGAGAGTGTACACACTGTCCGTTGTTCTCCCCACCATGTCTTCGGTTATACACAGGATGTTGCATACGTATCCCCATTATACCAACAGTGTTCTAATGTCTTGAATCTCCTTTGCAAGCTCAGTGTCATCAACAACCTCACGCTTCACCTTCTCACAAGAGTGAATCACGGTTGTATGATCTCTCCCTCCAAGTTTTGAGCCAATAGTTGGGTACGAAACACTAAAGTCTTCTCGCAAGATATACATAATCACCTGGCGCGGACGTACCACCTCCCTTCTACGAGTCTTCTCATAAATACTCTCCTCATCAATACCGTAAAACTCAGCAACCTTAGACACCACGTGCTTAACAGAAACAGTTTTCTGCGGACGCGCAAAAGAACGGAGAGATTGTCGCACCTCAGCCAAGTCGGGAGGAACACCTTTAACCTGCGTATGGCACACCACGCTGTTTATAACGCCCTCAAGCTCACGAATGGACCCGGCAACTGAGGTGGCAATATGTTCAACTACCTCGTCTGAGAGGGTTACGCCGTGAATAGCAGCCTTCTTGCGCACAATAGCCATACGGCTCTCTGAGTCTGGCTCGCCAATGTCAACCGTCATACCGCTTGCGAACCGGCCGCGAAGTCTGTCTGCAATATCCGGGATTGCTGCAGGTGCGCGATCTGAGGAGAAAATAACCTGCTTGTTGTTGTCGTGGAATGCATTAAAGAGATGGAAGAGTTCTTCTTGCATCTTTTCCTTCTTAGACAGGAACTGCACATCGTCCATGATAATGAGATCAAACTGGCGATACTTCTCTTTGAAGCGGTTAGCGGTTCCTGCCTGAAGCGAGTCTGTATAGTCTGTTCCAAACTTCTCAGACGTGAGGTAGTACACCTTTCGTGTCGGATACAGTCTCTTAAATTGGTTCCCAATTGCCTGAATAAGGTGTGTCTTCCCTCTTCCGGTCTCTCCGTAAATAAACAGAGGGTTATAGGTGATTCCAGGGCGCTTTATGGCTGTCTGGGCTGCGGTGTGTGCAAGCTCATTGAAAGCGCCGATAACGAAGTTATCAAAGGTATAGCGAGGATTTAGGTTGTCGCTCTTGTTTATATAAAACTCATCAAGCGGCATCTCNNTGTACTCAATATTGCGATATTCATGAGAAACAGAGCGTACAATCTTAAGGAGAAGCATGTTGAACTTCTTTAAGTACCAGTCACGGAAGAACTGGCTAGGAACACCAATGTACACAATTCCTTCCTCTATTTTGACGATAGAGCTGTCGCGGAACCACGTATTGAAGTTGGCGGGAGAAATAGAGAGCTCTACCTGCGTAAGGACGTATTCCCAAAGTTCACGAGCATCTAACCGATTCATGATCCCTAGAGTATACCCACGTTATCCACAACGCGCGACCCGGGACCCAAAACGAGAAGCTTCCTTGCTCTCTGACTGTCAACCTGGTACTATCCTGTGGACATGCCTAAGCGCACCTATCAACCAAAAAAGAGGAAGCGAGCCCGCACACACGGGTTCCGTGCCCGTACCGCAACCTCTACAGGCCGCAAGGTGCTCTTGCGCCGCCGCCGTAAGGGTCGCGCAAAGCTCACCGTATAATGCTGCCACGTAACATGCGCCTCTCTCGGGCGCATTTTGCGCCCTCAGGACCTGAAAAAAGGCTTGCAAGCCCCCATTTTTCCCTTTCTATACGCGATGCGGCCCCGGGAGGTTGTGCTGTGGTGGTTTCCAAAAAGGTCGCGAAGTTTGCCATAACGAGACACCTCCTCAAGCGTCGTGTGCTTGTGGTCCTGCGGCCCTGGTGCGCTTCTGGACAAGCATTCGTGGTGTATGCCCGTCCGGGCGCCCAGGCCCTCCCGTTTAAAGAGCTGGAGACGGAGCTCACCTCCCTCTTGGCTCGCGTACAGGGGTAAGTACGGTAGACTGTAGCGCATGACCTCTTTCTTTCACACGGTTCTCTACATTCCGATATATAACCTACTCATTTTCCTTACCGACATTATTCCCGGGCAGGATATTGGTGTCGCGGTAATCGTAGCAACACTCATTGTGAAGTTTATTATCATGCCGCTTTCCTTCTCAGCGCTTCGTACTGCACGCGCGGTGAAAGTGATTGAGCCAGAGCTCAAGGAAGTGCGAGAGAAGTACAAGGATGATAAAGAGCAGCAAGCAAAGGAAATGTTTGCGCTCTATAAAGCATACGGAATAAACCCGCTTGCTGGGTTTCTTACGCTCCTCATTCAGCTCCCAATCGTTATTTCTTTGTATTGGGTGTTCAACAATAAGACTCTGCTAACGGTAGACCCAACACTCCTGTATCCGTTTGTAGGTATGCCAGAGGCTGTCTCCCCTTTCTTTATTGGAACGTTCGCAATCGTCGGGTCTAGCATTATCCTCGCCATTCTTGCGGGTGTAACACAGCTTATACAGGCCTGGTACGCTATTCCCGTTCCTGCAAAATCAACAAAAAAAGGTGGAGATATGCAAGCAGACTTTGGCCGCGCCATGGCACTCCAGATGCGTTTCCTGCTCCCTATCTTCATTGCATTTGCTGCATATTTCACCTCTGTGGCAATCGCACTCTACTTTATAACTAGTAACGTGGTGAGTATCGCTCAGGAATACATCGTGCGGAAGCAAGACATAAAACCTAAAGTTCAATAATAAGAAAAGCCCCGCATGTGCGGGGCTTTTCTCTTACAGGTCGTATGTCCACAAGGAGCCGTCTTTCTTGTTTGTGAACACTAAGACATCAGCGAGAGGATCAAGGGTGAGTGCCACTGCATCAATCTCAACCTCCCCTACCTGCTTCGGGTCTACAATAAGCGTTGCAAGACGAGTTGTTAAATCTATGTACCAAATGCGATCAGTGAAGGAATGCGCGCCCTGATACCAGTCATCCGGAAGATTTCCGGTAACTGAGGTCGGGATTGCACAGTACAATCCGTCTCTGGTAGGTGTCCACGCACACTTTTCTGCAAGCGTCGCGAGTGGAAGAGGGGTTGCGGTTCGTGTTGTGAGATTAAGTACCTGCGTTGCAAGTTTTCCTCGGTCATTAAAGCTGTACAAAATATGTTCCCCGCCCGGGCTTGGGAGCGTTGCGAGACCACGCATAGGACCCAGAACTCGGGTAAGACTGCCGTTCGCACGGCTCACAAGGAATGCGTACCCATCAAGACCTGAAGAGGCCTTTGTGGTGGCAATGAGATCTTCCCCAGAGAACTCGGTACGCAAACGAGAGATTACTGAAGTGAAGAGTGTGCGTATATTAGTTCCGTCAGGAGCAGACAAGCTGCCAACAGAACCGGTGCTTGTAGGAAGTAGCGAGAAGACCGTGTCTCCTCCAACCACAATCTGCTCCAAGCCCTGCTCCAGGAAGTACCCTTCCCCGCCATCAGCAGGCAAGGCATAAGTGTCCACATGCTCAACTCCGTCCGCTGCACGAGTTAAATAGCGTACGAATACGCGACTTCCGTCAGCTACCCAGGCAGCTTCCTGAATACCAGGAAGTGTTTTGTTGGATATGCGCGAAAGGATGCGATCGTGCACGCGGAAGGTATAAATATTTCCGCTCTGTCTCTCAACAAACCTGATTTCTGTGTCTGCTGGAGAGACTTCAGTAGTTGTGGAGGCAGTACTACTGCTTGTTACAGCCGGAATGGCAAGTGCTACCGCACCCTTTGCAACAGGCCCTTCGGTGATACGAATAAGTTTTGGTGCAACAACGGTCCCCGCTCCTTGAATTGGTGCCCCGTCAGGTCCAAGAATTTCCACTTCAGTACGATCATCGCTTGATCCAAAGGGATTCGGAACACCTACAGTTAATGAAGCGCCTGAGGCAAAGAAGAAATAGTATACGCCCACCGCTATTCCTGCGAGGACAATGATGCTGGCGACGATGATAAGAATTCTACGCATACTAATACTTATCTTTTACATACATGGGCTTCAGTTCTGCACAAAAGCGAATGAGTCTCAGAACTTGTCCCTGGATACTGACTAAACACACCTGCTACATTTACGTTCAGTCTACGGCATTGTTCTGCAGTGAAAGAAGTACGGAGTGCGTTTTTATACTGAACCTGGCCGCCCTCGTCTTCGCACCCGTTTTTAAAGTTGGAGTATCGTTTGTCTCCAAAAGTTAAGTCTCCGTACTTAACCATTTTTTCGGTAGAATTTTCCCATATCTGAAACTCTCCAAACTCAACACTAAATGAGAAGCACTGGCCCAAGTACGGTGTAGTGGTGCCGCCTGTGGGCACAGGCAGTCTTTTAACGTTACCCTCTCTTCCAGTTACGAGCGAGTTGTGTGTTTGTATATCGCTACATGCTTGTGCATACGTACGAGCAAGAGCTTCGGTCTGATAAGTCTTCTGTCCATAAAAACTTGTAACAGACGGATCGTTCGGTCCCCTGCCGTCCGTGCTTCCACAGCAGGTTTTAGGGTCTGACTCAGAAAGAGAACAACATGATTTAGGAACTTGCTCGTACCCGTTTTCAACTGAGCAAGAGCGAGAAACTGCCTGCACTCGCGACAGATTAGCGGGGCAAGATTGAGGTTGGGTGTCCGTTTCGCTCAAGCACCTATTTACGTTTGTTTCTCCTGAAACACACGCTTCGGTCTCTGGGACCTTTCGCTCAACACCCTCAGCATTCCTGCAAGAAAACTCCATGGTACGGCCTTGAGATTCACAGATTGCTTTCTGCGCCTGGCGATCTGTTGTTGAGCTCTGCCATGCAGTTGCATTGCGCGTTTCAACATCAACATCAAGCGGCCTGTCTTTAACTTCAAGTTCTTTTATTCCTCCAATCTCTAGACTCAAGATCTCAGGATTGATAATTGAGAAAACAATAACCGGAGAGAGTACCAAAATAAGACCTCCTATGGACATTGCAATAAGATTCTTCGCGTCCTTTTTCTCAGTAACTGAGTCTCCTCCCATGTACATGATTCCCGCACGCATAATCTGAAGCACTGCGATAACAGCCGCCACGCCGATACATACCTTATATATGTTGTTGAGGAAAATACTGAGACCCTCAGGAGTGTTAATTGCATTCCCCGTATCAAAGAGAACCGGTATGTTAGTGAGCGGTACGAAATCAGTTCCTTCAGCGGCAAGCGCGAGAAGCGGGAGAGATACAAGTGCGACGAGGCCAAGAAGTGCAGTGAAGTGTTTCATGTTTATAGTCCAAATATACCAAGTCCCCCGCTGGTTCTACCGAACAATACTGAAAGACGACTTTCAGCTGATTGGTAATGTGCAGTGTCCCGCGCAGTTAGCTGCAACTGTGCCGTCCCTGCACCGCTGCCAGTAGCACGAACAGTTATGTCCTTGTCGGTTCCTCCAAGCGCAGAGTTCACACGCCACTCAAGTGTTGGTGGAGCGGCAAAGAAATAACCTACTACTCTAAACGTTGCTTCTGTGTCTGGCATGGTGTATCTGCCAGCGAGTGCAAGATCGTAATTAGGTCCCAGAAGCGGATCGTTCCTGTATATACGAGTTATGGGGTCAACTGCGGAAATGGTTGTCTTTGCTTCACCCACCAAACTCTTATCTGGACTTGTAACAGTAACGGTGATTTCCGCATTGCGGTACCGTACAGGCGCATTCGCTACGAGCGTAGACTTCCCCACTCCAGACGCATCCGTAAGAATACGGTTGGCTACACGCCACGTGTATACAAGTGTGTTTGCAGGAATGCGGGTTCCTGCGGCTGTGCGTAAGTCAGAAATTGCAAGCAAGCGCACAGACGCTTCAGGCGCAACGAGACTGCCGCCAGTGTAGAAAGGGTGTGTGGTTGAGGTTGGCTCAAGAACTAAAGACACTTCAGCAGGGCGAATCGTGTACTGCTTTGAGTAACTAAAACCTGAAGGGTCCTTCACGCGGACAAGAACTGTAGTAACTGAACCAAGTCCCCCAACCTGCGCAGTCACTGCCTGTGTACCGCTGCCTGTGTACACCACCGCGCCATCTACAAGCACCTCAACGGAGCTTGCAGACAAATCAACCAAGGTGCTCCTTGGAGAGATTGTAATGAGCTCGTATGGGCGGGGGTACTGTGGTGAAATGATCGCCGAAAGCGGCTCTGCTCCAGGGAACTCTTGTGCAAGCGCGGGAGCTACACCAAATCCAAGTACAAAAAGCGTAAGGAGCGCGATGCGAATCATATGCACAGTATATACCGTATGCAGCACAGGCACTTCCCTATCGCGTGGGTAAGATCAGGTTGTTTCGTGCTCCTTGCTGGCAGGAGCGTGCTTTTGCGCCTCAGCGTCTTCGCGCTGCTCTCTGGCAGCATCTGCTCGCCGCGCACGAGATGCCTGTTGCGCGGCAATACGGTTCTGTCCGAGCGAGCGCGCCCGTGCTTTAGGGTTTACTCCGGCCTTCTTCTCAATATCCTTAACTTTGCTGAGTGCAATATTTATAACCACTCCGAGGGTAACTGCAGGAATAGCATTTATAACCGGAAGAAACTCAGCAACAGCCGACACGAGCGAAGTAAGGACACGCTTTTCGGCCCCCTTTCCGCTGTATGCCCCGAGCAGAAAGAACCAGACACCAAACCCAGCCGCTGCAAGAAATGACAAAAGAAATGTGAGTGGCAATAGAAGTACCGAAAGAGTTAACAGAAACTGCACTCCATCTACAATCAGCGCTAGGCCGATCATGATGCCGGCAGTTACGTTGCTTATGGTTGGCTTGCTCTCATCCATGGGCTATGCGCCGCTCTCTTGTCGGTCTTTTTCCTTTTTAATAGCAAGGAGCTGGGACGGGTCTGAGGTAATAATCTGATCCTCTGTGTATGAAGCAACAATCTTAATGGCCACATGCTTAAGACCTGCGAAGAACAACCCCTCCCCTACTCCAGACTCAAGGAGCAAAAACTTCTCTTCGTCAGTAAGGTTAAAAGTTTCCTTAAGAACATTAATGGTTGTTGGGGACTGCTTGAGAAGCAGCTGCATTGAAGAGTTTGTAAGAATTGGCCTGCCGTACGGACTCTTCAAGAAGTCTTCAACGTCCTGAGTAATAGTTGCAACACCCAAGTAGTACTTACGTCCGCGCTTAGCAACACTGTATAGGAAGGATGCAGTATCCTCGGACTTCATCATCCACCATGCCTCGTCAATAACCAGAAGACGTTTCTTAAGTTCGTGTCGCACTGCGTTCCAGATGTAGTGCGTAATGATATACATCGCCACAGGCTTCAGCTCGTCCTCCATGTCTCGCACCGAGAACACAATGAACTGCTTGTTGATGTCTATGTTAGTTGGCTGGTTAATGAACCCAGACCAGGTGCCGTGTGTGTACTTTGAAAGGCGCGTAACGAGAGACTCTGAGCCCTCCATGCCTGAAAGTACATTCTCAAAATCTGAAAGGAGCGGCGGCTCAACGCCAGTAAAGTCGCTGTCCCCTGTTATGTCCTTAAGGGCGTAGGTTTCAGTAATAGCACGATCAACAATGGCATCCTCTTCAGGCGTAAGGCCGCCGAGCATAATACGGAAGAGGCCAACCAGGTTGATGATGTTTGAGCGAAGAATGTCGCCAGGCTCTTCGTCTTCCTTAACCGGAGGCAAATCAAAAGGATTGATGTGATGCTCTGAAGAAAGAGAGATATTGAAGGTGCGTCCTCCTGTTGCTTGAGCAAGATATTCATACTCACGCTCAGGGTCTATAACAATCACGTCTGTTCCAAACATGAGCGAGCGAAGCACCTCAAGCTTAACGGCATAGGACTTTCCAGAACCAGACTTCGCGAATACAACCGAGTTGTAGTTTTCCAAAGAGAAGCGATCAAAGAGAATGAGTGAAGCGTTGTGGCGGTTGATACCGTACAAAATGCCGCGATCACTCGTAAGGTCAAAGGAGACGAACGGGAAAATGGAGGAGAGCGGAGAAGAATTTAGCTTGCTGCGAACCTCAAGTTCGTCTAGCGCAAGCGGAAGCGTTGAACGGAATCCTTGTTCTTGTTGGAAGAGTGCTGGCTTTGTGTAGACGAGCTTCGCGTCAAGAATGCCACGCACATCTCCCTCAATCTTATCCAATTCCTCCTTCGTGTTTCCATACAGGGTCAGGTACAACCCAACCTCAAAGATGTGCTCCTCTGCTTGCTGCAACTGATCACGCAGTGCTTCCAGGTCCCTGTACGCAGTATCAAGCATCGGGTCGCGCACAAGCCCCTTCTCTTCCCTGTCAGCAATCTGGCTCTCAATTTCAGCTACCTTCTTCTGAAAGCCGCGAAGTGCAGACCCGGTCTCAACAGGATGTATGAAGATACCAATATCAAATACCTTGTCTAGGTTGATAATTGGGGTGAACCAACTATCAACGAGGAAGCGAGGATAGGAGATCGTATAAAAGGAACGAGATACTTTCTCTCCAAGTTCAATTTCCTTGGCCCCAACCTTAAGAGCAGCAGGAGCTATGGCGTCAGCAAGACGCAGCTCCCCTTCTGCATATATATCTTTAGGAAGCACCGGGGTTATCTGTGGCGCATTCTCGTTCTTCTTATTGTTATTGAGGAAATCAAGGAGTGCCATAGATTACGTATTAGAAAGATGAATCGGGCTTTCAAGCTCACTTAGATTGAAAGAACGGTACAGAAGCTCAATAATCTCTTCTGTTCCAAGCGGAATTGCACGCACGCCACTTGATGCGAGTCCTGATACCACGAGTGCCATGCGCTGCTCTAGCTGCACACGGTGTTCATCAAACGAATCCCCTGCTGAGCCGGTGCTATGAGAAGCCGGCCCTTTCTTTGAGGAAAGGAATGGAACTGCAGAAGACACCGCGCTTCCCACTGCAGGAGAATACGGCACCACGACATAGAACATCTTTGTCATGATGTCGCTTGAGTCTATGAAGTTTCTGATGAACGCAATGTACTCACGAAGCTGCAGGCGCATGAGCTCAGTGGTTTGAGTGGCCATGCGCTCCTCAAGAAGTGCGAGATATGGACGAACATCTGTCTTCCGAGAATGCACAACGATCTGTATGGAGAAGTCTAGGGTATTCAAGAGACTCTGGAACCCGCCGATAATGGCGCGCTGCTCGTCCTCTCCCTTTAGCGCAAAGTTTATAGAGGAACACATCAAAATGCCGCGGTACCCATCGTTCTTAAGGATAACGACACCATTACGCACTTCTTTTACAGGAACAAATGACTGTGTTGCTTTAGTTGATGCCATAGAACTAACTTCTTCCTTCCTTATCTTTAATATCCAAAGACCATGCAAGCTCTTTTAGCTTTGTGCTTGAAAGCCCCAGCTTTGCACGCTCTTCAATAACTGGTGCAGGAGCAGCTGGAGCCGTATTCTCATGCTTTTCTTTCTTCCAAAGATACAGGCGGTCTCCTACATAGAACTTAAGAGCTGCCTCCATAATTTCTACAAAAGGTTTGTTGTTTACCTTGTAGAACGCAAGAGCTGCAGTAAACGCTCCAACAGGAATCGCGAGCACAATACCGACGATGAGTGGAAAGTACAAAAGTAAAATCGCACACAGCCCTACACCACCAGCAACGTAAATAAACTGCTTGAGCGTAAACGGACCAAATATTTTGTCTTCAACCTCAATGAACTGTGGTACTTGGTACTCCATTACGTATCAGTATACCTGATACTCAGAGTCTCTTATGCACTCTTCCCTATTCAACAGGCTCGCGATATGGATCTGCAGAATACGTTTTCTCAATTGGAGACGGCGCGGGAGCGGGAGCTGGTGTTGGTGCTTGTACCGGGCGCACAGGGTCTGGTGTTGGAGTCGGAAGAGATGCCTCGGGAGCAGATGGAACTGGCTCTGGAACAGGTTGGTGTGCTGCGGGGTGTGTTGGAATGTACACATGTACTGCGGCGGCAGGATGCCAGCCAACGGGATGTGCTGCAGGCGGCGCACCCTGGATAACTTGTGTTGGATGCACAGGAATAGGGGCAGGTGTTTGCTCAAGTACTGGAGGAGGCTCTGGTGCAGGAACAGGAACAGCAGTCCCTGGCAACACAGGAGTTACCTCCTTTTTTGGAGTGTACTCAATTGCGGGAGGAGGGAGTGGGGCTGGCTTGGGTGTTGGAGCAGGTGTTTGCTCTGCATCACGTAGGCGCTTAAAGATTTGAGTATTCACGTCCTCAACCAAGCCATTTATAACTTCTTGAGTGAGCCCAGCCTTTTTAAGGGCTTCAACAAATTGGTCAGGTGTTGAAATACCGAGAAGCATAAACAAGAGTGCCTGCTCAAAATCCCCTGCCTGATCTACATGCAAGCTATATTTCTGGCTTAGGTCGCGGACTATCTGTGCCCGCTCATCGCTCGCGAGGAATTCTTGCACAGGAGCCGGAAGTTCCTGCATCAGTGAAGCCACAGCGTCTCCGACGCTCGCTTCTTCTGGTACCTGTGTTTCCTCTGGTTCCATATCCATGTCTAATATATTAATTATGGGTGTGCTCCGCCACCATGACCACCTCCTCCGTGGCCAGCGCCTCCTCCGCCTCCGCCACCATGACCACCTCCTCCTCCGCCGTGTCCACCTCCGCCTCCCCCACTACTGCGTGAATCTTTAATGGCATCAACAAGCTTCTCGTTATCGCTTCTGCTTAGCTTTTTAAGAATCTTTTCAGATGCTTCATGGTTTACATGGTACCCAACCGATGGGTAAAGCAAACCGCCCTTTCCAAGTGCTTTCCCATAGGTTCTGCGCGCTGCATCTTTGGATACCCCTGTGTAACTGCGAGTTGCTCCTGTAGATGGGTCAAATGCCTCTCCCCCGTCAATTTGCTGGTCAATGTCTTTAATTCGCGAATCAAATTCAGAGATAAACCTCTCATGATTCTCTTTTCTGATGCGAAGATCACGCTTGCGGTTTTCAATATCTGCCTTCTCCTGTTCAGAGTCTCTGCGGTGCTCGTCCACCATTGTCTTAAGAGTATCTTCTTCTGCGGCAAGAGCTGCGGCGCTTCCTGTCCCTGCTTTAACCTTATCTTTCTCCTGCTGTACGCGTGTCTTCTGATCATCAATGTTTTGCAATCGTCTTCCTGAAAGCACGGCATTTTCTTCATTCGTTTCTTCGATGCCTCGTTCCATTTCTGAGCGATCTCTCTTGTAACTTGCCTGCTCGATTGCCTTGCTGTTCTCTGTAGTTTTCTTTGCATCCTTAAGTCTCTGTTCCTCTTTCTTCTCAGCATCGCTCTGCTTGAGTGTTTCCTCAGCAAATTTAACCTTGCTCTTTATGCCTGCCTCCTCAATACCATGGATGCCATGAGAAACTTCCTTAGACGCATTTCCCATATCTATTCCAAGGCCCTTGGTTCCTGAATTTAGACCAGTGCGCAGGCTATAACTTGAACTTGCCCCCTTAGTAAAGACACTATGTGCGAACTGACTTCCAAAACCGTTGTTGCGAGCATATTTAGAAGAAGCAATTCTGTTTGCGATTCCTCCAGAAGCAACTCCAAGTGTTCTTCTTCCTACGAAGCCAACACTTCCGACCGTTAGTTTAGAAGCCGTGTTCGTTGCAAACCCCGCACCGATGGCTCCCATCTTTGTAGCGATAGCAAGTGACGCAAGCATGAGACCAATAACAACAGCAAAAACCACAACAATTTCCAGGTTCCCAGCATTCCCGCCGTTCTCTCCCACGAAGGCGTTAACGAGCGCCACCTTATTAGGGTTAAGAGACTCAGCCATCTTTAGGCTGATAAACATAAGGAGGAGCATCGCAGGCGCAAAGAAGGATTGCGATAACAGTGCATGCCACCACTTACTCGCAATTCCGCTAAGCCCAGGTATAACCATTCCCGCAAAGCCTATGGGCGAAGTAACCATTAAAAGAGTCAGAATCACCACACGTATGATCAAAAGAATACTCGCCGCGAGCAGCACCATTGCGGTGATAATCACAAACAACGCAAGCCCAAGAACAACCGTGCCATTCGCATTTATGCCCTCACTCCAAAGTGTTTGAATACCAGCCATCTGAAGAACTTTTGAAGCCATTCCTTTATTGGCACAAGCATCCGCTGTGTCTGCACCAGTACACTCCATGCCCGCAAGCCCAGCAAACTGAGACCCAAAGGCATTCGCTACATCAATAATTCCCTGTGTCGCGAAAAGACTGAAGTTTAAAAGTACTGCGAATATGATTAGTCGTGGGATTGCACGCTTTGCACTAATGCCTCCCCCATGTCCGTGGCCGCCCCCTTCTACGTTTAGGATAAGGAGTACTCCCATAAAAATGAAACTGAAGAGAAGACCTATGTTTGCGATGTCACGCATAACTCCCCAGGCAATAAGCATGCCGTCAGTTGTTCCAAAGTATGTCCCAAACTGAAACACAGTCTTGATAATTACCCAGTTAAACAACACTCCCACAACTCCAAGAATCCATCCGGAGAACGTAAGGATGAATCCTGCAACTGCAGTTAGAACAGCATTTCCAATATCTTCGGCCAAACCTGCTTGTGCGGGAATTGGCATGAACACAATCGCCAAGAGAAGCCCTGGGAGGATTAGATTCCGTGCTGTTGCGAAAGAGAAGAACTTCGCCATAGCATTATTCTCCTCCCGCATCGCAGCCATTAGAAATACTCAAACGAGATAGTTGTGAATACAAGGAGCCAGGCCGCTCGTCGCCAGTGTCTTGGGACTCTGTCTGAGCCTCAGCAATTTCTTCAGCGGTAGGAAGAACGCCAGAACTCATGAGGTCTTGATACTTTGTGGAGAGATTAAGCACGCGAGTTGGTTGCTCTCCCTGTGCTTCGTTAACGGCTTCAATATCAGCCTCAATGTCTTCAAGCGCAGCAAGTGCTTCGGCTGCTTTTGCTAAAGCTAGGTCTGCACGCTCAATTGTGTCCTGAGGGTTTGGAGTTGCACTAGTGCTACAGCGAGCGAGTGCGCCTTCTGCCGCGGTGCGAAGCTTTTGCCACGCAGTGCGGTAATCAGTGATGTACTTCTTCTGATCTGCAACAGCAGCTGCAAAGTTTCTGCTCAAAGAGTTGGTGCCGCTGCCAGCCTGATTTGGATTGGTTGCCTGGTCAAGGACTGATGGCCCACCACCTGAGGAAGGTTGAGACACGCCACGAAGACCTCCCCCGTTATCAGTGCCGAGCACGTGTCCCACGAGCTGGTTAAGGAGTGCACCAATAATCTCGTTGATCTCATCAGCAGTTATGAGCTTCTGATTAGGTGCATCTAGGGTATTGTTGAGCTGCTCAACAATAACGGAACCAGGAGTTGCGATCTCCCAGTCTGCACACGCGTCCTCGCCTGTAATATCAATACTTAGGTCAGCAGGTAAATCGTCTCCAGGCAAATATCCCTCTTCTCCTTGCGGAGTGTACTCTCTACACTCCCCTCTCCAGGACATGAATCCTTTGCCCCAACTAAGCTCTTGTATGCGATTGTCTGTTGCTTCTGCAACTGCACGTGCAAGCTCTTGCTCAGCAAGTTCACGTGCGCCGTACGGATTGTTCTGAGGGTTCATTGTTGCGGAGAACCATGCATTGAAACCGCCTTGTGAGAAATCTCCCTCAAGAAAAGCACGCGAGTCGGGGCTCACCTGATCTAGAGTGTATGGGTATCTTGTATAGAAAGACTCAGGACTTGTGGAAAGGTAGTATCCGATTCTAACCGTGTTAAGTATTTTGTCTTGGAATGGAGAATCAGTAATATCTCGCGAGGCGAGGTCTTCAAAGAATTTGCGTGCAACGGCATCCCCTACCCCTCTTAGGTTCTTCTTTAGATCAGTAGCGAATGCAGGAGATCCTTGGAAGCCAGAGTTAATCCAATTAACTAAACTCTTCGTCATTGATTGAATGGCAAGTGTTGCAAGTTCATTTGCAAGGCCATCCAAGACATATTCCTTTGTAGTAAGGGCACTGGACTTCACTGCAACGAAAAGATTCTGAACCAAGTTCAGTGCGTCAAACGTAAGAATTCCTCCTGCTTGCGCGCGCTGCGGGGCAAGTGAAACACTCGCGGGCACAATAAGCGCAATTCCTACAAAAACCGTGACGACTTTCTTTAGAAATCTTGTAGGAGTGTTTTGCATACGCTAATTTGAATTTTCAGACAGAATTGCCGCTCCGTCTGCAGCAGTTTTAACTATCTCGTAGCCAGGCTCCCCCTCAGTCATTGTCACGCCTGCATTTACGAACACACTGTTAAGCGCAGCAAAGGAAGCAACCATGCCGTCTGCATACTTGCTGTACAAGCCAATACCAAGCAATGCACGGAGCGGGTCAGTTTCCATGGTTGCCATGTCAGCCGATACCTCACTCATATGTACGAGCGAGTTAGCAATACGGAGGTGCGCGTGCTTTGTCTCAGGGGGTACTGAAAGCTGCATAAGTGCAGCAGCAATATTTGCGTATGCTTCGCTTATGTCAGAAATCTTTGCGAGAGCAGTCTTGTCGTCGCGTACCGCATCAGCAAAATAAGAAAGCTCATTTTTATCTGCGGAGACGGTATTCTGTGCGAAAGCCGTTTCAACCTGAACAGCGTATGATCGAAGCGCTGCTGCTCCAGTTATTGCAGAAACTCTCACGTCTGACGCACCGTACTTATCTTTTGCGGCGCTTGACTCAGTAAGGTCTGCAACACCTGCCTCAACGAAAGTCGCAATCTCTTCTGGGCTTGCTGCAACGGCTCCACGAGTCCCTACATACTGTTTGAAGAGTGCCTGCGCAAAACGATCGGTAACTGAGTTAGGGCCAGCATCCTTTCCGGGAATCTTGGATACATCAACAGGATCAGGGCCAGGCGCAACTGCCACCTTAGGCTCTATGAGTCCCTGGGCAACAGCTTCCCCGTCATTAATGCCTGCACGGAAAGACTGTGCGTTATAGGGATCCGTTCCGTATAGAGCTTCCTGCCAGTCTTGGAGTCCGTCACTATCGCTATCTTTCGCAGCGTACGCACGAAGCAGTTCAGCAGAACTCTGGGCGCCTACGATAGAAGTGCTCAGAAAAGGGATAGGGCCGGACACAGCGTATGCACCGACAACTAAAAGTAGTGCTACTACTGAAGCACCGATAAGACGAAGTGTGCGGGCAGAATGAGCCATATTTCTTATGCAAATAATACCACGCACGGCTCATCAACCCTTCATGCACACAACAATGTACCTGTGTATTAACTTAATTCTTTTGCGAGTAGGAGCCAATCAGAAAGAGGGAGATCTTCTGCGCGTGAGTCCTTAGGTATTCCGCATGACACAAGTGCCTGCACAACCTCTTCCCTGGCCCAAAATTCTTCTAAATTCTTTGCAAGACGCTTCCGTTTATGTGCAAACCCAGCACGAATACAGGTAAAGAACTTGGCCTCCTGCTGAGGCGTGGCAAAGGATGCACGCGAAATATCCCCTATATGAAGGACTGCGGAATCTACATTAGGGGCCGGCATGAACGCACCACGCGGAACCGTAAAACAGTAACTCGGTGTCCCGTATACCTTTACGGACAAGGAAAGCAGACTTTCCTTCTTTGCGCGCGCGATACGGACAGCCACTTCTTTCTGTACAAGGAGTGTCATTGAAGACGGTTGATGTTCTTCTGTAAGGAACTGGCGAATGATCTCACCCGTAATGTAGTACGGGATGTTTGCTACTAAGTGATATGCAGTCCCTATGACGCTTGCATCAAAACTCCTGATATCAGCATGTATAACCTCTAGCCTCCCTGAGGCAATCTCTTCACTGAAAGTTTCTTGCAACTGTTCAATAAGCGAACCGTCTGCTTCAACAGCAACCACACGATCTGCCTGTTTGAGCAGTTCTCTCGTGAGCATGCCGGTGCCAGGACCAATCTCAAGCACAACTGCATCTTGAGGAAGTTTTGCAGCGAGTACAATGCGCTCTCCGGTTTGGCGATGCATTAAGAAGTTTTGCCCAAGAGATTTTTTAGCAAACATACTAGATATATATTGTACGCTCCCCGTAAAAGTCCTCTCCTTCTGAGAAAGCTATAAGTCCCTCATCAATGTCACGTATGAAAGAAGAAGGTTCTGAGGCGAAGTCCGTTCCATAAATCCTGCGCACGTGCGCCATAGTAAGTGCGAGTCTACGTTTTGCACGAGTTACTGCAACATAAAAGAGTCTGCGTTCCTCTTCCTCGTCTCGCTTCTCTTCGTCGTACCCTTGGTGTGGGAACAATCCCTCTTCAAGGCCTGTTACAAAAACCGTATCAAACTCAAGGCCCTTTGCTGCGTGTACGGTCATAAGAGTTACGCCTGTCTTTGCAGGATCGCGGTCAATCTCGTCTTGGTCTCCTGCAAGCGCACTCTCTGCAAGGAACGCTGAAATTCCTTCCTCGCCAGAGAGTGCATCAAACCTGCTCGCAAGTGAGGCAAGCTCTTTTGCGTTTTCCAAACGCTCCTGGTCCTCGTCTCCTCCCTGCGCGAGCGATGTAGCCATGCCGGACTTTTCTATAACAAGTTTTACAAATGCAGAAGGAATCGCAGTCTTTGCCGTCTCATGGAGATCCTGTACTACTGCCTCAAACGCTTCTACCTTAGCGCGTTCTCCAGGACGAAGAGCCTCTCGGTTTCCGGAAAGCAACTTCCCTATTGTTACTTTTCCAATACCTCGTGCAGGAGTTTGCACGGCGCGCATAAAGTCAGCTTCACGTGAGGGCTCAAGTGCAAGTCGTACCCATGCGAGCACATCCTTAACTTCCTTGCGATCCAAAAAGCGTGTACCGAGCACTTTGTATGGAATACCTTCTGAGAGAAACGCTTCTTCAAGCGTGCGGGACTGGAAGTTAGTGCGGAAGAGCACTGCAATTTCTTCAGGCATAGTGCCTGCACGCATTGCTTTGCGTACCTCACGTGCTACCCACAGCGCTTCTGCCTCAGCATTACGCGCTAGGTGCAAACGTATCTGTTCCCCATCTTCATTGTCTGTTACCGCATGCTTGTCTTTGCGGTTTTGATTCTTCTCAATAATCTGATTCGCAGCCGTAACAATTGTTTTTGTAGAGCGATAGTTATGCGCCAGGATTATAGTTTGTGCATTTGGATACCGCTCTTCAAACTCAAGCAGGTTTTCAATAGTTGCACCGCGCCAGGTGTAAATTGTTTGATCAATATCCCCCACTACAAAAAGATTCTTGTGTACTGCGGCTAAATATCCTGCAAGTCTTCCCTGCAGTTTGTTCGTGTCTTGGTATTCGTCTACATGAATATGTGAAAAGAGTTGTTCTGCTTGTGCACGGATGTCGTCATGCTCTGCAAGCAAGCGCACAGGCAAAGAAATCAAATCATCAAAGTCCAAAGCCTTTTCTTTTCGCACTATCTCTTCGTATTTGGGCCACACGTCAGCAATAACACGCGCTTGGAAACTAGTGCGCCCATGTTTTTCGCGGAACATATCCGCAGTACGCCCCTCCCCTTTTTCTTTTGAGATACGCGAGAGCACATATCCAGGAGAGAGCTCCTTGGACTCAATATCCATTTCTTTAAGTATGCGTTTGATCGCAGATTTTGAATCGTCGCGATCAAAGATGCTGAAATACCGAGGAACGCCGATGCGTGTGCCGTAGCGCTCAAGCAATTCCCTCCCCAAACCATGGAACGTAACCACGAGCGGAAGCGTTCCCCCTGAAAGTTGATGCGAGAGACGTTCGCGCATCTCGCGGGCAGCCTTGTTCGTAAAGGTAACGGCAAGAATACGGTCTGCGGGCACTCCGCTCTTAATAAGGTGGTAGATGCGAGTCGTTAATACTCGTGTTTTACCTGATCCTGCACCTGCAAGTACAGAGATGGGTCCCTCTGTTGCGAGGACGGCTTCCTTTTGTGCGTGATTTAGTCCGTCCAGGTGCTGCATGCCTTGCCAACTATACCGGAATATTGCTCTCAACACCCGCCTTTTTGGGTGGTTGACCCCCAGTGTGGAGCGTTTATACTACCTTCATAGAACGAATGACTGATACGCAAGAATGGCTTATGTAAGCCATTTTGTATTCTGAAGAATGACTGAAGATCCCTGTTTCCCCCTATAACGTACTACCCTAATCGCTCTTCGTCCGCACCAGTGCTTTCGGACAAGACCACATACTGGATTCCTGGCGCTGTAATCGCCGCAAGCCTCCTCTTGGGGATAGGAATCATGTTCATACCGCAGATAGCGACCGCTTTCTGGCCATTCTCTGTAACAAACGCTCAGGGCGTTTCTAGCTCCATAGTGCATGACAGCAGCATCCGTCTCCTTGAGGCTGCTACCAACCCGGACCCTAATCCTGCCAAGGGCAAGGGAGGTATTGCGACAACTGAAGGCTCAGCCCTCATCGCGTACGCTGGACCTGCAGGAACTATTGCTGACGTAGACCGTAGCGGATCAAATGGCCGCATTTCTACATATATTGTGCGTGAGGGAGATTCCCTCTCAGGCATCGCCGACATGTTTGATGTGTCTGTGAACACTATTTTGTGGGCAAACAACATAACGAAGAACTCTCTAAAGCCGGGAATGAACCTCATTATCCTTCCGGTCTCAGGTGTACGCTATACCGTTGCTAAGGGAGACACTCTGGCTTCAATTGCTAAAAAGTATAGTTCAGATAGCGAGGAGATTGCTTCATATAACGGTCTTGATGCTGGTGCGGGCCTAACCGCCGGCGCTGTAGTTATCATTCCTGGAGGAGAGCTCGCAGCAGCTCCTGCGCCAAAGGCAAAGACAGCAGCAAAGAAGAGCAGCTCTTCAGCTATTAAGACTGGAGGAAGTATGGGAGCAATACTCCCAACTGGAGACACAAGCCGTGCAGCGTCATCAGGCTTTGCAAACCCTGTTCCTGGAGGACGTTTGTCGCAGGGTATCCACGGATGGAACGGCGTTGATATTGCTGCTCCTTCTGGAAGCCCAATCTACGCAGCTGCAGCGGGAACGGTTATTGTGTCTCGTGCAAGCGGTTGGAATGGAGGATACGGAAACTACGTGGTTATTGATCACGGCAACGGTGTACAGACTCTCTACTCACACATGAGTGCTGACAATGTATCTATAGGACAGTCAGTATCTCGTGGAGAACCAATTGGTACTGTCGGAAAGACCGGACAAGCAACCGGATACCACCTGCACTTTGAGGTGCGCGGCGCAAAGAATCCATTCGGTTCTTAATAAAGAAAAACCCCACGAAAGCGTGGGGTTTTTCTTTGTAGAGTATGTTCTACGCGTTTAGGTGTGCTTTGCAGGTACGAGCTGCAGGATCTGCTTCCAAGCGTGCCTCTTCAATTGGCTCCCCTGTTACAGAGCAGGTGCCGTATGTTCCGTCCTCAATACGCGCGAGCGCAGCAAGCACTTCGTTATAGCGAATCTCAAGATCTTTTAGAATCGCTGTATTGTCCTCATAGTGTGAAATAAGGTCAGCTGCATCGTTGCGGTCTGCCTCCTGTCCAGTCTCTTGAGGAAGAGCTTCCCAATCATTTGGGTTCTCAGGATTACGTCGGCCAATAGACTGAAGCTCTGCTTCAAGGGTTGCCTTCTCCTCGGTGAGGCGCTCACGGAAATGATCGGTATTCATGGCGCGTACTGTAGCACACTCCCCTGCCTTCTAGGAAGCAGGCTTAAGGCGCCCGAGGAGTATTTCAAATGCAGTTTCGTCACGCGCAATAATAAGTGTCTGCTTGTTTACGTATCCGTATAGGAGAAGCGTCTTTCCGTTTGTGTCTTTCAGTACGCGCACATCGTAGTTTGCGACTACTGCATCACTGAAACGCGAGAGTGCAGTGCCCTGTTGAGATGCAGCTTGAGGAGTTGTGCTTGCTGCTTGCGTGCTAGTTGCCGTAGTACTTGCAACAGGAAGAGGTGCTGCGACTTCCTCTGCTGGGTAGAGCGGATACAGTAGAGTTAGCTCGTCTTGCATGAGTGGTTCCCACGTAAGCATGCCCGCGTAGGTGCGCTCGTATGAATCAACACGAAGCGCAAAGAATGCGCGCGTCTCGTTGCCTGCGTGTACGACACCTACGGTGCTGTCTTTCCCAATATTGCGAAGCAGTATATCTGGAGCGTTTAGATTTAATGCACGAACGAAGACGCTTCCAGGTGCCGGAACTGTTTCAGTGTCCCCTTCCTCTGTTACGGTGTTTTCTTTTACATACGTAACAAGAACATTGCCGGGCACAAGGGTTCCTGTTGCTGTTTGTGCGAGCGCAGCAAGAAGGTCTAGACCTGATCCTGAAAGCTGTTTGTATTCATCTGCAAATACAATAGAAGGCACTACAAGTGCTGCAACAGGTGTGTTACGTGCAGTCATAACAAGGTGGTATGTAGCGAACACTCCCCCGCCTGCAAGTATGAGAAGTAGGATTCCTGATGCTATAACCGCAATCATGCGTTTCCCTGCACTCTTGTCAGGGCTCAGTGCCTGAGGGACAGGTGTTGGTGCTGCGTCTTGTTGAGCTGCGAGTACGGAGAACGTGTTTGCCTGCTTGGTATCAATACGATCTGCGAAGTCACTTTTAAACGTATGAATATTCTCTGCAGCCTTTGGAGAAGGCAGGGGCGCAGGTTCCTTTGTTACTGGAGGAATCCGTTCAGGAACAGGTTCAGCAAGTGGAGCGAATGCGGGGGTTGGTGTTGGGATGTCCGGCCACTCGCTCTTGGGTTCTGGAGCCTGCGGAGCTTCTGCAGGATACTGCTGCACATTCATTTGAGAACTTTCACTTACCTTCTTACGCAGGCGTGCGAGGACCGCTTCACGTTCAGCGTCTGTTTGTACCGGAGGCACTGGGGGAGGAGGAGGTGTAGGCTTCGCCTCAGTTATAGCCGCTGCCTCTTCAATAGTTGGGAGCTCAACAACTTCTTGCGGCACTTCCTTTGGCATAGGTTTGCTCCAGAAAGACTCCTCTGGTTCAGGCAGCACAACCTTGGGAGCAACTTTTGGCTTTGCTTGCGCAGACGGCGGAGTATTCCCCAGTGTTGCCATGTCTTTTGCCATGGTGCGAATGAACTGAGACTTGTCTTCAGATGTTTCAGCTTCCTTTTGGGGATCGTTCGTAGCCATATACTTTAATAAAGTATACCTGCTTTACGTAAAAACTTGGGATCTCTATACACAAAAATCCCCGAGCACAGGCTCGGGGATTTTCTATGTGTTATCCGCGATGTCCAATGATGAACTTTTTGGGGTCGTCACACATGTCAGTAAATGCATGTGCAGCTTCCTTAAGCTTTTGTGAGGAGGATTTTCCGAAGGAAATAACCTCAACCTGGCAGCCTTGATTCATATCTAAGTACTCAATAAGCGGCACAAAGTCTCCGTCCCCTGTTGCAAGAATAACGGTGTCTAGCTTGGGGGCGAGCTTAACTGCATCAATAGCAAGTCCTACGTCCCAGTCTGCCTTTTTGGCGCCGTCTGAGAAGACTTGAAGCCCTTTAACCTTGGTTTCTATACCAATCTTGGTGAGTGCTTCAAAGAATGCGCCCTCTTCGCCTGTTTCTGTAGAGATAACATAGGCAATGGCGCGCACGAGGATACGATCCCCTACTGCTTCTTCAAGTACCTTAGCGAAGTTAACGCGAGATTTATAAAGGTGTTTGGCGCTGTGGTAGAGGTTTTGTGTGTCTATGAAAACTCCTACACGTTGCGCCGGGTGTTTAATAACCGGCATACATAATATGTATTAAAAAATAATGATGGACTCAGAGGAGCCTCTGGTCTATTCTAGCACCTGCTTAAAAAGGAAAACGCGAGCGGTGTGCTCGCGATTCCTTACTTCTTTAGCCCAAGCTTCTTAACAAGTGTCGTGTAGCGACGCTTGTCATTACGCTCTAGGTAACGAAGGTGCGCGCGACGGTCTGCAACCATTTGGAGCAATCCACGGCGTGAATGAAAATCCTTCTTGTTCTTCTTCAGGTGTGCCGTAAGCTCCTCAATTTTGCGGCTGAGCACGGCAACCTGGACGCTGACTGAGCCAGTGTCTGTGTCGTGATGAGCCGCATCCTTGATGACTGCGGTCTTTACGCGTTTCGTAAGCATTAGATGCACCTTACCACACCTTGATTAAAAGCGCAAGTGTTTTGTGGTAGGGGCGCTATCGCTTGGAGAAGCCTTCAAATGCCTTAAGAAGCTCTAGAGGAATCGCAAATACTACAGTATTTGACTGGTCTGAGGAGATATCGTTCATGGATTGCAGGGTGCGCAGATGGAGTGCGCCCGGTACTGATGCAAGAATTTGCGCTGCATTTGCAACATTTTGTGCTGCAGCAACTTCTCCCTCAGAATTGATGATAACTGCACGCTTTTCACGCTCTGCTTCAGCTTGTTTTGCGATAGTGCGCTCCATATCCCCTGGCAGACTTACATCCTTAAGTTCTACGTTTTGGACTTTAAGGCCCCAATTGTCTGTTTCTTCGTCCACAATTGCTCTAATACGGTCTGCGATGCTGTCTCTGCTTGAAAGAAGCTCGTCTAGAGTTACCTCTCCTACAATATTGCGCATGGTTGTCTGGGCGTATTGGGAGATGGCGTAGCGGAAGTCTTCAACTACTATGATTGCTTTCTCTGCATCAGCGACGTTGTAGTAAATAACAGCATTCACACGTACCGGCACGTTGTCTCTCGTGATGGCGTTTTGGTCTGGGACATCAACCGCCTTAGTGCGCATATCAACCTTCTGGAAGGTCTGAAATACAGGAATAATAATGCGCCATCCTGGCTGCATGATTCCTGAGAAACGTCCCATGGTGAACTGCACTCCCCTTTCGTATTGGTTTATCTGCTTAATAACCGCTACGAAGAACGCAACGAGGAATATGAGTACGAGCAAAAGAAAAAGAATATCCATATACGTCCAAGTATACCGTGAATACCTGTGTGCCAGATGAATGCGCACAATATTCTGGTGCTACACTTTGCCTATGGACGCCAGGGGAATGAAACGTGAGTTTCTTGAATATATTGAGATTGAGCGCGGTCGCGCTGTAAAAACGGTTGAAAACTATGACCATTATCTCAATCGTTTCTTTGATCATGCGGTTATCTCAGATACTTCTGAGATAACTGAAGAGCGTATTCGTGAGTTTAGACTCTGGTTAAATCGTCAGCCAGGCACAAATAGTGATTCTATGAAGCGCCGTACGCAGAACTACTACCTTATTGCACTGCGAGCATTCCTTAAATATTTACGTAAACGTGGAATTGAAAGCTTGGCGCCAGAAAAGATTGAGCTTGCGAAGCTCCCTGAACGCCATATTGGCCTTATTTCAAGCGCTGAACTGGAGAGACTTATTGCGGCGCCAACTGATGCGCTGAAGAAAGAACCTGATCCAGAGAAGCAGCTTCCCTACTTGCGGGATGCTGCCATTCTGGAGTTGTTGTTCTCAACTGGGTTACGCGTTTCTGAGTTGTGTGCGCTTAATACTGACTTGGATCTCTCAAGAGACGATGTCTCTGTGCGAGGGAAGGGAGAGAAAGTTCGGGTTGTCTTTCTGTCCCCTGCTGCAAAGGATGCGGTGCGCACGTATTTAAAAGCACGAAAAGATATGGAACCTGCACTTTTTGTTGATGGGAGGCCAAACAAACAGCATCGTATAACTCCTCGCGATATCCAGCGACACATAAAGAAGTACGCAACTATGGCAGGTATTACGAATAAGGTGAGTCCCCATACCCTGCGCCATGTCTTCGCTACCGATTTACTTACAAACGGTGCCGATCTGCGTAGCGTGCAGGCCCTGCTTGGGCATTCAAGCATTACAACTACTCAGATCTATACCCATATAACTGATGCGCATTTGCGTGACGTGCATAAGAAGTTCCACTCGCGCGGGCGTTAATTATGGTATGGTGCAGGCGGGCCCAGTGTGGAGGAAGTACATGCCCGAGCAACAACAACCGCCTGTTTCGGAGATTCTCCAGAGACAGACGAACCTGGACTGCTATGTTGAAAGGCCGTCCAGAAAAGGAAGAGGAGGGCCAGCCGCCCTCAAGAAACCTTTTGAGGATACACTCCTCTCCCCCAACCCCGATCCTCAGAAATGAGGATCTTTTTCATTTGCTAGAATGTCCTCATGCGAATTGTCTCCTGGAATGTAAACGGTCTGCGTTCAGTACACAGAAATGGAGACTGGATCCCGTTTTTAAAGGGTGTGAAGCCAGACATTTTCTGCTTGCAAGAAGTTAAGGCTGAGCCAGATCAACTTCCTGACGAGGTGCGTGAACCTGCAGGATATTCTTCCTTCTTTGCTCCCTGCCAGATTAAGAAGGGATATAGTGGAGTAGCACTGTATTCAAAAATTGAACCTTTAAGCGTTATATATGGAATGGGCATACCTGAGTTTGACCAGGAAGGCCGCTTAATTGGCGCAGAATATGAGGATTTTTGGCTTCTTAATATCTACTTCCCTAACGGCGGGAGAGGGCCAGATCGCCTGGATTTTAAACTGAGATACTACGATGCCTTTCTTGCCTTCTGCGAGGGGTTAAGGAAAAACAAGCCCGTTATCTTTTGTGGAGACGTTAATACCGCACACGAGGCTATTGATTTGGCCCGCCCAGACGCAAACAAAAACACCACAGGATTCCTACCCGAAGAACGTGCATGGGTAGATGAGGTTATTAATGCAGGATATATAGACGTGTGGCGACAAAAGAACCCAAACAGAAAGGATGTGTATACGTACTGGGATCAGTTCACTCGCGCACGCGATCGCAATGTTGGATGGAGAATTGATTATTTCTTTGTTTCGCAGGAGTTTGTCCCAAGAGTAAAAAAGACCGATATCCACAGCACTATTTTGGGATCAGACCATTGTCCCCTGTCCATTACGCTATAAAGGACATGATATCCACACGGATGTCCTTTACTCTGTCCTATAGAAGGATATAGTTATAAAGGACCTGGGGGTCGGCCAAGCTCGGGAAGAGTCTCTGCCGTCCCTTACGGGGATGCAGATGTTCTTTATAGCTCTTTCCGATCAGGTGCAAGAGCATGAAGCAGTTACCCAGCTTACGTCTTCGGAGCGAATCTCCGCCACACTTAAGAAAGCCTGGCCAAACAGAGGTTTCATGTGAAAGCACATCATTCTAAGGCCGTCCGCCTTCTACAGGGAATCCACCCATTCCAAAGCCCCCCGCTCCAATTTTGGGTTCCCGTCATAGGACGGCCTTTTGTATTTCCATAGTCCATATGTTCCACATGAAACAAGAAAAAGCCNNGGCTTTTTCTTGTTTCATGTGGAACTACCCTACGTGGTGTTTGGACAGAATATCCTTTATTTCCTGCTCTTCTGCAGCTTCCCTGGCCTTTTTGCCAGATTCGCCTAGTTTCCGCAACTCTTCATCTGGGAGCTGCAGCAAATCCTTTGTTCTTGAGTCTAGGTACTCCTCAGTATTCTTCTTAGGATCTTCCAGAACTTCTTCAAGGAGGGCATTAAGCACAAACCCTATCTGAGGACCCGGTTTCACATGGAACACATCCATAATGTGCTCACCATCTGTTTTGAGCATTCCAACAGATATTGGGTCCCTAAGAGCCTCTTCAACCATTGCCTTGTATCTGCGGAAGCGGAAGGGCTGTTCCTTCGGCCTGCCGGTACCTATGCGGTCACAAATGCGCAGATTTAGAAGGTCCCAGATGTTCTCCTCTCCGACATTCCTAATCATGCGCCTAACAGCTGAAAGGGTAATTTGATCAGGGTCAGAGAAGAACATGTGCCAGCGGACTAGCTTTGAGACCCTATCAATCGTTTCGCGTGAAAACTTGAGGTCTTCAAGGGCCTTTTTGGTTACGCGGGCGCCAACAACCTCATGTCCATGGAAGGTCCAGTCCTTCTTTTCGTCAGACCAGCGCCTGGTTTCAGGCTTTGATACATCGTGGTATAGGGCAGCGAGGCGTATATCAAAGTCCCATTCCTTGTCTGCCGCGTGCTGGAGGGCACGAAGTAAGTGGCCAAAAACGTCGTAGCTATGGGCCTGATTTTGGTCTATGCCGATGCCTGTTGTAAGTTCTGGGGCAATGTATTGAAGCAGTCCAAGCTGTTGGCAGAGAACGAGGGCCAACATAGGCTGTTTTGAGAGGATAATCTTTACAAACTCGTCCCGGATCCTTTCACGTGAAATGTGCTGTAGGTTAGCTGCCTTTTCCTGTATTGCAGCAGCTGTGTCAGTGTCTAGGGCAAATTCCAACTCTGCGACTAGACGAACAGCGCGCATAAGACGAAGTGCGTCCTCCTCAAAGCGTTCAGATGCTGTCCCTACAGTCCTTAATACTCGCGCTTCTATGTCTTTTTGTCCTTTATAAGGGTCTACAATATGTCCTTTAGCATCATCAAGGGCGATAGCGTTTATGGTGAAGTCTCTCCGAGCAAGATCCTCCTCAAGGTTATCCCCAAAGGCAACGGCGTCAGGGCGACGCTTGTCTGAGTACCCAGTCTCCGTGCGATAGGGAGTAACCTCAATAACGGCAAGGAGTGGATCCTCGCTCTCAGTCTTTACACCAACGGTCCCGAAGTCATTTTCATAGAAGGACTCGGGGAAGAGGGCCTGAATCTGTTCAGGCTTTGCGTTTGTGGTGACGTCCCAGTCTTTTGGGTTGCGTCCAAGCAAGAGGTCTCGGACACAGCCGCCAACTAAATAGGCCTCAAACCCAGCATCACGTAGGGCGGCAGTCACGCTGCGTACTTCATGGGGAACTTTGAACTGCATATAAAAATACTAGTATGGCAGTGGCCAATCTCCTAGCTCTGGCGTACTATCCTAATACGCTCCTGTAGTGAAATGGATATCACAACAGTCTTCGGAACTGTCGTTCCAGGTTCGAGTCCTGGCGGGAGCACATGAGTAGCATGGCCAATACAGAGCGCGCAGTGCTTATACAAGCAGCCAAAAGGTTTGGCACACCGGTATATGTCTACAACCAAGAAAAGATTGAGGATCAGTGCAAAAAACTTAAAAAGTATTTTCCGTACATAACGTTTCATTACGCAGTAAAAGCAAATGCAAATCCGCAGGTGTTACGCATTATTCGTGCGCAGGGATTTGGTGCAGAGGGGGTGAGTGGGGGAGAGCTCGCCGCCGCTTCGGCTGCAGGCTTTAAAGCAAAAGATCTGAGTTTCACGTGCTCAAACCTTAAAGAGGATGAACTGCGCGACGCAGCCGCGTCAGGAGCACGGGTGCATCTGGACTCATTAAAACAACTTGAGACATGGGGAAGACTCCAACTAGGTTCCGAAGTGTCTCTTCGTTTGAATCAGGGAATTGGTGCAGGGCATCACAAGCACGTTATAACCGGAGGCCCCGATAGCAAGTTTGGTATTGGACTTTCTGATATTTCAGAAGCGAGGCAGATAGCAGTACGGCACGGGCTTCAGATAACAGGACTGCAGCAGCACATAGGATCAAACGCATTGGACGAGTCAGTCTTGCTCAAGGCAGCAGTACGACTGCTTAAGACAGCCGCTCAATTTGAGAATGTCTCGCATATTGATTTTGGAGGCGGGCTTGGAGTCCCGTACAAGCCAACAGAGGCCCCGCTTGATCTTGCTTCTTTCAGCAAGGCGCTTGTAACTCACGTGCGTGCGTTTAGAGAAAAGCAGGGAAGGGATGTTGAGTTTGCTATGGAGCCCGGACGATTCCTCGTTGCCGAAGCAGGAAGTCTGCTTGTGTCTGTTACTGACATGAAAGAAACATCCCGACACCAATTTGTGGGAGTTGATTCAGGCTTTAACCATCTTCTCCGGCCTGCGCTCTATGCGTCATACCACCCCATAGAGAATCTCTCACGTACTAAAGGAAAGAAGGGCAGCTTCTCTATTGCGGGCAATGTCTGCGAGTCAGGAGATGTATTTGCTACGGATCGCGAAATGTTCGTTCCTGAAGTTGGAGATGTCCTCGCCATCCGGAATGCTGGAGCGTACGGATTCAGCATGGCGAGTAGATATAACCTGCGCACGCCCCCCAAGGAGATTCTCATGACAAAGGAGGGGAAGTCCAAAGATGTTTCTTTTGATTCCGCAGAATTTGCGCGCTAACCCTCTGGATAGAGCATCATAATCTGTGCTATGATGCGTCCCGAGCGGATATGGTTTAGTGGTAAAACGCGTCCTTGCCAAGGACGAGTCGGGAGTTCGATTCTCCCTATCCGCACAATAAAGTAAAGGCCCTACACAGGCCTTTAATCAAGGTTTTACGTTAAGATCTATTCCTCTTAAGCATGACGCCGGTACGTGAATTTTCTGCGTTGTTGAGATAGTTGATTGCGAGAACAAGTAGCGCAGGGTCGTCATTAAACTGCCCAATACCAACATTGCATTTGGAGCACAGCAACCCACGAACTTCCATGGTTACATGGCAGTGGTCTAGAACAGGACGAGTCATTACTGTTTTACAAATGGCACAACATCCGCCTTGCTTCTCAAATAAGTCAGCATAGAGTTGGCGGTACGGCCCAGATTTTCCAAATTTGCTGCACAGTTTTTTATCATCAAGGCACTGCTGACACGAACTCTTCCCCTCAACAGCCGGTACTTTTATACAACTTACACATATGCCTTCTTCTTTGCATTTAGCACGTCTATTCTTGTAGTACTCCCTAAAATAGTCTCTTCTTCGCTCGTCAGTCCAGGGGTTGCTCATTACACAACTTTAGCACAGAAGACATTGTGATTAACAAAATAAGTGGAAAAGTCTGTTAGTAGTGGGGATAAAGGACATGGGACAAATATGAGCAAACGATGAACGTCCGTAAAATAGCCAGTAAAACAAAGGATTATCTCTAGGCCTGTCCGAATGACCCTTAGTTGTCTTTGTGAGGATATGTTCATCTGGCGCGACACCTGGTAGGATGGGCTTTACCGGGGTGTCGTATACCGGTAGTACGCCTGCTTTGGGAGCAGGTAGACGGAGTTCAATTCTCCGCACCCCGACTACAAACCAAGTGCTTGAGCGAGTGCTGTGCCTAATACATCAGACTGAGAACTAAAGCGCGTAACGAGCGTTTGGATGCTTTGGGAAGCGGAATAAGAGTCAAAAGAAAGGCCGGTGTCAGCGCTAAAGCTACGGCGGATGTGGCCGCTTGTTATGGCGCGCAGATCTCTGGAGAAGAGTGAACCCTTGGTGCTTGAAGTGGTTATGAGTCCAATGAGTTCTCCGTCTGTATTAACAACACCTCCTCCTGAGGAGCCGTTTTGTGCTGCCGCGCTGCCTCCTAAGGACATGAGATCAAAGGTAGTGTCCGTAAAGGTGAAGTTGTCTTCAATAGAGCCAAAGACAAGTGTTGGATACAGGGAGCTTGTTACTTGTGCGGAGGAAAGCATCTGCGCTGCGTAGGAACCTATGGAAACTTCTTGGTCTAGGAAGGGTTCTTTTGAAGAAAGAGACACGAATGAGAAATAAGAGGGGAGGGAATCTCCAGAAATACTGCCGGTTATAGCAAGTACGGCAATATCGTCTTTCCCGGTGCCGCGGGGAGTCTGCTCCAGAAGTGTTGTTGGGTTCGCGCGAAGCCAGGACTCAGATATATAGACCAGTGTGGCTGTATAGGACGGACGCGCAGGACTTCCTGTCCGTATAACGCACTGGATGTCTCCTTCAGGAAGCGTGTCCTTTAGGAGAAAGAGTTGGGCAATATGTGCGTTCGTGAGTACGAGACCCCGAGAATCAAAGAGGGTACCGGTCCCCGATACTGAATGAAGCTTTTCTGTACCCGTTACGCAAATGATATTTACGAGCGATGTGCGCAGTCTGCCCAGGGCAAGTGCGAGCTTCCGTGAATTGTCTTCAGGGGCTGGCTCCTCAATAACTTCTGGTTCAGGCTCTGAAGCGGATATAACTGCTGCTGGTTGTTCTGGAGTACTAGTGCTCAGGTCCAGGAAAGGGCTCGGTGTCTCAGGAGACACAGGAGTCTCTCTGCTTCCGAAAAGCACTACCAATACAAATATGAGTAGTGCCCCTCCAATAGCCAGTCGGCCGTGGGTGTTCATATGAGTAGGGTACACCAGGTAGTTAAAAAAACGAGGAGAGGGGTAGCCACTTGGCCCCAGAATATGCTATTCTCCTAACCGAAGCGGGATTAGTTTAATGGTAGAACATCAGTTTTCCAAACTGAGAGCAGGAGTCCGATTCTCCTATCCCGCACCTATTTGTGCTAGCTCAAGAGACCGAGAGACCTAAGTTATACTTTCACTTATGGATCGGTTTACCTTTCTCGCCACAGTAAATATTTTCCTTATTAAGGCCGGGAAGATTCTCCTTATCCGAAGAGCAAATACCGGTTTTTTCGATGGAAGCTACGAAGCGCCAGCGGGACATATAGACGGAGGCGAACCAGTGAGAAAGGCCGCAGCTCGCGAAGCACTTGAAGAGGTCGGCGTTTCTATTGAACCTGATGACTTGAAGGTTGTGCACGTTATGCATCGATATGGTGAAAAAGCAGAGCGTATAGAATTTTTTCTCGTAGCAGAGAAATGGGAAGGTGAGCCAGAAAATCGTGAGCTTGATAAAGCGGACGACATAGGATGGTTTGCACTTGATTCGCTGCCTGAAAATATGGTTCCCAAATCGAAACATGCCCTAGAGCAGTATTTAGCTGGAAGTATATTTTCCGAATACGATTGGAAATAACCTTAATAGCTCTGAGCTGTAAGTGCTCTGCTATAGTTCAGTCATGACTAATCCAATTCCCGAGTGCTTCTACAGAATCAGCATCAAGGCACTCATTCTCAACGAGAGCCGAGACAAATTTCTTCTTGTAAAAGAAGACAATGGCAGATGGGAACTGCCTGGAGGAGGTCTTGATTGGAATATGTCTCCGCAGGAGGATATTAAACGAGAAATTAAAGAAGAGATGGGAATTGAGGTTGCCTGGGTAGCGAAGCACCCTTCATATTTCCTTACTGATCTCTCAGGGCTCCCAGAGAAGCCGAGAGCAAATGTCATTTACGAAGTTAAGGTAGATTCCCTGGACTTCACCCCTTCGGAGGAATGTATTGAGCTGCGATTTGTAAACGCGCAGGAAGCAAAGCAGCTGGACTTGTTTGAAAATGTAAGGATCTTCGTTGATCTGTTTGAAACAGAAAGACACGCAAAATAACAGCCCTAACGACTAAGGTATGCTTTTGCTATGAAGACCTCAGTCTTAATAATTGCCCACAATGAAAGTGCACACATTGGGGAGTGTATTGAGTCTTTGCTTTCTCAAACAGTACGGCCAGATGAGATTGTTCTCATAAACCACAACTCAACTGATGCAACAGGTGAGATTGCAAGAAAGTATCCGGTTACGGTTATTGATTATGAAGGCCCTAAGGGCTCTGTATACGCACGAATCAAAGGATTTGAGGTAGTAGGGGGCGAATACATTCTCTGTATTGATGGAGACTCCATGGCAGCACCCAATTGGATTGAAGTTATGACAGGAATGCTCGCCAAAGAGGGGATGGTTATGGTGGGCTCATGGGTGCGCATGACCGGAACTCTCTACTTTTTTCTCGGTTCTTGTTATTGGTACTTCATGTGTGCATCTAAAGGGTTCAGAGCAACAGATTATCTATGGGGAGCGAGTCTGGGACTTGTAGCACGTGAGCGGGACACTGCTATAAGGGCTCTCAAAGAGGGAATTACACTAACAAGCAAGTTAGCACTCCCTAACAATCCTGATGATTATTGGCTTGCTTTGTTTATGAGTACACGGGGAAACTTGGAAGTAACCAATAAGACTTGGGTAAAAGCTCACGCAAAAGAATCAAATAGTTGGCAGGGATTTACAAGAGGGATCGTTGCTCGTGGAATCAGATGGACGGTACATAGATTTTTGCATAGAGAAGGATTGCCTAGTATTAGAATATAAAAGAAAAGAACCCCTTGTTTATACTCGTCGGGGTTCAGTACGAGTTTTGATTCAGGCGGCGGCCGAAGCCTTCTTCCTGGACCGGGACGGCCTCGGGGCCTTGAGGACGGCCCACATGGAGCCGTCCGGCATCAGCAGCAGCTGGTGGCACTTCTCCACGCGCTTGTCGTCCTTGGTGTAGAAGAACATGCCGCCGAACGAGAGACGTTCGCCGATCTGCGTTTGGTCGGCGCCGACCTCTTCCGCAGTCTGGCATTCAGCCACGGTTGAGCAGCCGAAGCCCCTCTCAACGGCCGAGGATCTGTTGAAGGTGACGCCGGTAGCGATCACCGACTTCACGGCGACAGCCATTTCAGGGTCTTCTTCGGCGTCCCGAACCAACCAGGGGTGGTCGGAGCCGCGGTTACGGTAATTCGCACTAACGATTTTCATCGCATACCTCCTCACTTGGTTGATATGAGCACGGTGCTGTACCTATCCAAGTTGGGAAAACATAACAGATTGGCAGGGATTAGCAAAGTGCTCTTAGGCTGTATCAAAACAGTGATTAAAAGTTCCAATACTTCTCCACGCTTCATAAAAATCAACATGGTATCGTATACGAAGTACACGCATCTCGCGTCGTAGATATTGTATTTGTAACTGTACCTCTCATATGAACACACACGCACTGAAATATACGTTTGAAAGTAGTCTCATCGCATTCTTTGCGATCGCAGCGTTTGTGCTTTACGCACCAAACGTAAACGCAGCAACCTGCACATTTAGTTCAACAAACTTAGAACTCGGAAGCGTAAGCGAAGAAGTACGCTGCTTGCAGCAGTACCTTAATGGCGCCGGGTTCACCGTTTCAACAAGCGGTGTAGGATCTGCAGGAAGTGAAACAAATCAGTTCCAGGTTAAAACACTCGCAGCTGTACAACGTTGGCAAGCCGCTAACGGCGTGAGTCCTGCTACAGGAACTTGGGGTCCTCTTTCACGGGCTAAATACCTAAGTCTGACCGCTTCAGCACCTGTTCCACCCACAACACCTACAACACCTACTCCAACCACCCCTACAGTCCCCACAACGCCTGTGGTGAGCACTGAGCAGAGAAGTGCACGCACTGCTATCCAGGACGTACGTGACGAGTATGAGGACGCCCAGGAAGAGTATGAAGACGCAAAGGATGATGGGAAGGGTGTAGGAAAAGCAAAGACCTATCTAAGCGATGCAGAAACAGATCTACTCAAGGCACTCTATGCCTTTATAGATGAAGACTACGCAGAGGCACGCAGCTACGCAGAGGATGCGAATGATTCTATAGAAGATGCGTATAACGAGATGGGAGGAAGTGGAGATGATAAGGATGATGCGAAGCAGGCAATTGAAGACGCAGATGAAGCGTATGACGATGCGAAGGACGAGATAAACGATGCAGATGATGATGGAGAAGATGTAGACAAGGCAAGAGATATCCTTGCAGAGGCTAAAGATGCACTAAAGGATGCAGAAGATCAGTATGACGACGAAGACTACAACGATGCTATTGAGTACGCAAAAGATGCTGAGGAACTTATAAAGAAAGCCCTTAAGGCTCTCTAGAAGAACAAAAAGAAAAAGCCCCTTCTCTCCTTTTCAAGAGAGCGGGGGCTTTGTTGTAGACCTGCTGGCGTCAGCGCGCCTGTGCCGCGTATGCGTGGCCGGCGCCTTCGATGCCGATGACCAGCGTCGGTGGCTTGCCGGCCGCAACAGCGTTGCTGACCATCCGTTCGGTGGCCCGCACCTGCTCCAGCTCCACATAGCGCGGATTGCGCGCCAGAGCAGCGCCGACGGCATCGATGGAAGCCACCTCAGCCGCAGCGCCCGCCTGACGGTTCCGATTGCTCTGCACGATCGGATCCGGCGTGACGTTGGACAGCGACACGCTCTGCAGCTCCAGGGGAACCCGAAGCATGCGCAGGCGTTCGTTCAGCGCCCTGGTCAGGTCCTCCTCGATCTTCGCGCGGCTCATGTTGATCGCGCGATCGTCGGGGTAGGCGCCGATCACCTGGCGGATGATCGACCGGGCTTCCTGGTGAACGAAGCGGTTGTAGACAGCCTCGACCGTGATCCAGGAAACACGGGCGTTCCCTTGACTGGCCGTGGGCGTGATCTCGGCGAAGACGCGGTTGCGCAGCTGGGCATTCGTGGGAATGCGCAGGCGCACATAGACGTCCACGGCGACCGGCATGGGGCCGGTGCTGTCCGCCGAGTTGGAGACGATGATCCGGTGATCCTCGCCGCCCTGGCTGGACATGAAGGATTCCTTCATCTGCACAGCCGTGGCCTCCATGAAGACCGCCTGGTTGGCGCGGCCGTCCATGTTTTCCCCGCCGAGATTCAGCTGGCCGGATTCGATGATCTTGTCTTGCCACCCGGTGGGCGTCAGGATTTTGGCCACGTATCCGGCCGGCACGTTGACGTACTCGGACGAGTTGATGCCTCCGCAGGACGTGAGCACGAGGCTCGCGACCATGAGGCACGCGGTGATGGTCTTTTTCAAGTGAGAATCTCCTCAGTTCTCGGTGTTGTTGGAAAGCCGCTCTTCGAGCGACTGTTGGGCCTCGTCTCCGGCGGACCGATCGATGGCCGAGCGCGGGATCACTTCCACGCTCGCGGCCTTGATGAACACGATGACGATGGATGCGACGATCAGTGCCCAGAGGATGAAACGAATCCCCTTGATCAGCTTCCGTGCATTTTCGTCGGTCGTGTACTTCAGGGCGTACCCCGACACGAACCAGATGACGAGCGCAGCGACGAACGCCGAGACAAGTCCCGGCAGATACTGTTGCAGCAAGTCATACATTACAAAGAACCCCTTTTCTTCTAGAGCGGAATGCTCACGATGAAAATAGAACTATTTTCGTATATTGTCAATTACTTGGAATAATCCGGTAAATATAGAAAAAGCCCCGCGTAATGCGGGGCTTTTTCTATAAGTAACTCTAATTACTTAACTGCGTCCTTAAGTGCCTTAGCTGCACGGAACTTTGGAGTACGTGTAGCAGCGATCTTAATAGTCTCGCCAGTACGTGGGTTGCGGCCAGTGCGAGCTGGGCGTGCCTTTGCACTGAAGATACCGAGTCCAGCGATAGAAACTTCGTCTCCGCTGCTGATACCGGTGCTGATGCTTTCAATAACACACTCAACTGCGCGCTCTGCATCGGCCTTTGTTCCGCCGAGTACTTCCTGCACCTTTGCTGCGATGTCTGCTTTGTTCATGGTACGTAATGAGGATTAATCCCGTGTAGGGCTTGGTAAAGCCCTAAGACAGGGCTACGTGGAAAGTATAGGAAATGCGCCATTTTACGCAATAGGGGTTGTAAAATCGCGGGGATAATGCAAAATCCGCTCCGTCTATTGAACGGAGCGGATTTTAGTTGCGTAATTTAGCGTGCAAATTCAACCACGCGGTTCTCGCGAATGACATTCACCTTGATTTCTCCAGGATATTTAAGCTCTGCCTGTACACGATCTGAGATATCACGCGCCAAACGATGCATAGCAAGGTCTGAGACCTTTCCAGGATTCACAAAGATGCGAATCTCGCGTCCTGCGGAGATAGCGTATACCTTCTCAACACCAGGGAAGGCAGCAGCTATGCGTTCTAGGTCTCCAAGACGGTCTAGATAGCGCTCTACGGTGTCTCTGCGGGCTCCTGGGCGTCCTGCAGAGATAGCATCTGCTACCTGCACGATCATAGATTCAGGTGTTTCATACGGATACTCCTCATGATGAGACTGCATTGCCTGAATAACAGGTTTTGCAACACCAAACTTCTCAAGAATACGACGTCCAATCTCAACGTGAGTGCCCTCAACTTCGTGATCTACGGCCTTTCCGATGTCATGCAGAAGTGCGCCAGCCTTTGCAATATCAACGTCAGCACCAAGCTCAGCTGCAAGCATGCTTGCGAGGTGTGCCATCTCAATTGAGTGGCGAAGTACATTCTGTCCGTAGCTTGTGCGGAAGTGCAGGCGGCCAAGAAGCGCAATAAGGCGGGGATCAAGTCCCACAACACCAACTTCATATGCAGCCTCCTCTCCCTTTTGGCGCACCATCTCAGCAATCTCTTCTTGAGCTTTCTCTACACTCTCCTCAATCTTAGCAGGCTGAATACGTCCGTCTGCAATAAGGCGTTCAAGTGCAAGCTTTGCAGTGTGGCGGCGAAGCGGATCAAAGGATGAAAGCGTGATTTTGTCAGGCGCGTCATCAATAATTACGTCTACGCCCGTAGCGCGCTCAAAGGCTTTGATGTTTCTTCCTTCTTTTCCGATAACCTTTCCTTTGATCTCCTCAGAAGGGATCTGTACAGAGAGCGTCATAACTTCGTTATTCACGCTCGCACTCATGCGGTGAATAATTGAAAGAAGGATAGAACGCGCTTTGTCTTCAAGCTGAGCACGCCCATGTGCTTCAAGCTTCTGAAGGCGAGCGAGTACGCTTTCTTGCTGGCTCTCCTCAAGATCTTTCATGAGCAGTGTTCTCGCCTCATTCTCGCTTAGGTGTGCAAGACGCACGAGTTCATGTCTGCGCTCTGCGAGCAACTTATCAAATTCACGTTTAAGGTTCGCAACCTCGTTCTCACGATTCTTAACCTCTTCGGCTTCGGTTGCGAGTCCGCGCTCACGCTCGTCTAAAAACTCTTCACGCTTTGAAAGGCGCTCTGCGTATGCGGCAACTTTCTGTTCGCGCTCTTTAAGTGGCTCAAAGCGCTCTGCTTCAAGTTTCTTTGCACGATGCTCAGCGTCTTCAACGAGGCGGTTTGCACGCTCCTTTGCCTCAAGCATCTTCTGTTTAACCTCAAGTTCTAGCGAACCTCTCTGTCCAAGTGCAATCAAAAGGCGCAGCACATACCCAAGGGCAATGCCGGCGAGACCCGAAAGGGCCAAAAGACTCAGTACTATTTTTATGGACATACGGGGGAAGCGTGTAGCTCCTCTTTAAAGGGAGAAACTACACGAAATAAACAAAGTAAGTGAGGACAGAAATACAATCAATTCAGCCGTGCAGATCCTCAGAACATCAGCAAAATAACACGTTTTTCGCCTTTCGTAAAACGAAAGAAGGCTCCCTAGCGGAGCCTTCTTGGTGCCTATTTTGTCTTGTAGACTTGATCAACAAGTCCGTACTTTTTGGCTTCGTCTGCCATCATGAAGTAGTCGCGGTCTACATCTTTTTCAATCTTCGCGAGTGGCTGACCTGATGCCTTAGCAAGAATCTTGTTCAAGCGATCGCGAGTTGCAAGGATATGTTTTGCTGTAATCTCAATATCTGTTGCCTGTCCCTGTGCACCGCCCCATGGCTGATGGATCATAACCTCAGCGTTTGGAAGTGCGTAACGCTTGCCTTTAGCACCTGCGGCGAGAATAACTGCTGCTGCTGACGCCGCCATACCGACACATACGGTAGAAACATCAGGCTTTACGTGATTCATGGTGTCTAGAATCGCAAGACCTGCAGTAACAGAGCCGCCCGGAGAGTTTACATATAGAGAGATATCTTTCTTCGGGTCCTCTGATTCAAGGAAGAGGAGCTGAGCAATGATGAGGTTAGCCATATCGTCATCAATACCGCCGCCAAGAAAGACAATACGGTCTTTAAGTAGGCGAGAATAGATATCATAGCCGCGCTCCCCGAATTGAGATTTCTCTACAACCATCGGGACAAGCATGGCGCGCGGGTTTTTGTATTGGTGTTCCATAGTAGAGCTATGGTACCAGACTGAAGGAGGGGTACGCAAAAGCGCCCCGTTTCCGGAGCGCTTTTTAGTTTCGTTTGTTTATTCTGCAAGCGAAGCTTCTAGTTCTGCGAATGCAGCGTCAATTTCCTGATCAAACTCGTCAGGAGACTGAGCACTTAGGTCTTCCTCAATAACTGTAGGTTCTGTTGAGTCGCTCTGTGTCTCAAGAGTTTCAACAACAGAATCTTCGTTTGCAGGGAATGCGTCTCTCAGATAGAAGATGCCAACTGCAACTAGTGCCATAACTACAACTGCTACGCCGAGCGTGATCCAAGATACGCGGCGACCAGCGGGGGAGAGTGGTGTGTGTGCCATAGGATTTATTGCTGAGCAGGTTTAGGTAATGCACTCACGGCTGCGCGGAGTGCTTCGTGTGCAGCACGAAGTGCACTCTTAGCATTTTCTAAGCTAGGTCGCACAGACTGAAGTGCCTCTCTAGGATTCTCAGATGCGAGTGCTTCAGCGGTTGCGTCTGCAACATCAGAAATAGCTGAGTCAGCAGCGGAGATTTTTGCTCGTGCTGAGCTGAGTGCGCTGTCTGCAGCAGTTGTATCTTCGCCGGCTGCATCAAGCTCTGTGATACGAGCTTCTATGCGGTCTGCAAGTTTAGTAAGGCGTGCGCTCATTGCACTCAAGATTTCCATAGCACGATCAAAGTGTGCAGTAACTTGTTCAGTTACGCGCTCTTTGAACTGTTCTTTACGTTCCTGTGTGCTTGATGCAAACGCAGCACGCTTCTCTGCGAGCTGTTGCTTGCGTTCCTCATAGCTCTCACGAAGTGCTTCTCTTTTATCCAGTACGTGTACACGTACTGCTTCTGTGCGCTCCATAACTACTTCTTTCTGTTCCTGTGCACGTTCAGTCATTTCAAACCGAACATCAGCACGCTTCTCTTCAAGCTCCGCTTTTCTCTCAGCGGCAAGATCAGCAGCGGTCTTGCGAGCCTCCTGTTGACGCTCCAGAAGCTCATCTTTCTTTTCAAGAGCTCGCTCTTTAACTTGAACAGCTCTATCAAAGAAGGTCTGCTCTGGTTTCGGTTGGGTGAGTGTGTCCAGTTCCTGTGCGAATACTACGGATGTAGACACAAAGAAGCCAAACAAAAGCACCAAGGATACATAGATTTTCATGTGGGGAATTCCTCTATTGCTAACACACACTGCCGAGGGCAATGCTTTCTTTAGTATACCGTTTCTGAGATATGCAAAAGCGCTCTGTGCGAACAGAGCGCTTTTGTTCTGAAAGAAGTAGTTAGCGAGGCTGAGGGCCCATTTCTCCTGTTTCAACGTCAGCAGAACCTTCAACGCTTGGCAGTGAACCATCTGGAAGCATTTCTCCCTCAGATTCCTGAGTGTTCAGTAGCTGTTCCTCCTCAAGTCGCTGGCCCCAGACGTAGAATGCTCCTACAACCAGGATAACCACAATAAGGATGATACCGAGGATTGCTCCATATGCAGGTGCCTTCTTAGGTTCTGCTGCGGGTGCTGGCTCAGGTGTGGTTTCAACTGGGTTCATGTTCTCATCTGGATTCATAGATATATCGTTAGGGTATGTACTCAGTATATAAGGAGTATTGGGAGCCCCTTATCTGGTTGGGGATAGACAAAAGCCCGGGGGAGAACCCCGGGCTTTTGCAGAATACGTCTCTATTTCTTTTCAGAATACAGCTTGCAGGCGCGTTCAAACGCTGCTTCAGCAGCTGCTTTGTCCTGCCATTCGCCAAGAGATACTTCTTTGTTCTGTATCTTCTTATACGTCTCAAAGAAGTGTGAGATCTCCTTAAGTGTGTGCTTATTTACGTCCGAGAGGTCCTTAATGTCTGCAAAACGAGGATCGTTTGCGGGAACTGCAAGTACTTTCTCGTCTTTCTCGCCGCCATCTACCATAGGCAAGATACCTACAGGACGTGCGTGTACAAGAATTCCTGGAAGAAGAGGTTGCGTGGTGAGCAAAACCACATCAAGCGCATCTCCATCATCCCAAAGAGTCTGTGGCACAAATCCATAATCAAACGGATACGCTTGTGCTGTGTGCAGTACGCGATCAAGTGCGATCATGCCTGTCTCTTTGTCTATCTCGTATTTGTTACGAGAACCATTAGGGATCTCAATGATGACGTTCATCTCATCCTTCGTTCCCGGAGCAATGTCGTGAAGAAGATTCATACGAATAGATTGGTTATGCTTCGTCTCTCGCTTCCTCTGCGTCTGCAACGCTTTCGTTTCCGTCGTCAGTCTGCATGGTTTCCTCTTCCATTGAGAGCGTGTTCTTCTCAGAAGACTCTTCAGTAACAGTTGAGTCAGATTCTGTTGGATCAATACCTGCAGCAACTGCTGGGTCCATGTCCTCGGCAGCGTCTGCGGCTGCAACTGATTCATCAGATGCACCTTCTGGTGCAGTGTCTGCAGCAGTACCTGAATCAGCAACACTCTCGCCCCCTACTGAAGCGATATCAATGTTCCAGCCAGTGAGCTTAGCGGCGAGGCGTACATTCTGTCCGCCGCGTCCGATTGCCAAAGACTGCTGATCTTCAGAAACCGTAACGGTTGCACGATGTCCCTCCTCATCAAGTTCAACTTCTAGAACCGTTGCTGGAGAAAGAGACTCCTTGATGAATGCAGCCTGGTCTTCAGACCACTCAATAATATCTATGCGCTCGCCACCGAGAGCTGCCATAACGGTAGATACACGTACGCCACGCTGTCCAACAAGAGATCCAACTGGATCTACGTGAGGATCAAGAGATGCAATCGCAATCTTTGTGCGGCTTCCTGGCTCACGTGCGAGACCCTTTACTTCAATAGCACCAGAGGCAAGCTCAGGTACTTCCATCTCAAAAAGACGAGTGAGGAAGCGTGGGTGACTGCGTGAGAGACGCAGGTATACACCACGGAATCCTTCGTCTACGGCATAGAGGTATGCGCTAATGCGCTCTCCGGTGCGGTATCGCTCGCCTGGGATTTGCTCCTCGTACGGGATAATACCGGTTGCACGACCAAGATCTACGAAGATAGCTCCGCGCTCAGCACGCTGCACAATACCGGTAACAATCTCACCCTTCTTGTGTCCGAACTCGTCCAAGATAGAGAGTTTCTCTGCTTCGCGGATCTTCTGGATTACTACCTGCTTTGCAGTCTGTGCTGCAATGCGTCCGAAATCATCCTGTGGCTCAAGAGGGAAGATGAGTTCCTGTCCAAGTTCAGCATCGCGCTTGATGCGCTTCGCGTCTTCAAGAAGGATGTGCTTCTCAGCGTCGTAGCGAGGAAGCTCTCCCTCTGCAACAACTTCTTCGCGCTCGTAGTGTGGGTGTGCTTCAGGAAGTTCCTCCTCATCCTCATCAGGAAAACGCACCATCGTGTCGTCCACGATAGTCTTTACCTGCTCAAAAGATACGGTTCCCGTATCCATATCAAGCATGCCGCGCACTACCTGGCCACGCTTTCCGTACTCTTTCTTGTACGCAGTAGCCATAGCTTGCTCAATAGCATCAACCATAGTCTCCTTGGTGATACCACGCTCTTCAAACTCTCCGAGCACTGAATTGATTGTTTTTAGATCCAACATAACTCTCTGTATTTAGTTGTTCGCACTATAGATGATTGTAATCGCACCCTAGTCTTTCTTAAAAAGAAATGCCCGCGGGAGCGGACAATTCAGATAGCCAAAAGATACCATTTTAAGGGGAGAGGGTCAATGGAGCGTCTGCAGGCGCTGTCTTTTCCCCGACCTATACATATATAGGTACGTCTCATACACGGTATACTTTGAATACGTACATTTTCATGCAGGTATCAGAAAGCGAACTTAAAGAATTCATCTTGGACTCCGGACTTGTTCCTCGGAAGGATGTTGAGGCCGCAGACGAGGAAGCCAAGAAGAGAAAGCAATCTCTGGGAGACATTCTTATTGCACAAGGAGCTCTTTCAACAGACTCATTGCGTCGCATCAAGGCATATGTGCTCGGCATTCCGTTCGTTAACCTAAAGGACCGCAAGATTCCTCTTGAAGTGCTTTCACTTATCCCTGAACCTATCGCACGTACGCACTCAATTGTTGCGTTCCGCAAGGGGGAGGGGGAGCTTGAGGTTGCAATGCTTGATACGGAAGACCTGCCCGCAATTGATTCAGTGCGTAAAACAACCGGACTCAAGATTCAAGCTCGACTTACAGACGAAGACTCACTCAAGAATGTGCTCCTGCAGTACCAGAAGTCTCTTAAAGAAGAGTTCGGAGATCTTATCTCAACAGAAGCAGGGCGCATTAACCTCATAAAGGATACGCCAGAGGGAGAAGAGGCTTCCGGAGAAGATCTTAAGAAGATGGCAGAGGATCTTCCTATTGTGCGCATCGTTGATACATTGCTTCGCCACGCCATTATTCAGAAGGCGTCAGATATTCACATTGAGCCGATGGAGCAGGAGGTGTTAGTGCGCTATCGCATTGATGGCGTGTTGCATGATGCGATGACACTGCCGCGCACTGCCGCAGCGGGTATTACGGCACGCATCAAAGTGCTCGCTAACTTAAAGCTAGACGAGAAGCGTCTGCCACAGGACGGACGCTTTAAGATGGAGACAGAGACAGATAAAGTTTCTTTCCGTGTGTCTATGCTCCCTACGTATTTCGGAGAGAAGATTGTTATGCGTCTTTTGCGAGAGACGGGCGAGGGCTTCACGCTAGATGTGCTCGGGTTCCATGGAGATTCTATGGAGCGAATCCATAAGGCAACGAAACAAACTACCGGACTCATTCTTATCTCAGGACCAACGGGTTCAGGAAAGACGACCACGCTCTATACCATTTTGGATATTCTAAATACGCCAGATGTAAACATCAGTACGGTTGAGGACCCGATTGAGTACCAGATGAAGCGAGTAAACCAGACACAGGTTAACCCTGGAATTGGATTTACGTTTGCGAACGGACTGCGTTCTCTCGTGCGTCAGGACCCAGACATTATTATGGTGGGAGAGATTCGTGACGGAGAGACTGCATCGCTCGCGATTAATGCAGCGCTTACCGGACACTTAGTGCTTTCAACCATCCACACCAACTCAGCAGCGGGAGCCATTCCACGTCTCATGGACATGGGTGTTGAGCCATTCCTACTTGTGTCTACACTACGCGTTATCGTGGGACAACGTTTGGTACGCAGACTTTGCGATGGAAAGGAACAGTACTCGCTTGATGCTGAGGAGCGCGCAAAGGTTGCAGGCCAGGATAAATTTGATGCAGTCTTAAAGGCACTTACAGACGAGAAGTTAGTTAAGGCAGGAACAAAGATGGATGATGTTCCTTTCTATAAGCCAGTGCCTTCAGCACAGTGTGAGGATGGATACTCAGGCCGTATTGGTATCCATGAGGTGCTTTCAGTGTCTCCAGCTATTCGTGATCTTATTCTGCACAACGGTACTACAGACGCTATTGAAGAGCAGGCCCGAAAGGAGGACATGCTCACCATGCTTGAGGACGGTATCTACAAAGCAACCAGAGGAGTTACCTCAATTGAAGAGGTATTACGTGCAGTTACGGAGTAGCTAGCCAAGCTGTTTTTTCATGCTATTGTGCGCTGGTCGCACGAAAGAAGCACAGGGCTTCTTGCGACAGGGAGGTACCAAAATGAGTAAAGTGCATATTGGAATCCTGGTGTCGGCGGTTCTGGGCGTTATCGTCTATTCGCTCGGCGCCCACTACCTCGGCATCACGATCATGCCGGGCGGCGAACAACCGAGTCTGTTCGCGCCGACCTTGCAGTGGCTGTTCGCCGCGGTGGTGGCGGTCGCCATCTACATCTTCGCCGATGTGGTCGGCTCGGGGCTGCTCGCCATCTTCCTGTTCGTCATCGCCCTCGCTGTGGGCGGGATGCTGCAGGTCGGCTGGGAGTCCTGGCTCTGGGCCGCCGTCGCTGCCGCCATCGGCGCCACGCTCGGCAACCTGTTCGTCTCGGTCCCGCGGGGGACCGTGAGCGCGCAGTAGTCGCGCTCGCACTGCCGCAGATGTAATGGGACGCGGCGTATATCGGGCTGAGATTCTTCTTCGGAAGGTCTCAGCTCTTTTCTTTTGCGTGCTACGATTATGTACATGAAATTTCGCGTCACTATTAAGACTGCAGAAGGTGCCGAAGAGAAGAGAGTTGTTGATGCTGCATCTCGCTTTGGGGTGTACAGCGAAATAGAAAAGGAAGGAGCAACAGTTATCTCTGTTCAAGAGGGAGGAGGAACCAAGATGCCCAAGTGGACAGAGATAACTATTGGAAGCGGGGTGAAGATGGATGAGAAAATTACGTTCACCAAAAATCTTGCAGCCATGATTTCTGCAGGACTCACACTCTCTCGTGCACTTTCAGTTATTGAACGACAGTCTACGAATAAAGCGTTGAAGCGAATTGTTATTGATCTTGAGGAACGTGTGCGAAAGGGAGATGCTTTCCATGAAGGACTTGCCGCACACAGCAATGTTTTCTCTGAACTGTTTATTGCAATGACGAAAGCAGGAGAAGAATCTGGAACTCTCGCAGAGTCTCTCACGGTTGTTGCGCGACAGATGGAGAAAGCGAATACGCTTCAAAAGAAAGTGAAGGGAGCGATGATCTATCCTTCCATCATTCTTTCAGCAGTTGTGGTGATCGGTATTCTCATGCTCATTTATGTAGTGCCAACACTTTCAAATACTTTCAAAGAACTTGGTGTTGAATTGCCAGCCGCAACAAAAGCAATTGTTGGCGCGTCAGACTTTATGGCAAACAATGTGATTCTTGTATTCGTGCTCCTCATTGCGTTCTTCGGCGGGCTCTTCTTTTTCCTTAAGTCAAAGCCGGGAGGCAAGACACTTCTTTTTGTTTCACTAAAACTTCCTGTTATTGGAGAGCTCGTACGAGAGACAATGAGTGCGCGTGGAGCTCGTGCACTTTCTTCACTCCTCTCTTCAGGAGTTGAAATGCTTTCGGCACTAAAGATTACGAGTGAGGTTGTGGGAGACAACGTGTTCGGGAAAGTTATTGACGAAGCGACTGAGCGCGTGCGAAAGGGAGAAGCGCTTTCAGCTGCGTTTACTGATCATCCAAAACTGTATCCAATCTTTGTTGCCGACATGATTGCTGTGGGAGAAGAGACAGGAAAAGTTGCAGACATGTTGGGACAGGTTGCGCAGTATTACGAGACTGATGTTGAGGACCGCACGAAAGATCTCTCTACAATTATTGAGCCGGTGCTCATGCTCTTTATTGGAACGGTTGTAGGTATCTTTGCGATGTCTATGATCTCTCCGATTTACTCTCTCTCTGACAAGATTTAGAAACGCGCGTTCTCAGTGCGTTATCATAGCTACTATATGAATGTGCAGAGAGGCATGACGCTTATTGATGTACTGGTTGGGTCTGCACTCGTGCTCATTGTGTTTCTCACACTGCTTGGTCTTTTGCGTGCGTCTCTTCTTATTTCTTCTTCAGCAAAAGCAAAGGCTGGAGCAACTGCAGTTGCAACGACACAATTGGAGTACTTGCGATCTCTCCCATATGGATCTGTTGGAACAGTTGGAGGTATTCCTGCAGGACTTATTCCTCAAAGCTCAACGACAACGATGAACGGCATTCCGTACACCATAAGAACATTTGTGGCGTATGTGGATGACGAGAGGGACGGAACAGGGGTGAGTGATTCAAATGGCATCACCACTGACTACAAAAAGGCAAAAGTTGCGGTGACCTACATATTCCGTGGAACGACTCGCGAGGTTGCGTTGATCTCAAACATTGCACCACCGTCTCTTGAGACCACTGCAGGAGGAGGGACTCTACGTGTAAACGTTGTGGACGCAGTCGGTGTTGCTGTTCCCGGAGCATCAGTACGGATTCAGAATACGTCTCTCTCTCCTTCAGTTGATGTAACAACATTCTCTGACGCGAGTGGTGCGACTGCGTTTCCCGGTGCACCAACCTCAACTGAGTATCAAATTTCAGTAACAAAGTCTGGATACTCAAGTGCACAAACCTATACTCGTGATGCAACAAATCAGAATCCAACACCAGGGTATCTAACGGTTGTTGGCGATCAAACAACTTCAGGAACTTTTGCCATTGATGCACTCGTTCCCTTCACACTACGTACGTTCTATCCCATTCAGCCTGCAAGTGTGACCGATACCTTCTCGGGAAGCGCAGGAGTTACGTCTATGACAAACACACAAATAACAGGAGGTGCATTGCAGCTTTCTGGCGGCGTGGGCAGCTACGCGCTTTCAGGAAGTGCGCGTTCCACAACTACAGCGCCAACGTATCTCTCTGCATGGACAAACGTTTCAGGGACACTCGCCACTCCTGTAGGGACTACGGTAACGGTACATGTCGCAGATGGAAGTGGAGTCCTTGTCCCAGACAGTATCCTCTCGGGGAATGCTGCAGGATTTTCATCGTTCCCAATTGCGCTCTCAGGAGTTTCAACAAGTACGTATCCAGCACTGAGCTTAGTTACCGAACTTTCCACAACCAACGCGTCTTCAACTCCAGAGATTTTGGATTGGGGCTTTGCGTACGACGAAGGGCCTATCCCAGTACCGAACGTTCCATTTACTTTGACGGGCGAAAAGAAAGAAGGAACAACCGGTGCAGGCGCACCTATTTATAAAACAATTGTCTCAACAACTACTGACGCAACAGGCGTCCGGTACATTCCATTTGAGTGGGATGTGTATACGCTCTCTGATGTGACTGGGTATACCATCGCGAGCTCTTCAATTGCGTCACCTTACACACTTACGCCAGGTGTGCCGTTTGATGTCTCTCTATTCCTTCAATGATATGAAACGAGGATTTACATTAGTTGAGACAATTGTAGTAGTAGCAATCCTTGCTGCAGTTGGGGTGGGACTGCTTACGATGATCGCGTACTTCTACAGATCAAATGCATATGTGCTTGAGCAGACAACAGCACTTGATAGTGCGCATCGTGGTATTGATGAAGCGTTCGGTATTTTAAGAGAGGCCTCTTATGGAGAAGATGGATCGTTCCCGCTTGCGGCTGCCGCAACCTCTTCCATTACTTTCTATAGCGATATAGATATAGATACTCCTGTGGAACAGATTCGCTTGTATCTTTCAAACGGAACGATGTATCAGGGTGTCACGAATGCAACAGGAAACCCTCCTTCATATGCGGGGCAGCCAGAGACGACATACACTATTGCGACGTATGTTAAGAATGCGACATCAACACCGATCTTTCGGTACTACGATGTAGCAGGAACTGAACTTACCGGAACTATTAATCTCGCAGATGTTGCGTCGGTGAAGTTGCGTTTGGATGTAGACCTTAATCCATTACGTGCTCCGAACATACTCACGATTGAACAGAGCGCGACGCTCAGAAACTTGCGATACTAATGTATATGAAAAGACACCAACCGGTCCGCGGCTACCTCATGCTTCTTGCGATTGTGTTCGGTGCAGTTTTTATAACCGTGCTCGGCGCGTTGTCTGGGTATGTGCTTACGGAGAATCGTGCGCAGTCTACCGCAACTGCAGGGAGCCGTGGGTTCGCAATTGCGGAGGCAGGTCTTGAATACTATCGTTGGTTTCTTGCGCACTATCCGAACGACCTTACAAATGGAACGGGAAGCGCAGGACCGTACACCATTCCTTATAACGATCCTGAGGGAGGACAGACAGGAACTATATCTTTGGATATTTCAGGGAACACATCATGCGGACAAACAACGTCTATAGATATTCGCTCAACAGGAATACCTGCTGAGCAAGAGAGTGCAACAAAGACGATTGTTGCGAGGTATGCGAGACCTACCGTAGCCCGCTTCTCGTATGTGCTTAACGATAGTGTGTGGGCGGGAGACGATCGCATCATTAATGGTCCGTATCACAGCAACGGAGGAATCCGTATGGACGGGACGGCTAACGCACCTGTTACGAGTTCTTTGTCTACGTGGCTCTGCACTTCCTCATTTGGATGTTCTCCAAACCAAACAAAGAACGGCGTATGGGGAAGTGGAGGTATTCAGAGCTTGTGGGAGTACCCTGTGCCACAAGTTGATTTCGCAGGTATTGCTGCAGACTTTAGTTCGCTCAAGACCACGGCAAATTCAAGTGGACTGTACCTTGCGAGATATAGCTCAGGAACGAACAAGAACCAGGCGAATTATTGGAGAGGGTATCACCTGATTTTTAACGGGAACGGTACGGTTACTATTCGCAGAGTTACTGGGACAACCTCTCTTTCTTTTGTAGGAGTGAATGCACAGGATACCGTAGACCGCACCTTAATTTCATCAGAGAGTTTTTATAGTACGTATACGCTACCCGCAAACTGCGGGCTCATCTTTGTGGAAGACAACGTGTGGGTTGAGGGAACTATTGATCGCAAAGTTACCCTGATTGCTGCAAATATAACTACTACAGGAATTGCGCCAAGCGCAGTTTTGAAGAACGACATCACCTATGCAGCTACAGATGGGTCAGACGGCCTCACGCTTATTGCTGAAAACAATGTACTTATTGCTCCAAACGCACCTCATAACATGACACTGAATGGAATCTTCGTGGCGCAGGGAGGAGCGTTTGGAAGAAATCTGTACTCCTGTCCAGGCTCATATGAGCCCAAGGGGACGCTTACTATTTTAGGCACGACGGTGTCTAACTTGCGTACGGGAACACAGTGGCAAAATGGATGCTATTCATTCTGGAGTGGGTATAGTGATGGCGGGTATCAATCACGTATTGATGCTTTTGACCGAAATCTCTCAACAGATCCGCCACCGTTTACTCCCACAACATCAACAGACTACGAATTTGTAGACTGGAGAGAGGAGTAGGAGCGTCATGCTAGGATTCAAGTATGTTACTCATCGGAAACTGGAAGGCGTACATTGAATCAACCGCAAAGGCCAAAGCGCTCGCCGCTTCGGCAAAGAGGCTTTCTGCCAAAGGTACGCACGAAATTGTTATTGCGCCGGCATATCCATATATAGGTATGTTCGCAGGTACTAAGGGCCTTGTCCTTGGAGCTCAGGATGTATCCCATACAACAGGAGGGGCACAGACGGGAGAAGTTGCTGCAGGACAGCTTGCAGATCTTGGAGTTAGCTATGTGATTGCGGGGCACTCAGAGCGCCGTGCACAGGGAGAGACTAACGCGCTCGTTACAGAGAAAGTGCGACATATATTCGCACACGGCATGATTCCGGTTTTATGTGTCGGGGAAAAAGTGCGAGACCAAGATGCTCAGTATCTGAAAGAAGTGCGTGAGCAGATTAGTGTGGTTATGCAGGCACTCTCGCCGAAGGAAAGACTGCAGGTTGTTATTGCGTATGAGCCTGTATGGGCAATTGGGAAAACAGGGGCGGATGCAATAACTGCAGGAGACTTGGCGGAGATGGTTCTGTATATACGGAAAATTCTTGCAGACTATATACCGGGGCGTGCTAACGCGAAGGTGCGAATTTTGTACGGAGGCTCTGTTGACGCAGGAAATATCCGTTCGCTTGCAAGTGGTACGGGTGTTGAAGGATTCTTGGTGGGGCGTGCGAGTACAGACGTAACAACGTTCTCAGGTCTCGTAAAGGCGCTTACCTAAAGAGCCCAGTCCTTAATGTGAGAGATAGGCGCTTTGGCTTGAAGATATTCGCCCCGCACTCTAAAAATTCGTATACACTAGGAAGATGAGAACAGTTCGTTCAATTAAGAAACTTGAGGGAATTCCTGTACTAGTACGTGCGGCACTCAATGTACCAATTGTTTCTGGGAAGGTGTCGGGAGATTTTCGCTTGCGACGTGCGTTGCCCACGATTGAGTATTTGCGTGAGCGCCATGCACGCGTCGTTTTAATTGGACATATTGGAGACCAGGGAACAGAGTCTCTTGAGCCAGTGTATGAGTCATTGCGGAAAGTAATTCCTGGTCTGCAGTTCTGTGGAGTAAACACAGGACCGGTTGCGCGTGCTGCAGTGCGCGCCCTTCCGCCTGGCGGAGTGCTGCTCCTGGAGAATCTTCGTAGAGATGTGGGGGAAAAGAAGAATACAAAAACATTTGCTGCAGCATTGGCGGACCTTGCAGATGTATTTGTGCAGGACTCATTTGATGTATGTCACCGTCCGCATGCATCAGTTGTTGGTGTTCCTGAATTCCTCCCTTCCTATGCAGGGCTGTTAGTTGAAGAGGAGGTTACAGAACTCAAGAAGGCACTGAAGCCAAAAAAGCCATCACTTGCAGTTATTGGAGGAGCGAAGTTTGCTACTAAGGAGCCGGTCTTGAAGAAGTTACTTGGGATATATGATCGTGTGTTTGTGGGAGGAGCGCTTGCAAACGATTTTGCTGTTGCAGAAGGATTGCCTGTAGGAAAATCTTTGGTTTCAGGAGCAAGTCGTGCAGAGATGCGCTCACTAGTTAACAACAGAAGATTGAGTTTGCCGCTTGATTATGTAGTTGCTCCGCATGGAGGCACGAGAGAGCAAGGGAGAGTTGCTGCGGTTAGAGACGTAGGAAGCAACGAAGCTATTTTAGATAACGGGCCTAAGACAGTTGCGATGCTTGGCGAGCGAGTCGCAAACGCAAAGACCATTGTGTGGAATGGTCCGCTTGGAAATTATGAGAATGGATTCACTACAGCTACAGAAGATCTCGCGCGTGCGATAGCGCACTCAGGAGCACACTCAATTGTAGGTGGGGGAGATACGGTGGCTGCAATTGAGAAGGTAGGCGTTTCGCATAAATTCTCTTTCATCTCTACAGGTGGAGGAGCAATGTTGGACTTCCTTTCTAAGGGAACACTTCCTGGAATAGAAGCGCTTCGCTAGCTTAATTCTTTGCGAATACGGGCTGCAATATCTTTTGCTTCGTTTTCTGAATAGGAAGTTTTTGGCCAGGCTACAAATGAGTTGCGGTCAATACGAGGAATGATGTGCATGTGCAGATGAAATACTACTTGGCCGGCCTCTGGTTCGTGGTTTGAGTTTATATGAACACCCTTTGCACCTACGCTATCGCGTACAGCAGGGCTAATTTTGCGTACGGTTCGCATAACTGCAGCAAGCGTCTCTTCGTCAACATCAAAAATATTACGTACCGGCTTCTTCGGGATAACGAGTGTGTGCCCAGGGGCAATTGGTTCAATGTCTAGAAAGGCGAGCGTCTCATCGTCTTCATATACGATCTCAGCAGGAATCTCTCTGCGGATAATTTTTCCAAATACCGTATCTTCCATATATAGGAACGATACCGCAGGAGGGCGATTTGGTACAATGCGCAGACGATGTTCCCGCTCTCCAAAGAATTAAGTCCAGAAATACGTGAGGCACTTAGTGCGTACGACGATTTCACAGCCTCGTTACTCGCTCGCCGGGGACTTATATCTAAAGAAGCAGCTGAAGCGTTTCTCTCGCCTTCATATGACGAGCATATTCATGACCCGATGCTCATGACGGACATGCCCAAAGCGTCTAAAAGACTCGCAGAGGCAATTGCAAATAAAGAGAAAATCGCCGTATGGAGCGATTATGATTGTGACGGTATTCCCGGAGGAGTTCTTCTCCATGACTTTCTGAAAAGGGCTGGGGCTGTTTTCGTTAACTATATTCCGCACCGACACAATGAAGGATATGGAGTTAATATTCCGGGTCTTGAATCTCTTGCACGAGACGGTGTAACACTCGTAGTTACCGTTGACTCAGGAATTGTAGACAATATTCCGGTTGCGCACGCTGCGACACTTGGCATGGACGTTATTGTGACGGATCATCATCTTCCTCAAGAAAGTTTGCCACCTGCGTTTGCAGTTTTGAATCCAAACGCTCGTCCAGATGAGACATATCCCTATAAAAGTTTGTGTGGTGCGGGAGTTGCGTGGAAACTTGTGTGCGCAACGCTTGCGGTTGGATTTCCTGGACGCGAAGAAATTCCTGAGGGATGGGAGAAATGGCTTCTAGATATGGCGGGTCTTTCAACTATTGCCGACATGGTGCCGCTCACTGGAGAAAACAGAGTTATTGCAGCCTACGGACTTCTTGTTATGCGTAAGTCGCCACGCATTGGGTTCCAAAAGCTCTGCAAGGCAGCGAGAGTCCAGCAATCAAAAATAACGGAGGACGATGTAGGTTTTATGATCGCGCCTCGCATCAACGCTGCGTCTCGTATGGGAGATCCGCGCGATGCATTTTTGCTTCTTTCAACAACTGACGAGACGGAAGCGGACATGCTCGCAAAGAAATTGGAGTCTTTAAATAGATCACGACGTGCCTCAGCAGGAGCAATTACGCGGGCCGTGCATGAGCGCCTGGAAGAGCGCAAAGCACTCGGCACGCTCCCTGCGGTTATTGCGCTTGGGGACCCTGATTGGCGACCCGGGCTACTTGGGCTTGTTGCAAACGGTATTGCTGAGGAATACGGACGGCCCACATTTTTATGGGGGAGAGAAGGCAACGACACCATAAAGGGCTCCTGCAGGAGCGGTCCTGGAAAAGTACACCTGTTAAATTTAATGACCGCTGCACAAGACGCACTTCTTGAGTTTGGAGGACACGCAGCTTCAGGAGGTTTCTCAGTTGCTCCGGATGCAGTGTTTACTCTGGAAGAGCGGTTGTCTGAAGCGCTCGCATCGCTTCCAGAAGAAGACAAAAGAGAAGACGAAGAAGCAGACCAGCACATCAATCCAGAGCAAGCCACACCAGCACTTCTAAAGTCTTTGGAGAAGTTTGCTCCGTTTGGTATGGGGAATCCTAAACCGACATTTGCATTTCATGACGTACGGATAGAATCTGTGGCTTGGTTTGGCAAGGCAGAAGAACACCTTCGTTTACGTATTGGAAGAGGGCATGAAGAATTTCCCGATACTCCTCTTGAGGCTATAACGTTTTACGCACGCAGAGAATTTGGAGACATGTGCGACCGCCTTACTCCGGGTATGAATCTACACGTGCTCGCTCACCTAGAACGGGATCAATTTACTCGCGGGCAGCCAATACGATTAAGAATCGTTTCACTACGATAGGCTAGATCTTAGTCGCGGATCTTTGTTGCTATACTGGCTGATATGAATTTCACACTGTACGCGGACGGAGGATCACGCGGAAATCCAGGGCCCGCAGGAGCGGGAGCTCTCGTGCGGGACGAATCTGGAAATACAGTTATTGAGGTTTCTGAATTTTTAGGTCACGCAACAAACAATGTTGCTGAATACACTGCTGTATTGCGTGCACTTGAAGTTCTTTCAGAGGAGCTTGGCCCTAATGCAAAAGACGCTGAGATTATGGTGCGCATGGACAGCATGCTGGTTGTGCGACAAATGATGAAGCAATGGAAACTAAAGCACATAGGACTTAAGCCACTCGCTGCTCGCGTAGAAGAATTGATGAGCAACTTCAAATCGGTAACATTTGAGCATGTGTATCGCGATGACAACGCAGACGCAGATCGTCTTGCAAATAGAGCGATGGACAAGGGGCATTAGTCATATATCTGTATGAGTAGAGCACTTCTTCTTGCGGTGTTTCTCGGTTTTGTAGGCGGCATTGCGTGCCGCTCTTTTTGTACCGTTCCCTGGACCCTCTATGTGCTCGGGCTACTCGCTGTCTCAATCTTTCTGCTTGCACACCTCATATATAAAAGGCAGATATATCTAGTGTGCGGGATAGTTGTCCTGGCGGCACTTGTGGGGGCTTTGCATAGTGGTCTGTCTGTAGAGTCTGTTCCTGACTCAATCAAAGCGCAGGTAGGAAAGACCGGAGTATATGAGGGGAAGGTAGTTGCTGACCCGGATCTGCGAGAAACAACACAACGAGTAACAGTCGCAATGTTAGATACAAAAGTGTTGGTTGTTGCTCCTTTGTATCCAGAAATTACATATGGGGAACGGGTGCGAATACAGGGGAAGCTTTCTTTGCCTGAGCCCTTTGATGCTACGGGCGGAAGAACATTTCAATACGACAAGTTTTTACTGAAGGATGGAATTGTGGCGCTCGTCAATAATGCCCACATAACCTCCATAGAAGAACCTACGGGAATTAATGCTGGCATCGCGTGGGTATTCTCTGTACGTCACTCATTCTTGGAGGCACTTTCTCAGGCACTGCCGGAGCCATACTCAGCGCTTGCTGGCGGATTACTCGCAGGAGGAAAGCAGGGATTAGGAGAATCTCTCCTTGCTGCGTTTATTCTTTCGGGACTCGTTCACATCGTTGTTTTGTCTGGGTACAACGTAATGATTGTTGCAGAGGCAGTTCTAAGACTTTTTAGTTTCTTGCCTCGGCGTGTAGGTGCAACAGTTGCGCTACTTGTTATAGGCCTCTTTGTTTTAGCTGCAGGAGCCGGTGCGGCAAGTATCCGTGCAGGAATTATGGCCGCTCTTGCTCTTGTGGCGCGTGCAACCAGAAGAACATATGCAGTAATCCGTGCATTGTGTGCTGCGGCATTTGTCATGCTTCTACTCAATCCTCAGCTGCTCATATTTGATCCAGGATTTCAGTTATCCTTTGTTGCAACCTTTGGGTTAATTGTTGGTGCGCCGCTTATCAGCCAGAGACTTTCTGTGGTGAAGAGTGAGTTTGTGCGAGAACTACTTGCATCAACGATTGCAGCACAATTAGCAGTGCTTCCTCTTCTTCTGTACCAGACTGGACTCCTATCGCTGGTTTCTTTGCCTGCAAACCTGCTGGTGTTACCGGTTGTGCCGCTCGCGATGCTCTTCTCCGCTGTAGCGGGAGTAGTAGGTTTCTTTGGAGGAAATCTGGCTGTTCTTTTCGGACTCCCTGCGTATGGATTGCTTGCCTACATTATTGGAGTTGCTGAATTCGTTGCAAACCTGCCTCTTGCGACAGTATCTTTACCTGCGTTTCCTTTTTGGTTGGTATTCGTGGCTTATGTAGCTCTTGGGGCAGGTGTGTACTGGATTTCCAGGAAGGATTCTAAAGCAGTGCCTTACTAAAGCGAGCCTCAGAAACAGTCCAGTTTACGTTTTCTAAGAACGCTTCTACATACGTTTTCTTTTCTGCGGGAACGTAATCAACCATGAAGGCATGTTCCCAAAGATCTATAGCGAGAATGATTGGAAGTCCTGAGAGTTGGCCTATCTCGTGATCATTAACAAATGCAGTGTGGAGTGTTCCTGCAACAACATCAAAGTACACAACTACCCAACCAATACCACGTGTACCCGCAACTTCCTTTAGGTGCGAAATAAATTCATCCCATCCACCATACTTTTCTGTTGCAACCTTGCGTAGGTTTCCTTCGCCGCTCGCAACCTGCGCGCCGCCCTCAAACTGCTCAAAGTAGTATTCGTGCATGCGCATGCCATCAAACTCAAATCCAAGACGGCGACGGAGCTCCGCCATAATAAATGCATTCTTCTCCGCATCTTCCGAACGAAGTCGTTGAATAGTTTCTAGGATTAGATTCACGTGCTTTACGTATCCTTCATACAGTGCGAGGTGTACGTCAATTTGCTTTTTGGAAAGACCCTTAAGTTCGGGTAGGTCAAAGGTGCGTGGTGTGTAGATCATGAATATATACCGTTAGTAGTACCAGTATACCTTCTCGGCCAATGAGCGTTCCATGAGTATTCTTAAGGTATGTGGCGCTCTCGTACATTTCTATGGTCTCTTCTAGTAGTTGTGGCATGCGTCTCTCTTTTAGTAATTGTTGGTCTGCAAGCAGCGCCTGCTCCAGGGAGGCTACAAGTCTCCTTTTTAAACGTGGGACAGGGTGATGCCATTCTCATAACTGGCCCCACAGGTCTACAAATACTCGTTGATGGAGGTCGGGATCGGTCCGTGGTGCGAGAATTGCCGAAGGCCATGAATCTTCTTGATAGAAAAATTGATCTGGTCGTCGCGACTCACCCAGACGCAGACCACATCGGGGGACTTTCAGATGTATTAGAACGCTACACAGTTTCTTATATCCTTACTCCAGGCAGAGAAGGCGAGAGTGAAGTGTACGAGCGCTTTGTTGCTGCTGCACACAATGAACCAGGAGCGAAAGAACTGCGCGCTCTGGCTGGCATGCGTATCCAACTTGGAGATGGTGCGTATGCAGATGTGCTGTATCCAGGAGACAATGTTGCACAATTGCGTGAGTCTAATGATGCTTCGGTAGTACTAAAGGTTGTATATGGAGACTCGGAATTCATGCTCACGGGTGACGCACCTTCGTGGGTTGAAGATAGATTAGTTTCTCAATATGGAGAGGCTTTAAAGAGTGACGTATTGAAAGCAGGGCATCACGGTTCTCGTACCTCTACAAGCGAACAGTGGCTGAACGCCGTGCAGCCTCAAATAGTAGTTGTTTCTGCAGGTAAAGATAATAGTTATGGGCACCCACATGCTGAAGTTTTAAAACGTATTACTACTACTGGTGCGCAAACGTTCTCAACAATCTCAGAGGGCACGATCACGTATGAATCAGACGGAGTGCAGCTTACACGACAGGAACGGTTGACGTGGGTGCCCTGGTGGCGTTAACTGGACAAGTTCTCATTCAGGAGGGAAGTACGTGAAGACAAGTCAGATGGTGGATCCTGAAGGGAGCGGACGCTCCCTTCACAGGTCCAGGCAGAAGGAGAAACGGTGGTACCGCATCATACTTCATGGCAAACCCAAGCTTCGGGTTAAGGCCGATGATGCGGACGATCTGCTGTATGTCGCTGCCGACAGGCTGCAAGTCCCGGCCCCGCTCACCGAAGCGAGCTTCCAGGAAGTTCAGGGCAAGAAGATCCTGGACGACAACAACGTCCAGGTCTTTCCGCTCAAGACGAACGGGAACCTGCATTAAGAACAAAACCGCCAGTGGCGGTTTTTCCTTTATATAACTCCTGCTTTCTTGAGAGTGGCGTGTGCGCCGTTCTTCTTGATGTGACGCATACCCTTCGCGCTGATGTCTACAAGGACTGCCTTACCAAGCTCCAATACAAAAATACGACGCTTCTGAAGATTGGCCTTGCGGCGAACCTTTCCAGTTGGGTTGAACTGAGTAGCACGGGTACGGTTTGAATACCGTCCGCCGATTTGCGTACTCTTTCCGGTTACTGCGCATTCGCGTGCCATAGTTCCCGCATGCTAGCATACAGAGACATATTTGAGCAACCTGCCCTATGGACATGATTTTACTTACTATCGTTATTCTCATTATTTCCGTGATTATTCACGAAGTAGCGCATGGATGGGCAGCCAATGCACTTGGAGACCCAACGGCCAAATTACAGGGTCGTTTGTCGCTTAACCCTGTACGTCACATAGACCCTATCGGCTCAATACTCATTCCAGCTGTTCTTGTCATCACGCAATCAAGCTTTCTCTTCGGATGGGCAAAACCTGTACCGTATAATCCCTACAACCTAAAGAATCAGCGATGGGGTGAGGCCATTGTTGGCTCTGCTGGAGTCCTTACCAACCTCTTCTTGGCTGTCGTGTTCGCACTCATTACTCGGGCGGCAGCGGGGGCAGGGATGATGGAGTTTGCACTCTTGGCGGCCACAGTGGTCTCCGTGAATCTGTCGCTCGGTATATTTAACCTGCTTCCAATTCCACCGCTAGATGGATACACCGTTCTTCGCGGACTTCTTCCATACAAAATGTCTATGGCGTTTCGGGACTTTGAGGACAGGATCAATCAGGGAGGAATCTTTTCTCTCATACTTATACTGTTCCTTTTCTCATACTTCCTATCGGCCCCATTCGGCGCGTTTATATCTTTCGTATTTAGATTGTTGGTAGGAATCTAGTATATAGAACAATTGTTCTATATACTGTGTGAATGCAGACAGATCGCAGAACAAAAGTTTTGGCATTCTATAGAGCGCATAAGCGCATGCCATCCATAACGGAGCTCATGAAGCTTTTTAAGCTTGAGTCCCGAAGTTCAGCTTTTTATATTGCACGGAAGTTAGTAGAGGCAGGGGTACTTGAGAAGGATGCATCTGGAAAGCTTCTGCCAGGATCAGAGCTGTTCAGTGTTCCACTGGTTGGACATGTGCGTGCGGGATTCGCAGCGCCGGCAGAAGAGGAATTGGCAGATACCATTTCGCTTGGAGATTATTTGTTGGATAACCCGAATGCAAGCTACCTACTTCAAGTTTCTGGAGACTCTATGGAGGATGCAGGAATTCGTGAAGGGGACATGGTTGTTTTTGAGAGAACGTCTGATGTGAAGCCCGGAGATATTGTGGTGGCGTTAACTGAAGATGGGTACACGCTTAAATATTTAAGAAAGCTCGGAAAGATTTTTTATCTTGAAGCAGCGAACAACAAGTATCCAGATATTCACCCAAGAGAAGGGGAAATTGTGGGGAAGGTCACGTCAACATTTCGTAAGTACACCTAGTGCGTATGCCAGAACAGGATTCGTATCCTCGTGCGATTCTGCACTTTGATGGAGATGCGTTCTTTGCGTCAGTTGAACAGGCGAAGAACTGGAAACTGCGTGGCAGGCCTGTTGTGACAGGGGGAGAGCGAGGTGCTGCAACTTCTCTTTCATATGAGGCTAAGGCGCGTGGTGTGCACCGCAGTATGCCGATGCATGAGATCCGGAGAATCTGCCCGGAGGTGGTGATTGTTTCTTCTGATTACACTTCCTATTCACTCTTTGCGCGCCGGATGTATGCAATTGTGCGTGAGTACACTGACGCAGTTGAGGAGTACAGCATTGATGAATGCTTTGCAGATATTACGGGGCTTGAGCAAAGTCTCGGTATGTCATACGAAGAGATAGGAAGGGCGATTAAGACAAAGTTGGAAATGAGCCTCGGTATTACGTTTGGGGTTGGACTCTCAGTTACCAAGACTCTAGCAAAAGTTGCCTCAAAGCACCGAAAGCCCGCAGGCTTTACGGCAATTCCTGTAGAGAAAATTGAAGAATATTTAGGACAAACAGAGATCTACGATATCTGGGGATTGGGTGGTGCTTCGGGAACACACTTACGAAAGTCTGGGGTGCATACCGCACTTGAATACATACAAAAGGACGAGGGATGGCTTAAAGATCACGGTATCGTAAAACCACAGCGAGCTACCTGGCTTGAGTTGCGAGGGCACTCTGTACTTTCACTTGGGAGTGGTGTTCGTGCACTGCCGCACTCAGTTATGAAAACTCGCACCTTTTCACCTCCTTCTATGGATAGGGAATATATCTTTTCGCAGCTCTCAAAGAATGTAGAAGCTGCGTGTGTGAAGTTACGGAAGGAAGGACTCAGAGCGCACGCACTTAGTTTTTATCTAAAGACACAAGAGTTTACATACCATGGTGTGCAGATGGATTTTCCTGTTGCACTGTCTGAGCCTTCGCAACTTTTGGCGCACATAGAAAAGAGATTTAATGAAGTATATGCAACAGAGATTTTGTATCGGGCGAGCGGTGTAACACTGCGCTCCTTGGTCCCTTCGGTTTCCGTTACGCCAGACTTGTTCGGGGAGTTCAAAAAGATTTCAGATAAACAAGAAACCTTTTCAACCTTAGATTCACTTAACAAGAAATTTGGCAGACATACTGTTTTTCTTGCATCAAGTATGCGAGCTCTCGGAATTGAAACCAGAGATACGTTCCTTCGTGCAGGACCGCAGCACAAGAAGCGAATAAATATTCCGTATCTAGGGGAAGTTACATAAAAAGCACCCCTATCGTGTCGGGGTGCGTGATGGGTGGCGCTCATCATACTCAAGCATGAGAGCCCGCTCCAGGATTCTTCTTCCCTCAGGCGAATCGTGTGCGAAGGGAAGGTTCAATTCCTTGTATTTGGTGAGAGCGACTTTTCGGGTCTCCCTGCTTTTGAAAGTGCCTCCTTCCGCAAGCGTGAGCAGTAGTGCTGCCTGGTGCTCATACAGACGGCTGATTTTTTTAACGAGCTTTTTTGCGAGGGATTCCTCGCTTGGCGAAAGTTGTGCCATAAGTTGTGCCTCCTTTCAGGAAGTAGACAGGTATGTCTGGCGCCCTTATGGGTCTGAGCAAATTATGTTATAAATCCCTATATATGCAAGAGTCACGAATTGCTAGCATAGTTGCGTACTTGCCCGCTCTATTTGGAGGGATTGTGCTCGTAGCAGCGCTTCTCGCAGTTGCAACTGCTCCTCAACTTCCTGTGGGGGCATTTCCTGCTGCCGTAGTATCTGGTTCGGTCTTTTCTCTTACGAATCAAGAGCGCGCAGAAGAGGGAGTTCCTGCACTTATAAGGAATCCGAAGCTTGATCGCGCTGCGCAGATGAAAGCTGAGGATATGGCGAGCAAGTCGTACTATGCGCACGTGTCTCCTGAGGGGTTAACTCCAATGCACTTCGCAGATCGTGCGGGCTATAGCTACCTCATGGTGGGGGAGAATTTGGTGGTGAACCGAGAATCTGCAGAGGATGCAGTGGGAGCATTCATGGGTTCTCCAGGACACCGTGCAAATATTTTACGTTCAGAATTTAAGGAGATTGGTGTTGGTGTTGCGAACGGAACCTATAAAGGAAAGAGCGCAGTATTTGTTGTGCAGCTATTTGCGTCCCCAAGACCAGAAGCCCCAAAGTCAGTAGTTCCCGTAAAGATAGTTTCAATTGAAGAGAAGATTGTTGCTCCAAAGAAAGCAGAGCCCGTTCCGGCGCCAATTCCTGCACTTGCAGAGAGAGTAGAAAAGATTGTGACTCCGATACTTGCTCCGACAGTTGAAGCAACAAGTACAAATCCTATTGCGAGCTCAACTGAAAGTACCGTATTGCCTCCGGCGTTTTCTATATCAGCAGCAAGGCCTATTGAACTTGTTGCTGTTGAAGAAGTTGGCGCACCTCTTTCTTTGAGAGAAAGAGCGAAGCAGTCTATGCGTGAATGGATACAACGTATTCAGGCACGCTTTACGTTTTAAATTCTCTGATACCGGCCAATTAGTTCTACGCGCTCAAGTACGTGTCCATCCAGCGCATCTTCAATATGTTCTCTTGAAGACCCAGGAGGCAGATCAAGCATAGTATCTAGAGCAAAGAGCTTAAAGAAGTAGCGGTGCTCTGCCGGATCGTATTCAGGGGGCGGACATGGTCCTGTGTATTGTGCATCTCCTCTCGTGTTCATACCGAGGTGTCCCGGGTGTGTGCCCTCTGGAATTCCTTCAGTGTCAGCGGGGATGTTAAAGAGTACCCAGTGTGTAAAGAGTTTGTCGGGGAGTACCTCAGCCGGCACGTCTGGGTCGTCTGCTATGAGCACAAAGGATTTTGTGTCTTCTGGAGCATCTTCTATATATAGAGGAGGAGACAAAAACCTATCTCCATCGCAGGTGTACTTGGTTGGTATGAGTTCTCCGTCTTCAAATGCGGGGCTGGTTAGTTTCATTTTAAAAGTGTACTAGGAGCGGAGTGAATGATTGATGAGTTACCGCTTCTTTCTCTTGAGTTGAATTGTCTTTACACCAATAACAAGCAGCCCAATTGCTGAGAAGAGTATTCCACAGAATTGAGCAATGCTGTGTTTTTCTAGCCACCAGTAACTAAGCCAATCTCCCGTATATACAGGAATCTTGTATATAAGAATTGCACTAAAGAGTGCCCAGAAGAATGAATACCGGAGCCAGGTTTTAAATATTTCTTTCCTTGCGAATACTGCAAAGATTGCTCCTGGGAGTGCGTAGAGAGTGAAAAGTTTTAGTGGAATTAGGAACGTGAAGAGATAACCATACGTTTGAGCATAAAGACCACACTTACTTTCTACGGCACATTGAGAACCAAAGTAACCTACAAAAAAACCAAACAAAACTAAAAGGAGCGGAAAAATTTTCCTTATTTGCATATTTATTTACTCTAGTACATTAATAAAAAATTGTATGATGCTTTGCCATAAATTGTACAGTAGGTTGCGAACAAAATTTATAATATCTAGATTGATCGCGTCATAAGCGGAGGCAGTGAGTTTAATCTCTCTAACTCCGTGCTGCTCTGTTGTGATAATTTCCTCAAAAAATTTATCGGTTTTAGAAGTCTCGTTCGCATTAGAAATTTCATTAACCCCGTCTACTAACTTTTTTACTGGCATGCTGAATTGAGGTGCTGTAAGAATCGTTTCCATCGTCTCGCCAAAAGTAAGAGATTTTTTTGTTTTCACTGATTTGGGAATAGGCTGGATCTCCTCTATTGATTCTGTTTCATAAAAGCTTAAGCTGTCGCTAACGGCCGAAATTTCAAAATCAATAATCTCATCCCCGTTCTCATCTAATTCTAGCTTGAGTTCGTTGCCTAAAACTTTAGATATTGGAATTGTGGCAACTGTGTTTTCTGTGGTCGGAACATCAGCGATTGTAAAAGTTGAGATAATTGAGTTACCGCTGACCTCCATCACATCAATGGAGAATGTGCCATGAGCCTCACCTCTCATCTTAAGAAGATAATTATCTTTAGATGCTATGACATATTTAACGTCTCCAAACTCTCCGTACTCCGCGCCTGGGATTTCAAAATCAAATTCTCCCTCTGGCCCCTTTCCTAAATGCTCATTAGATTCGCTGTACAACTCAAGAGTGAGGGGAGAGTGTAAGTAAAAAATCAATTTTGAGTCACTTGCAGAAGACGGCTTTTCTAAACTAATAAAGTTGGGAATGACTTCTGTGGAGTCGAGCAATAAGTTTCTTAGCAGAACTCTTAATTCATCAAGCTCAAATAGCTCACCGTGGTCTCTAAGGATATGTTCTGAAGATAGTACCTCTCTTAGATTAACCCAATAGTTCTTCACATTCCCCAAACTTTCGCTGAGCATCAAAGCACTCGGCACTGGGACAACCCCGTCCCCATCTTCAACAAAGATAGGACGGTACATCTCTTTGGTTCCTCCAAGCAACTTCTCCTGCTCGTAGTATTCAACACCAGCAACTGTGTTAATACCCCAGCCTGCAACCTGGTATACCTGCACAGATTGAGGAGGAACCCATGAATCAATCGAGTCATGAATTGTTTTTCCATAGTCTAAAAATGAAGAACTCAGCACATTGGCACTTTTTGTATCTTCAACATCTGGTTTTGTTCTCCCGCCATCCCTTGCTGCAAGAAAATCGTACAGTTCATTTGCACTATTAACGGACTCGCCATATCGTGCGCGCTCTTCTGCATACTGTGTTTGTGCTCGGAAAACTGCAGGCAAGTGTTCAGGATCTCCCACGTCACTAAAGTATCTCTCGGAAGGAAGAAGGTGATACGCCATGGGTGAGTGCTCCGCAAGTTCACGAGCAATATCACGAGACCCAAACAACGAACAGAAAATTCTTAGAGCAGGAAATCCAGCGCAGGCATCAAAAGGAAGCGCCTCCTTGTATCCGTATAGCAACCCAGCCATTGCTTGTGGAGCTCCTGTTTGCGGTACGCCGACGAATATAATCTTCTCCACTAATCCTGCCTCACCTTTTGATTCAAGGCGTTGCATGAGTCTCTTAGTTACGAGTCCTCCATTGCTATGGGCGATGATTGTTACTTTTCCGGTGGGAGAACTTGAAGCGAGTTCGTAAAGTGACTGCTCAATGTAAGGGGTTTCAGTTTCTTCTGCGAAATATATTTTGTCTCCGTGACGAACTCCCTTTGAAACTATGTCATCAAGTGAAAGTCGCCAGTCGTACGCAATGGCTTTCCATGCGGAGATTGTTCCGTCGGAAGCAAGTGCGTCCATTTGATTTACAAATGATGCATAGAAATTTTTTCCTAGAACTTCATTTAAAATATCCTCTTCTTTTACGTACACATCGGAGTTTGAACTTGCGCCGACACTATTAAGAAAAAGCTGCTTAATAAGAACATTGCCACTAGGCTCCCAAAGCTTTACTCCGAGACAGGACAGGGAGAGGTCTTGATCGCAAGTGTCCACGGGTCTATATAAGCGGCTCCCTTTTATTCCCGGCAGAAAGAGTACGTTGGATACAGTAGATACTGGAGGAGGAGTGGCGCTAGTTTGCACGCGAGGACTAGTTACACTATGGGAGAGGTCGGCTCCATCAGAAACAACCACAACAATTTCAAACTGAGTGGTGTTAGGAAAAAAGGTACGACCAAGCAGGTTGTCGTATAAGGAAAACTCAATGCTAAATGCCCCAGAAGACACGGCTGTGTTTCCTGGAACAGATTCAGCATGAATTTCCGTAGGAACAAAATAGGTTCGTTCTCCAGCATCGTCATATTCGTATACAAGAGCGGACATATTTAAATCTGTAGGCGATCCGGCTTCAGTGATGGTGCCTGTCAGAATTGTTGTCCCAATCTCTGATTGAGAATCAAAGGAAACGGAAAGATTCTCTACCATTGGAGGAGTTTCATCTACAGTGATGGAAACGGAGCCTTCAACAAAATTTCCATTTGGGTCACTCACTTTGTAGGGCAAGGCATAGGTCCCATCGGGAACCGCTATAGTTGGTCCCGAGTAGAGGAAATATTTATCAAACAAAGATGAGATGCCTTCATTAGGGGAAACTGATGCATCGCCACCGAGTGCTGAAAAATCCACAGTTACTGCGGCAGACTCATTCATTTCGTCAGACACTTGTATATGTACGATGGTAAGACCACTCTCAATTTCGTTTCTCGGTCCTGAAGACCGCTCTTCTGGGTGCGGGTAATGCAAAACACGCGCCTGTAAGACCGTCGGTGCTGTTATGTCGCCCTGGATCTCCTCTTGGGGAATAGGGAGGGATTGTGTTTCGGCCGTTTCCTCTGGAGGAACGTCTTCTGCAAATGTGACTGAAAGAGGCGCAAGGAAGAGACTTGCGCTAACAAGGAGAGCCAGGAAGCCCCGGGAGCTCATACGGGAACGGTACCATGAAGAAATCATCAACGTAGGCGCTATACCCCATGTATAAGAAATGGTTGCATTTCCAGAGCAGCTCTTATATAGTGCTTTTAGCTCCCACGGGGGAGTTTTCATTTGCTGCATGGCCACAATAAATCAACTCACCAAGAAAGCTCGTAAGAATACAACCAGGAAAACTAAGGTTGTGGCTCTTGGTCGTGGATTCAATGCACTAAAGAACCGTCCTACGTTCTACCCAGCACCGTTCAAGCGCGGTGTATGTGTAAAAGTAACGACAAAAACCCCTCGTAAGCCTAACTCTGCTATTCGTAAGATCGCCCGTGTGCGCCTTACAAACGGCATGGAAGTAACGGCATATATCCCTGGAGAGGGACACAACCTCCAAGAGCACTCAGTAGTTATGCTTCGCGGCGGACGCGTGAAGGACATTGGTGTTCAGTACACTATCGTTCGCGGACGTCTTGATACTGCAGGACTTGATAAGCGCCGCCGTGGACGCTCTAAGTACGGAGCTAAAAAGCCAAAGGCATAGTTTTAATACATCATGCGACACCCAGTAAAGAACAAGTACCCACGCCGCCCGGACCTCGTATACCAGTCCGAAGCTATTTCTCGCTTCATTAACACCGTTATGTGGGACGGAAAGAAGGACACTGCTACTAAGCTCGTCTACGATGCACTTGAGCTCATCAAGGCACAGGAGATGGATCCTTTGGAAACTTTTGAGACTGCAATCCGCAACGTTTCTCCGCTCATGGAAGTTCGTTCACGACGCGTCGGAGGTGCAAACTACCAGGTTCCTCGCGAAGTACCTCAGCAGCGCCGCGTATCTCTCGCATACCGCTGGCTCATTAACGCAGCTCGCTCCCAGAAGGGGAAGCCAATGGCCCAGAAGCTAGCAAATGAGATCCTTCTCGCAGCTAAGAACGAAGGAACTGCAATTAAGAAGAAGGACGACATGCACCGCATGGCAGACGCCAACAAGGCTTTTGCACACTTCGCCTGGTAACAAACCATCAAAAGACCGCCCAACGAGGCGGTTTTTTGATGCCTATACAACATTGACAAATATGGTGTATTGTGCTATGTTAGTAAGGAAGTGCTTGCTGTTTCCATTCGTTCAACCAAGTCCTGAGGAGGGACACAACAATGACCAAGACAGAGACCAAAGAAGAGGTCTTCAACTTCATGAACCGTCTGGGCCTGATCATCACCATCACGGGTGTTCTGGTGATGATGCCCGGCGCCTATCTGACCCTCCACGTCGCCTTCTTCGGCGTCGCGGACCCGGTCGTCACCGGCGCCCTCATCTTCGGTTCCTACCTGGGTGGCGGCGCCACGCTGGCCGTCGGCCTGGCCCTCAAGGGCATCGCCTGGGTCACCCGCTTCGGCTGGCACTGACCACATGTCTTTCTTCAAAGACACAGAACTCGGAAGAGCTCTGGACATCCTCGGCGCCGTGATCATCATCGCCGTGGTGTCGCACCCTCTGTTTCAGGGATGGCTAGTTTCGGTCGTGAGCTGAACGAACGCAAAGGGCCCGGATTGCAGCGATATGCGCAATCCGGGCCCTTAAACTTTACATATATAGGTTCTGGGAGTATTTTTTCAGTTCAACTGAAGCCCTTTCAGTTGGAAGTTCAAGGAGGGAAGAGAGATGTCGCTTAAGAAGATGCTCGGTGTTCCGGTGCTGATTTTGGCCGGGCTCGCGCTCATCATCGCCGCCACCAATACGATCGCACATGCAGGTGGCGCGAAGACGCCCGAAGATCAGCTGGTGATCGCCTTCGGTCTCGGCGTCGGGATCTGCATTCTTTTCGGTGCTGGCTTTCTGGCCGCCTGGCCGAAGCGGCCTCAGCAGCCCTGACCAACACAGAACATTCAAGCCCGAGCGCAGAGCGCCCGGGCCTTTTTCTTGCCTTTTCCCCTAGCTAAACGTATCTTATAGCTAACGCCCTGGCGGCTTTTATTTTATTTATACCTACTATGAATCGCGATTATCCCCTAGAGAAAGTGCGCAACTTCGGCATCGTGGCCCACGTGGACGCAGGAAAGACGACCACCTCTGAGCGCGTGCTCTACTACACAGGCTCCCAGCACAAAATTGGTGAGGTGCACGAAGGAGAGACCACTACTGACTGGATGGAACAGGAGCGTGAGCGCGGAATTACTATTACCGCAGCTGCTATTACCTGTTTCTGGACTCGCACGAACGAGCCAGACAAGAAGGATCTTTCTAAGAAGTATCGTTTCAATGTGATTGATACGCCAGGACACATTGACTTTACGGCCGAGGTTAAGCGCTCAATGCGTGTGCTTGATGGCGCTATTGTGGTGTTTGATGGAGTTGCAGGTGTTGAGCCACAGTCTGAGACTAACTGGCGCTACGCTGACGAGGCAGGGGTACCTCGCGTATGTTTCATCAACAAGCTAGACCGCACCGGAGCTTCTTTTGAAGACTCATACAAGTCTATCCTTGAGCGCCTTTCAAAGAAGGCAGTACGTGCACAGATCCCTATGGGAGCTGAAGGAGACTTTGAGGGAGTTGTTGACCTTCTCTCTATGAAGGCATTTACCTTCGCAGGAGGTATGGGAGAAGAGGTTATTGAAGGAGAGGTGCCAGAAAAGTACCTTGAGGACGCAAAGAAGTATCGCGCAGAATTCGTTGAGCGCATCGTTGAGCACGACGAGGAGCAGATGAATGCCTTCTTTGAAGGAAACGAGCCTTCTCTTGAAGAGCTTAAGAAGACACTTCGTAAGGCAGTTATCGCAAACGAGATCTTCCCGGTATACACAGGATCTGCACTTAAGAACAAGGGAGTACAGCTCGTGCTTGATGCCGTTGTTGATTATCTTCCAAGTCCGCTAGATCTTCCTCCTGTTAAGGGTCTTAACCCAAAGACCGGAGAGGAGATTGAGCGCTCTGCTGACGACGCACAGCCATTCACTGCGCTTGCTTTCAAGCTTCAGACCGACCCATTCGTGGGAGCACTTACGTTCTTCCGTGTGTACGCAGGAACAGTTACTGCAGGTTCTTACGTGTACAACTCAAACACAGGAACTAAGGAGCGTGTAGGACGTATCGTGCGTCTTCAGGCTGACAAGCGTGAGGAAGTGGACAAGGTCTTCACCGGAGAGATCGCCGCTATGGTGGGTCTTAAGGACACAAAGACTTCACACACACTGTGTGACGAGGCAAGTCCAATCGTGCTTGAGGAGATTAAGTTCCCTGAGCCAGTGGTATCTCTTCGCATTGAGCCAAAGACAAAGGCAGATCAAGAGAAGATGGGTATGGCACTTCGCAAACTCTCTGATGAGGACCCTACCTTTAAGGTAACGACCGATGACGAGACTGCGGAGACCATCATGGCAGGTATGGGTGAGCTACATCTTGAGATTCTCGTAGACCGCATGAAGCGTGAGTTCAATGTTGAAGCAAACGTTGGTAAGCCACAGGTGGCATACCGCGAGACTATCCTTGGTGCCGCTGATGTAGACAACAAGTACATCAAGCAGACAGGAGGTAAAGGACAGTACGGACACGTGAAGATTAAGGTGAAGCACCTTGAGCCAATTGATCCTGAGGCAAAGATTCCAAAAAACGTTACCCGTGAGGATCACTTTGAGTTCATCAACAACATCAAGGGAGGTGTTATTCCTCAGGAGTACATTGGTCCAGTTGAGAAGGGTATTCGCGAGGCTATGAACCGCGGTGTGCTCGCTGGGTACCAGATGGTTGATATTTCTGTTGATCTCTATGACGGATCATTCCACGAAGTGGACTCATCTGAAATTGCCTTCAAGATCGCTGCATCTCAGGCATTCCAGGAGGCTGCACAGAAAGCAAAGCCGGTTATCCTTGAGCCGATTATGAATGTGGAGGTGGTTATTCCTGAGCAGTTCATGGGAGACATCACTGGCTCACTTTCAGGAAAGCGTGGAGCTATTGAGGGTATGGAAGATCGCGGTATGAACAAGGCAGTACACGCAAAGGTACCGCTTTCAGAAATGTTCGGATACACCACAACCCTTCGCTCTATGACTGAGGGACGTGGATCTATGACTATGGAGTTTGATCACTACGAAGTAGTGCCAAGCAACGTAGCACAAGACATTATTGCGAGCAGGAAGTAATTTCTTTCTCTCTTGTACACAAAACCGCCTCAGAACGAGGCGGTTTTGTGTTACGGTTTATCTATATGACCAAACGAACCAAAGTATTCCTTGCAGTTTTTGTAGTAGTTGCGCTCGGTGCATATGGGTATTTGTACTGGTGGGCGAACACCCCTGAGCACGGAGTCTTTGATTCAATTCCTGTAGTACGAGAGGTATCCGATTCTCTTTCAAAGGGAGTAGTACGCCCTGCACCTGCAGCTCCGCAAGAGGAAATGGACAAGGAAGAGCCAGCTGAGACGGGCGACACTCATTCCTACAAGACTTACACGAATACTATTCAGAAGTTCAGCTTGGACTATCCAGATACCTGGATCCCCACTGCAACAACGGTTGATGGCGTCGTAACGCTCTGCATTACAGATACAGAAGCAGCAGGAGCTTGTATGCTCACGGTTGAGAGTGAGGCTGAAAGCGTGAACGTGAGCGAGGAGAAGACATACACTGCCCTTAAGGCAGAGTATCGTGCGGGCAAGATAACTGAGTTTGAGCGCGCAGTGGCAGGAGAAATGGGCAGATTGCTGCGTATTTCAGGAGAACCAACAGTGAGTCGCGTGGTGGTATTCAGTCACGAAGGACGTGTCTACACTATATCTGCAGTTGGCGGCCAGGAAGTTGTGTTTGATCGTGCAACTGAGTCCTTTAGGTTCCAGTAAATCTAGCTCTCCGGAACAGGCAGGCAGCAGTGCCTGCCTGTTCTCATTTTAGGCAGGTATTTTCTTGACCTTTGCTACTCGCTCCGGTACCTTAAGAAGTAACGCGAAATACGGCGCTCTTTTCAATATTCCGCTCCACACGGGGCCTGGGATGGCTGAAAGGCGCTGCGCGGGTTATGCCCAACGCCTTGGTCGCCTGCTTGTCAGGCAGGCGCGGCAGCATGTTATTCAGCTAGCTACCAGTAATTTTAGAACGTATGGCAGACGTATTTGATCGCAGCAAGCCGCACATGAACGTGGGTACTATTGGCCACGTTGACCACGGCAAGACGACGCTAACCGCGTCAATTCTTAACGTACTTAACCTAAACGCTGACAAGGGCTACAAAGCTCGTGCAGAGAAGGTTGAGAACATCGACAACGCACCAGAGGAAAAGGCGCGTGGTATTACCATTGCTCTTCACCACTCGGAGTACGAGAGCCCAAACCGTCACTACGCACACATTGACGCTCCCGGCCACGCCGACTACATCAAG
>DJWB01000002.1 GCA_002441425.1 Patescibacteria group bacterium UBA6241 | reverse complement strand
ACATGCGGAAATAGTTCTGGAAGGTTACGGATGCGTACGTGCGAGTCTCCTTTTGAATCGGTGTTCCTTCCTTTGCTTCCATGGCCTGGTGCAAGCCCTCGCTCCATCTGCGTCCCGGTTGCAAACGCCCCGTAAACTCATCAACGATAATTACCTCTCCGTCCTTAACCACATATTCTTTGTCCTTGCTAAAGAGTGCTTTTGCACGGACTGCAGTATCCAAGTGGTGTGCATACTTCATTCCTCCCTCTGCGTACAAGTTTTCTATCCCTAAAGCCTGTTCTGCTTTCTGGATTCCTTCCTCAGTTATCTGTACTGCACGCTGCTTCTCGTCTACAACGTAATCTTGATCTCTTACGAAAGAATGTACGATACCTGCAAATCGTTCATAGAGTCCAGCTGATTCAGCCGCTGGACCTGAGATTATGAGCGGCGTACGCGCCTCATCAATGAGGATAGAGTCAATCTCGTCTACAACAGCGTAATGATGCCCACGCTGTACGATCTGAGATGCATCGTATGCGGTGTTGTCTCTTAGATAATCAAAACCGAGTTCGTTGTTAGTGGCATACGTAATATCAGCTGCATACGCCTCCTGCTTTGTTGCAGGACGCAGGTAATCATAAAAAACACGGAAGGAACCCTCCTCATCTCTTACTTCATCCTCGCTACTTGGAACATGCGAGGGATCATATAGGTATGCACCGCCTGAGGTAACTACACCTACAGAAAGTCCGAGACAGTCATAGACTTGTCCCATCCATGCAGCATCGCGACGCGCAAGATAATCGTTAACGGTAACGACATGCACTCCCTTTCCTGAAAGGGCGTACAGCGTAACAGGAAGTGTCGCTACGAGTGTCTTTCCTTCTCCCGTACGCATCTCAGCAATCTTTCCCTTGCCGAGCACCAGTCCTCCTATGAGCTGTACATCGTAGTGCCGTTCTTTAAGGGTGCGACGAGAAGCCTCACGTACGAGTGCAAAAACCTCTGCAATATCTTTGTCTGATTCAGGCTTTCCTCCGGTGCGTTCCTTAACTGCCTGTATGCGCTCCTGGAGCTCCTGAACACTGAGCTGCTCCAGTTCTTCAGAAAGCTTATTAGCGATTGCTATAACGGGCTGTGCGGCCTTTATAAAGGCTCCAGATTGGTTCTTGGCAAAGAGTTTGTCTAGTAGTTTTGGCATATAAGAAAGTAAAAGCACTATACCGTAAAAGCCTCCCTTGCGGGAGGCTTTTACGAAGTTCCATGAAATTGGACTACTTGCGCTTCTTAGCTGGCTTGCGCTTTGCTGCCTTCTTTGGAGCGGCTTTCTTAACTGTCTTCTTTGCTGCTCGCTTCTTAGGAGCTGCCTTCTTTACAGTTTTCTTTGCGGCTTTCTTAACCGTCTTCTTAACCGTCTTCTTTGCTGCTCGCTTCTTAGGAGCTGCCTTCTTTACGGTCTTGCGGGCGGTCTTTTTCTTTGCTGCCATAGGTCTATGTTTTTGAATTTCTATGACTGGTATTGTCGACCCACCCAGTAAAAAACTTTTTGTGAAAAAAATTTCTTACTGATGTGCGCTATAGAATATTATTGCTCCTTGTAAGTGTTTTTTATTACACAAAAATAAAATGTGTGGATAAGTTTTAAAAAACTTTTTACAAACTTTTTGTTGGAAAGTGTCGCACCTCTCTTTCAATTTTAATTCCTGTCTCTTCGTGCACTTTATTTGCAATTGCAGTTGCGAACAAATCAATCTCTTCTGCAGTTGCATTCTCCTCTGCAACGAGTACGAGTGGTTGGTTTCCAAAGAGAGAAACGTTTCCTTCTGCAAATCCTTTAAGTCCAAGCACTCTATCTAGGATGAAAGCGAGAGGAATTTTTACACCTCCTTCAACTGGGAAACTTGGCACTGCTCCGTATCGCTTTGCGAGCTCTGCATGTTTCTCACTAGATACAATTGGGTTCTTAAAGAAAGACCCTGCTGTTCCGCTCACGCTCAGATCAGGGAACTTTTTGCTGCGTACCTTGCGTACCGCCTCCCCAATTGCTGCAGGGCTAGACAAGTCTTCTCCTCGTTCCTTACACGCTGCCAGGTCTGAATACCCTATACGTGGGGACGCTGTTTTAGACAGCGTAAATGCTACGCGTAAGATAACGAGCCACGGCTCATGCTTAAAGCGACTATCTCTGTACCCAAACCCGCAGTCTGCATTCTGTATGCGCTCAATATTCCCTGTTTTTGAATTGAGCACTTCCACCCATGCAACTGTCTCTTTGATCTCTGCACCGTACGCGCCAATGTTTTGAACAGGAGCGGCTCCTACAGTTCCAGGAATTCCCGCAAGGTTTTCAATTCCCCAGAGTCCAAGTTGTGCAGCTTCAGTAACAAGCGCATCCCAGGAGACTCCTGATCCTGCGACAAGTGTAACGAGATCTCCTTCCTCTTCAGAAACAATTCCTTGGATCTGCATACGGAGCACTACACCCTCGTACCCTGAATCAGAAGCGAGTACGTTACTTCCCTGTCCAAGAACTGCAAATGGAAGATGTTTCTCTTGTGCAAAGGCAAGCGCCTCACGCACAGACGCTTCGTCATTGCACTCAATTACATAGCGCGCAGCTCCTCCGGCACGGAGTGTTGTTAGATCACGTAACGGTACGTTTTCTCTAATGCTCATTGCGCAGGAGTAAATATCTGATTCATAAGTGCTTCCCCCTTTGACCGTGTCTCTGGGAAGGTTGCAATAGTTTGCATGAGTTCGGTACGCGCAGCTTCAAATTGTCTTGCGGCTGCATATGCCTGCACCAAACGATAGCGTGCATCTGCAGACCCATTCGTGTTTGCAACCTTTGCTTTAGCAACTGCAATTAATTCAGGGTACTGCTGTGCCTGATAGTACGCATAGAAGATCGTATCGTTATCAGGTGTCGTGGTGCCCGTAGCTTCCTGTAGAAACGCCTTGCCTGCTACTACCTCGCCACTCAAGATATCCCCCGCCGCTGCAGTAATGGCGAGTTCTTCAAAAGAAGTGTCTAGTTCGTACGCTTTATGCAATAACGTCCGACCTTCCTGTGAGCGACCATTATCAATTAAGAGTAGCCCCGTATGCACAATGATGTTCTGCTTCTTTGGTGAGAGGCGCATTGCCTCGTTTAGTTCTTTGAGAGCACCTTCTAGGTCGCCAGCACTCTCGTAGGCACTAGCCAGTTGCAGGCGGAGACGGGCATCATTAGGAACGCGAGTTACTTCTTTGTTAAGCTCCTCTACCGCCCTTGATGTCACCTGCATTTTAAATTCATCGGAAACTCCCTCGGCAAGAGAAACTTTCATTGCAAAGAAACCAAATTGCTCACGAATCTCTTGGGTAGCGAATGAATCATCTGCAAGGGCCAACTCAAAATATTTTAGATTTTCGGTATACCCCTGCGGCAAGTTTGATATCGCATAAATAAGATGATTTGCAGCACGAATTCCAGGGACATTCACTGACCACAAAACCACTACAGTTACCACACAGATTATAGGGCCTGCTACTCCGAGCTGCTGATCTTTAATCTCTGGAAACGCCTGCAATTTCTCTATAGGGTTCCCTATCCTCCCGTGTACGTACGCAAGAATTGCTGCGAGAGGCACATAGGTAAACAAGTTATCAAACACCACGATTGCTTGAATTCCATACGCAGCAAGAACTCCAATAAGAAGCGCGCGTTCCAAAGGAGTCTCGCTTCTGCGATACAAACTCCAAAGCAGATAAAGAAGAAGTGAGACGAACAACAGGAATGCTGGAACTCCTCCTGCTACGAGCCAGTCTAAATACGTATTGTGTGCCCTATCAAACCAAGCCTCTTGTCTGTACATTGAAGGCTCGTAATAGGTATTGAAGACCTGATTGAAGCCTTCCTGGCCCCATCCAAGTACTGGACGGTCCACAACTCCCTGACGAGCCATGTTCCACACAGTAAGACGAGTACCGAGCTCCTTAACTGAAATAGAAGCAATACGAGCGAGTGTGGGATCATTCCTAACAAAGTCTGTATCTTTTACTGCAATGAATCCTCCAATTATGAGTACGAGCCCGAGCACGCCTCCCAAAGCAATACGTTGCATTCGCTTGCCAGAACCAAGGGCCATGAGTGCCATGGCAACGAGGGAGCCCCCAACAAGTCCTAGGATTGCACCACGAGTCTCAGTCTCAATAACAATAACCGCTTGAAGTGCAGCAAGTACAATCAGCGCGTAACGCGCCCATCCCTTCAAACGACTTGCCTGCCACAAAGAGATGGCGATCGTAAAGAGAAGATACGCAGCTAAATACGCAGCATTTCCAAATAATGCATCTACACGTGCCCCTCCCTGATGGATTTCACTCAAACCTGCAAGTTGGAAAAGAGCTATAACAGTAGTAAGTGCAGAGGCACCAACAAAAGTAAGCCACCACTTATCCCACAGTTTCCTTTTGGCAAAGATACTTCCCGCAACTACAAAGAATGCAAAGACATGGACGAGCATCACCCATCCGTCCATACGTTCGTAATTGCTCCAGAATGCTTTTAGAGGATTAACCCCAAAAGAATTCGCGAGGATCATCCACGCAACGAGCCCGCCAAATAGTGCGAGCAACCAAGAGAAGCGGGGACGGTATTCCTTATCCATCAGCGCGAGTAACACCCATGCACCAAGGGCAATTTCAACAAGTATACGGAATGCGAAGCCCTTGCCCGTTATAAATGGGAAGTAAAATTGGCTTTCTACATATAGAGGCAGGAATGGTACTGCAAATAGAGCGAGTGCTGCCGTCCAAAGTGCAATTTTTTTCATGGTGTGAACAGTATACTATTTCTTACATCAAGAATGCGCTCTCAATCTAAAATTTCAAAATTAGTACCAACGCGCTTTTGATTGTTTTTCATAGTGGTCTAAGAATTCTCCTTTGGAGCGTATATCTTTCCACCACTTCTCATTATTTTTATACCAATCAACTGCAGCCCCCAAAGAATCAGAGAATCTATGTGTCGCTTCCCATCCAAGCTCTTTCCTAATCTTTGACGCGTCTGGCGCGTACCTTAAGTCTGCTGATGGTCTGTCATGGACGTGCTCGATATAATCTAGATGGTTTTTATCAAGATAATTCGCAATTTGCTCAATCACCTCAAGATTGGACCTGTGTTCCCCAGTAAGATTGTATATAGAAAAATCAAAACCTGAATGGGCGATCCTGTCCACTGCATCGCAGAAATCTTCTACATGCAGCCAACTCCGAATGTGTTGGCCCTCTCCATGTACCGGTATTTTCTCATCGTTCAGTAGATTAGTAATAGTTAACGGAATGAGTTTTTCTGGATACTGGAAAGTACCGTAATTGTTTGAGCTTCTAACTATTGCTAGAGGAATGCCATAAATTGTTGCATACGTTCTTGCCAACATATCCCCTGCAGTCTTTGATGCAGCGTACGGGCTAGAAGGGTTTAAAGGAGAGCTCTCTGTTGAGAGTCCCTCTGGTACATTTCCGTACACCTCGTCCGTAGATATATGTATGGTCTGCGGTACCTTGTATCTTTTAACTGCCTCAAGAATAACGCGAGTACCTTCTATGTTTGTTCTTATAAAATCTCCGAAATTGAATATTGACCGGTCAACGTGTGACTCTGCAGCAAAATGCACTACAAGATCAAACTTGTATTCATTAAATAGATTGTTAACTAACTTCTCGTCACACACATCACCTACGACTTCAATGTACCTTCTTTCGTCTTCTGGTAAGGCTTTTTCACTATCATTTACATCCTTCAGGTTTTCTTGATTACCAGCATATGTAAGTAAGTCCAAATTTACTATCGTATAGTTTGGGTACTTATTGTATAGAAGCCGGATAAAGTGTGACCCCATAAATCCACATCCACCCGTTACTAGAACGAATTTCTGGTTTGCAGAAGTCATAACTAGAATTCACTTAAGAACTTCCTCAAAGTTGCCTTTAGATACTTAACTTGTACATCTGTCAGTCCGTGGTGTGCCCCGATAAGAAATCCATTTCTCATAATATGATCTGACACTGGGAAACTTTTTACGGCCTTTCTATGTCGTATGTTTTTAAAAGCAGGTTGGGCAACGATGGTGCCAGTAAAGATTGGCCTTGTCTGTATATTATTTTCCTCTAGATACTTAGTGATATCCAATCTTGTGAAGGGTGCCGTATCTTTTAATGTCAACGGAAAGGCGAGCCAATTTGTTTTAGTTCTTTTGTCCTGCTTCGGCAGTATGAAAAACTGCTCGTACTCCTTTGCGAAAGCATACAACTCATCAAATCTTTCCTTTCTCCTTTTACTGAAAAGTTTAAGTTTTTTCAGCTGCTCCAATCCGAAAGCAGCTGAAAGCTCTGTTGACTGAAAGTTGTATCCAATCTCAGTGAAAAGGAACTTGGCATCGTACGTCTCTCCAGCAAGAGATCCAGAAAATCTTTTACCTATATCTTCTGAAGCTTCGTGAGTTCCGAACATCGTTGACTCTCTCCCCCATGCAGCAATAATACGAGCTCGCCTTGCTAGCTTCTTATCTTTGAAACATGCCATCCCACCTGTTGCTGCTGCCGTAATAATATGAGAAGCATAGAAGCTTGTCGTAGAGACATCCGAATATGCACCAGTTGGCTTTCCTGCAAAAGTGGCTCCTAACGTGTCACAGGAATCGTCTATTAAATACAAATTGTGCTTCTTTGCTATTTTTTGAAGACGCTCAAGATCAGGAATATTCCCCAGCAAAGATGGGATCATCAACGCCTTTGTCTTACTAGTTATTGCTTTTTCAATCTGGTCCACATCACACAAATAGGTACCTTCAGTCACATCAACAAACACTGGGACCAGTCCTTTTTGTAGAAGAGGGGCGACCGTTGTTCCAAATGTTAAAACAGGCGTTATGACTTCAGATCCTGGCTTAAGATCCAGAGCCTCTAGTGCGATAAGGTTTGCTGAAGAGCCAGAATTAACAAATATTCCCTCTTCCTTCCCAAATATCTTCGCAATTTTCTCCTCAAAACTTGCTACGCCTGCCCCTGGAGCAAGCTTTAATGGATTCTTTAGTACTGTAAGGACTGCCCCTACTTCTTCCTTCCCATATACTGCCTGCGCATAAGGAACGCGTATTGTTTTCTTTGAAGCCATGAGTATGTATTTAATTTGTCTCAGAGTAGCACGTAGAAAATTCCTCATCAAACTACCCTTCCCCGTGGATTGGGCCATGTAACCTTAGTGAGCTGCTACATAGTATTATGAGGTACAGCATGAGAAACACCCTCTCCACACAACTCTTTTCACTACTTAAATGGAGTGAAAAGTACGTCAAAACAGATATGTTCTACTTGCTACGAACTGGATTTTGGGGCAATGCAGGCGTAGCAACATCTTCGCTCTTCGGCCTGGTTCTTTATGTAATTTTTGGCCATTTTTTATCGCCTGAAGAATACGGGATGTATCAGTATTTACTGACCTTGTCCGTGTTTATTAACGCACTCACGTTAACCGGGATGAACACTGCTGTTACCCGCTCAGTTGCTAGAGGCTACAGTGGGAGTCTGTACGCTGCCGTTCGGTACCAACTCTTACTAGGCCTGATACCGTTTGTATTTGGAGTTGGGTTTTCTATTTATTTTGCAATCTCAGGAAATTTCGCTATCTCAATTGGTGTTCTCATAATGAGCATAGCAATTCCTCTGGTAAATTCATTTAATACCTACGCAGCCTTCCTCACAGGGAAGCTGGATGTACGGAGAGCATTTCTTTATAACTTTGCCGGGAACGTTCCTTACTACGCAGGAATAGGGCTTAGTGCAATCTATTTTAAAGAAGCGCTACCCATCCTCTTTGTGAACATGGTACTGGGTACGATTGTTTCGTATGTGGCCTATAAGCGAACACTCAAAAGAGTGGACAACATAGCCGCAAGTGAACCGGGAGTAACTCGTTACGGAACCCACTTGAGCTTGATGAATATACCGCTCATTATTCTGGGAAGCCTTGATAATCTTCTCGCCTTTCATTTTTTGGGGGCTGCCGGTCTTGCTATCTATAGCTTTTCTACGGCTATACCTGATCAAGTGGGCAAACTCATGAAATTTTTACCAGCCGCGGCTTTACCAAAATTTTCTCTTAATGAAAGTGCATCCTTTGGAATCTCCTTGAGAAGGAAAATTATTCAGGTGTTTTGTGTTTCCTTGTTTTTAACGATTGCTTATTTTCTTTTGGCTCCCTATATATTTACGTATCTCTTTCCGAAATATATAGAGGCAATTCCGTACTCAAAACTGTATGCGCTTATCATACTTAGTCTGGGAACCGGACTCGTTACTACAGCCCTGATGGCTAAGGAGCGCCTGAGGGAATTGTATATATTCAATATTAGTTCAGGAGTAATTCAAACTGTACTGCAGTTGATTGGCATATTTTTCTGGGGGCTCACTGGTCTTATTATTGGCAAGGTGGTCAGTAGCCAGATTGCCCTGTTTATTTCAATTTTCCTATTTTTCAGGAGGAAGACTATTCCTTCTATCAACCTTCCATCTGAGGAAAAAGTTTAGCTGTTTCTTGTATTCCCTCTTCTAAAGTATATTTTGGACGCCAACTGAAATTAGCCGTAGTTTTTTCCATACTTGCCTGCCACAGACCTGTATCTTGAGCACTTATACTGTTTGTATCAAATTTTATTTCACATGAGGCTTTCAATTCTTCAACAACTAGTTGAGTGAAGTTATATAGCGTCTCAGATTTACCACTTCCAAGATTAAAAATATTCCCTATCTTTTCCTCGTTTAATTCTAGAGGGGCAGATACGAGAAAATTTACTACGTCCTTTATATAAATAAAATCTCTGGAGACTAGTTTGCTAGGTAAAGTGATGGGTTGATTATTTTTTGCCTTCTCAAAAACCTCGGTTACAAAACGACCAGGTCTTGACCCGGGACCAAACGGTGTGAAAAGTCTACAAACTATTATGGGCAACCCCTGATTCTTTGCTGCCGCCTGAGCTAGCAAAGTGCCCGATAGCTTAGTAAGCCCGTAAAAACTTTCTGGATTACATCTATCACTCTCCATAGAACTTGCTGAACTTGGTCCGTATTCTAAACAACTACCCATAAATACAGCGGCCTCAATTGAGCTTTCGGTAATTGCATCAAGAACATTTTGAACTACTATCACGTTTGCGTTATATAGCTCAGTTAGAGTTGTTCCGTCTCCTGCTTTTGGAAGAACTGCCGCGAGATGATAGACAACATCCGGCTTTATATTTTTAAACAAACTATCTACTTGATACTTATCTAGTAGATCAATTTTGTGTGTATAAACCTTATCTGACCACCCGACAAAAGACTTGCCTGAACCATTTCTAATAGTTACATGTACATTGCACCCCATTCTTTCTAACTCTTTGACTAGTGCAGTACCTACAAATCCTCCAGCGCCTGTTACTAGTACCTTTTTCATACAATTAATATATATGATCTTTTTTGATCAAATTGACTAACACCACAGCCATTCCTTCTGTCCTGTAAAGGGAACGTACTTTTGCCACTCCCGCTTGACCAAGACTCCTTCGCTTTGTTTCACTATTCCAGAGTACAGTTACTGAATCAGCAAGTGCCTCAACGGAACCAATTGGGACTGGTATGTAGTCTTTTCCTGCCTCAAAGTAGCTTCTTAGCCACCTTCTATCAGAAGCAATCACTGCTTGGCCAGCAGCAAGCGCTTCAAGAATGACTGTCTGCCCTGTACAATCTGAGCCCTCTGTTGTTTCCTCTCCTTTTAGAACAAGGCACACCATGCGCGCACGCTCGTACAAGGAATTAATTGTCGTTATATCTACATCAAAAAGTATTTCTACGTTTGGGGGTATTTCAATTCCTTCGGGCAAATTCTTTGGTGAAGTTGCGACCACAAACTTATAAGGAACAAGGGCTGCTGCAGAAAATAATGTAACGAAGTCCCTCCCCAGATCTCTACCGACACTCAAAACAAACTCGCCATCGCTTAGGCTTTTGTTCTTAGCAAAGAAGTCAGTATCTATACCTAAAGGCATATAGGTCATGCGCTCCTCGGGAACACCGACTGACAAAAGAGTCTGCTTCTGGTTTCTTTCCAGATAGGCTATGTGCCACACTTTCTTCCAAATTCTAGTAAGTAGCCATTTCCTAAACGGATTATGTGCATGCCTCCTAAGCATGACGTCAATATTTATGCCAACAAAAATCCATTTGGTCTTTTTGAAACGAAACTTATTTGCAATATCAACAGCCGTTGCCAAAAAAAGAGCGTCGCTAGCAACAAGATAATCAAAAGACAATACTTTAGGAAGATGAAATAGCGGGATTATTTGAAATGGAAGAATTCTTATTAACCACGCAGGAAGATTAATTTCTTCATACATGTCCAGAAATTCAACCGACATATCTTTGCGCCCCTGCATCTGCAGATAACCTCTAAACTGTGAATCAGGTTCTGTTTTATTCTCAACTTTCCCTAAAAGTTTTCTGCGACTTGCACCAAGGTATAAAAACAGAACCTTGGGCCCCAGATTTTGGCTTTTTACTCTAGACTTCATTTCTAAACTTTCCTAATTCCAGAAAAAAGGTACCTCCTGTCGTTTATCCTACGAGTGTATGTGGTGTTAAATTCTGGAAATAGTTCTTCAAAATCTTCTTTTGTACAATTAAGAATATCCAGGTGAACTTCTCCAACTAAATTAGATATATATTTTCTATCGTCTCCACTTTCAAATAACTCCCGTTCTCCTCCCTCTATATCAAATTTAAGCAAGTCAACACTTTGTAACCCTAGTTCAGCTACCAGGGTACTAATTCTACGAGAAGGCACCGTTACTTGCTGTTGTCCCCCCACTCTCTCAATCAACGAGCCAGACAGAATACTTTCTGGGTGAATATAAAAATTCCTTGTGCCATCGGTTCCCCCTAATGCCATTTGCATCGGTATGATGTTCTCAAAATATTTTACCTGATCCTTCAATCGAGCAAAAACTTGTGGGTCAGGCTCAAAAGCATAAATCTTTGCCTCTGGATAAATACAGGCAAAATATATGCTCGCCATTCCAATATTTGCCCCTACGTCAAAGATGGTCTTCGCATCTTGTACAGATTCGTGTTTATATTCATCGTCTAAGAATATTTCTCTAATTAGGGCCAATTCTACTGAGCTTCTCAGCACTAACTTAAATTTTTTAGAAAGATAAACAAGCTCAACCTCTGTCGCAACAGGCCTCTTGAAAGCAATGCCCACAAGAAACTTGTAGGTTTTCACAATAAGCACAAATCTATTTATTGACCAAAAGGATCCCCCTAGAGAAATACCTATTCTTAGTGGTACCAGCAACATCAGAAAACGTAGAGACATTGGTCGCATAAGACTTTTCATTTTATGTTTGTTTGATTTCTTTTAGATTCCCCTCGGAAGACTTTTGAACTATTTCTAGTAGCTCAGCATAATATGGTTCGTCTTTCCATTCCTTTAGCTTCTTTTCATGATACCTAAAATCTACATCATTTTGAGCAATCACATACAAGTGTGGCGAGAATGCACCCAAAACAGTATCTAACCATCTGTTGCCCAGATAATACGGTCTGACTTCCTTCACTCTCCACCCCGCTCTTTCTACAGTCAACTTTAACGTCTCCTTTGTAAAGAAGTTTATATGCGCAACTGCTAATGCTCCTCTGAACTTGGAGTGTTTCATGAGAGAGGCGATTCTCGGCACAACAGGAACCCCAAGAATCAAGAGAGCATTACTGTGTGAATGTTTCTTCAATTTTACAAGGAATCCATGCGGGGAAGCAAGGTGCTCAAACAGATTATTTGCCCAAATTGCATCGAACCGCTCTGCAAGCTCTAGAGCTTCAGCGTTGCCATACTCTATACGAAGATTCTTCTTTTTTCCGAACTCTACTTCCTCTAGTGTAGTAGTAATCCCTGTGCTGTCTTGCCCAAAATGAACTAGATGCTCCCCATACGCACATCCAAGATCCAAGACTTTCATTCTGCCGAGATTGAGTGACTCACAAATACGCTTAAACACCCGAGAGTTTGTTACAGGCTCAAATCTATTTTCTGGGACCGAAATCATACTTTTACAATCCTACCATCCTGCTGAGACACGATTTCTTGGTAGATTTGGCCCTCAAGTTTAGACATACTTTGCTTACTTGTCTCGTTCACTAGCAATCTCCTATTCTCATCCAACTCTAAATTAGTGGCTGCCAATAATCTCTTCAACTTTAATGACAAGTCTTGTGAGTTTGATTCAAAAGAGTTTAGGTTCCTACCTGTCATCCGAGCAAAATCTTCGCTTGCAGCCAGCACAATGCATCCTGATGCAGCTGCTTCAAAAAGCATCTTGTCTAGCATTCCTGAGGGTGAACAATTAACAAAGATTTCATGTCTTTGGAAAATCTCTGGTGCTTTGTCATTAGGAACTCCAGGGATGAATTGTATATGCGGTCCAATTTCTGCCGCGCGCCTTTTTAGTAAATTATAAAACTCATTGTCCCCTTCAAGCGATGAGCCTACAAAAGAAGCAGTATACGTAATTCCCTCTTCACTCAGTTTGGAAAGTGCCTCTAGCAATATCTCCGGGTGCTTTGAAGGAGCCATGCGCGCGAAGAATAGTATTGACCTCGGTTCCCGGATTTCAGGCGCTGGAGTAAATCTCTGCGTATCAACTCCAACCGGCATAAACACCGTCTTCTTATACTTCGCTGTGTACGAATACTTTGAAGTACAAAATACCTTCGTGCAAAATGCAGCAGCAATATCTGTTAGTACAGAGCCTGCATAATGATTCCTCCAGAGATACACGGGCTTCTGCAGAAACTTCCACACAAGCCCTGCAAGCAGAATGTACTCCTGATTCATATGCACAAAGACAGAATCGTATGACTCGCGTAGATTCCACACCAATTTCAAAAAGCGAATACTGTATGCAAGCTGTGTCTGCCTTCCCTCCTCTTTTCCAAGCGAATGCACATATACATTCTGTGGGAGCGTGTGTCTCCCTACCTTAAGCGCTATAACCTCAACAGATTCAAACTTGGGTGCGAGCGCTGCAACCCAGTCGTGGTATACGCTGAGTACTGGGTCGTCCAAATCAATTGCCTGTGTAACAAATAGCAACCTCATGGCAGTTGAGAAAGAGAGGTAATAACCTTAAACATGCCCGCTCCCTCTGCTAAATCTCTCCGTATCTCAATACACTTTAGTGAAGGATACTTCTCAGAAAGTTCTGTAAGTTCTGATACTGAGTCATCTACAAACACAGCTTCCTGCCCATAATACCCAGGCCACAAAGAAAGATACTCTGCTTTTGACTTCCCCTCTGTTGCAAGAAAGGTAATTCGTGGAATATGCGCGAGCGCTGCTTTCACAAAGTCTGCTGGTGCACTCGTCACCACAACTCCATTATTCTCAAGGGACTTGAGGGTTTGAACTGCATCCGGATATACAAATTGAGTAGGATCGGGAGTTCCGTCACCTGAACGCACTGCCGCATCGTATGCGTTTGAGTTAAAGACCGTGTTATGAAAATCAAGGAAGGTGATCATACTCAGGTCCGTATACTCCGGCTAACAAATCAAGATCCTTTTCTGAATCTACAAGATACGCATTATTCTTCCGCACAAATGCCTTTAAGAATTCCTCCCCCTTCTCCTCATGCACTGCTTCCGCATACAGGCGCCTGAATGCCTCCAAGTCTTTTATAAAGCAATGCCCGCCTGCACCCCTTCCAGGAACTTCTGAGTGCCCGCTCGCACTCATAACAGATAAATGAGATGGACCGATGCGCGGATCTGCAGCTAATGCCTCCTGCACAATCTCGTACGAAACATCTAGCCCACCCGCAAGATCCGCAAGCATGTTTGCGTATACAACCTTAAGTGCAAGAAATACATTCCCTGCATACTTCGTGAGCTCAGCTGCACGCGCAGGCATTATGCGCGCATAGGGAGCTTTGGGAAGAACTGAGAGAACCCTCTCTGCAGCAGCCTGGTACTCAGGCGTCTCATGCGGAATACCTATAAGGTTTCGCTCAGGGTGTGCCGCATCATGCGCTGCATTTGCTTCACGCAAAAACTCAGGAGAATTAATAACGAGTATGTCTGGAAAAAGCTTCTGCAGCTTCTCTGTTGTTCCTGGCAAGAGTGTTGATTTAAGGATAGCGGTATTCCCCTTCCCCACAAGCGGGAGCACAGATTCAACTATGGACGAGTCAAAGCCCGCTTCAGTAGTTGGCGTAGGAACTGCAATAAAAACAAGCGGACACTCAGCAATTGCTTCTTTGTTCCCAACATATGCAGGCTCAAGCCCGTACCGCACTACAGAGAAACCACGCGTTTCAAAATCATCAGCGTAATGCTTCCCTATCCATCCTTGCCCAATAAACCCAATCTTTTCCATGAAGCTATGCTGCTGCGTTACGAACCACTTCTGCTAACTGCTTTGCATACTTTTGTGCAGTCTCCTCCTCTTCAGCCTCAACCATAATACGTACGAGTGGCTCAGTACCTGATGCACGGAGTACCACACGACCAGAAGTTCCGAGTTCTTTGGTAACACTCTCCACCTCACTCATCACTACCTCTGAACTATTCGGATCAAACTTCTCAGTAAGACGTACATTGTTATGCACTTGCGGAGTCTTCTGCATTCCTGAAGCAAGATCTTTAAGAGTTTTCCCTGTGCGCTTCATAGCTGCTAGTACCTGCAGTGCAACCACAATTGCATCTCCAGTTGTTGTCTTATCAAGCGTGAGCACATGCCCGGACGGTTCTCCTCCAAGTATTCCTCCTTCTTTGCGTAGCTCTGCAAGCACATGACGATCTCCTACCTTAGTTCGCAAGAATGTAACTCCCAACTCTCCTATCGCGCGCTCAAGTCCAAGATTACTCATAACCGTTCCCACAACAGGTCCCTTGAGAGTTCCCGTCTCAATCCGCTCTTTAGCGAGGATGTAGAGAATCTGATCTCCATCCACGAGACTGCCCTCTGCATCAACCATAACGATACGATCTCCGTCTCCATCAAGTGCAATACCTGCATCTGCATGCACACCAGGAACTAAATGCTTAAGGAGTTCAGGTTCTGTTGAACCGCAACCGTCATTAATGTTTCTTCCGTTTGGAGATGTTCCTATGGGAACAATGTCTGCTCCCAAGTCTGCAAAGACTCTTGGCGCAACTTTGTATCCTGCACCGTTGGCACAATCAACAACGAGCCTGAACCCATCCAGAGTCATATCTTCAGGAACTGTTGAGGCGCAGAAGTCCTGATACTTGGTGCGCATCTTATCAACACGTGATGCACGCCCGAGCTGTCGTGACTCTTTCGTTATTGGCTCTTCGTCTAGCAATGCTTCAATCTGCAGTTCCAGCTCGTCTGAAATCTTCTCTCCGTTCTTATCAAAAAACTTAATGCCATTGTCATCGTATTTGTTGTGTGACGCGCTAATCACCACACCAAAATCACACTCAAGGTGCATGGTCATGTACGCAATACCTGGTGTTGGCAAAGGACCGATAAGAACTACATCAACACCCGCAGCCACAAACCCGGCCTCAAGTGCAGACTCAAACATGTAGCCTGAAAGACGAGTGTCCTTTCCAATAAGTACTCTTCCTCCTTCTGGAGTGAGAACCTGCGCAGCAGCATTCGCAAGGCGCAGTGCGAAGTCAGCAGTCAGAGGACTTTTACCTACCCGTCCGCGCACCCCATCTGTACCAAAATAGCGTCGTTGAGTCATATATCTAATTACGTAGCTCTTATTGTAACTGTTAGTACCGTGTTTGGGTCGCTTGGGCAAGGTCTGCTGCTATACGAGCAGGCACCGTCCCTTCTGCCTCCAAGTGCCTCTCAGCGGCCATTTTTGCCCCTATAGAGAGGAGTTTACGGGCCTGCTGGTCCTCCACGAGGCCAACAATATGGACGGCCAATGCGGCCGGATCTGCCACAGGAGCAGAGAGCACCTCCTCGTATCCCTTAAAGACTTCTCCCACAATTCCTACGTCTGTGGTGATAATGGGGAGACCTGCGAGAGCCGCCTCAATTAAGGACCTTCCGTATCCTTCGTACGCGCTCGCCTGAATAAAAGCATGCGCACTTAGTAACAGACCCTTTGTCTCTTCAGGGGTCTTCTCTCCCAAAAATACAATCTTGTCTTGTATATGTAGGCGTACTGCCATGTGCTCAAGTCTTTTCCTCTCACTCCCTCCTCCTACGAGTACGAGCCCTACACTTGGATACCGTGCAGATATTTGAGTGATAGCATCAAGAATGTCTTCAATTCTTTTTTCTGGTTCAAGCCTACTTGCAGCTATAAGTGCAAACGTAAAATTGTGTGGCGGCAATTCAAGTTTCTCTGGGAGCTCGCGCGGCACTTCTATTGGAATAACTACGGGTTCTGGTATCCGCGCTCCATAAGTCTGAATAAGTGAGGTCTTGATGCGTTCTGACACAACACGTATACCAGCGGCCTGGGGTAGCACCTGGTTCGCAAGCATTCTGCGTACTGAGTTTAATACCGGCATGCGTACAGTAGACGAACGTAATGAATGGCTCTTCGTGAACCAAGGGGACAAGAAGTCTGTATGCACCTGTATATGGAGCGCTGCATCAGTTCCTTTGCATGCCTGCATACCAATCCATCCGTGTTCAAATGGATCCTGTGCTGACACAACTTCTATTTGATGCGCGCGTATCAACTTCTTAACTTTCTTTGCTAACAGAAGAGGAGCAAACAACTTCTGCACCTTGTAGCCATGCACTGTAAGTGGACCTGCTTGTATGGTTTTTTGCTTCTTCCCTCGCACTGCAACGTGCAACTCCCCTATTGCTTCTGCGTAGGTGCGCATACGCGCATGTACTGAGCTGTTTTCATTCAGAATATTCTGGTCGCTGGAGATAAACAGAGCTTTCATACAGACTTTTTTAGAATTTCTTCAGTATGCGCAAGCATACCTGAAGGCAAGAATCGCTCGCTCGCCTGCTTGGCATGTTCATGTAACGATGCAGCCAGCTCAGTATCACTTATCAATTTCTTGATCGCTTCTGCAAGCTCCTCTCTATCTCCTGATTGAATCAGCAACCCGTCTTTTCCATCGGTAATGACTTCTGAGTTCCCTCCCACATCAGTGGCAACGGTTGGCGCACCAATCATTTGCGCTTCTATAAGCAAATGGGAGAGCCCTTCATAGGTAGAGTTAATAACAAAAACGTCAGCTTCACGTAACAGTGCCAATATATCTTCGTGTGCGAGCGCCCCCGTAAACGAAAACGAATGCTGTAGTCGTGCACCAGCATATCCCTCAAGGCTTTTTCTATCTGGCCCGTCACCTGCGATAGTCAATGAAGCAGTTGGGAATTGTTCTCGCACCTGAACGAGGGCATCTATAAGTCCTCCCATTCCCTTCCAGGGGACGAGTCTTCCAACTGAAACAATTCGCGGACGAGACAGCGCTGCTTCTTCAGGAACCTTTCCAAAACTTGAAACAGAGACTGCATTAAAAACGACATGGATTTTGTCTCCTGGAAGACCCCATCTTTGCACTATCCCTTTCAAATACGCACTGGGAACAATAATTGTCTTTGCTTGCTTTGCAACCCAAGTCTGAATTCGCTGGAGGAATTGAACACTCACGGAGTGCTGTTTGGTACGCACAAAATCATCCAATGTTTCATGGACACCGAAACGTTGCTTCCCCTGCTCCCAGGCATAATCTCCAACGATCTTCAGTACGAACGGTTTACGTAGAATCTTTGCAGCGAGTGCCGCAGGAAATCCTGTTGAAACCGGATCAAGCGCATACAACACATCAGCATCTCTGCCAGCTCGTAAGAGCATAAAAAAGTATGCACAGTGACGTATCAGTTTAGGAAACCTGCGCACACTGCTAAACCGCGCTACAGCCACCTGTATACCCGACTCTGGCAGTCCCGTTTCAAGAACACGGACATAGGTAGCAGGTCCTCCAATATCTGGAGGATATAAAGGTGTTGCAACAAGTAACCGCATATACCTATCTTACCCTCCAAACATACGATTGAAGAGCGCGCGCATAGACACCGCTACCTTGTCCCAATCGTACCGTTCTGTAACCATGGCAAGCGCAGTTTCAGTAACCTCTTCTACTTTTTCTGGGTGCTCAATAATAGAGTTTGTGGCAGCTGCAATCTCCTCAGGAGAATCCGCAGATACTGCCCATCCAGTTGTTGGCTGTTCTGGATTGCGGACTTCGTCAAACAGGAAATCAGCAATACCTCCCTCCTGTGTTGCTATAACCGGAAGTTTTGCAGCCATAGCTTCAACGAATGAGTTGCCCATTCCCTCTGAACGAGAAGGCCTAATAAAAATGTCGCAAGCCTTAAGCATGAGCGGCATCTCTGCATGCCCAATCTGACCCATGAATCGTGCGCGATTTGATACGCCAAGCTCTGAAGCTAATTTCTCTAGCATCTCCTGGTCTGGGCCAATACCGTAAATAAGGAAAGAAACATTCTCAGGTAGCAACGGCAGCGCACGAATAACATCATCTATTCCATTCTTATGCACGAGGCGAGACGTAGTAACCATAAAGACATCTCCCTCTCTCTTTCCTAAAGACTCCTTCATTGAAGCAATCTCTGTTGCTGAATACTCCTTAGTAAAGCGCTGCATATCAACTGCATTCGGAATAACTTCAGCCTCACCTGAAAATCCCATACGCCTGCCCCAAGTAAGTAAGAATGTTGAAATAGGTTGCAACGCATCTGCTTTCGTAAAGCCCTGTTTAAACAAGGGCCACACTGGCCTTGCGAGCCGCTCAATATGTTCTGGTGGATCTCCTTCCTGAAGAGTGAGCAAGTACTTAACGCGAGGATTAAAGAACTTAAAGATACCAGCAGGGATTGCGCAGGAATGTGCCATCATCGCCCACGTTCCATCAAACTTATATTTCTTATGTAGACGCATCGCTGCAAAGGCTGCAACAAACTGATACAGGTGTTTGTTTAAATGAAGCGGAAACTTTTTAAGGTCAGCAATCGTAGGAGCTGAGACCGTAGGACCGATACGATGCACGGTAACGTTCCCAATGCGCTCCATCTTAGGTAGCTCCGAATCAAACCGAAGCGTAACCATATGAAATTCAATCTCCTCAGGAGAGATGCGGTCTGTTATTTCCTTAATCGCAACTTCAGCTCCTCCAATAAAGCGAGGATAATAATTTAATGAAAATATCAGTACCTTCTTCATGGCTGCTTCTTATATTCTGCCTGCAATGCTTGCGCGTACGCAAAGCGAACCTGGTTTGCAAACGCATCTCCGTCTCCCAAAGATTTGCGCGTAGACATACGCTCACTCAAAGACGCAAGATTCCTTGTCTGGTCTGGAAGCGATGCATAGACTTGGTCAGTCTTTCTCATAAAGAGTCGTATGAAGAGTCTTTCAAACCATCCAATACGCTGGTCTGCCAACGTTACAAGAAGCGGTATCTTTCCGCTCCTCCGCACTGAAAGCGCAGCAAGAGTTCCGTAGCTCGCCATAACAGACCATGAGAACAAGTATTGATGTTCCTTTGCGAGCTTTCTCGCACGCCGTGCACCGAGAATTGGAAGAAGGTATTTGTCCAAGGGACTCCCCCATCCAACACGATGCACCGTTGCATTTTCTGCAGGACACGCAGCGCCAGCAGCACTCTTTGAAAAGAGCGTCGTTACAATATCAAACTGCACCTCAGGCATCTTTTTCATAAGCGTGCAGAGTGCCTCCTCTGCGGGGCCTGCTATTGGATGGAAGGTTGTTGTAAACACAAGAACTCGCAACTCTCTCGCCTCTTCTGTTTGTTCAGACTCCCTGATCTCTTGTATGTATTCAGCAAGGTGTTTCTTTGGTTCCCAGCCAAGTACACGCACGCGCGTCGTATCAACATCTGAACTCATACGATTTCCTGGGCGCTCAGGCAACATAACAATCTTCCCTCCAAATAATTCGGCTACTTCTTTAACTGCATACGCCCGTTCGTCCCCTATACCAAACTCATCCCCCTCTCCTTTCTCTCCAACACGCACAAGTCCGTCTACGATATCTGATACATGAGTGAAGTTGCGGGTTTGTGTACCAGGAAGCGATACACCCAGCGGGCGTCCACTAAGGAAACTCTGTCGGTATATTTCAATAACGGTACCGAAAGCACCCGCACGCTCTCCCGGACCATAGACGTTATAGAAATACGTAATGGCGTATGGAATTCCATACCATGCCGCATAGTTCTTAACGAGCTCTGTATTTGTTGCCTTTGTCCATGCATAGGGACTTTGATCCTTCCCAAATCCGTCATCTGCAAACTTTGTTGAAGACCCTGCGTATACAATCTTTGCTCCTCGTCTGCGCACAAATTCAAGTACTGCAAAAGTTCCCGTCTTATTTAAATCCCATACAGTCTCAATGTCTTCAAAGCTCTTCTCCACACGAGAATACTCCCCGAGGTGGTACACCACGTCAGGAGACTCTGGAATGAGTGATTCAATATCTTTAGTGTGTCCTTCGCGATACTCAACTCCCGGTACATGGTTCTGACGACTCCCCGTAAAATAGTTATCTAGAGAGATGACACGGTGTCCTTGTTCTTTGAGTTTCTGGCACAAGTGGGTACCCACAAATCCAGCACCCCCTGTAACCACTAGCAACTTACTCATATATATAGTCTAGACAGGGTACGATACGAACTCCATTCAGGCCAGAAGCCCTGCAAAAGCCATGAAAGCAAAGGTGCTCCCGCCCGGGCAGAGTGTACTGCCTGAGCGGGAGCGACTATCGTTGCTTCATCTTGAGTCTTTTCTTGGGTTGGTAAAGCGACCTCCTTCATATAAGTAATACTCTCCTCAAAGACTTTGGGTTGCGGAGTGTACTCAAATGCAGCTTCTCTGTTTGGGTACGTAAGAAACGCATGAGAAGAAGTGGTGGCAAGTCCTGTTACTTCAGGAGGAAATATAACGGTCCGCCCAGGCAGAATCTGTGTGTCTGTAGGAATGAGAAATTCTTCGTCTCCTAAGAGGAGATGGTAGTCAGACAAATCAAGTATGCGCGAGTCAGTATTAGTAAGAGAGATTCCCTTTTCCGATACTGCAGATATCTCAATGTCTGCAGTATCTGCAGTTACCACAAAAGAGGTGCTCCCCGAGCTATACCCCTGCTGCGCACGGATAACTACAAGATATTCTCCAGGCTCTCTGTATGCATGCACGGCCTTGGGTCCTGTCTCTCTACTTCCGTCTCCAAAAGCCCATGTGGTGTACGCATGACGCACTACCCTCCCCTCGCTGTCATAAATAATAGGAACATACTGAATATGAGCTTTTGCAGAAATAGTTCTATCTCCTCCTGCTTCTATATAAAATGTTGGAACAGGATTTGCAGGAGCTTTCTTTACAACACTGCTACTTCCTGAAGTCTCAGTTGATGTCTCTACTGACTCTGTTGCATTCGCTGCCTTTGGTGTCCCTGCTGCAGTTACCCATCCATCTCCCGCGCGCTGTGCAGTTAGTTTTCGTGCACTGTCTCCCCCAACTACTTTCTCCCAACCAGATGCTGCGTCAATCCTCTCAACCTCTCCTTCAGGTGAAGAGAGTATAAGTATCTCGCCAGCGTTAGACAGACCTCCCCCGAACGTGTACTTTAGATCTTCCTCAATCCCAGGAACTGGGTCCGGACACGCACTTGGTGTTGCCCGCACAATGAGATAGTACGCACCAGCATCTACATGTCCTGAAAGGGGCACGCTCATTCCCTCGTCCCCTGTCTTTAGTTTCCATCCAGAAAGTGAGACTTCGTCTTCTCCCGTATTCTGCAATTCAACCCATTCGCAATAACTTCCGTTATCAACGGAAGTTCCCATCCATGCTATTTCGCTTATAACTACAGCTGCGTGAGTGTGTGCAGGAAGCAGTATTCCTGCACACATCAACACTGCCAGCAACGCGAGTCTATACATCTTTAAAAATAGAGCGGAGTGTTTCCTCGGGAACTTCAAAGACAGGGTTTTGAGGTTCTTGTTTACGTTCTTGGGCTTGTTGTTTTGGAGTCTCCTTCGCAACCTCTTGCAGAGTCTTCTGCAGCACGTCCTTCTTTGAGTGCTGCTTCTTACTTTTCTCTTCTTGCGAAGCAGCTATGGTTGAACGAAGTATCTCCTTAAGATCTGCAGCTGTCTTTGCTTTTGCTGCCGGCTCCTGTCTTGGCTTTGGCTTTTGTTGAGAGCGCTCTGAGTTTTTTGGCGCCTGCTTCTGGAAAGACTGTGGCTTTTGTTTCGGCTCCTCGCTAGGCACTGCTTCATGTATCTCTGCATATTCTGCCTGCACCTTCCCTTCAATGAGTTCGCGAGGAGTTCCAAATACAGTACGAGAATGATGTAAAACTTCTGCACGGAAAGAATGTGCAGGAGCTTCAATTGGAGGAATGGTTATACCTGAAAAGGGACGCGACCCAATTCCATCAATCATGAGAGAGAGATAAATCTGTGCAAACCCGAGGTTAACCAAATCTTCCTGCAAGAATTCTGGACTAAACACCTTCTCCAGAAGCTCTGCATCCAAAGGACCTACACGGAAAGAGACCGTTGTGCCCACGTTTCCAAATACTGCTGCCTGAACTTCTTCTTCCATCTGGGCAACGTACTGGTGCGCCAAGAGTAAATTCAAATGGTACTTACGTGCCTCAGACAAAATCTCTGAGAATGTCTGGTTCGCAAAGTTTTGGAACTCATCCACATAGAAGTAAAAGTTCGGTGCTTTCGCGAGCTCATGCGATGGCAAGTTCGCTCTACTCATCGCAGCCAAGAAAATACGCGTCGTGAGCATAGAGCCGAGCAACTGCATGTTCGTGTCGCCCACGAGTCCCTTAGAAAGGTTAATGAGCAAAATCTTTCGCTCATCCATGAGCGTACGGATATCAAATGAAGAAGTGGACTGCCCAATGATATTGCGGATGAGAGGGTTTCCAGTGAACTGCCCAATCTTATTCTGAATAGCAGGTGTTGCTTCCTGCGTGTAGCGGTCTCCGTAGTTCGCAAACTCTTTAGTCCAGAAGTCTTTAACAACTGGATCCTTTACGTTATCTACGACTTTCTTTCTGTATCCCTTATCGGTATACATGCGGTTCACGCCAAGCAGGGTTGCATCTGGATATTCCAACAGCGCGAGGAGTGTATTGGTGAGAATGTACTCCATACGGGCAGACCATGCGTCTTCCCAAATCTTCTTAAACGTTGCCATGAGGCCAGACACTACGAGGTGTCGTTTGTCATAGCCCACATCCTCCATGACGTTAAATGCCATGGGCTGTTCCAAATCAAACGGTGCAAAATACACTACATCCTTAATCCTGTTCTCAGGTATGAAATCAAGAAGTTTCTCAACGGCACTTCCGTGCGGATCAATAAAGGCCATTCCTTCTCCGTTACGGATATCTTGAATGGCCATATTCTCAAGCAGGGTTGATTTACCCATACCTGTCTTCCCGATCACATACATGTGTCGTGCACGATCTTTAGCTTTAATACCAAAAGGTACTCGCTTTCCGCGCGAATCAGTCGCCGCAAAGTATGTGACTCGCTCGGGATTCTCCATACCGAGCAGTATACCGCGATTACTGATACTGAATGAACAGAGGCTGTGGTGTAAGCTCCAGCAAATCTTCTGGGGTGAGGAGTCTTGTTGACGGTGGCTTCAGATCGTTCTTGTAAAAGATCTTGAATCCAGTGAACTGCACCGGCTCTGGATAAATAAATTGTTTATAGGTATTTATCTTCTTTGCAGGAGGTCCCCACCCGTCCATATCCATAACTATCTGAACTTCAGGTAATGGCTTTATAAGCGCAGCATTCGTAACCATGCGCTGCGTAAACCGGTGCACGATGATCACCTTTGGTGGCAGGTTATGCTCACGTACTAAATTCGCCAGGTACTCAGCAGCGTAATTAATATCTCTCGCATCATAGGAACCGATAACATGCCCCGGAGACTCCTCCCCTATCATATGAAATTCAGGATCAAGTCCAAGGTGCACATTTGGCATTGCCAAATACTTCTCTAGCATCGGAAGCTCATGTTCAAGCGTACTGAACCCAATCTGAATGTCCAAGATAACAATTCCGTTTACCTTCTTCGCAATTTCTAGTGCCTTATCAATTTCCGTGTCTGGCATTCGCAAAAGATACTTCCCTTCCTTTCCTGGGTTCTCTTGGGCAGTTATAGCAATATAGTTAATTGCAGGGACAGTTGGTGTAGCAGGGTCTGCAGCCTCCCACCTGCGCTGCTCCTCCTTAAGCTTTGCAAGCATCACGTCTTCAGGGTACTCCCCAAGTACACCCATATTCTTGGAATAGAAGTTGCCGTAGTACGCAATGATTCTTTTGTTTGGAAGCAGTGCACCTGCATTTGGGTACGCCGCCTGTACAGGCCACAGACGCTCAGTAGTCGTTGGAGTGTTTGATGCATAGTTTGCTATAGCTTCCATGCGTGCGTCATACGCAGCCTTGTTAAAGACCTCTACAGCAGGCTTCTTTTTCTCAGGCACAGGTTCAGTGGAAGGATCCGAGTCGTATGTTGTAGCGAACGCAAATGGCAAAATAACCATGCCAAGCAAAAGCACGAGTGCACCTATAAAAAAGATAACAACGGACGGCTTACGCAGCCAAAGATGAAGATGCTTCATGTGTATCAGTATGTCGCTGTTCCTTGCGAATACGGTCTCTTCTCAAGGAAAGAGCAATTCCAAACACAAGAGCACCGAGTACGGGCAGTATCCACGCTAGAAGCGAAAGAGGTACTCCTAGAAAGGGTGAGAAGAGAACCAAAACTCCTAATATGCTTAGTACACTTTCGCGAGACATGCGGAAAGTATACCGCACCCCTCTGTTTACGCCGAAACAATAACCACGAACTCCCCGCGAACCTCTCCCTGATGGGTAGCGAAATGCTCTGCAACCTCCTCAGCAGAGCCTTCTATAACAGATTCGTACATCTTAGTGAGTTCTCTAAACACCATAACCCTCCTATCTTCAGGCAATGTCTCACTGAGCGATGCGAGTGCCTTTTCAATACGGTGTGGCGACTCATAGAACACAACCGTGCGCTTTGACTCTGCAATTTCAGCAAAAAGGGTTTGTCTTCCCTTCTTATGAGGAAGGAACCCTAAGAACACAAATTCATCCGTAGGTACTCCTGCTATTGAAAGAGCGGCAGTAACTGCAGCGGGTCCTGGCAATGTTTCTATGCGCACATCTCCCTTAAGTCGGTCTCGTACTTGTCGCACCAGCATACTCCCCGGGTCACTAATTCCTGGTGTTCCTGCATCTGTTACGAGTGCCACATGCTTCCCTTCTCCAAGCAGACTAAGAATGCGAGTCGTTGCGTGGGTACCACTTTGCGCATGAAAGATAACGAGAGGCTTTTGTATCTCATATCGCGCAAGCAACTTTGCGGTTACGCGCGTGTCCTCGCACGCAATAACGTCTGCATTCTTGAGTGTCTCAAGTGCACGCAGTGTTATATCAGCAAGATTCCCTATTGGAGTAGCGACTACAGAAAGTGTTCCCATACGTTATGCCGTTAGTGCGTCTGCTACTTTATAAATATCTCCTGCTCCCATGGTCATAATTAAATCTCCAGGTCCTGCCTCTTTTTCTAGAGACTCTTGAATCTCTGCAAATGTTCCTGCTGTTGCTTGCACTCCCTGCTTTTGAATAGCTGCTGCAAGAATCTCGTTAGACATAGTTCCATCATCCAGCTCGCGAGCTGGATAAATGGGCGCTATATATACTCTGTCAGCTCGCGCAAAGGCAGTACTGAACTCCTGGAACAGATCTCTCGTTCTGCTAAAGAGGTGCGGATGAAAGGCAACAAATATTTTTCCGGAAGTCTTTGCTCGTAGTTCCTGAATGGTTTTCTGTACTGCAGTTGGATGATGTGCATAGTCGTCATACACCTCTGCTCCACTTTTTGCTGTTCCCTTATACTCAAATCTTCGCCAGGTTCCCTCAAAAGACGCGAGCGAATCGCGAAGTAGATCCTCTGGAATTCCCGGAAGTACCTTGCGAGCTGCTGCAGTTGCGGCTCGTGCGTTCATAACATTAAACTCCCCAGGAAACCGTACTGGATACCCCGCTTCCTTTTGATAATCAACAACAGAAGCGGAAAGTCCCTCAAGGAGGGGCGCAATGGCAAGATGGGTGCTGTCCGTCACAATGAATCCATGTGCAGGCACTTTCTCCATGAGTGCACGGAACGCATTCTGTACATCTTCCAGGTTCTTGTAGTAGTCCGTATGATCTAGCTCAATATTTGTAACAATCAGTATCTCTGGAGAGAGCGTAAGGAAATCCCTTTTGTACTCACACGCCTCAACAACAAGCCACTCAGAGTTCCCGGCCAAATAGTTAGAGCCAAAGTCTCGTACCAGACTTCCCACAATAGCTGTTGGAGACACTCCTGCATCTCGCAAGAGTTTCGCCGTCATACCTGTTGTTGTGGTCTTTCCGTGTGTTCCTGCAATTGCAATGGTACGCATGTCTTCAGAAACATCACCCAGGACCTCAAAGTAAGAACGTTGTGGTATGCCAAGTTCTTTCGCACGCACACGTTCTATGTTGTCTTCCCATACTGCCTCGCTGTATACAACAAGATCAGCAGCTTCTGGAACATTTTCTGCTGTCTGCACGAGCGAAACTTGTATTCCCTTTGAAACAAGGAGATCTGTTACAGGACTGGCTTCCCTGTCTGAACCAGAAACGGTAATTCCTTTATCAGCCAGGTACTGCGCAAGAGCAGACATGCCAATGCCTCCTATGCCAATGAAATATGCGTGCGAGATTGAGGAGAGTCTGCTCATAGGCCTTTTACAATTGCATTAAACTGATCTCCCCTATCATACTCATTCACAAACATTCCGAAGGACGAGAAAGCAGGACTGAGAAGCACAATTCCATTTTCTCCTGCACGTGTGTGTGCGTGCGCAACTGCTTCCTTAAGAGAATTAAAAACTTCCGCATATGGTAGTTCGTCTTTGATACGATCTGTACCGGTGCCTTCAAGCAAAGAGACTGAAACATCAAGTTCTTTGATAAGCTCAAGCAAATTCCCCATATCCAACTGCTTGTCATGTCCGCCCATAATAAGAGAGATGTGCTTCCCCGTTTCTTCTGAAAGTGCGTGCAGTGCCGTAATAGTCGCCTCGGGAGTCGTGGAGTTTGTGTCGTTATAGAATGATACTCCTCCAACAAGCGCTACGAGCTCCAACCTACCAGGAACTCCGAGGAAAGATTCTAGTGCCTCCTTACTTACTTCATCTGTCACACCGAGTTCTCTTGCAGCTGCGAGTGCGAGTGCTGCGTTGTATCGGTTGTGCGCTCCTGGAATAAGCAGCTCCCAATCTTTAGGAAGGACCTCTTCATTCACCACACTCACCTTTGACCGTATTCTTTCTCCGTATTTCTCAATACCAGTGAGCGCCATCTGCTCCCCAAGCAGAAGAACATCGTCTTCGCTTTGATTCAGGAATATCTTTGCTTTGTCTTCAAGGTACACATCAATATCATTTTTGTAGTACGCAAGATGGTCCGGATAGAATGTCGTGAATACAGAAAGATGCGGGCTGATTCCCGCTTCGCCGAACCCTTGCAGTTGCCATGAATCCAATTCAAATAAGGGTATCTGATTTTCAGTTACCTTCTCAAGAAGTGCAAGCGTAGAAACTCCACGTACATTCCCTCCCAAAAGAATTTCTCTTCCATCCTTTTCTAGAATAGATTCCAGCATGTGCGTTACGGTTGATTTCCCCCGTGTTCCCGTAACCCCAACAACAGGAAGTCGTGCTATTTCCGCAAACCAAGACGCGCTCATTTTTATGGGAATGCCTTCTGCACGGGCCTTCGTAAGAAACGGAGAATCGTCTGGCACCCCTGCTGCTTTTAGTATGTAGTCCCTGTCTACAAAATCTTCCAAACGATGTTCCCCCAGCACATAGGTAATGTTTGTATACGCCGCTAATTTCTCAAGAGACGCAGCAAGCTCTTCAGGGGACTTCAAGTCTGTAACGATAAGTTCTGCACCTTGTGAGGCGAGATATGCTGCATCACCCACCCCGCGTCCAAGCAGGCCGAGTCCCATGACGGTTATCTTTTTCCCTTCAAAATGGGCGCGCGCATCCATGAATGCATCCTATCGCATTCAGGCGTAAAGGCTACTGACAGGCAGTTTCTACAGTACGTTCTACGCGAGAAAGGACCGCAACAGAAGTTGGTACGAGCACAATTTGATACGGACTTGTTATAGCCTGACTAGTTACACAACCTGGCCCTGGCTTCGTAAGCGTAATAACAACGGTACGCGTGTCACCTGAATCTCGTACTTCAGACACCTCAATTGAATGCCCTCCTGAAGACTTGGTGCCCGCAAACACTCCTATGGCGTACTGCTTGGAGAAATCTATTGAAGGAATCGGTGCTCCATCGTTTGCGTGTGCCATCTGCCACAAGCGCTCAAAGCCCTCACTCTCATACGCAGCAATGTTTTTCCTTTGTGCTGCTGCTCCTGCGTTAGTCCCCGCATCAAGCAGCTGTACCGGAACTGCTCCTGATACTGGCTCAGAACTGTTAGCGGCAACTTGTTCTGTTGGAGCAGGATTAGGTACTTCACGCACTTGTTCAGGACCGTATACATATAAAAGGACGCCAGCTGCAATAGCCGCAACGCACATTCCAAGGACAATGAGTATATCTCGCATATACATGCAGTATACCGGCATATATATGACATGCAGAGATTGGGTGGGTATAGAAACGGCAGCAATTATGTTTGCTCAAGAAGCTCACCGTTAATGAGCCTCCTCACATACGTATCTAAAAGGTCCAAAGACTTTAAATTCTCTAGTGAAATCCACTGGTACTCAGTATGCTCGTCACTCAAACAAACTTCTCCTTCTGCGTGTGCGGTATATGTAATACGTACGACGTGTTTTTCATTCTTTAAAATATCCTGCGCTCCACACAGTTTTGGGTCAGAAGTGAGTGCCAACCCCGTCTCCTCTAAAACTTCTCGCTTAAGGTTCTCTTCTAGAGAAACACCAGGATCAATACGGCCTCCAGGAATGTCCCAAAGGTTATTAACGGTTGGATACTTTTCCTGAGAACGCTTTAGCACTAAGATCTCTCCTTGCTTGTTTTTTAGTAGCACCTTCACTCCTACTTGAAGGTTCATATGGTGCAAGTGGTAGGATTCGAACCTACGACCGCTCGAGTATCAGTCGAGTGCTCTACCAACTGAGCTACACTTGCTAGAGCCCGCCCGAAGGCGGACCTGAGGATAGTATCAGAAATGAGGTACAGAGACCAGCTTTAGGGACTAAAGAAAAACCCCGAACCATCACTGGCTCGGGGCGGTTTTTAGTTCAATCCGCAGGGAATTCTTAGCGAATGAACTGAAAGTTTACTTGAAGATCTTCAGAGGTGAAGAAAATCGGTTCAGGCGGCGTAGGCGACTCATCGACGGGCACGACTTCGGGAGGTGTTTGCGGGGCAGCCCCGATCAAGGCAAGCTCCGCGTAGAATGCGCGATGCTTTTCCTGATGTCGTGGGCTCAGGCCTTTCCAGCTCTCCACCCACTTATTGCGCTCGGCAACTTCTTTCTGGGGGATAGTTCGCGATCGGGACAACTTCTCCCTGAACTTCGCCCGCTCCCTCTTCTCCTGTCCCCTAGACAAGGGCGGAAAGTAGCGAGAAACGCTCTCTCCACTAACAGAAGATGCGTCTACCCAAACGTCCCTTGTGCCTGCACGTATCTTCGCCATCCGCTTCACACCCATACACCTGCGCCTAAGTTCTAGGCCGGTGGTATCAAGCCAGCGGATGAACGCCTTGTCTGCATTTTGCAAGGCATAATTGAAGCGAGTTAGGCTAAAGCGACGACGCATTTTCTTAACTCCAAAAACAGAACTAACTAAATGAGCTCATTGAATAAATAACACATTTATATACAAAAGTCAATTTGATTCAGTATGAGAAAAACCCCGTGCGGAACAATCCTCCGAAGAGCATTGTTCCGCACGGGGTTTTTCAGGTAAAAACATGAAGCACTCTTGTGTTCCGCCTATTCAGTCCAGTACGAGCGTCAATTGAGCGCTCCTACCAAACTACCGGTACGTTTTTCCGGCGTCCGAATACCATATAGGGATGAGTATCATGTCCCGCATAGGTGCTGGATGTTGGGGAGTAATTCCGGAGGGACAAAGCCCGACCTGAAATACCTCCCAACATCCAGCACCCAGCATCGACCGGATGAGCGCCTTTCGGGCTAACTCGTTCCGATTGGATATGTTCCACGACCAGCTTCCGCTAGCCGTGCCTTGTTACGACTTAGTCCTTGTCATTGAATTTACCGTAGTCCTGCATAAAGCAAGATTTCGGGTACCCCCAACTTCCCTGACTTGACGGGCGGTGAGTACAAGACTCGAGAACGTATTCACCGTAGTGTGCTGACCTACGATTACTAGCGATTCCGGCTTCATGAGGTCGAATTGCAGACCTCAATCCGAACTGGGGAGCTGTTTAGGCGATTAGCTCCGTCTTACGACGTGGCAAAACGCATTGTCAGCCCCATTGTATCATGTGTGCAGCCCAGGGCATCAAAGGGCCAT